>NZ_JBODOE010000003.1:504099-580044 GCF_051913165.1 Pseudomonas sp. SM4 | reverse complement strand
TTGAATCTCAAGGAGTTTTCCGTTTCGACTGCGCCGGAAGTGGGGCGAATTATAGACATCTGAAATCTGCCGTCAACCGTTAATTTCGCTTTTCTTTCAAAAACTTAGAAAACACCCTCCTTTCTATATACACCCTCCTTTCTATATAGAGGTGCGGCAGACACCGAAAAGGCGCGCCTGGTGAGCAGGCGAAAGACTACGGGCAGGATGGATCCCAAGCAGACCGAAGGATCATAAAGCGAAACAAAGGAAATAACGGCATGAAGCAACCTCACCAGGCGGCGAGTGCTACTAATAGAAAGGAATTCAAACAAAAGATGGTGTCCCAGGGCAGGTTCGAACTGCCAACCTTCCCCTTAGGAGGGGGATGCTCTATCCAATTGAGCTACTGAGACACAAGGTTGTCGCGAGCAGACGCAGCACGACAGACGGCGTGCATGTTAACGGCCAAGCCCCGATTTGTCATGTCATCCGTAGGCATATTAAGTGTAGGCATGCGCGCTGCAATGCTGCGGGAAGATTTACCGGGCATTTTGCACGCCGCCAAAAAGCCTTCATTGCAGATTGCAACCTGAATAATCCGGATACCACTTTCAAATCCTTGTTTTTAAAGGACTTAACAGCAGTTAGACTGTTGGCACGACGGCTGCTATGCCTGTTCTATAGAAGAACAATCGGAGCGCCGACTCATGAACACCACCCTCTTGCTTGCAAACGCTGCTGCTTTGGCGATTCTCGTCGGCTCTCACTTTATTCCCGAAAGCAGCGCGCCGGAATCCGTAGCCCAACGCATGCCTCACTATCTGCAAGTGCAGAAGCAGCCTCAACTGGCGGTTCTGAGCGATAAGAGCAGCTATACGCCAAGGGCTGTCAGTGCCCCCGAACAAGCCCTGCCAACCCAAACGGTCGAACGTCTGGTTTTTTGAAATATCTTCAGGAGTACAGCATGTCAAAGTCAGCAGCAGGATTTCTGATCCTTGCCTTAATGAGTGGCGTTATGCATTTTTCGCTGTTCGAGGACGCCGAAATCACCCTGCCCCTGATTGCTTGCGGCGTCTTTTCGGTATTGTTTGTACTAGCTCTTGTTGCCGGGCGCAAAATCAAGTTTGACCCGGTGCTTCGCTAAGCCGGATCACATCCAGCAATTGATATACCGCGTCGACCAGATCACCCGAGTTGTCGATCATATGTACTGCCCCATCGCTTGAGCGCCTGTCCTTGAACAGTGCATTGCGAGCAAGACGCGCCTCTATCTGCTCAAGCGTCTCTCGACCTCGTCGAAGCAGACGCTCACGCAAAACCTGATCGTTTACCGTCAACAGAACCGGAACCAGCGCCGGATAACGATCAAGCGCCTGGCGCAAGTTGGCGCGAGAACCGTTTACCAGCACATGTCGCCCGGCCGCCAGCCAACGATTCATCTCGATAGGAATCCCATAGGAAAGACCGTTCGCCTGCCACGCGAGAGAGAAATCCCCCGCACGCTCACGCCGCGCAAACTCTTCTGGCGTCACACCGATCGCATCTTCGCCCACGGACTCGGCTGATCGTGTGATGACCCGCCGCATGATCTCGCAGTTCATCACCCGCAATGGTTCGCGCGCAGCTTCCAGCAGACTGTCCTTGCCCGAACCGGAAGGCCCCATCAGGTAAATAAGCTTGCCATCCATCCTGAAAACGCCCTCCGGCCCACGCCTGCCACTAGTAAATCGGCAATTTGCCACTATCCTGTAGAGACATGGAGCAAGGATAGAAAGCCGCTAGCATGCACGCTCTGAGGTCTTCGGACATCAACTGATGTGCAACGTGAAGCGACCAGTAGTGCGAACCAGGGCGAAGTTTTCAAACCAGTCCGCATTTCTGATGATTGGTGCTGGCATTACGCCTTTACCCAGCTCAATATTTGTCACAGAATTGACGCCAATGATCTGGCAATTTTGAGGCATGATGCCGGCCTCTTAACAATTCAGGTTGAACCATTTGGCGCGGATGCTTGTCCTACCACACATCCTGCGGCCAATCCCGAGAACCGCTCCCCTGAACTAACCGGTTAAATATATGCGCCCATTGAAACAGGCAATTTATTCCAGCCGTACGGCTGACAAGTTCGTCGTACGTCTGCCAGACGGAATGCGTGAACGCATTGCCGAGGTGGCTCGCAATCATCATCGCAGCATGAACTCCGAGATCATTGCGCGCCTTGAACAGAGTCTTATTCAGGAAGGTGCACTGGGCGAAGAGCTGAGCATGCGCCTGGACAGCCCTGAGCTGTCGCTACACGAGCGCGAGCTGCTGCAACGCTTCCGCCAGCTGTCTCACCGCCAGCAGAACGCTTTGGTATCTTTGATTGCCCACGACGCCGAAATGGCAGCAGACGCGTCCTGAGCCACACCGAACACCTCAAGCCAGCTTGATTGCTGGCTTTTTTTTGCGTGGATTTTAAGTATTCGCAGGCACAAAAAAGCCCGCCAATCAGGCGGGCTGTCTCGACACAGCAAATCAGAGCAGGAAGATTGTTGCTAACCCAAGGAAGATGAAGAAGCCACCGCTGTCGGTCATGGCAGTGATCATTACGCTCGCCCCCATCGCCGGATCTCGACCCATTTTCGCCAGGGTCATCGGGATCAATACCCCCATCAATGCAGCCAGCAGCAAATTAAGTGTCATCGCAGCTGTCATGACCACACCCAACGACCAACTTCCGTAGAGCAGATAGGCAACTACACCGATCACACCACCCCAAACCAGACCATTGATCAAGCCAACGGCAAGCTCCTTGCGCATGAGGCGTGATGTATTGCCGGTGCTGACCTGGTCAAGCGCCATGGCACGAACGATCATGGTGATCGTCTGGTTACCCGAGTTACCACCAATACCGGCAACAATCGGCATCAATGCCGCGAGCGCTACCAGCTTCTCGATCGAGCCTTCAAACAGGCCAATCACCCGCGAAGCGACAAATGCGGTGATCAGATTGACCGCCAGCCAGGCCCAACGGTTGCGCAGCGACTTCCAGACGGAGGCGAAGATATCTTCCTCTTCACGCAGACCCGCCATGTTGAGGACTTCGTTTTCGCTCTCTTCACGAATCAGGTCGACCATTTCGTCGATGGTCAGACGGCCGATCAGCTTGCCGTTCTTGTCGACCACCGGGGCCGAAATCAAGTCATAACGCTCGAATGCCTGGGCGGCGTCGTAGGCATCTTCATCCGGATGGAAACTCACCGGATCGCTGGCCATCACTTCGGCCACCTGCTTCTCAGGATCATTGACCAACAATCGCTTGATCGGCAGCACGCCCTTGAGCACGCCGTCGTAGTCCACCACAAACAGTTTGTCGGTATGGCCCGGCAGCTCTTTAAGGCGACGCAGGTAACGCAACACCACTTCGAGACTGACATCCTCACGGATCGTCACCATCTCGAAGTCCATCAGCGCACCGACCTGCTCCTCGTCATAGGACAAGGCCGAGCGGACACGCTCGCGCTGCTGGTTATCCAGACTCTCCATCAGCTCATGGACGACGTCTCGCGGCAGCTCGGAGGCCAGGTCAGCAAGTTCGTCGGCGTCCATGTCCTTGGCCGCAGCCAAGAGTTCGTGATCGTCCATGTCGGCGATCAGCGTTTCACGAACGGAATCGGATACTTCGAGAAGAATATCGCCGTCGCGATCAGCCTTGACCAATTGCCAGAGCGTCAGACGGTCGTCCAGCGGCAAGGCTTCAAGGATGTAGGCAACGTCGGCGGAGTGCAGGTCATCGAGCTTGCGTTGCAACTCGACAAGGTTCTGCCGGTGTACCAGGTTTTCAACCCGGTCGTGATGCGCGCCTTCCTGGCGGTGAGTGAGGTCTTCGACGACCCGTTGACGCTGCAGCAGCTCGACGACTTGAGCCAGGCGATCCTGCAGGCTTTCCTGTGTTTTCTTTACTTCGATTTCAGACATAGGCGAACTCCACTCCCAGCAGCGGGGCACGCCGGAAGGATCAATCAGTCAATTCATGATTGGTGAAACTGTTTACTGAGTAACTACTGGGTAAGTCCATGGAGGTTTTCCATAAGCCCCGGCGGGGCTGACGGGCGCAATGATACACCGCCTGACGGTTTTAAACGTTAAAAAATCACGGTCGAAACAAGCGCTTGCGAAACAAACCTGAGCGCTGTCCTGATCCTTGCAAATGCGACGACTCATTCTGAAAAGAAAACACACCTGCGTAAAAAAATGCAGCGACTACCCTTCAGCGTAGATCGTCATGGAGGACGTCGAATGCCATCAAAGCCAATTCTTTTCCTGCTGTCCTGTCTGCTCTACCTGCCACAAAACGGTGAGGCGGCAACCTTGCATCGTTGCGAAGCGGCGGACGGCAGCCTCACATTTACATCAATGAGTTGCGCACAAGGCGAACGACTCTCGAAGCAGGAGGTTCACCCCTACTCGCCCGGCTCCGTCGTAGCGATCATGCCGGAAGCGAATCACGAAAAAACAATCGGTGGTCGAGAGCCCGGCATCATCGGCGGTGCAGAGCACATATGCGGTAACGTGATCGATGCCAGGCAACGCCGCGAAGCCATCATCAATCGGCGCGTCATTGCCGGGATGAGCGCACAAGATGTCGAGAGCGCTTTAGGCAAACCGGACAAGGTCAATATCAGGACGTCGATGACAAGTTATCGATACGACCTCAAGCGAGGCCGTTCTGCTCAAGTCGATTTTGACCAGAGAGGATGCGTAAGGGAAAAAGCCAAATCCCGGACAGCAAAAAGCCCGCGTTAAACGCGGGCTTTTCGGTATATGGTGCACTCGACAGGATTCGAACCTGTGACCGCTCGGTTCGTAGCCGAGTACTCTATCCAGCTGAGCTACGAGTGCATTTTGTGTTTTTAGCCCAGACCACAACTGGGTGAAACCAAGTTATTCACATTGCTGCAACTAACTCTTAAATGGTGCACTCGACAGGATTCGAACCTGTGACCGCTCGGTTCGTAGCCGAGTACTCTATCCAGCTGAGCTACGAGTGCATTTGTGTTTGTTAGACCAGATCACACCTGGTTGAAGCCGAGTCATTTACATTGCTGTAACTGACTCTTAAATGGTGCACTCGACAGGATTCGAACCTGTGACCGCTCGGTTCGTAGCCGAGTACTCTATCCAGCTGAGCTACGAGTGCATTTGTTGCGCCGCATTATAGCCCGTCTAATCTCTATTCCAACCACTTTTTCTATTAATTTCAACAACTTACAGAAAAAGCCAGATTACGACGTACTAAGCAAATAATGGCGGAGAACGGGGGATTCGAACCCCCGACACCCTTTTGAGGTGTACTCCCTTAGCAGGGGAGCGCCTTCGGCCACTCGGCCAGCTCTCCGCAACACGGGGCGTATCTTAACCAACCTTTTCCCCGTTTGCAAACATAAAAATCGATAAAAATTAATGGCTTGGTTCTTCGTCCTTCTCTTTCTTTATACGCAGGTAAATTTCCTCACGGTGCACGGCAACCTCTTTCGGGGCGTTGACGCCGATACGCACCTGGTTTCCTTTAACGCCGAGCACGGTCACGGTGATTTCGCCGTCACCGATAATCAGGCTTTCTGCGCACCGACGGGTCAGAATCAGCATACCTTTCTCCTTACGCAATTCAGTTCAGGGACAACAGTCTGCAAAAAAAAGGCACCCGACCTACAACCGGAGCGATCGTAGCCCTACATGCCTGAGTATTGACCAGCGCGAGCAAAAGAACAGTTCAGGGCTCGCGCCATTCAAAAAATAAAGGGCGCGGTCAGACCGCGCCCTTCAAGAATTGGAATTACTCGCCTTGACGGGCAGGCGCATCCAGTTCGAAAGCCGTGTGCAGGGCGCGCACGGCCAGTTCCAGGTACTTCTCTTCAATCACTACGGAAACCTTGATTTCCGAAGTCGAGATCATCTGGATGTTGATGCTTTCTTTTGCCAGGGATTCGAACATGCGGCTGGCCACACCGGCGTGGGAACGCATGCCGACGCCGACGATCGAGACCTTGGCAATCTTGGTGTCGCCAACCACTTCACGGGCACCGATCTCGCGAGCGGTATTTTCCAGCACGGTCTGTGCGGCCTGATAGTCGTTGCGGTGTACGGTGAAGGTGAAGTCGGTGGTGTTATCGTGCGCGACGTTCTGCACGATCATGTCGACTTCGATGTTCGCGGCACTGATCGGGCCGAGAATCTTGAACGCCACGCCCGGGGTGTCTGGCACGCCACGGATGGTCAGCTTGGCTTCATCGCGGTTGAAAGCGATGCCGGAAATGATCGGCTGTTCCATGGTTTCCTCTTCATCAATAGTAATGAGGGTGCCCGGACCCTCCTTGAAGCTGTGCAGTACGCGCAGCGGAACGTTGTACTTGCCGGCGAATTCCACCGCACGGATCTGCAACACCTTGGAACCGAGGCTGGCCATTTCCAGCATCTCTTCGAAGGTAATCTTGTCCAGACGCTGAGCGACCGGCACAACGCGCGGATCGGTGGTGTAAACACCATCGACGTCGGTGTAGATCTGGCACTCGTCAGCCTTCAACGCAGCTGCCAATGCCACACCGGTAGTGTCGGAACCGCCACGACCGAGGGTGGTAATGTTGCCGTGCTCGTCGACGCCCTGGAAACCGGCGACAACCACCACGCGACCTGCTTTCAGATCACCACGAATCTTCTGGTCATCAATCTGCAAGATACGCGCTTTATTGTGCGCACTGTCGGTCAGGATCCGCACCTGATTACCGGTGTACGACACCGCCGGCACACCGCGCTTGATCAGCGCCATGGCCAACAGGGCAATCGTCACCTGCTCACCGGTGGACACGATCACGTCCAGCTCACGCGGAACCGGTTGGCCATCGCCACTGATTTGCTTGGCCAGATCGATCAGACGGTTGGTTTCGCCGCTCATTGCAGACAGCACAACCACCAGGTCATCGCCGGCATCGCGGAATTTCTTAACCTTGTCGGCGACCTGCTCGATTCTCTCGACAGTACCGACCGAGGTGCCTCCAAATTTCTGTACGATCAAAGCCATTTCAAAGCCGCCTCTGCCCATGAAGGGCGCCCAATAATCACTCGAACAGCCACCGCGCCCGCCACTAGACTGCGAGCGCGATGGACCGTCTTATAAACCCTGCTCGACGAATGGAACGGTCAGCGCCAGTGCGCCATCCAGTGCGCCGGCATCAACACCGCCGCCCTGCGCCATGTCCGGACGACCACCGCCCTTCCCGCCCACTGCCGCAGCAGCCTGTTTCATCAAATCACCGGCTTTGAGTTGGCCAGTCAGGTCTTTGGTTACGCCTGCAACCAGAACGACCTTTTCCTCATGGACACTGCCGAGCAGGATCACTGCGCGGCCGAGTTTGTTCTTCAACTGATCAACCAGCGCCAGCAGCGCCTTGGCGTCCTGACCATCCAGACGTGCGGCCAAAACCTTCACGCCCTTGACGTCCAGTGCCGAGGACGACAGATCGTCGCCCGCCGCGCTCGCCGCCTTGGCTTGCAACTGCTCGAGTTGCTTCTCCAGTTGGCGATTGCGCTCCAGCACAGCCGACAGCTTGTCGATCAGGTTGTCGCGGCTGCCCTTGACCAGGCTGGCCGCTTCCTTGAGTTGTTCTTCTGCCGCATTCAAGTACGCCAGTGCTGCAGCACCGGTCACTGCTTCGATACGACGCACGCCCGAAGCCACACCGCCTTCGCTGATGATTTTCAGCAGGCCGATGTCGCCGGTACGGTTGGCGTGGATACCGCCGCACAGCTCGACGGAGAAATCGCCGCCCATGCTCAGCACGCGCACGTTGTCGCCGTACTTCTCGCCGAACAGCGCCATCGCGCCTTTGTTCTTCGCGGTTTCGATGTCGGTTTCTTCGGTTTCAACCGCGGAGTTCTTGCGAATCTCGGCGTTGACGATGTCTTCCAGCGCTTTGATCTGCTCAGGCTTGATCGCTTCAAAGTGGCTGAAGTCGAAACGCAGGCGCTGGCTATCCACCAACGAACCTTTCTGCTGAACGTGCTCGCCCAGAACCTGGCGCAGTGCCGCGTGCAGCAAGTGCGTGGCCGAGTGGTTCAACGAAGTGGCGTGACGCACTTCGGCGTCGACGTGGGTTTCCACTGGCGCGCCGATGGTCAGGCTGCCCGAATCCAGCACACCGTGGTGCAGGAACGCGCCGCCGGTCTTGGTGGTGTCACGTACGTCGAAACGTGCGCTGCCGGCCTGCAGATAACCACAGTCGCCGATCTGGCCGCCGGATTCAGCGTAGAACGGCGTCTGGTTCAGCACGATCACCGCCTCTTCGCCTTCATTCAAGACGTCGACCGACTGGCCATCTTTATAGATAGCGACGATTTTTGCCGAACCGCTGGTGTCTTTGTAACCGGTGAACTCGGTGGCCACATCAACCTTGACCAAGGTGTTGTAGTCCAGACCGAACGAGCTGGCCGAACGCGCACGCACACGCTGGGCTTCCATCTCACGTTCGAAGCCGACTTCATCGACAGTCAGGCTGCGCTCGCGGGCGATGTCGGCGGTCAGGTCCATCGGGAAACCGTAGGTGTCGTAGAGTTTGAACACCACGTCGCCCGGCACCACGGTGCCTTTGAGTTCCAGCAGATCCTGCTCGAGAATTTTCAGGCCGTGCTCCAGCGTCTTGGAGAACTGCTCTTCTTCAGCCTTGAGCACGCGCTCGATGTTGCTTTGCTGCTTTTTCAGTTCCGGGAAGGCTTCGCCCATCTCGGCAACCAGTGCGGCAACGATTTTGTAGAAGAAGCTGCCAGTAGCGCCCAGCTTGTTACCGTGACGGCAGGCGCGACGGATGATCCGGCGCAGCACATAACCGCGACCTTCGTTGGACGGCAGCACGCCGTCGGCAATCAGGAAGCCGCACGAACGGATGTGGTCGGACACGACTTTCAGCGAAGACTGATCGCCGTTTTTGCAGCCGATCGCTTCGGCCGAAGCCTTCAACAGGTTTTTGAACAGGTCGATGTCATAGTTGGAATTGACGTGCTGCATCACCGCACTGATCCGCTCCAGGCCCATGCCGGTGTCGACCGACGGCGCTGGCAACGGATGCAAGACGCCATCGGCGGTGCGGTTGAACTGCATGAACACGTTGTTCCAGATCTCGATGTAACGGTCGCCGTCTTCTTCCGGCGAGCCCGGCGGGCCGCCCCAGATGTGGTCGCCGTGATCGTAGAAAATCTCGGTGCATGGGCCGCACGGGCCGGTATCGCCCATGGTCCAGAAGTTGTCGGAAGCGTATGGCGCGCCCTTGTTGTCGCCGATGCGGATCATGCGCTCGACCGGCACACCGATTTCTTTGGTCCAGATGTCATACGCTTCGTCGTCGGAGGCGTAGACGGTGACCCAGAGTTTTTCCTTCGGCAGTTGCAGAACGCCGGTCAGGAAGGTCCACGCGTAAGTAATCGCGTCCTTCTTGAAATAGTCACCGAAACTGAAGTTACCGAGCATTTCGAAGAACGTGTGGTGACGAGCGGTATAACCGACGTTTTCCAGGTCGCTGTTCTTGCCACCGGCACGCACGCATTTCTGGCTGCTGGTCGCACGGGTGTACGCACGTTTTTCCTGGCCCAGGAAGCAGTCCTTGAACTGGTTCATCCCCGCGTTAGTGAACAGCAGGGTTGGGTCGTTGCCCGGAATCAAAGAGCTGGAGGCTACACGGGTGTGGCCTTGCTCTTCGAAGAAGCGAAGGAAGGCTTCACGGATTTCTGCGCTTTTCATTAGGTTCTTCCACGGAGGCTGCGGCCAAAGGCCTGTTCGAAACGTCAACAGACGAAGCGACGGCAAAGGGCCGCATTATATCGGCCCTGCGCGCGGGGTACAGCGTGTTTATACGATAGAAACGGTCAATTGGACGGCTAACGCTGTCACTTGCGCGAAAAGTCGACGAATGTCGCGATCACTTGCTCGATTTGCGCGCGACTGACGTCCATGTGCGTGACCATACGCAGACGCGCGGCGGCACTCAACTTGATCCTGCGCTCGGCAGCAAAGGCCTTGATCGCTTCGGCCTTGTCGCCCATTTGCACATAAACCATGTTGGTTTGCACCGGTTCGACGATGAAACCTGCTTCACGCAGACCGTCGGCCAAAAACTGCGCGTTGGCGTGGTCATCCGCCAGACGCTCGACGTTGTGATCCAGCGCATACAGCCCCGCCGCCGCCAGCAAACCGGCCTGACGCATGCCGCCACCGACCATTTTGCGCAAACGGCGGGCCTTGCCGATCAGTTGCTCGGAGCCGCACAGCACTGAACCCACCGGCGCGCCAAGGCCTTTGGACAGGCACACCGATACCGAATCGAAATGCTGGGTGATATCCCGCGCATCCACCCCGAGTTTGACCGCTGCGTTGTAAAGACGCGCGCCGTCGAGGTGCAGTTGCAGGCCATGGTCTTGGGTGAATTTACGCGTCCGCGCCAGATATTCCAGCGGCAATACCTTGCCCTGCATGGTGTTTTCCAGCGCCAGCAAACGGGTACGAGCGAAATGGAAGTCGTCCGGTTTGATCGCTGCCGCGACTTGATCCAGATCCAGCGAACCGTCGGCCTGCACTTCAAGCGGCTGCGGCTGAATCGAACCCAACACCGCCGCGCCACCGCCCTCGTACTTGTAGGTGTGCGCCTGCTGACCTACAACGTATTCGTCGCCGCGCTCGCAGTGCGCCATTAACCCGAGCAGGTTGCTCATGGTGCCGGTCGGCACGAACAGCGCTGCGGCAAAACCCAGACGTTTGGCCAGTTCGGCCTCCAGACGATTGACCGTCGGGTCTTCGCCGTACACATCGTCACCGGTGTCCGCAGCGGTCATCGCGTCGAGCATGGCGGGTGTCGGTTGGGTGACGGTGTCGCTGCGAAGATCGATAACGCTCATGAACCTGGCCTCAATTCAGCAGGGGAAATCCCTTTACGAAGTGGAATTACTGCGGTCATGGCGCAGATTAATCAACCCTTGCGCAAGGATTTTTCGTTTCAAGCCGTCTGGAAAATCGATAGCAATCATCAAAAAGGCGCAATGCACCGACACAAAATCTGTGTTAAAAACGCTGCGCCGCCCGAGAAAGGGCGGCAAAAACGTTCTCAGGGCGGGGTGCAATTCCCCACCGGCGGTAATTGCGCGCAATGCGCATAGCCCGCGAGCGCTTGGCGACGACCACGGCATTAAGCGGTGATCGGCGGCAAGGTCAGCAGACCCGGTGTGATCCCGGGGCCGACGGTCATAGTCCGGATGAAGAGAGAACGGGATTAACGCCAAAGGGCCGTCCGCGCGATGTTGTGCGTGAGCGCACCCTTGAATCCCTTTCGATTCATAACGCCCTGTTTTTCACACAAACAGGAGTCAGAACATGCAACCCACCGCTATCGACAGCAAAAGCAAACACCCACACGGCGAGCGCGTTGCGTTCATCCAGGCCTGCTGGCACAAAGAAATCGTCGACCAGAGCCGTAAAGGCTTCGTCGCCGAAATGATCGCCCTGGGTTATCAGGAATCGGACATCGATATCTTCGAAGTCGGCGGCGCTTTTGAAATGCCTCTGCACGCCAAGTTGCTGGCCAAAACCGGTCGTTATGCCGGCATCGTCGCCGCAGCCTTGGTGGTGGATGGCGGCATCTACCGTCACGAGTTCGTCGCTCAGTCGGTGGTCAGCGGCCTGATGCAAGTGCAACTGGAAACCGAAGTGCCGGTGTTCTCGGTTTCGCTGACGCCGCATCATTTCCATGCGGGCGACGAGCATCAGAAGTTTTTCTTTGAGCACTTCGTGCACAAGGGTCAGGAAGCGGCGCGCACTTGCGCGGATACGCTGCGCAAGGTTCGTGCACTGCGCCGTACTGAGCCGCATGCTGTAGCGGTCTAAGCCTCTAACGATCGTTCCCATGCATCGCTCGGGAACGATCATCACCTGTAGGAGCTGTCGAGTGAAACGAGGCTGCGATCTTTTGATCTTTTAACAACAAGATCAACAGATCGCAGCCTTCGGCAGCTCCTACGGGGTTTGGCCCGCGTACCAGAGTTTGTGGACCATCCCTGCAGTTAGGTCAGGCGAGGTTTTCGTCGGTGGCCGGGACGATCAGGATGCCCGCGCGCAAGCCGTTCTTGACCTTGGGATTAGGGAAGATGATTCGTGCGCCCTGTTCCTCGATGATCCAGCGGGTATTGGCCAGATCCTCGGCCAACACATAGCCCATCTCCAACTCGGAAAAGTTTTCGACGTCCTGTGGCAGGTTCAAGCGAAAGGCATCGCTGTGCTTGATGATTTCCCGCGCCACACTGAACAGCTGCAAACCGTCCAGATGCGCTTCAGCCATCTCTGGCTCAGTGCCTTCAATGATCTGCTGCAGGCGGGTTTCCAGCAACGAGACGTTAACCCCGTCGTTCTGCCCGAACGGCCGCGCCTTGCCCAGTTCCAGGGTGAAAGCCTCGGCACCGAGCTTGTCGTAGGTGTAAGCGCTGAACACGATCGAGGGTTTGTTCTGCAGCAGCACCGCTTCCATCCCGGCAGCCCGTAGACGCGCCAATTCCTGGCGCGAATGCTGGCGACCTTCCTTCCACGGATACAGCGCAAACTGTTCGATCTTCGAACCGCGAATCGCCGTGTGCAGGTCGTAGTGCAGGCGCTGGCGATCCGGCAGGCTGAAAAAACTCGCCGCCAACCGTTCCAGCTCACAAGCACGCAGCGCTTCCGAGCCGCTGCTTTGTTCATGACGGCCGTTGAACAGCCGATTGACGTCCTGCTCGATGAAACGCTCGCCTTTGCGAATCGCTTCCGGGTTACCGAACAGGAACAGAATGCGAGCACGCGGCTTCAAATCGCCGCGAGCGATGTCGTGCAGCAGCCGATCAAGCAATTCGATCGGCGCTGTTTCGTTGCCGTGGATGCCTGCCGACAGCAGCAGGTCCAGGCCATTGTCGCGCGCTTGCGGTGGCCGGACTTCCAGCGCACCTTCGCTCAACCAGCGCATGCGCACGCCTTCGACAGTCAGTTGAGTCTTCTCCGCCGGTTCGCGGCCGGCGAGGGTCAGTTCAAGCAGTTTGCCGAGGGCGAGCATAGAGCGGTTTCCTTAGTGGTCGTGGTTGCAATCCGGGCCGTGCACGTGGTCTTCGTCGTCGCCAACGTCGGCCGGTTCCATTTCCAATTGCAGACTTACCAGATTAGTCGCCAATGGGCGCAGCAGCAGGTTGGCGTACTCGGCGTCACCTTCTTCAACGTCGACGCCGATCAGCAGTTGGCCACGGCCGTCCTGCTGGATCCACAGCTCTTTGCCTTGCCACATGACCGCAACGCGGGTGCAGGAAGTTTCCAGTTGCGTGCCGTCGGTGTCTTCAAGGATCAGCTGCAGGGAATCGCTCATGTTTTTACTCTCTTGGTAAGACAAGCCGCGCGCCGCGTTCGGGCGACGCGCCGGCCATCAATTGATCTGGAATGGATAAACCGCGCCCAGTTTAAGGATTTGCGTCAGTTCATCCAGTGCCGTCCGGCATTCAAGCAACAATTGCGGGTCCGCCAGATCGGTTTCGCTCAGGCGGTCGCGGTAGTGCTTTTCAACCCATGCGGTCAACGAACCGTACAACGGTGGCGTCATGATAACCCCTGGGTTGACCGCCGCCAGTTCGGTTTCGTTAAGCGCGACGCGCAGTCGCAGGCACGCCGGGCCGCCGCCGTTCTGCATGCTTTGCTTGAGGTCGAAGACTTTCACTTCGCGGATCAGGCCACCGGAGCTGGTCAGGCTTTGCAGGTAAGCCCAGACGCGTTCGTTGGCCTGGCACTCTTGCGGCACGATCAGCAGCATCGAACCGTCAGGACGCGAGAGCAATTGGCTGTTGAACAGGTACGAACGCACTGCGTCATCCACGGTGACTGCCGAACGCGGCACACACACGGACTGGAAGTTGCCGCCGACTTTGGCCAGTTTGCCTTGCAACTCGGCCAGCATCGACTCGGTGTCGAGGAACGCGTCCTCGTGGTAGAACAAGACCTCGCCATTGCCCACGGCAATCACGTCGTTGTGGAACACGCCTTGATCGATCACGTTCGGGTTCTGCTGGGCGTAAACCACGCCTTCATCACGTAGACCGTGCAGACGCGCAACCGCTTGCGAGGCTTCGAGGGTCTGGCGTGCCGGGTACTTTTGCGGCGCCGGGAAACGGTTGTCGAACGCACTGCGACCGAACACAAAGAACTCAACGCCCGCCTCGCCATACTCACGGCAGAAACGTGTGTGGTTGGCCGCGCCTTCGTCACCGAACTGCGCCACTGCCGGCAACGCGGCGTGATGAGCGAAGTGTTGCTGATTGGCGAACATCGCGCCGAGTACGCGACTGGTAGTCGGGTGCTCGATGCTGCGGTGGTATTTGCAGTTGAGGTTGGCAGCGGTGAAATGCACGCGGCCATCAGCGGTGTCGGCACTCGGGCTGACCGTGGCGGCGTTGGCCACCCACATGCTCGACGCCGAGCAACTGGCGACCAGCAGCGGCATGGCTTCTTTAGCGGCGCGCTCGATGACCTGAGCGTCGGTGCCGCTGAAACCCAGACGGCGCAGAGCGGCCACGTCCGGACGTTCCTGCGGCGCCAGCACGCCTTGCTGAAAGCCCATTTCCATCAGCGCTTTCATCTTCGCCAGACCTTGCAGCGCCGCTTCCTTCGGATTCGAGGATTGCTGGCTGTTGCTCTGGGACGCAACGTTGCCGTAGGACAGACCACCGTAGTTATGGGTCGGCCCCACTAGACCGTCAAAATTGACTTCATAGGATTTCATCAGCGAGGCTCCACGAGAATCTGTTGTTATAGGCTTCAGGTAACAATTCAGTCAGACCGCGTCGCGGCTATCGCGAGCAGGCTCACTCCTACAGGTTTAGTGGTGAACACATATGTTGTGTACGACCCAAATCCTGTAGGAGTGAGCCTGCTCGCGATGGCCGTTACACCATCTTCACGCCGGGTGTCAGGGCTGCTGGCAGAGTCAGGCTCGGGGTTTCCAGCGACGCTACCGGGTACGCGCAGTAATCCGCCGCGTAATAAGCGCTGGCCCGATGGTTGCCCGAGGCACCGACACCACCAAACGGCGCGCTGCTCGCAGCACCGGTCAGCTGTTTGTTCCAGTTGACGATGCCGGCACGGCTTTCCAGCCAGAACTGCTGATAACGCGCTTCGGAATCCGACAACAGACCAGCGGCCAGGCCATAAGCCGTGTCGTTCGCCTCAGCGATCGCCGCTTCGAAATCAACGTAGCGGATCACTTGCAGCAACGGGCCGAACAGTTCTTCGTCGGGACGCTCGGCAACCGCCGTCACATCAACGATGCCCGGGGTCAGCAACGCAGCTTGTGCCTGCGGCTGAGTCATTTCCAGCAGCGACACTGCGCCGTTGGCCAGTAGATGTTCTTGAGCGTCCATCAGCGCTTTCGCCGCGCCGAGGGAAATCACCGAGCCCATGAACGGCGCCGGCTGTTGATCGAATGCGCCAACCTCAATGGTCGCGCTGACTTCAACCAGCCGCTTCAACAGGCTGTCGCCCCACGCGTCTTGCGGCACCAGCAGGCGACGGGCACAGGTGCAACGCTGACCGGCAGATATGAATGCCGACTGAATAATCGTGTAAACCGCTGCATCCAGATCCGCGACCTGATCGACCACCAGCGGATTGTTACCACCCATCTCCAGCGCCAGAATCTTGTCCGGACGACCGGCAAATTGCTGGTGCAGATGATTACCCGTACGGCTCGAACCGGTGAAGAACAGACCGTCGATGCCCGGGTTCGCGGCCAGCGCGATACCTGTTTCCCGGGCGCCTTGCAGCAGGTTCAGAACACCCGCTGGCAGACCGGCTTCGATCCAGCACTTGACCGTCAACTCGGCGACTTTCGGTGTCAGTTCGCTTGGCTTGAACAGCACGCTGTTACCCGCCAGCAATGCCGGAACAATGTGGCCGTTCGGCAAATGGCCAGGGAAATTGTAAGGACCAAACACCGCGACCACGCCATGCGGCTTGTGGCGCAGCACGGCGGTGGCGTCACCCAACGGGCCGCTCTTCTCGCCGGTCCGCTCGCGGTAGCTCTGCACCGAAATCGCGATCTTGTTGACCATGCTGGTCACTTCGGTCGCCGATTCCCACAGCGGTTTACCGGTCTCTTCACCGATGGTGCGAGCCAGTTCGTCAGCGTGATTTTTCAGCGCGGCGGCGAATGCCTCAAGCACAGCGATGCGTTCGTCCAGCGAGCGACGCGCCCAATCCGGAAACGCCTGACGCGCAGCCTGCACAGCCGATTCAACCTGAGCAGCGGTGGCGCCCTCCCCCGACCACAGCACTTGCTGGGTCACCGGGTTCAGCGATTGAAACGCTTCGCCCTGACCGGCCAGCCACTCACCTGCGATGTATAGCGAATTCATTATTTCGACTCCCGTGCAGCGGACAACGCCACGGCGCGCACTTGATCGCCAGCGTTGAGTTGAAGACGTTTGGCAGTCTGCGGATCAACCACCAAAGTACCGGCAGCGAGACGCGCCGGCGCAGCCGTGATGCGGCAGTCTTCGCGCTTGCGGTTATGGATGATGAACGGCGTGGCGTCGTCGCCCGGCGTACCCACGGCCAATACCAGCGCTTCACTGTCACGCACCGCGCGGATCTTGCCGGTTTCGCATTCGATGGCCGGACCTGCGTCGAAGATGTCGACGTAACCCTGATAGCTGAAACCTTCACCCTTGAGCATCGCCAAGGCCGGCTCGGTGTCCGGATGGACCTGACCGATGACGCTACGCGCGCCTTCGGACAGGAAGCAGGTGTACAGCGGAAATTTCGGCATCAGCTCAGCGATGAACGCCTTGTTGCCTACGCCGGTGAGGTAATCGGCCTGGCTGAATTCCATCTTGAAGAAGTGACGACCGAGGCTTTCCCAGAACGGCGAACGGCCGGCGTCATCGGAGACACCGCGCATTTCGGCGATGATCTTGTTGCCGAACAATTCAGGGAATTCAGCGATGAACAGCATCCGCGCCTTCGACAGCATGCGGCCGTTCAGACCGCTGCGGTAATCGGCGTGCAGGAACAGCGAGCACAGCTCGGAATTACCGGTCAGGTCGTTGGCCAGAAACAGCGTCGGGATCTCGCGGTAGATGTTCAGTTCTTGCGAAGCGCTGACGGTGAGGCCGACACGGAAGTTGTACCAAGGCTCACGCATGCCGACAGCGCCGGCAATGGCGGAAATCCCCACCACGCGGCCGTCATCGTCTTCGAGCACGAACAGGTAGTCCGCATCGCCACGGCCGGCTTCGCCGCGAAAGGTCTTCTCGGCCCAGCCGACCCGATGGGCCAGACGTTCTTCGTTGGCCGGCAAAGTAGTCAGGCCGGTGCCGGTGCTGCGGGCCAGGTCGATCAGAGCGGCTAAATCGCTGCTGCGTACGGGACGAACAATCATGCTATCTCCTCAAACGGGCCGCGTTCGCCACCCGTGAAACTCGCTAAGGCGTTAAACCGCCACCAGGCGCACGCTGGCACCTTCACCGACGCCCAAGGCTTCGGCCGCTTCCAGATCCAGAGTCACCGGTTTGCCCGGCGCGTAATCCAGTTCCAGCAGCACCGCGCGGTAATCCTGCAACTGCGCGTTGGCCACCAGATACTGGCGCCCGGCACCTTTCACCGGCTCGCCGATCTTCACTGGCACCACGCGGCTCTGGGCGATCGAACGGATCCCCGAAACACGCGCATGCAGGGTCGGGCCACCGTCGAAAATATCGATGTAGTGATCGGTCTCGAAGCCTTCGCGCATCAGGATGTCGAAGGTGATCTGCGCACGCGGGTGCACCTGACCCATCGCCTCTTGGGCGGAGTCCGGCAGCAGCGGCACGTAGATCGGGTAATGCGGCATCAGCTCGGCGAGGAACGTACGGCTTTTCAGCCCGCACAGACGCTCGGCAGCGGCGTAATTGAGGTCGAAGAAATTGCGACCGATCGCATCCCAGAATGGCGAGTCGCCATTCTCATCGCTGTAACCAACGATCTCGGTCACCACCGAGTCAGCGAAACGCTCGGGATGGCTGGCGACGAACAGCAGACGACCACGGGAGTTAAGCTCGGACCATGGCGAACCGACCAGCTCGCGCTGCACGTAGAAACTGGTCAGCAAGCTGTTGCCGGTCAGGTCGTGGCACTGCGAGAGTACGTGAATTTTGTTGTGGATCTTCAGCTCGCGCGAGGCGTGCACGAAGGTCTCGTTACGGAAGCTGTAGAACGGCTCTGAGTAACCGGCGGACGCGACAATTGCCGAGCAACCGACCAGTTTGCCGGTGGTGGATTCCTCGAGGACGAAGAAGTAACTCTCTTCACCGTTGAAGCTCACTTCGGCGGAGAACGACGCTTCGCTCGCGGCGATTTTGTCGCTCAGACGTTCCACATCATCCGGCAAGGAAGTGACACCAATCGGGCTGTCCGCAGCCAGACGCTGTACCTCGCCCAGATCAGCCATTTGCGCGGGGCGCATCACCAGCATGGTGTCACTCCTTTTCTCTTATCAATTCACAGAAGAAAAAATACCGAACATTGTGGGATCGGCTCTTTGTGGCGAGGGGATTTATCCCCGATGGGCTGCGCAGCGGCCCCAGATTTTGGGGGTGCTTCGCGCCCCGTCGGGGATAAATCCCCTCACCACAAAGGCTGACTCCGACAGTTGAATCTGCCCGATATCAAAAATTGGGTTCGGCGCCCAAGTACTCAGGCGCCGAAGGGTCTATCAAGCTTGCGTCAGTGCTGCAGCAGCGCGCTCGAAACGATCCAGACCGGCATCGATATCGGCGTCTTCCACCACCAGGCTCGGGGCGAAACGGATCACGTCCGGGCCGGCTTGCAGAATCATCAGGCCTTCTTTTTCAGCGGCGTTGAAGATGTCTTTGGCCTTGCCTTTCCAGGCATCGCTCAGCACACAACCGATCAGCAGACCGAGGCCACGCACCTGAGTGAACAGGCCATATTTCTCGCCGATCTGCTCAAGGCGCGCCTTGAACTTGTCATGCTTGGCGTTTACGCCGCTCAACACTTCAGGCGTGTTGATCACATCGATCACCGCTTCCGCGACCGCGCATGCCAGCGGGTTGCCGCCGTAAGTGGTGCCGTGGGTGCCGACAACCAGGTGTTTGGCCAGCGCTTCGGTGGTCAGCATCGCCGCGATCGGGAAACCGCCGCCCAGGCTCTTGGCGCTGGTGAGGATGTCCGGAGTCACGCCGTAATGCTGGTAGGCGAACAGCTTGCCGCTGCGGCCCATGCCGGTTTGCACTTCGTCGAACACCAGCAGCGCGTTGTTCGCGTCGCACAGTTCGCGGGCACCTTGCAGGTACGCCAATTCGGCTGGCAGCACGCCGCCCTCGCCCTGGATCGGTTCCAGCACGACCGCACAGGTCTTGTCGGAAACCGCCGCTTTCAGCGCGGCCAGATCGTTATAAGGAACGTGGGTGATGCCGGTGATTTTCGGGCCGAAACCGTCGGAGTACTTCGACTGGCCACCGACGTTAACGGTGAACAACGTACGGCCGTGGAAGCTGTTCAGCGCGGCAATGATTTCGTACTTCTCAGTGCCGAAACGGTCGAATGCAACACGACGGGCCAGCTTGAAAGCGGCCTCGTTGGCTTCAGCGCCGGAGTTGCAGAAGAACACGCGCTCGGCGAACGTGGCGTCGATCAGCTTGTGCGCCAGGCGCAGGGCTGGCTCGTTGGTGAACACGTTGGACACGTGCCACAACTTGTTCGCTTGCTCGGTCAATGCACCGACCAGCGCCGGGTGCGCGTGGCCCAATACGTTAACGGCAATCCCGCCGGCGAAGTCGATCAGCTCGCGGCCGGCCTGATCCCAGACACGGGAACCGGCGCCACGCACCGGAATGAAAGCGGCAGGCGCGTAGTTGGGAACCATTACCTGGTCGAAATCGGCGCGTTGTACCGCAGCGTGCTCAACGGACATCGGAGTCTCCTGATGAGAAGCACTCGCCTGAAACTGGCGAGCTTGGTGAGGATTGTAAGGACAGTTTTCAGCCCGGCCTTGCCGCCAAGCGACAACTTCTTATAGCGCAAACCCCGGATTTTCCCGGGTTTACGGCAATGCGACATATAGCGTCGCAAAGGCGCAGTTTAAACTGCCCAAGGGGATCTGCGGTGGCTCGACGGTAATTGATCGAGGAATTCAATGTGCGGTAACTATGTACCGCACATGACAAATATTTTTCTGCTTTGCTGGGCGCTCTCCGCACGCTAATGGATGAGCGCATGAACCTGCCACAACCGCTGCAACCTGCCGCCCGCCTCGATACTCTCTATACCGAGCACAACGACACGCATTTTCTGCCGTTACACCAAGCCGCGCCTGATTGGCTGGCGAACGCTTCGGCGTTTCGACGCCATGCCCTGCGACGCGCAATCCCCCGTCATGAGCCCCTGCTGGCGGCTTCCGCACGTCAGCACCACGCCCGGTTAGGTGTGCTGAATGCCCAGCACTGGGCGGCACAGAACCAGGTGGATCACCTGCTGACCAACCTCAAGGACGTCGAAGCCTTCGCTGCGCCGTTACTGGCAGCGGCGATCAAGGATCAATGCGGCCTGATACTCGACGTCAAAAGCACGTTCGTGCGCCTCTACATTCCAGTCACGAACCCTTGGTTTGGCTTCTCTACCGGCGCCAGCCGAATCTGGACGCTGTCCGTGCTAGACGCCGCACTGCGCAACTTCGAAAGCCATGAAACCGAAACGGATGCTTTTGACTCCGATTCCTGCTTCATCACCCAGCCAGACGATCGCGAACAATTTGAACTCCTCGCGGATATCAGCCAGGCACTGTCGATAAACACCTTCATCAAACTGTGCCGAAGCCTCGATCTCGGTGCGCAATACCAACAACATTTGCAACAACATCTAGGCATCGACCAGCCCAATCTGGCGGCCACGCTGCGCTTGCATGTCGAAGTCAGCCAAAAGGCTGCACTGAAATCGGCGCTGATCTACGCCCGAATGAACAACGACATACAGGAAGATCTTTATCGCCTCATTGGTGGTTTGATCGACGGCCTGCAAGGCATGCGGCTGGATGGCGAAACAGTGCGCGGTCACAGCCTGTCGCTGCTGTCTTCGCAACTGCACGGCATCATTGTGTTTGCGCCGGATCTGCACACCAGCGAACGCGTCACCCGGCTGGTTGCTTATGTGCCGAACGACCCCGAACACCCGATCAAGGAATACACCTCCAGCGCTGCATTCGCCGCCGAACTGACGCGCCAGTTGCGCCACAACGACTACCAGCATTTTTTCAGTCAATTCATTGCTCACAGCGAGCGCGGTCGCTTCTTCTCCACGCTCAAAGCACGCCTCACGCACATTGAGTATTTCGCGCACCAACCGGGTGATCCACGACCCGCCTGGCGCGAAGTCACGGTGGAAAAACCCGACCTGCAATTTCACGCCGACGTCATTCATTCATTGCTATGGCAATACCAATTCGAGAATGCGTTGAACAAGATACTCAACGACGGACAAAGCCTCGCCGTGCCCACGGCATTGGTTGATCAGCAGGTACGCTGGGCCTTCTGGGACGCTCTGATGAGCATCGCTACAACGTTGCTGACCGTCGCTGCGTTCGTGGCCACGCCGTTCGTGCCGTTCCTGGGTGAACTGATGCTCGGCTACATGGCTTATCAGTTCCTTGACGAGACCTTCGAAGGCATTGTCGAGTGGGCACAGGGGCAACGCACCGAAGCCTTTCTGCATCTGATGGATGCGGTGGAATCGATCGTGCAATTCGGCATATTCGCCGCCGGCGGCATGCTGGTCGCCGGCGAGTTTCGCAACCTGCTGCCGCCGCATGTCGTGCGCTTTATCGACCGCTTCAAACCCATCACCGCGCCGAACGGAAAAACACTCTACTGGAAACCCGATCTAGCCCCCTACGAACAAGGTATTTCGCTGACCAAAGACTCCCTGCCGGATCAACACGGCTTGCATCAGATCGATGGAAAACTGCTGCTGCCACTGGACGACAAAGTGTTTGCGGTGAGATCCGATCCGGGCGCCAGAGGTTTTCGCATCGACCACCCGACACGCGCCGATGCTTACCCGCCGATGCTTGAACACTTCCACACCGGCACCTGGCAAACCGAGCTTGATCGCCCGCTCACCTGGTCCAGCGACAAACTGCTGCGACGCATTGGCCACACGGTCGACAGCCTGTCACCCAGCGAACTGGAGCAGGCGCTCGCCAGCAGCGGCTATCACGAAGATGTCCTGCGCAAATTTCACGCGCAACACGAGCCGCTTCCGCCGCTGCTTGAGGACACCCTCAAGCGCTTCAACCTCGACAAGCAGATTCGCGATTTCATCGATCAGATGAACAGCCCTCACGCAGCAGAATTTTCACAAGCCGAGCCAATCACTCAACTGCAATTGCTCACCGAACATTGCCCGTGGCCAGAAACTAAAAGCCTGCGCTTGCTTGATCTGCAGGGCAAGACGCTATGGGAAAGCAGCCGCCCGCAATTGCCAGCGATTGAACTGAGCCATTCCCCGTCAGGATCAAGTGATTTGCTCGCCAATCTACTGGCGAAACTCGACGAGGGCGAACTCAAGATACTTCTCAGAGAGGAGCCCGGTCTTCCTCCCAGAGGGCTTACGCTGCGAGCTCAGGCGTTGAGAAAAACCCTGGCGAACATCGCCGCCGAACGCCGAAACATCCTGTTCGAAGCACGTTATCGAGCGGCTGAACACATCACCGACGCAGCGGCGCACAAGCTCATCGACACAACGCCCGGCCTGCCCACCAGCGTCGCCCGGGAAATACTGCGCACGGCAACGGGCAAAGAGCGTCAGCAACTCAAACAAATGCCGGTTCCCAAGCGCCTCGTGCAACTGGCTCGCTGGGCCTTGGAGGACGTTCGCGCTGCTCGCGCTTTTGAGGGTTTGTACCTGGAATCAATCAACCCGCTGGACACCCAGCGCCTGTCCTTGCATTCAATGGAACGTCTGCATGGCTGGCCGAAAAATTTGCGCATCGACGTTCGCGACTACGGCATTCACGGCACGCTGCGCGACAGCATTGGCCCGACCGATACCACTCTCCACAAAACCATGGTGCTGCTCGAAGACGGTCAGTACCAGGCTTTCGACGAACAGGATCAACCGTTGTCGGCGGCCCTTGATTTCTACAATGCTGCATTGCAAGCCTTGCCAGACCACGCGCGCGATGCGCTGGGCATCCACATCGGAGCAGGTGCAAAACTCAAGCAAGCCATCCGTGATCACGCCCTGCCCCGCGATGAGCTGAAAAATATCCTGCTGCTGCATCGCGAACTAAAGCCCCTCTATGACCCGCAGATCATGCGCTTGCCGGGAGGAAACGGTACCTACCGACGATTCAATCCAATCGCACCGCCCTTGGAACAACTGGCGATGACGCTCAACCCAGCGTTCACATTCGAGCAGTTGCAGGCGTTCATGCAAAGACTGGCCATACACCCCGCCGGGCCACTCGCCGAGTTGTCGCGCCTGACTGCCGAACTCGCGAAACTGCGTGTCGACCTGCACACCTGGACCGCGCAAACACCGACGCAACATCCCTTGACCGGTATGCGCTTCGACGCAGAAGCCTTAGTCGAGGCCAAAAATGATCGTCGGGTATTCAAGGAAACGCTGCTGAGTTGCTGGCTCGAACGCACAACGTTCAACGAGGCCGATCCTCACGCGCGAACATCGCTGATTTTTGCCCACCCCGTCATCGGCGAGTTTCCAGCACTCACCGCAGACTTCAGCCATGTCACCCATCTTTCGCTGGAAGGTAGCAATGCCGCTCAAGGCACTGACGCTTTCCTGCACCTGTTTCCCAGACTGCAGCATCTGGAAATCCGCAGCTTCAATCTCGCACGACTGCCCCAAGCCCTCGACGCCATGCCACATCTGCACCAACTGATCCTTGCTGAATGCGGCATCGGCCTCGATGACGTCGCGGTAGAGAGGCTGAATAAACTCACCTCGCTCGGCGCATTGGATCTTTACGGCAATCCCCTGGGACGCACACCCGATATCACAGCCATGACCGAACTGACCTACATCGACCTGGCCGATACCAGCATCAGCCATCTGCCGAACGGGTTGTCGAATCATCCGCGGCTGAGCACCGGTATTTTCAGCAACAACCAGATCAGCGAAATACCGCCGGATTTTTTTCATTACCCACCGGAAACCACGTCCGGTTTCGAGTTTGCTCACAACCCTGTTTCACGCGCTACACGTGACCGGATCAGAGCGCACTTTCATCAGCATGGACAGACCCTGGGAGTGCTCAGCGAGCCGGTCGACATCGCTCGAACAAGACAGATTTACTCGCTGTTCAATGTCAAAGAAGCCAGTCAGTTTTTCTACCGCTTACCCGGCCTCACGGAGAATGCCCGACTTGAACTGACCCGACTGGAAAACGAATACTCGACGCTGCAAAGCGACTTGGCTGCATGGACTGGCAACATCCCCGACATCAACCCGTTCACGCACAGCCCCTTCACCGCCCAGGAACTGGCAGAAGAACAGTCCGCACGGGATGAATTCAAGACGCTGGTCGAGGAATGCTGGCGCAGGGAAAGCGAGTTCGACGAACTCGGTGAACAGGGCGAAACGCTGTACGAGCTCAATTTGCCGACCACCATCATCGGCGATTTACCCCTATTGACGGCGGACTTCAGTCACGTATCGACCTTGACGCTGCTCAGCGAAGACGGTGCGACAACAGGCGCCAATCAATTCCTCAACCATTTCCCCAAGCTCAGAACGCTGAACATCCGCGAGTTCTCACTCGGCGACATTCCCCAGGCAATCTTCAAAATGGGTGATCTGACCGCGCTGTACCTGACTGAATGCAACATCAGTCTAAACGCACACGACGTCGCGGCTTTGGGCGAAATGGTCAATCTGGAATTGCTCGATTTGAGCTACAACCCCTTGGGGCTGGCACCGGACTTGCGGCAACTGACCTTGCTCACGGATCTGATACTCAACAACGCCGGCATCAGTGAACTACCCGATGGCCTGTTCCAGCTCAAGGATTTGCTCAAGGCTGATTTAAGTGAAAACCACATCAGCGCAATGCCCAGCGATATACTCGAACTCCCCGGAGAGATCGCTGAGGCGATCAATTTACGCGGCAACCCGTTCGACGCGCAGAGCCAGCTCATCCTTCGCGCCTACTTCAACAAGCACGGCATGGACTTTGGCATCGAAAGCACGATCAACGAGGCAGAGATGGAGGTTTCATCGTCCGACGGATCGGAAGTCGACGAGTAGGTTTCGCCGACTGACGCGCGGCGATCACCCGCGCTCTGACGGCACCGACGACAATTCAAACGGGCTGCTGCTGCGTCGCTGGTTGCGATCTTCCCGCGGCGTGGCGCCGAAGAAATTGCGATAGGCGCTGGAGAAATGCGGCCCCGAGGAGAAGCCACACGACAGGCCGATCTGGATGATCGACTTGCTGGTTTGCATCAACATCTGCCGGGCCTTGTTCAGGCGCAGTTCCAGGTAGTACTGGCTCGGCACACGGTTGAGGTATTGCTTGAAGATGCGCTCCAACTGTCGACGGGACACGCACACATGCTGGGCGATTTCGTCGGTGGTCAGTGGTTCTTCGATGTTGGCTTCCATCAGCAACACCGCCTGGGTGAGCTTCGGATGGCTGGAGCCGAGACGGTTCTGCAACGGGATGCGCTGGCGCTCGCCACCCTCGCGGATGCGCTCGACCACCAGTTCTTCGGAAACGGCGCCGGCCAGTTCCGCACCGTGATCGCGGGCCAGTACCGCCAGCAACAGATCAAGCACAGACATGCCGCCGCACGCGGTCAGGCGATCGCGATCCCAGTCGAACAGGTGACTGGTGGCGATGACTTTCGGGAAGCGCTCGGCGAAATCGTCCTGCCAACGCCAGTGCACGGCAGCGCGATAACCGTCGAGCAAACCAAGTTGCGCCAACGGATAAACACCAGCGGACAGACCGCCGATGACCGTACCGGCACGCACCAATTGCTTGAGCGCACTGCTGAGCGCCGGGGCCAGCGTGGTCGGCGGCTCATCGGCGAGCAGGAACAGTTTCTGGAAGTTTTCGAGCTTGCCGGCCCACGCTTCACCGGGCAGTTGCCAGGCGCCTTCGGCCGGCGGTTCGGCCTGCAGAAACGACAGTTCGTAAACCACGTCCGGGTGCACCCGCTGAGCAACACGCAAGGCTTCCTCCGCCAGCGCCAGCGTCAACGCTTTAGTGCTGGGCCAAATCAGGAAACCAATTCGATGGGCAGTCATGGGCGGGCAATCCGAAGCGAAAAACAGTGATGAAGGCATGGGCCAATGCTAGCCCGTAAATGAACACAAATCTTGAGCCTGACGCAGATCCACCATCGGAATGAAATGCCTTTCCCATGTAGGAGCTGACGAGTGAAACGAGGCTGCGATCTTTTGACCCTCAAAAACAGATCAAAAGATCGCAGCCTTCGGCAGCTCCTACAGTGGATTGGAGCCAGCCTTCAGGTTGCGAAGCATGCACTATTCCGGTGCATACCGGCAGCCCTGAATTACTTGAGGCTGCCCGAAAGGAATTGTTGCAAACGTTCCGATTGCGGATTAACCAGCACTTCACGCGGGTTGCCGCTTTCTTCCACCACACCTTTGTGCAGGAACACCAACTGGTTCGACACTTCACGGGCAAAGCCCATTTCGTGGGTCACCACAACCATGGTGCGACCTTCCTGAGCCAGCGCTTGCATGACTTTCAGCACGTCACCCACCAGTTCCGGGTCAAGCGCCGAGGTCGGTTCGTCGAACAGCATCACCTCAGGCTCCATCGCCAGCGCACGGGCAATCGCCACACGCTGCTGTTCGCCACCGGACATGTGCCCAGGGAACGCGTCTTTACGATGGGCCACGCCGACCTTGTTCAGGTAGTGCTCGGCTTTCTCACGAGCTTCGGCCTTGGACACGCCGAGGACGTGGACCGGCGCTTCCATGATGTTTTCCAGCGCAGTCATGTGCGACCACAGGTTGAAATGCTGGAACACCATCGACAGGCGCGAACGCATGCGTTGCAGCTGTTTCGGATCAGCGGCTTTCAGCGCGCCGTCCTTGTTCGCCACCAGTTTCAGCTCTTCGTTGTTGAGCAGAATCTTGCCCGCGTGCGGCTGCTCAAGCAGGTTGATGCAGCGCAGGAAAGTACTTTTGCCGGAGCCACTGGAGCCGATGATGCTGATCACATCGCCAGCTGCCGCTTTCAGGGACACGCCCTTGAGCACTTCGTGACTGCCATAGCGTTTATGCAGGTCTTGGACTTCAAGTTTGTACATGCGGTCGGTTCTCACAAAAACAGTCAGTCAGTCGTTGAGCAAGCGCCCGTGACGCAGCGCTTCGCGCCCCGCCACCTTGGCCAGCCAGAAACCGGGTTGGGCATAACGCAGCCGTTCAATGGCAAACAGCACCCCGGAGGTACCAGCACACACCGTGCTGACCCGATCGGACACAGGATCAATCACTTCAAAAATCTCGTCGCCCGCCTCGACCCACTCGCCGGGCTTGCGCAGAAAACTCACCACGCCAGGGTGCGGCGCGAGGAGCAATTCGGTGCCTTCGAACGGCATGCCTTCACAGGCTTCGTGCGCCGGGTTCGGCCACTCGCCGGTGATCAAACCTTGCTCGGCGAGGAACGCCAGAATGCCTTCAGCATACGCCTCGGCCTCAGCGCGACCGGTGTCGGCCTGACCGCCCAGCTCAATCGTCGTCGCCAGGCACGCCAGCGGAATCTGCGCATCGGGGAACTGCCGCGACAGACGCAACCACGGCAACGAGCACGCTTCATCGAACGAGCTGCCGCCGGAATCTTCCGCGAGCAAACCAACCTTCACATTCAGGTGCGCCGCCAGCGAACGCCACTGCGGCCAATGCTGCGGCAGCGCGTACATGTGCAGCGCGGCTTCGGCATCACAATGCAGATCGAGCACCACATCGGCGGTGCAAGCATGGCTGAGCAACACGCGCTGCATGCCTTGCAACTGGCTGCTCGCCTCCGGCAATGCCGCCAGATGATCGGCCATCGCCTGACGAATCAGGCGCACATTGGCGTGCGGATCATCACCGAGACTGTCAGCCAAAGCCGCCGCAACCGGCGCGCTCAGTTCAACGAAATCACGGTTGAAATTCTTGCCGCTGCCTGCCTCGAAACGCCCCTGATGATTGCCTTGCAGCAATTGCCCAAGGCCCAACGGGTTGGCAACGGGCACCAACTCGATGACCCCATTGAGCAAGCCTTTGGCTTCGAGTTCGCCGAGGCGCTTTTTCAGTTCCCAGGCGGTGCGCATGCCCGGCAATTCATCAGCGTGCAGGCTGGCCTGAATGTAAGCCTTGCGCTCGCCATGCCCGAAGCGAAACACCGAAATCTTGCGCTCGCTGCCCAGATGGCTCCACGGCAATACGTGGTCGATGCGTTCCATATCAGTGCTTCCGCGGCGCGAGGTAGCTCAACCAGCGACGCTCGGCCAACTTGAACAGCTTGACCAGAATGAACGTCAGGCAGAGGTAGAAAACGCCAGCGGTGATGTACGCCTCGAACGGCAGATAGTACTGCGCGTTGACGGTACGGGCCGCGCCGGTGATGTCGATCAAGGTCACGATGGACGCCAGACTGGTGGTCTGCAGCATCATGATCACTTCGTTGCTGTACTGCGGCAGTGCCCGGCGCAGGGCCGATGGCAGCAGGATGCGCTTGTACAATTTAAAGCGCGACATGCCCATGGCTTTCGCCGCTTCGATCTCACCGTTCGGCGTGGCTTTGAGGCTGCCGGCGATGATTTCAGCGGTGTAGGCGCTGGTGTTGACCGCGAAGGCCAGGCACGCGCAGAACGTTGCGCTGGACAGCCATGGCCACAAAAAGCTTTCGCGTACCGCTTCAAACTGGGCCAGACCGTAGTAGATCAGAAACAGTTGCACCAGCATCGGCGTGCCACGGATCACGTAGGTGTAAAGCCACGCGGCACCGTTGACCACCGGATTTTTCGAGACGCGCATCAGCCCCAGCGGCAGGGCCGCGAGCAGACCGAAAAACAGCGACAGCGCGAGCAGTTTGAGGGTGGTCAGCAGGCCGCCGAGGTACAGCGGCAGGGCCTCCCAAATGACGTTGTAGTCGAAGATCATAGATCAGCCGCCCTTACGCCTACCGAGTAGCGCTTCTCAAGTTGACGCAGGATCAGCAACGAAACACTGGTAATCACCAGGTACATCGCCGCCACTGCGAGGAAGAAGGTGAAAGGCTCGCGGGTGGCATCTGCCGCCTGCTTGGCCTTGAACATCATGTCTTGCAGACCGACCACGGAAATCAGCGCGGTGGCCTTGGTCAGTACCAGCCAGTTGTTGGTGAAGCCCGGAATCGCCAGGCGAATCATCTGCGGCACCATCACCCGGAAGAACACCTGAAAACTGCTCATGCCGTACGCCATGCCCGCTTCGGCCTGGCCCTTCGGGATCGCCATGAACGCGCCACGGAAGGTTTCCGACAAGTACGCACCGAAGATGAAACCGAGGGTGCCGATACCGGCGGCCAACGGGTTCAGGTCGATGTAATCGTTGAAGCCGAGCAGCGGCGCAACGCGGTTGAGCAAGTCCTGACCGCCGTAGAAGATCAACAGGATCAGCACCAGATCGGGAATCCCGCGGATCACCGTGGAATACAGATCGCCCAGCCAGGCCAGCCAGCGCACCGGCGACAGGCGCAACGCGACACCGATCAGCCCGAGAACGATGGCCAGAGCCATGGACGACAAGGCGAGCTGAAGCGTCAGCCATGCGCCATCGAGGATGACAGCCCCGTAGCCTTTCAACATGATTCAGTCCTCGAAAGTTGGGATGAAAAAATGGCGCAAACCGCAGAGATCCTGTTGCTTGCGCCATTTCGGACTTGTCGCAGAGACGTGTTACTTGCCGTAGATATCGAAGGCGAAGTACTTGTCCTGGATTGCTTTGTATTTGCCGTTTTCGCGGATGGCCGCGATGGCAGCGTTGATCTTGTCTTTCAGGGCGTCGCCCTTGCGCACTGCAATGCCTACGCCGTCGCCGAAGTATTTGACGTCGGTGAACGCAGGACCGACGAACGCGAAGCCTTTACCGGCGTCGGTTTTCAGGAAACCGTCGTCCAGCAGGGTTGCGTCAGCCACGGTACCGTCGAGGCGACCGGCAGCCACGTCGAGGTAGATTTCGTTCTGCGAGCCGTACGGCTTGATCTCTGCACCCAGTGGCGCGAGGACTTCGCGGGCGAAACGCTCGTGGATCGAACCACGTTGTACGCCAATGTTCTTGCCCTTCAGCTCGCTCAGGTTTTCGCTGACCTGAGTGCCGGCCTTCATGACCAGACGTGCCGGGGTGTTGTAGTACTTGTTGGTGAAGTCGACCGACTTCTTGCGATCTTCAGTGATCGACATCGACGACAGGATCGCGTCGATCTTGCGCACTTTCAGTGCCGGGATCAGACCGTCGAACTCTTGCTCGACCCACACACACTTGACCTGCATCTGCTCGCACAGAGCGTTGCCGATGTCGTAGTCGAAACCAACGATGCTGCCGTCCGGTGCTTTCGAAGCGAACGGAGGGTAAGCCGCTTCGATACCGATCTTCAGAGGTTTTTCGTCAGCGAAGGCATTCAGCGACAGCACGGACAGTGCCAGGGCGCCAAGCAGCACAAGTTTCTTCATCTCGGGACTCCATCGGTAAAGGGCAAAAACGGCAGAGTGAGCGACAGCCCAATATGCGAATGGGTGAATCGGGAAATCGGTTGCTGCATCGGTGGGAAATTTCCCGTCGAAACCTGGGGAGGTTTCAACATCAGCCACGATGAGCGAGTGATCGGCATTCTAACGACAGGCCGGAAGCCGATATTTCTTCAATGCGACAACTAATTACAGATGCACAGAGAAAGCGACTTTGGCACATTGACAGCCCCGCAATTTCATGCAAGAGCGAAAGACAGTGAACCGATCTATGCTGCAAATTGCGGGCCTATTATTCGCAAACCCTTCTAATCCGGCAAGCGCAGCGTTGTGTCTTATTTTTCACTGGGGGTTTGGAGGCTCTAAAACGGGGCGATGCGTTTCCCTTTGCCCCGTCGCGGGGCGGGCGGTTACACATTCGGTTACGTAGAAGGCGGCGGGTAACAGTGGGAAACGGCTTACGGCGCAGGTCGATAATTATTGGTTGGGTGGTCTTGTGTTCCGACAGTGGACTACACAGTTGCCTGACAGATTGCTATCGCTGGCAAGCCAGCTCCCACAGGGATATGCGGCGAAGCTGAAATTTCCGCCACACCACAAAAACTGTGGGAGCTAGCCTGCTGGCGATGAGGCCAGCCCTATCAACCCAAATCCGCGCAGGACCACAAACTGCCAACACACCACAAAACCTGTGGGAGCTGGCTTGCCAGCGATGAGGCCGGTCCGATCACCCCAAAACCTCCAGACACAAAAAAGCCCCGCCCGGTATCACCGGACAGGGCTTCTGTGGATCATTACTTAAGCAACATTCATCGTCTTGTGCGTATCAATCAAATGCTGCACCACACCCGGATCCGCCAGCGTCGAGATATCCCCCAACCCGTCGTATTCCGCCGTGGCAATCTTGCGCAGAATCCGGCGCATGATCTTGCCCGAACGCGTCTTCGGCAGCCCCGGCGCCCACTGGATCACATCCGGCGAAGCAATCGGCCCGATCTCTTTACGCACCCAGTTCTTCAGCTCCAGACGCAGCTGCTCGGTCGGTTCCTCGCCATTCTTCAACGTGACATAGACATAAATGCCCTGCCCCTTGATGTCATGCGGCACACCCACCACCGCCGCCTCAGCGACTTTCGGATGCGCAACCATCGCGCTCTCGATCTCGGCCGTGCCCATACGGTGGCCGGACACGTTGAGCACGTCATCGACACGCCCGGTGATCCAGTAGTAACCATCAGCATCACGGCGCGCGCCGTCACCGGTGAAGTACATGCCACGGAAAGTCTTGAAGTAGGTATCAACAAAACGATCGTGATCGCCATACAGCGTGCGCGCCTGGCCCGGCCACGAATCGAGAATCACCAGATTGCCTTCAGCCTCGCCCTCAATAATGTTACCGAGGTTGTCGACCAGCGCCGGCACCACACCGAAGAACGGACGCGCCGCCGAACCCGGCTTCAGCGCATGAGCACCCGGCAGCGGGCTCATCATGTTGCCGCCGGTTTCGGTCTGCCACCAGGTATCAACGATCGGGCAACGCGACTTGCCGACATTCTTGTAGTACCAGTCCCAGGCTTCCGGGTTGATCGGCTCGCCGACCGAACCGAGCAGACGCAGGCTGCTGCCATCCGCGCCTTCAACAGCGGCTTGCCCCGAAGCCATCATCGCGCGGATCGCGGTCGGTGCGGTGTAGAGGATGTTGACCTTGTGCTTGTCGACGATCTTCGCCACCCGGGTGATGTCCGGGTAGTTCGGCACGCCTTCGAACAGCAGCGTGGTCGCGCCGTTGGCCAGCGGGCCGTAGACAATGTAGCTGTGGCCGGTGACCCAGCCGACGTCGGCGGTGCACCAGTAAACCTCGCCCGGACGGTAGTCGAACACGCGCTCATGGGTCATCGCCGCGTACAGCAGATAACCGCCAGTGGTGTGCTGCACGCCCTTCGGCTTGCCAGTCGAGCCGGAGGTATAAAGGATGAACAGTGCTTCTTCGGCGCCCATCTCTTTCGGCGCGCAAACAGTGCCCGCCACTTTCATCAGGTCTTCGTACCAGATGTCGCGATGCTGGTTCCACTTGATGTCGCCACCGGTGCGCTTGCAGACGATGACTTTCTGGATGCTGCTGGTTTCCGGGTTGGTCAGCGCGTCGTCGACGTTGGCCTTGAGGGAAATCTTCTTGCCGGCGCGAATGCCTTCGTCAGCGGTGATCACCACTTTCGATTTGCAGTCGATGATGCGACCGGCCAGGGCTTCCGGCGAGAAACCACCGAACACCACCGAGTGAATCGCGCCGATCCGGGTGCAGGCCAGCATGGCGACCACGGCTTCGGGAATCATCGGCATATAAATGGTCACCACGTCGCCGCGGTGTACGTCCTGACCACGCAGGGCGTTGGCCAGTTTGCACACTTGTTCGTGCAGTTCGCGGTAGGTGATGTTGCGGCTCTCGGAAGGATCGTCGCCTTCCCAGATGATCGCGACTTGATCGCCGCGCTCGGCCAGATGGCGGTCGAGGCAGTTGTAGGAAACGTTGAGGGTGCCGTCGGCAAACCACTTGATGTCGACATGGTGATCGTCGAAGGAAGTCTGTTTCACCGTGGTGAAAGGTTTGATCCAGTCGAGACGCTGAGCTTGCTCGCGCCAGAAACCGTCAGGGTTGACGACCGACTGCTGGTACATGGCTTTGTAGGTCGCCTCGTCAGTCAGCGTGTTAGCCAGAACCTCGGGACGAACGGGATACAGAGAAGCCGCACTCATCTTTCCTACCTCGGTGTAATAGTTGTTTTTGTATGACCCCGTTGTAGCCGGGCCGGCCCCATAGAACCATTCGACGATGGTAGTAACAACCCCTCCCCCACCCACACCCCCCCTGTAGGAGCTGCCGAAGGCTGCGATCTTTTGACTTTGATCTTTAGGTGCAAGATCAAAAGATCGCAGCCTTCGGCAGCTCCTACAGGGGATTGAGGTGGATTTGGGGGATTGTTACCAAATCTGCCAAAGGTGTTTATCAAAACCCGCTCTGTTTACCCCCGCCCCAACTCCCTAAAATTCACCTCGCCAACAAGGCAACCGCGATTAACAACGATACAGCCCCCACGAAGGCCGTTAATCCAGCTCTCAAGTAACAACCGCAAACGATGAAGTTCCACACGCAACCCTAAAAAGGTTGCGTGACCCCACTCGACCTCAAAAAGGTAAATTTGAAATGAAAGCTTTATTGGTTCTGGCCCTCAGCAGTCTGTGCGCAACCGCCATGGCAGATGAGGTCCCGACTGATGTCGCCCAGCAACAACCGGTTATCGAGGAATACACTTACTCGACCCACCTGGACATCGCCAACGTTGTATCGATGAGTGAAATTCCGAACGTCTGCGAAGTAGTACCGGCAAAAATGGAGTACGACGACTCCAAAGGTCAGCGCCACATCCTGCGTTACAGCGTCATGGGCAACGGCTGCACCAATTGATGATTCGAGACTGCACCGAATTGGATCTCTCAGCGCAACTTTGAGGGTCGATTCCAGCCCGACTTCGGTCGGGCTCAGTTGTGTCTGGAGTCGTGCAAAAGGCTTGCAAAACACAAGATATAGTGAAAAACGCGGTTTTTTGCTCATTTCTTGAGCAACCAAAGCCTGACGAAAAAATTAATCAAAAAAAATTCTCACGGGCCAACATCCGCGAAAGCCCTGTAAACCCTCGCTCCGACTCAAATCGCCCTCCCGCTCGACCGCCCTGCGCGCTTTCGCCCTCCCCCACGAGCACAATTTTTTCCCTATAATGCCGCCCTAATCGGGTCAGCAATATTCCCTTACAGGGATCAAAAGCCATTCTGAAGCCCCGCAGCAGTGTCCAACACTGATTGCGCCCGTCAGAGGCTCTCGGAAACCCGTACAAAATTCTGTTTGATGCCTGCGTTTAGCTGCTGCAAAGAACGATTCCTTTAGATCCAACGCGGTCTGTACGACCGTGTGAAAAACCAACCAATCAGGTTTCACACGGGCGACAGGCCCTCACGCAGGAGACGACACGTCATGCTGAGCTGGGACGAATTCGACAAAGAAGACAGTGAAGTAGCAACCGTGAAAGGCGCCAACGCCGGCCACGCTACTGAAGCCAACATGGACCGCCTCGACAACGCCGGCGGTGCCGCCGCGATCGAAGCTCGCGCCGTGACCGCCGACGACTCGGCCGCTGTCGCCCGCGCCAAGGCTGCACTGAACTCCCTCGACGTCGCCGAAGGCCTCGCCGAACTCGAAGGCGCCTCCGCCCGTGTCGCCGTTGACGAAAAGCGCATGATCAACTGCCGCGCCGACCTCAACCAACTCGTGCCATTCAAGTACGACTGGGCCTGGCAGAAATATCTGGACGGTTGCGCAAACCACTGGATGCCGCAAGAAGTCAACATGACCGCCGACATCGCCCTCTGGAAAGACCCGGAAGGCCTGACCGACGACGAGCGCCGCATCGTCATGCGCAACCTCGGCTTCTTCTCCACCGCCGATTCCCTGGTTGCCAACAACCTGGTCCTGGCCGTGTACCGCCTGATCACCAACCCGGAATGCCGCCAGTACATCCTGCGCCAGGCGTTCGAAGAAGCGATCCACACCCACGCCTACCAGTACTGCATCGAATCGCTGGCCATGGATGAAGGCGAAATCTTCAACATGTACCACGAGATCCCATCGGTCGCTAAAAAAGCCGCCTGGGGCCTGAAGTACACCCGCTCGATCTCCGATCCGAAGTTCGAAACCGGCACCCCGGACACCGACAAAGAACTGCTGCGCAACCTGATCGCCTACTACTGCGTTCTGGAAGGCATCTTCTTCTACTGCGGCTTCACCCAAATCCTCTCCATGGGCCGCCGCAACAAAATGACCGGCGTCGCCGAGCAGTTCCAATACATCCTGCGCGACGAATCCATGCACCTGAACTTCGGCATCGACGTGATCAACCAGATCAAAATCGAAAACCCACACCTGTGGGATGCTGAGATGAAGGAAGAAGCGACCCAGATGATTCTGCAGGGTACGCAGCTGGAGATCGAATACGCACGTGACACCATGCCTCGCGGCGTACTGGGCATGAATGCGGCGATGATGGAGGACTACCTGAAGTTCATCGCTAACCGTCGTTTGTCGCAGATCGGCCTTAAAGAGGAATATCCAGGGACGACTAACCCGTTCCCTTGGATGAGCGAGATTATGGACTTGAAGAAAGAGAAGAATTTCTTTGAGACTCGCGTGATCGAATACCAAACTGGTGGTGCGTTGAGCTGGGACTAATAGTCTCGCTTGGCACGATTTGACGATTGCTGCCTGAGTCGGCGAGTCGAGAAAGCAAAAAGCCCCGATCTGATCGGGGCTTTTTTATGGGCGATAGGTAAACCTTTTTAGGCCTACGCCACAGCGTTCAATCTCCTACAGCACTTACAGTCGCTTCCCATTGAAGCATGCTGCGAGCACTACTAAGCTCTATCGCAGGTGCCTAAGAAACGCCCAACGTAGAAAGCTTGGTCAGTGACACAGACGTGCAATTCGTCGGTGGCAACTGCTCTGCTCGTTGGGATTTCTTAAGTCCACTCTACGTTGGGGTCAGGCCCTCCCAAAATCCATAACGTAGAGGTCATAGATATGTCTGATCCATGCTCGGTAACCGTCTTCTCTCGCCACAATCTTTTTTTACATGCCCTTCTATGGGAAAACCAGCCTTGGTTTTCCGCCCGCGATGTCGGCCGCTTGATTGGTTTTCATCTGAATGACCGGGTGGTCAATAAGCTAGATAGCGATCAACGCCGCATTATGTGGATTGAGTACTTTCGAGAACCAGAACAGCATCTGATGCTTAGTGAATCCGGGGTGTATGCGCTGCTGGTCTATCACTACGTTCCGGGGAATCGGCTGTTGCGTGAGTGGCTGACCAATGAGGTAGTGCCAACTTTGCGGGATGCTGCAGATTCAGGAGATTCGAATCGGCCAATGTTGAGCTTGTTGGATTGGCCGGAGATGACGTTGAGCTTGCTGCATTGGCAGGATGAGGGCTGGATTCGGCTAAGGGATATGCCTTACCTGTTGAACGATCAGAAGCCACGACGAGCTTCTCTAGAGAAACCCTGGTGGCGACGGGTTGCGCAGGTGTTTCAGTCCTCGAAGCACTCGATGGGCTAGGGATGGGTTTGTAGGATCGCGCAGGATCTGTCGCTTTTTTCTGTAGGATTTTTCGTAGACAGAGGTGATGGCCACTCAGTATCGTCCGAGGGTTTTTAACCCTCGGCGATTGTATGGACACGGATAAAAGTAACAGCGATTGGAGTGAGGTCGAGATTCAGGCGGCAGTCGATGCCTATCTCAAGATGCTTGCACGCGAGCAGAGCGGCCAGAAATTCGTCAAGACTGAGGAAAATCGAATCCTGCGTGAAGGCCCGTTAGCCGGTCGGACTAAAGGCTCTGTCGAGTTCCGGATGCAGAACATTTCTACCGTGTTGGTCGAAATGGATAGAAAGCGTATTGAAGGCTACAAACCTGCCAAGAATGTTGGTGCGAATGTGACGCGTAGCATCCGTAAGGCACTTGACGCTTCTACCGTTCTGACACTTGAAGATTCTGAGCCAACGGCGGACGAAGAATTGCTCGAGCAACGCGCGGCTAAATTTGAGCAAAAGCAATTTGATTACGTCCCCAAAGGGATAAAAACACCTATCCAAACGACTTCGACTAGAAAGGTTTACTTTCGCGATCCTGAATTGAGGGGTTGGGTTCGTCAGCAAGCCGATGGAAAGTGCGAAGGTTGTGGCAAAGCAGCGCCATTTGAAAAGGATGGGAAACCGTTTTTAGAAGTGCATCACGTCAAGCACCTGTCGCAAAAGGGTTCGGACCTTGACACGAATGTTGTGGCGTTGTGTCCCAACTGTCACCAACGTTGCCATCATTCGGACGACAGAGCGGAATTCACTGCTTGGCTTTATGACAACGTTGGAAGACTAGAAAAAGAATAATTGCCGGTTGCCTTGCTAACCGCATTTGCTGGTTTGGGGCAGCTTCGCAGCCCAGCGGGAGCAAGCTCCCTCGCCACAGTTTTTGTGTGCTGCTGAACAATGCTTACCGTGACCGAGAGCACTCTCGAAAACGCACATGGACGAACATCACATGCAGCCACCAACGCAAAATTCGACCACCCCGGGTCAATCCCGACTCCTGACCGCCTCATTTCTAATCGTCTTTTTCTGCCTGCTGCATATGGCCCTACGTATCGTTCAAAAGAACGAAATCATGGCCGTTGGAGCAGTCTGGGTCGCAAATGCACTAACCATGGTGCTGCATGTTATTTACTGGAAGCGTTATGGCCTGTCCGCCGGCTTTAAAATCGCAGTTGTTGTCCAAATCGTCATTACCATTCTGCCCTTCCTGTTTGGCAATCTCGGTTTTTTGGCTGTTCTGTTGATGCTGGGTGGCGAGATCTATTACTAGTAACCCGGGCCGCCGCCCGCTATTAATACCCCTCCCCCCACTCAAGGATCCGAGCCCCACCATGAAATTCGATCTCGCCTACTGCCTCAGCCTCGACGACAAGTTGTCGATCTATGACGTTCGCGATCTCAATTTCGATGAGACGGTGGCCTTCGATTCCGCGAAGGAACACTTCCAGTGCCCCAACGATGCCTGTCGTTCGGCATTCGAGGCTTCCAACGAGTTGGGCACGTTCAACGCCAAGAACGTGAATTATGTGCGCACGCCGCACTTCAAGAATCTGCCCACTACGCAGCATGTGGCGGGTTGTCCGTATGTGAGTTTGAAGGCTTCAGCGTCTGGTGTTGAGACGGCGGATGGCGAGGTGGATGACGGGCGTGAGGAGCACTTCCCATCGGAGTTGTTGCTGACCCGGCGTGAGTATGTGCGCAAGCCCGTCGCGCCAGCGGGGGCGGCGGATGTGTTGCGCGATGATCCGGTTCGAGTGGCGGCGGACAGTGGTAAAGAGTCGGTGAGTCGTGAGTCGGCGCCGGACAAGACCAGTGTGTTTGCGCATCCGGTGGAGTGTTTTGTTTCGAACTTCGCCGACAAGGAGTTGCTCAAGCGCATGCCGTTGAAGGTCGGCGAGCATTCGGCGCCGTACAGTTCGTTCTTCAAGAAGATTGAGTATCTGACGGACAACAAGGGGCTGATTTACTGGGGGCGGATCAAGAAGATCGAGGACTTCCACAGTGCCAGTTTTCGTATCGATTTCGAGGACAAGGTCTGGTTCAAGAAGCCCGAGGACAGTAAGAAGAAGCCATATCCGGTCAGCGTTTATCTGAACAAGAAGCTGATCGACAACTACCGCAAACGCAAGGCGTTTCTGGAGGAGATCAAGCACGCGGCGGATAGCGACAAGGCGTTGTTCTGTTTCTTCTATGGGGTGACGCCGGAGTTGAAGCAGGTGCCCGGCAAGAAGAACCCCGAAAAGCCTTTCGAGGTCTTCAATGCCAATATCGAGAACCTGGATCACTTCATTATTCGTGAAGCGCCGGGGCTGGAGTGACGGTTAGCCCTGGGGCAGTTGCAGTTTGACGGCGCCGGGGTGTTGTTTGACGAGGGAGTACGGCAGGATCGACCAATCGGGTGAATCGCAGTCTCGTTCTATGCGGGCGAAGTACGCTCCGATGTACAAACCTTTTTCGGTGAAGCGCCAGTTGGAATAACCCCAATTGTCTTCATTGGTGAAGTCGCAACTGTCTTCATCTCCGCCGGCCGGTTTCTTCATTTCATCCGGGTACAGCGCGGTGAGTTGTTTGATCAGCCACGGCCCGAAGACTTCGCGTTGATACTTTGAGCGCGCGGCGTCTTCGGCCTCGGTCAATGGCTGGTCACCGCCTCTGTAGCGATCAGCATGAAGGATTGGCTGACCCTCGCCCACCCAGAGTACGTCTTCGAGCGACAACGGATGGCCGGTTTTCACATCGATGTTGAGCGGTGAATCACCGAAGTCTGGGTGCGCACCGCCGCAGTCGTAGCTGGTGGAAATGTTCAGGCTGATGACAGTGGGCGAGATAAATGTCGGGGTGACGCCCTGAAGGAATTCGGCGTAACCGCGACCTCGCAACTGGCAACCGTAATAACTGATGGCCTCGTCCCACAAGCGCCCGAGCAATTGCTGGTTAACCCGTTGCAGATCTTCTTGTGGCATCCCGGATTCGATGCTGAACATGGACATTTTGGTATCAGGCTCTTCCCACCATTGCAGGGAGTAGCCCATGAAGTCCTGCTTTTTACCAGGTTTGAGTTTCAGTCCCTGAAGCCGTAGGTATTCGTAGGGCTCGCTCTTGGGCAACTTGGCGATGTAGGGCAATGCATTCGCTGGCACTTCGGGAAGTGGCGTATCGGTGACCAATACGGGCAACTTTTTGCCTTTCGGATTTTGCCATTCGCCCTTCCAGCCGCCATCAATCTGTTGCAGTTTCAGCGTCGGTAACGGCTTGCCCGGCTCCATACGATCACTGCCCTCTGTGAGCAGCAAGACGTCATTTTTATAGGTGCCGTTAAGCTCTAGATCGCGGTGAAACTTCTCATAGAAGTAGCGACCGGTGACTTGCTCCGGGTCACTGGTGTCGACTTCGAAAACGATCGGCATTTTGCCCAACGTGCCGGTGAACACCAGCCGGTTGTCTTCGGCGTACGCGGTGGATAGCAGCGAGAACAGCACAGCAGCGCAGGTTGCCAGGCGCATCAGTCCCTTGAGCATTGATCGTTCCTTGAAAGAGGCGGAGGCCGCGCCGGCATTTGAGGGCCGGCGCGGATAAATTCGCGGCGATTATGGCGGGGTTGGGGTCAGGAATCGAGGGGCTGCGTTTGAAAGATAGCGCCGCCTCAAGGCAGTTGCAGTGCAACCCCGCCCGGATGTTGTTTGACGAGTGTGTACGGCAGAACGCTCCAGTCCACTGATCCGCAGACCGCCACGACGTGCGCAAATGATGGCTCGATCTTTATGCCCTGTTCCGTGAAGTGCCAACCCGGAAATTGCCAGGGATAGTTCTCGTCATAGCCGCAGTCGTTTTCACCCTCGGGGGTGATGGTCATTTCGGTTGGGTAGAGTTTCAGCAACTGTGCGACCAACCAAGGTGCCAGTTCAGTGGCGCGGTAGTTCGACCACGCTGTCGAAGAGCCGGGTGAGCCCGCGGCGAAATCTTCATATTCCTCGTAGTGCAACGGCTTGCCCTGCCCCACCCACAAAACATCATCAAGGGTCAGAAGCTTGCTTGTCTTGATATCGATGTTGAGCGCGTCGTGGCTTTGATCCGGATAGGCGCCGCCACAGTAATAATCCGATGAAATCCCCACACTCATCACTGTGGACGACATGTACAGTGGCTGGCTCCATTGCGCATAACTTCCAGAACAGCCATAAGACGACAACACTTCGCCCCACAAACGCGCCATCAATTTTTGGTTGATACGTCGACGCTCTTCGAGGGAGTAACCGGTCACCACTTCGAACAGAGAAGTGTCTGTCTTCGGCTCGGTCCACCACTGCAGCGTGTAGCCCATGAAGGTGTCGGTCTTGCCTTTCTTGAGTGTTACGCCTTGCAGCCGCAGATATTCGTAAGGGTACTTGTCGTGAAGTGTGGTGAAAAAGGGCAAGGCATCGTCGGGTACATCGGGGATGACGGCTGGTTCTAACTCGACCTTCAGGACTTTCCCAGCGGTACTCGTCCACTCGCCATACCAACCATGAGTTGTCGGCTGCAGACGAAGGGTCGGGCGCGAGTCTTCCATCCGCGAACCTTCTTCCAGCACCAGTGTTTCCCCGTCCAGGGCACCGTCGAGTGGCAGATCCTTGCGGTACTTCTTATAGAAGTAACGACCTTCTCCAATGCGAGTATTTATTTCGAGGACGATGGCCGCTTTACCCAAGGTGCCCGTGTACACCTGCGCGCCGTTGTCGGCCCACGTTGCAGTCGAGACAAACAACCCCGTCAGAAAAAGAACAGCGAAAAGGCGTAACAGTCCTCGGAACATCACTTCATCCTTGAATAAACGAGCAACTGCTCGCAAAAAGAAGTTGCGGATTATGTCGAGGTTGCGCGGGAGAATCGAGCGCTGTCGCCTTCAACTCAAGCACATGCTGATCATCACCATCAGCAACAGCCCGATGTACACCCGCGCATGCACCCGATCCGGAATCCGCCCGATCCAAGGCGTGGCCAATCTGATTCCCAACAACGAACCCAACGTCAGCAGCGCAAACGCCAGCAAATCCACGTACCCGACAAACCAGGCGCCCAACTCAGCCTGACTGAACCCGGCTAGCGCCATGTACGTCAGCGTTCCCGCCAGTGCCACCGGCACGCTCAGCGGGTTGGCCATGGACGTCGCTTGCGACATGCTCAAGCCGCAACGGCGCAACAGCGGCACGGTCATGACGCTGCCTCCTACACCGAGAAACGTCGCGATGGCGCCGATGCCTACACCGCCTGCGGAAGTTTCCGTGCTGCCAAGTCGGCGTGGGATGACGTCTGCGCTCTGAGTGAGAAATCCGCGCCTGAGCACGCAGTCGACAATGGTCACGCCGAGGTAGGCGATGAACGCGTAGCGAATCACCTCGCCACTGACCCACACCGCCGCTATTGCGCCGACCACTGAGCCCACGGCAATAAACCCACCCAATGGCCACAGGTAATGGCGGATGAGATTGCCGGCGCGGCGATGTTTGTCGGTGGCGATCAGGGCGTTGACGATCATCACGCAGGTCGAGGTGGCGACGGCGATGTGCATTGCCGATTGGCCGATCGGGTCGTCGACGCCGTGGCTGGCGCTGAGTAGACGGTAAAGCAGCGGCACGACGACAAAGCCGCCGCCGAAGCCGAACAGCACGGCGGTGATGCCGGTCATGCAGCCGAAGCATGTGAGCAAGAGGTAGAACATTTCGCGGCGTCCTTTTAGGGAAGGCTCACGAAGATAGAGCGGGACGTCTTGGCCTGCTTCAGCAACTCAGCCAATAATGTTTGCGTTTACGCCAACCCTTGAGAATCGCTCGATGCGCAATGTTTCGATCAATCTGCTGGATGACTCGCCGCGCGCGGTGGTGGCGATCGGCACGGATTACTCCTACGGACATCTGCTGCCGTTTCATACGCACCGACGCGCGCAATTGCTCTATGGCGCGACCGGGGTGATGCAGGTCAGCACCCATGACGGCAACTGGGTGGTGCCGCCGCAACGAGCGGTGTGGATTCCGCCAGGGGTGGCGCATGAGGTGTTGATGCTTGGGGTCAGCACACGCAGCGTGTACATCGAACCGGGTGCGGTGGATTTGGGTGAACGTTGCCAGGTGATCAGTGTGTCGCCGCTGTTGCGGCATCTGCTGATGGAAGCGGTGGAGTTGCCGTTGGTCTATGACGAGGCGGGCCGCGATGGTGTGTTGATCGATTTGCTCCTGCATGAACTGACGCGCAGTGCGCCCCTGCCCTTGCACATTCCACTGCCGGCTGACGGAAAACTGCTGGCACTGTGTCAGAGCTTTCTGCATCAACCCAATGCGCATCAAACACCGCAACAGTGGGCGGACCAGTTGCACGTAAGCTTGCGCACCTTCAATCGACTCTTTCGCCAGCAGACCGGGTTGAGTTTCAGCCAGTGGCGCCAACGTGCCTGCGTGGTGCTTGCGCTGGCCCGACTGGCGGCGGGCGAAGCGGTGACGCGGATCGCGCTGGACTTCGGTTATGAGAGCCCGGCGGCGTTCTCGACGATGTTTCGCCGGGTGCTGGGACAGGCACCGTCCGTCTGGTTGCAGACGGAGAACTAGGACAAATCAAAAAATGCGTTTGATCCCGGCCGAAAACAACTGTACAAAAACACAGTACATTTTCAATCAGCACGCTTGAGCCCGGAGCACACCATGGCCACTTCTGCGATGAACCTCATTCTCGAACATATTGCGCTTTTCCAGTTCACCCCGACGCATTGCGCCCAGGCCCGAGCGATGCTGGGCTGGAGCACCGAACAGTTGTCGCGTGAATCCCAGGTTTCGGTAGAAGACATTCAGCGTTTTGAGGCGCAGCAAGACGTGGCCGATGCGGCGCGTCTGGCACTGGCCTATCGCCTGGAGGCGCAGGGGTTGGTGTTCTTTCCCGGGTTTGCGCCGGGGCGTAAATTGAATCCACAAGGGATGCAGCAGAATGCCGTCGAGCGTGGTGACTTTGCGATGGCTGATTGAAAAGACTGTTTGATATTTATCCCTATATAGGTATATTTTCGCATGAGTGCAAGGAAGCCGCTCTTGTGGGTCTGTAGCAGCAAGAAAGATCTAAAACAGATGCCCATAGAGATACAGGATGTTTTTGGTTACGCATTGGATTTAGCCCAAACTGGCTTCAAGCATCCAGATGCAAAACCCCTGAAAGGATTTGGGGGTGCGGGTGTACTGGAGTTGATTGAAGACTTCGACACCAACACCTACCGAGCCATTTATACGGTTCGTTTCGGCAGTGCAATTTACGTTTTGCACTGTTTTCAGAAGAAGTCGAAGTGTGGAATTAAAACCGCTCAGGCCGACATCGATCTGATCCGAAGCAGACTTCGAGCCGCTCAGGATCATGCGAAAGGATCAGAAAATGATAGAAATTGAACAAGGTAGCGGGAATGTCTACCAAGATCTTGGCTTGCCTGATTCCAGCGAAATGCAGGTCAAAGCCCAGTTGGCGGCAAAGATCGGCGAGATCATCAAGGCACGCCATCTCACTCAAATTCAGGCCTCGGAGATTTTGGGACTTTCACAACCCAAACTATCCGAAATGCTGCGCGGAAAATTTCGCGGTATCAGCGAGGCCAAAATGATGGAGTGCCTTTCTCATCTCGGACGAGATGTGCAAATCGTGGTTAAGGCGGCCCCCCGTTCCCGAAAAGAGGGCCGAATTGAAGTGGTGTTTGCTTGATGCTTAATGTCGTCAGGCCCCCTGCACCACCGCCTCATCAGCGCCGTCAACCGCCAACCACCACGCCTCTCCACGCTGCGGCTGCGCCAGGTTAAACGCCTCGCCCATTCGCGGCGTGGTAATCGAAACACTGCGCTCCCACGCCAGCGCCAGAATCCGGTCGAACGGTTCATGCCAGGCATGCATCGCCAGGTCGAACGTGCCGTTGTGGATTGGAAGCAGCCACCGCCCCTTGAGGTCGAGGTGCGCCTGCAAGGTTTCTTCCGGCTGCATGTGCACGTGCGGCCATTCGACGTTGTAGGCGCCGGTTTCCATCAAGGTCAGGTCGAACGGGCCGTACTGTTCACCGATGCGTTTGAAGCCGTCGAAGTAGCCGCTGTCGCCGCTGAAGAAGATTCGCGTGTCGCCGTCGATCATCACCCAGGACGCCCACAACGTGCTGTTGCCGTCGAACAGGCCACGGCCGGAGAAGTGCTGCGAGGGTGTGGCGACGAAGCGGATGCCGCCGATTTCCGCGCCCTGCCACCAGTCGTACTGACGCACTTGGCTGGCGTCGATGCCCCATTTGATCAGGGTGTCGCCGACGCCCAGCGGGGTCAGGAAGTAAGTGGTTTTCGCGGCCAGTGCCAACACCGCCTGGTAATCGAGGTGGTCGTAATGGTTGTGCGAAAGGATCACCGCTTCGATCGGCGGCAATTGGTCGAGGCTGATCGGTGGCTGGTGAAAGCGTTTCGGCCCGGCCCATTGCACCGGCGAGGCGCGTTCGGCAAAGACCGGGTCGGTAATCCAGAATTTGTCGCGCATTTTCAGCAGCAGTGTCGAGTGGCCGAGGCGGTAGACGCTGTGGTTTGGCGCCGCCAGGAGGTCTTCGCGGGTCAGCGGCTGTACCGGAATCGCCGACGCGGGCCGGGTGTCGCGCGGTTTGTGGAAGATCATGTTCCACATGATTCGAAGCATTTTGCGCAGGCCTTCGCGCTGCACCGGCGCATGATTGCGGAACAGTCCTTGAGCCTGGCGCGAGGCTTCAGGCGTAGAAGCGGAATTGGAATGGGCCATGTCTGAGTGACTCCAGGAGAACCGCACAATTCACGGTTTTCCACGGTGGGACGATAAATGGCCATGGCTGCACGCAGTGGCCGAACATACGGGTTTTTAAGTTGCGAGGACTAACGCAACATTACACTCATCGGTGTAGTTTCTAGGTTGCATCAAACCCGGCGACAAGTAAACTGCCAAGTGTAATTTCATTTTTTCACTGCCGAAGCGTACTTATGACAGCTCCACAGCGACTCACCGACCGCAAACGCGAAGCCATTATTCAGGCGTCGATTGCCGAATTCCGGGCCAATGGTTTCGAGGTCACCAGCATGGACAAGATCGCCGCCACTGCCGGTGTGTCCAAGCGCACGGTGTACAACCACTTCCCCAGCAAAGAAGAGCTGTTCGCCGAGATTCTCAACCAGTTGTGGGCGCGCATCAGCGCCGAGCAGTCGGTCAGCTACAACCGCGATCAGCCGCTGCGCGAGCAACTACGTCAGATGCTGCAGGCCAAGGTGCAGATGATGGCGGACGAGAATTTTCTGACACTGGCGCGGGTAGCAATTGCCGCGACGATTCATTCGCCCGAGCGTGCGCAAAACATGGTCGAGCGCATGGGTGAACGCGAAGAAGGCCTGACGGTGTGGATTCGAGCAGCGCAAGCCGATGGCCGCTTGAAACCGGTTGACCCGGAGTTCGCGGCGCATCAGTTGCAGGGCCTGCTCAAGACCTTCGGGTTCTGGCCGCAGATGTCCATGGGCCGCGCCGCCCTCGATGCCGAGATGCAAAACACCGTGGCCGAATCGGCGCTGGACATGTTTCTGGCGCATTACCAGCGCTGAAACGCGCTCTGAAATCCCCCCTCTCCTGCGCAAGCCCTCCATTAAATGGCTCGGAAGGACACTGATTATTCCCGTTGGAATAAATGACAATGTCCGACAATCGACCGACGGACGGTCGGCCTGAAGAAATATACTGCAAAGTATTTCAGGATGAATTTCGCGCAGGGCCTCATGGAAAACCACCGCGGCAAAGGCTTGTCATTCGCCCGACGCATTTACCTGCCACGGGCCATCGGGCTGGGCGTCGGTTTTTTCAGCGTCGGCGCCGCGCTGTATCCGCTGGGCTTGCCGAGCTGGATCTGGGCATTGCTGTTGTTCAACGGTTTTGCCTGGCCGCATCTGGCTTACCAGATCTCCACGCGTGCGGCGTTCCCCTATCAGGCCGAGCGACGCAATCTGCTCTATGACTCGATGTGCGGCGGTTTCTGGGCCGCGTGTTTCCAGTTCAATCCGCTGACCACCGTGACCATCCTGTCGATGATGACCATGAACAACGTCGCCGCCGGTGGCCATCGATTGTTCGTGTTCGGCGCCCTCGCCCAACTCGCTGGTGTGCTGTCGGGCTGGGCGATCTTCGGTTTCAAATTCAACCTGACAATGACGCAGACGCAAGTCTGGGCCTGCCTGCCGATGCTGACGCTGTACCCGTTGGCGCTAGGCATGGTCTGTTACCAACTGGCGATCAAACTCTCGCAACACAAGCGCGCGCTCAGTGCCCTCAGTCGCACCGACAGCCTCACCGGCCTGCTCAACCATGGCGCGTGGAAAGACCTGCTGCACCTGAAGTTTCAACAGTGCCGGCAACACAACACCGCCGCCACGCTGGCACTGATCGACATCGATCACTTCAAGGGAATCAATGACAGCTACGGGCATATCGTCGGCGACGCGGCGCTGCGCCAGTTGAGCAAGGCGCTCAAACACGTGCTCGATGAATACGAGTTGGCCGGCCGATATGGCGGCGATGAGTTCTGCGTGATTCTGCCGAGCCTGCCGCTGAACAAGGCCGAAGCCGTGATGGAGCAGTTGCGGGAAGCCTTGCAGCGGTATCGCCACCCCGATGTGCCCGAGCTGCGAGTGAGCCTGAGTATCGGTTTGGCGCGGTATCAAAACGTGTACAAGGACGCACTGGATTGGCTGGATGATGCCGACAAAGCGCTGTATACCGCGAAACACACGGGTCGTAACACCATCAGCGTAGCCTTGAGCCGCCCCGTCACTCAGGACGCTGGCGCCTGAAAACTTATACAAAATTGTAAAAAATTACTTTCTTGTACAAGTTTATGAAGTTTTGTATAAGTAGCCATCTGCCAGCCATGGAACGCTGGCATTGAGCAGTCACCGCCGAATGCCACCCTGCGTATTCGGCCTGCAAGCGCGGGAACAGGGACTGAATCACCCACTCGTCCCTTCTTCCAGAGTATTGCGAACATGTTTTTCAACCGTCACAAAGCTGCCCTCGACGAACTCCAGCACACCCTGACCGAACAATCCGGCCTGCTCGACGCGATCAATCGCTCGATGGCAGTGATCGAATTCAATCTCGACGGCGTGGTGCTGCGCGCCAACGACAACTTTCTCAAGACCATGGGCTATGCGCCCGAGCAGGTGATCGGTCAGGCACACCGGCATTTCTGCACGCCCGAATTTGGTCGCAGCGCCCAGTACAATGAGCTGTGGTCACGTTTGAAAAATGGTCAGTTCCAGTCCGGCACGTTTGAGCGGGTCAATGGCCAGGGCCAGCCGATCTGGCTCGAAGCCAGTTACAACCCGATCAAGGATGCCTCGGGCCGTGTGGTCAAAGTGGTCAAGTACGCCATGGACGTGACCGCCAGGGTGCAGCAGGAAAGTGACGCCAATGCCAGGTTGCAAGCGATTGACCGGGCGATGGCGGTGATCGAATTCAATCTCGACGGCAGTATTCTCACGGCTAATCAGAATTTTCTGACACGCATGGGTTACACCCTCGCCGAGCTCAAGGGCAAGCATCACCGTTTGTTCTGCACCGCCGCGCTGGTCAACAGCAGCGCCTATCAGGATTTCTGGCGACGCTTGAACCAGGGCGAATTTTTCCACGGGCAATTTGAGCGCGTCGACAAACGCGGGCAAACGGTGTGGCTGGAAGCCAATTACAACCCGGTCTACGACGCTGCGGGGCGGTTGTGCAAAGTGGTCAAGTTCGCCTCCGACGTCACCGCGCGGGTCGAGCAACACGAACAAGATGCACGCAGCGCCAGCGCGGCCTATCACATCTCGGTGGCGACGCGAAAAGTCGCCGAGCAAGGCACTCAGGTGATCCAGCAGGCCGCCAGTGAAATGCGCGAAATCGCCGATGACATCGCGCAGTCTTCAACCTTGATCGCCCAGCTGGGCGAGCGCTCCGAGCAGATCACCGCCATCGTCAACACCATCCGCGCGATTGCCGATCAGACCAATCTGCTGGCGCTCAACGCCGCGATCGAGGCCGCGCGTGCCGGTGAGCAGGGTCGCGGTTTTGCCGTGGTCGCGGACGAGGTGCGGCAACTGGCGGCGCGCACCAGCGGGTCGACCGCCGAGATTTCCAACATGATCGGTTTGATCCAGAGTGAAACCCGCCAGGCGATCAAGAGCATGGACGGCACCCGAGGTCGTGCGGCGGACGGCGTCGAGTTGGCGAATCAGGCGGGGACGGTGATTTTGCAGATTCGTGATGGCGCCAGTGAAGCGGTGGAGGCAGTGAGCATGTTTGCCAACGAGCGAGCGCCGGGGTGATGTCGGGGGCAGCCAGGTAGATCGCGTCGCCGCCATCGTTCTGTAGGAGCAAGGCTTGCCCGCGAAGAGGCCGCCCACCACAACGCAGGGCTATAGTGACTACACGTCCACGCCCTGCCGAGTACCTCATGACCACTGAAAAACCCGCATCACCTGAAACCGCCCCCGTCGATCACCTGCGCTTCCACCGCCCCCACGCCCACCTCGCCACCACCTTCGGCAACGACACCTTCGCACTGCGCGCCGAGGCGTTTGCACGGTTCTTCGGCACGCCGACGTTCCTCGGTGCGCAAACCTTGATCGTGCTACTGTGGGTCAGCCTCAACGTCTTTGGCGTGACCACATTCGACGTCTACCCGTTCATCCTGCTGAACCTCGCGTTCAGCCTGCAATCGGCCTACGCCGCGCCGCTGATCCTGCTCGCCCAAACCCGTCAGGCCGCGCGCGACAAGGCGCAGGCGGACGCCGACGCGCTACACCGTGAAGCCCTCGCGCAGGCCAACACCGAGCGTCAGGCCCAGGCCGCGCAGAACACCGCGCAGCTGCTCGAACTGCTGCAACAGAACACCCGCCTGACCGAGATGACCAAGAGTCTGACCGAACGCATCGAGAATCTCACCAGCGAGATGCATCAGCACATGAAGCAAAACCCGCAACGCTGATCAGGGCAAGCGTAATGCCCGTCCGAGTTCATCGAACAACGTCACCACCGAGCGCAACGCCCGACAGTCCGGACGGGTCAGCAACCAAAGCGCCGTGTCATAACCGTGCAGCGGTTCGCCCAAGGCTTGCAAACCTTCGCTGATCAGAAAGTCCGGCAGTGCCGCTACACCCAACCCGGCGCGCACCAGTTCGGTGACGGACAACATGCTGTTGCAGCGATAACTCGGAGTGACACCGGGCAATTGCTGGCGGCGCCAGGCGATCGTCGGGTGATCGGGCAGGAAGTCGTCCGGGGCAATCCAGGTGAGCGCGGCCAGATCCGTCGCATCGACGTTTTGCAGATAACGCGCACTGGCGCAGACCCGGTAGGAAATCTTCGCCAATTGCCGTCCGACCAGGTGTTCTGGCGGTGTCCGCGTCAGGCGCAAGGCAATGTCGGCGTCGCGGCGGCTGAGGTTGGCGAAATCGTTGGACGTGCTCAATTCGATCGTCAGCGCCGGGTAGTTGGGCATGAACCGCGCCAGCGCCGGCAGCAGCAAGCTTTGCAATACCGAATCGGTGCAGGTCAGGCGCACCGTGCCGCTGATCACTTCACCGCCCTGCTCTACCCCGATGCGCGCAGCGTCGAGCGCCTGCTCGGCGCGTTCGGCCTGTTCGGCGAGGGTTTGCGCGAGCGTGGTCGGCAGGTACCCGGCGCGACTTTTTTCGAACAGTTGCTGGCCGAGGGACGCTTCGAGGCGCCGCACCGCACGAAACACCGTCGAAACGTCTACTTTCAACAGCTGCGCAGCGCGGGCCAGAGAGCCGCCGCGCACCAGGGCGAGGATCAGGGCCAGATCGGGATAATCGAGTTGATAGTGCGTCGCTGCATTGATCACTTGGGGAAACGCCAATATTGAGTGCGTGGACGCCAATCTATAGTGAGCATCGGCAGCCGACAATCGCGTTCTCTCTGAGCCAGACTCAAACCCTGTGGTGAGGGGATTCATCGATACATTCAAGATAAGGAATTCACATGGACGCTGTTTCCATCGCCCTGATCGGCGATTACGACCCGCAAGTGACTGCCCACCAGGCCATCCCGGTGGCCCTCGGTCTTGTCGCCGAACACTTCGGCCAGACGCTGCAATTGGAATGGCTGGCCACTGATCAGATCCACGCCGATACACCGCTGCAACACTTCGACGGCTTCTGGTGTGTCCCCGCCAGCCCGTACAAAAGTGAAGCCGGCGCCCTGCGCGCAATCCGTTTCGCCCGCGAGCAACAACGCCCGTTCCTTGGCACCTGCGGCGGTTTTCAGCATGCCGTGCTGGAATATTCCCGCAACGTTATGGGCTGGGCCGATGCCGAGCATGGCGAGACGTCGCCCGAATCGGCAAGGGCGCTGCTCACGCCACTGACTTGCTCGCTGGTCGAAGCCGTCGACGGCATCCATCTGCGGCCCGGTTCGTTGATCGCCAACGCGTACGAAACGTCCGATATTCATGAAGGCTACCGCTGCCGCTATGGCGTGAATCCGCAGTTCGAACGCGAGTTATTGAGTAATCGACTACAGGCTGTGGGCCACGATCGCTCAGGGGATTTGCGCGCGCTTGAACTCAAGGGCCATCCGTTTTTTGTCGCGACGTTGTTCCAGCCGGAACGCGCCGCGCTCAAAGGCCAGATGCCGCCGCTGGTGCGGGCGTTTGTCGAAGCTTGCAGGGGGCCGCGCTGATGAAGCCAGAGGGCGATTATTTTGCGGTGATCTTCACCTCGACCCGCACCGAGGGCGACAACGGTTATGCCGAAGCGGCAGCACGCATGGCCGAGCTGGTGCGCGAACAACCTGGTTTTGTCGGAGTGGAGTCGATTCGCGGGGCCGACGGCGTCGGCATCACCGTGTCGTACTGGCAGAGCGAGGCGGCGATTTTGGCGTGGCGACAGCATCCTGAGCATCGGTTGATCCAGGCGCGCGGGCGCGAGATCTGGTACTCGGCGTTTCATACGCGGGTGTGCAGGGTTGAACGCGAGTATGCGTTCGTGAGTTGAGTGTCATCGTGTATTGCGGGGCCCCCATCGCTGGCAAGCCAGCTCCCACAGGTTCTGTGAGCGCCGCCAATCTCTGTGGGAGCTGGCTTGCCAGCGATGGGGCCCTGCCTGTCACCGCAGATTCTCAGCCGTGCACCAGACTGCGCTGCGCCACAATCTCCGGCACTTCAACCTTCTGCATATACACCCGCAACGGTTCGGTGATGTTGATGCGCTCATCAATATTCTGGTCCAGCAGCAACTGGATTCGCTCTCGTTTGAGCGTCATGGTCTGCTCTGATGCCTGCGCCCAGACAAATTCACGGGTAGGCATGATGCCGTGATCGGCGACGTCCATGCCGAACGAATCTTCGCTGAAACGCACGATGTATTGATTGGTTTTACGGTTGAGGCCGACAAAGCCTTTGAGGTCGTCGGCGGCCTGGCAGATAAGTTGGGAGGTGATGCGCATGGTAAACCTCACGAAAAAGGATCGATGGTTTACACGCAGGGCAACTGTACGGCGCGCCCTCTGCCGGGACGTCTGCCGAGGGCAAGCGTACTGCAAACGGCGACACAAAAGTGCAGGAAAAAACGCTTTTAATACGTTTATGTCGGTCTGGCGATAGCACGCAATCGTTTCAATTGTTAAAAGGTACGTCTTTGAAACAGACCCGCGAAAGGATCTCGAACATGCCCGCCACTTTCACCAAAAGCGCACTCTTGCTGAGCCTGTTACTCGGCCTCGGTCAGGCGCAGGCCGCCAGCCATGCTGAGCCCAACGTTGTCGCAGCGGCTCACGGCATTCCGCACCCGGCGGTGATCGCCCACCGTGGCGCGTCCTTCGATGCACCGGAATCCACCGCTGCCTCGTACAGACTGGCGCGTGATCTGGGTGCCGATTACCTGGAAATGGACTTGCAGCGCAGCAAGGACGGCGTGCTGTTCGCCCTGCACGACAACAACCTGCAACGCACCACTGACGTCGCGACCAAGTTCCCGGATCGCAAGGACAGCCCGGCCAATGCCTTCACCATGGCCGAACTGAAAACCCTCGACGCCGGCAGCTGGTACAACGCCAAATACCCGGATCGCGCGCGCCCGTCCTATGTCGGTCTGAAAATTCTGACCCTGGATGAAATCATCGACATCGCCCAGGCCAATGCACAGCACAAACCGGGCCTGTACATCGAGACCAAGGAGCCGCAACTGTTCCCCGGTATCGAGCACGATCTGAAAGAGAAACTGCAGGACCGTGGCTGGCTGAGCCCGGCTGGCTCCAAACTGGCGAAAAGCGCACTGGGCGTGGGTCAGGGCAAGGGCAAAGTGATTCTGCAAACCTTCGAGAAAAACAGCCTCGAACTGCTGCAGAAAGAAATGCCGCAAGTGCCGAAGATCCTCCTGTTGTGGGTCGGTGAAGGCGGCATGGACGCGAAGTCCAAGGTGACCTTCGCCGAGTCTGGCGAGAAGGACAAAAACGCCTACTACGGCAAGCAGGAACCGAAATCGGAAGCCGAGTTCAAGCAGTGGATCGACTACGCCAAGGCGCAGGGTGCAATCGGCACCGGACCGTCGGCGAAACTGACCCACGGCGGCGATCAGAGCTATTCGGATCTGGTGCAGCCGTGGATGAACAAGTACACCCACGATCAGGGTCTGTTGGTTCACGTTTACACGGTCGACGAGCCGGTGGACTTCGAGAAAGTCATGGCTGCCGGTGTCGACGGCATCTTCACCAACCGCGCCAGTGAACTGTTGAAGTTCTACAAACGCCCGGCGGCCGCCAGTGTCGATCAGCTGTTGAAGAACAATGGTTACTGAGTGACCGCACACACCGAGTGGACAGGCCGCCTCTGGCTGGGGCACGACTATGGCCTGATCCACGGAGTGTCGGGGCGCACCGCGCCCCATTCACACTATGCCCACCAGATCATCCTCGCCCCTGAGCGACCGGCAACGGTATGGCTCGAGGGCGAAACCGTCAGCACCTCGCAATTGCTGATCGCCTCCAACACGCGCCACGCCATTATCGATGCTCCGGATCCGCTGTTGACCGTGTATGCCGAACCGTTGATGTTCGCCGCGCCAACATTGCGCGAAGCGGTGTTCTGCGCCGAACTGTCGCTGCCGGCATTGGATCAAGCGCTACGCCAATGCCCGCGACGTTCGCTGAGTGATCCACGGATCGCACGGGCGCTGGCGGCCATCGACGCCTCGCTGACAGACAAAGTCGCCGCGCGGGCGGTGGCCGACACGGCGAATCTGTCCCTGAGCCAATTGCAACGGTTGCTGGTCGATCACGTCGGCTTACCCGTGCGCCGGTTGGTGCTGTGGCGGCGCCTGCGCATGGCGATGGCGTCGGTACTGGCGGGTGATGCGGTGACCATCGCTGCGCACAATGCAGGCTTCGCCGACTCGGCGCACTTCTCGCGCAGCCTGAAAAAACTCTTCGGTGTGACCGCGCGCCAGGCCTTGCAGCACATCGAACTGCAAATGCTCGATTGACTCAACGACGCAGCGCGGCGGGCACTGGTGGCTCGCGATTTAGCGTTACCGTGGCTAACGGATCAAGCAATTGCGCGACGTAGTCACGGGGAAAATCCGCTCGACTGCCGATCCCCAGATCGCCCGGCCCGATTCGATAATCCTCGGTATAAAACGCGGTGCCCAGCAGCCAGTCCCACAGGGTGAAGAACAGGCCGAAGTTGACGTCACCGGCGCGCCCGTACTTCATGTGATGAAAACGATGCAGTGGCGCCCAGGCAAAGATCCAGCGCAAATATCCGAGGCGCATGTCGACGTTTGAATGTTGCAGCAGCAGTTGAATCGCGATGGCAAACGCCAGCAGCGCCGCCACTGGCGAAGGAATGCCCAGCACCAGCAACGGCAGCAGCCCGGCTGACGCTTCCAGCAACTGATGCAGCGGATGCTTCATCAATCCGTTGAAGCCATATAAACGTTCTACGCTGTGATGCACCGCATGCAATCGCCACAGCCACGACACACGATGACTGGCGTAATGCATCAGGCTGATGCCTGCATCGGCAATCAATATCGCCAAGCCCAGTTGCAGCCAAAGCGGCCAGCCTTTGGGCCATACGCCGTCGATCGCCAGCAGTGCGACCAGCCCGGGCAAGGCGAGCAATCCCAGCGCACTCAAGGCTTCGTTGACCAGCGCATGCAGGATATCGCGCCGCCGATCACCGGACGCACGGTTCCAGCACACCTCATAGGGCAACGCCCATTCCGCCGCGAACGACACGGCCAGCGCCAACCCGAACAGCGGCAACAACGCCAGCGTCGAGACGTCGCTCAGCCACACCCCGGCGCCAATGAAGCCGGCCCAGAACAGCGGCGCATACACGCCCGCAAAGATACGTTTCATCTGCACCTCCATTGATCGAAGGCACAGCTTGAGATGTTCCGTTGTGCGGCAATTGAACAAACGACGCAATCGAGCGTGGTGTTTTTAAGGGTGAGTTAAGTTGCGGTGATTAACCTGAACTCACTCAAACAGCACACCGCTCCGACAAACATTAAAAGGATTGAACCGATGAAAACCTTGACTGCCCTGTTTACTGCCGCCGCCCTGACCCTGACTGCTGGCCTGGCCCAGGCTGATGTTCGCGTCGACCAGATCCCTGAACTGGTCAAGTCCGGCAAGATCAAGTCGCTGGAATCGATGAACGCCGAAGCGCTGAAACTGCACCCGGGTGCGACCATCACTGACACCGACCTGGATAACCACTTCAACGGTTACGAATACGAAGTCGAGCTGAAAACCGCTGACGGCAAAGAGTTCGATGTCGACTTCGACGCCACCACCGGCAAGGTGCTGAGCAACAAACAAGACACTTGATCGCCTGAATGAAAACACCTGCACGGTGATGAGTCGTGCAGGTGTTTTTTTGTTTTTACGAGGTCATTTAGAGGGTCATTCCAACACGTTCGAGAAAGACGAACTCGTACTGCTATTGAACGAGTGAACTTCAGCGCGAATCGTTTTTGAAGTGGCCACTACTCTTTCTTTCTGGTCATCATCGATGACAACAATTTTATAGCCAAAGTCGACCGTACCGACGACTTGATGCAGCTTCGACTTATCCAGAATCACATGCACGACAAAATGATCGCCTTCGCGGTAAACATGTCGGGCAACTTCGGTTTCGCCCATCGTAACGACGATGACTTCACCGAGTACAAAATCACGAGCTGGAATGGCAACTCTAGGTGTCAGGACATCAACTTCATTTGAATAGATAACTGTCTTTTGCCCCGCGACAAGACTCATTTGTAACAATTCTTCGGCCATTGCAGTTCTCCTGATAGGTTCGCAAATCACCATGCCCTGATCCGCCGGCATGTCAGGACTATCAGGCGCAGGCCGAAGACCGTCTACTGTCAGAAATTACAGGTGCAGACTCCTTCAGGCGTAAAGCCGCCGATAAAGCGACCAACGGTTATGCCGTTGTGCTGACCAGCGAGCCCGAACTGCTGCTGTCCGAATCCTGCAGCGCCTGCAGCAAGGCCGATGTGGCGGTTTGCAGCGAAGCCGAAGTGCTGGCTATCTGCGCCTGAGCGGCGGCGACGTCGGCGGCTTTGGCCTCCGAGCTTTCCTGCTTGGCCTGCGCCGCTTGCAGCGCTTGCTGTTGTTCCTGCAATTGCTTTTGCAGTTCGGCGATCTGCTTGCGCAGTTCTTTCACCGAATCCGATTCTTCGCTGCTGCTGGAACTGCTGCCACCCGCAGGCGCCGCGCCACCGGCCGCTTTCGGTGCGTCGGTGGCAGCCCCAGTGCTCGAAGAGGCGGCGGTTGCCGCGTCTTCGCTGACGTCGCTGATCGCGGTTTTGCTGGTCGAGGTGCTGAGGGTCTGGTTGATCGAAACAGAAGTGATGCTGACCATGGGAGTGCTCCAATGCCGGTGATAGATAACCGGTCATCGACCATGGCCGCCGCAAGTTGAGATCGACTGTGTAGCGACTCGGTATCCGAACCGGTACACAGTCAAAGGGTCACGCGCTCAGGCGTGCAGTGACTTCGTTCAGTTGCCCCGACAACCCGTGCAGGTTCTGGCTGGCGCTTTCGGTGCGCTGCACGTTGTCGAGGTTGGTGCTGGCGATCGAGGTGATCTCGGTGAGGTTGCGCGAGATATCCTCGGCCACCGAGGTCTGCTCTTCGGCAGCAGTCGCGATCTGACGGTTCATGTCGCGAATCGCCTCGACCGCGTGGGTGATGCGCTCCAGCATTGCGCCCGCCTGGGTCACTTGCTCGACGCTTTCATCACTGCGCGACTGACCGCTTTCAATCGCTTGCGCCGCGTCGACCGCACCGGTCTGCACGTTCTGAATGATCTGGTTGATCTCGATGATCGACTCAGCGGTGCGTTGGGCGAGGTTGCGCACCTCATCGGCGACCACCGCAAAACCACGCCCGGCTTCACCGGCGCGCGCCGCTTCGATCGCAGCGTTGAGTGCCAGCAAGTTGGTCTGCTCGGCAATCCCGCGAATCACTTCCAGCACTTTGCCAATGCGACCGCTGTCAGCTTCCAGACGCCGGATGACGGTCGCGGTGTTGGCGATTTCGCCGCGCATCTGCGTGATCGAATGGATGGTGCTCTGCATGACCTTTTCACCCTGCTGGGCAGACTGGTCGGCATCGTCGGCGGCACGTGCAGCATCGGCGGCATGACGTGCCACTTCCTGCGCGGTGGCGGACATTTCGTTCATCGCCGTGGCCACTTGATCGGTGCGGTTGAACTGCTCGTTGGTGCCACCGGCCATGGTCGTGGCGATCGCATTCAACTCGCCGCTGGCGCTGTCCAGATCGCTGGCGCTGCGTTGCAGACGGGTGAAGGTTTCGGCGAGGAAATCACGCAGGGTATTGGCCGCAGCGGCGAGGTTGCCCAACTCATCCTGGCGGTCGCTGACCACACGTTCAGCGAGTTTGCCGCGACTCAACTGAGTGACGTAGTCGATGAGCTTGCGAATCGGCTCGACCAGATTGCGGTTGACCAGCCACAGGCTCAGCAGGCCGATCACCACACCCGAAGCGAGCATCACCAACAGACCGAACAACACCGTGCGATCGGCCTCGGCACTGATCAGCGCCGATTGCTCGGTACCCTGCTTGCGCAACTCGGCGACCAGTTCGCTCATCTGGTCGCTGGCGGCGCGGTCGACACCTTTGACGGCGTTGTCGCCTGCGCTCGGATCGCCACCGGCAGCGACGTAGGCATCGCGGCCCTTCTGATAGGCGCTGCCCAACTGACGATGTTCTTCACGCAAACGTTCGATGCGCGATTTCAGGCTCGCTCGATGCCTTTCTGACCGGCCAGTTCACCGAGAATATTCTGTACATCGCGCTGACGGTCTTCGAACTGGCTCCAGTACTTGGCCAGGTCCGCCGGTTGTTTGCCGCGCAGCAAAACGTTTTTCCATTCCTGCACCTGCACCTTGAATTGCAGGTTGGCCTCATCGATCAGTTGCGAAGTGTGCAACGGGCCGGCGATCAACTGGCTGTAGCTTTGCACGCCGTTGGACAGAAAGTGAAAACAGGCCAGCGCGATCAACAACATCGCCAGCAGGCTGCCGCTCAGCAGGGCGAGAATTTGCGCTCTCAGGGATTTTTGCAGCATCACAGGTACTCATGACAGGGATGAGGCACGCCCAAAACGAGCGTGAAAAGTGGCCGGACTTCCCTGTCGGCGAACCTTGGCTCGAGGCCAATGGCGCGCAAGCTAACTCACCCGTGATCGGCGCGCCAGAGCGCTTCTTGAGATTTCCCCGACCGCTGGTAATGCGTTGATTTGACGTCATTTTGCTGTCACACAAACGTCATGTGACATTGCGATGATGCCGCTCAGGTGAACCTGAAATTCCCGCGCCAGCCGCCCTCTTCGCAGCGAGCCTTCATGAACCACAGCCTCGATATCAGCCATCGCGATCCTGATCTGTTTGGCCTGCTCTACGGCTTTCGTTTCCTGCCCGGCGAACGTGGCCGCGAAGTCGATTCGGCGACCGCTTTGCGCTGTTTGCAGGACGACAATGACAGTGACGAATTTCTCTGGCTGCATCTGAACCTGGCTCACGCCGCCTGTGAACGCTGGATGAAAAGTCATCTGCAATTGCCCGAAGAATTTTTCGAAGCGCTGCACGAAGGTTCGCGTTCGACGCGCATCGAACATGTCGACTCGGCGTTGTTGGCGGTGGTCAACGATGTGGTGTTCAACCTCAGCAGCATGGTCTCCTCCGACGTGTCGACACTGTGGGTCTGTGTGCGCAGCAAACTGATCGTCAGTGCGCGCTTGCAACCGCTGCATTCGGTGGACAAATTGCGCTCGTCGGTGAAGGCCGGCGAGCGCTTTCGTTCACCGTCGGAACTGCTGGTGCATCTGCTCCGTGATCAGGGTGAAGTGCTCACGCAGATCGTGCGCAAGACCAGCCTGAGCGTTGACCAGGTCGAGGACGAATTGCTCTCCTCACGGCTGTCGACTAACCGCGCCGAACTCGGTGCCAACCGCCGGGTGTTGGTGCGCTTGCAACGGTTGCTGGCGCTGGAGCCGGGCTCGTTGCTGCGTCTGCTCAATCGCCCGCCGCCGTGGTTGCAGACGGAGGACGTCAAGGAGTTGCGCAAGTCCACCGAAGAGTTTGCGCTGATCATCAACGACCTCACGGCGTTGGGTGAGCGGATCAAATTGCTCCAGGAAGAGATCGCCGCCAACCTCAACGAACAAAGCAACCGCACACTGTTTACTTTGACGGTGGTGACAGTCCTAGCGTTGCCGATCAACATCATTGCCGGTTTTTTCGGCATGAATGTCGGCGGCGTGCCGTTGTCGCAGGATCCGGAAGGGTTCTGGATATTGGTTGCGCTGGTGGCGACGTTTACCGTGATTGCCGGGCGTTGGGCGTTTCGTAAAAGAGGCGACTACTGACCCTTGTCCATCGCAGATCCATTGTGGAGACAGAGATCCCATTGTGGTGACAGGGAGCTGTCTTGGTGACACAGATCCATTGTGGTGACAGAGAGCTGTCTTGGTGACACAGATCCTGTGGCGAGGGGATTTATCCCCGATGGGTTGCGAAGCAGCCCCAAAACCATTCACCCCGGTTTTTCAGTTGAACCGCGTCTGCCGGATTTACGACTGCTGCGCAGCCGAACGGGGATAAATCCCCTCACCACAGGTAAATCATTGCTCCTGCGTCCTCCTTTCCCTTTAGATCAATGGTTGCGCTATTCATCCAAACACTGATCTGTCGCAGTCTCTCTGTAACATTCTGCAATGATCATGGGCGACATTCCTTCCCTCGCTCAGGATTGTCCTCCCATGGCTACTCCCTCCCTGACCGCCAGCTCGGCCTCCGCCGCCAGCGGCCGGCCGGCGCTCGACAAGAAAACCGGGCCGTTCACCTACGTGATTTTTTTCGCCGTGCTGGCAATGGGGATGCTGTTCACCGCCTACAGCCTGATGCACGACATGCACGAACTCGGCACGGTGGTCACCACGTGGACGCCGTTCCTGCTGCTCGGCGTGGCGCTGCTGATTGCGCTGGGCTTTGAGTTCGTCAACGGCTTCCACGACACCGCCAATGCCGTCGCAACCGTGATTTATACGCACTCGCTGCCGCCGAACGTCGCCGTAGTCTGGTCGGGGTTTTTCAACTTCCTCGGTGTGCTGCTGTCGAGCGGCGCGGTGGCGTTCGGCATCATCGCGTTGCTGCCGGTGGAGCTGATTCTGCAAGTCGGATCGTCTGCCGGGTTCGCGATGATCTTCGCCCTGTTGATCGCCGCGATCCTGTGGAACCTCGGCACCTGGTGGCTGGGTTTGCCGGCGTCGTCTTCGCACACGCTGATCGGCTCGATCATCGGCGTCGGTGTGGCCAATGCCTTGATGCATGGCCGCGACGGCACCAGCGGTGTCGACTGGGCGCAGGCGACGAAGATCGGTTACGCGTTGCTGCTGTCGCCGCTGGTGGGGTTCGGTTGTGCGGCGCTGTTGCTGCTGGCGTTACGCGCGTTCGTGAAAAATCGCTCGCTGTACAAGGCGCCGGAAGGCAACACCCCGCCGCCGTGGTGGATTCGCGGTTTGTTGATCTTGACCTGCACCGGCGTGTCCTTCGCTCACGGCTCCAACGACGGGCAGAAAGGCATGGGCCTGATCATGTTGATTCTGGTCGGCACGCTGCCGATGGCCTACGCGCTGAACCGCACCATGCCGGAAGAACAATCGCTGCAATTCGCCGCCGTGGCGCAAGTCACCCAGCAAGCGCTGGTGAAAAGTGCACCGCTGCCGACGCCAGCCGATCCACGCGCAGTGCTCTCCGACTACGTGCGCAGCAAGGACGCCACGCCGCAACTGATCCCCGCCCTCGCCGCCCTCACCGGGCACATCGGCGAAGAAGTCAGGGGCTACGGTTCGCTGGCGAAAGTCCCGGCCGAAGCCATGGGCAACGTGCGTAACGACATGTACCTGGCCAGCGAAAGCATTCGCCTGATGGACAAGAACAAGGTCGGCAATTTCGACGCCGACACCAGCAGCAAGCTGCAACTGTTCAAGCAACAGATCGACAACGCCACGCGGTTTATTCCGCTGTGGGTGAAGATCGCCGTGGCCATCGCGCTGGGGTTGGGCACCATGGTTGGCTGGAAGCGGATTGTCGTGACGGTCGGCGAGAAGATCGGCAAGACCCACCTGACGTATGCGCAGGGAGCTTCGGCGGAAACCGTGGCGATGCTGACCATTGGTGCGGCGGACATGTTCGGCTTGCCGGTGTCGACGACGCATGTGTTGTCCTCGGGTGTGGCCGGGACCATGGTCGCCAATGGCGGCGGCTTGCAGATGAAGACCATCCGCAATCTGCTGATGGCGTGGGTGCTGACATTGCCGGCGGCGATCCTGCTGTCGGGCAGCCTCTATTGGCTGTTCACCCAAATCTTCTGATGATTCCCCTGTAGGAGCTGCCGCAGGCTGCGATCTTTTGATCCTGTTTTTAAAGATCAAAAGATCGCAGCCTGCGGCAGCTCCTACAGTTGGATGGGTGGTATTGGTTAGAGGGCGGAGCGAATCAGATCGCCGAGCCAGTCCATGAATACCCGTACTCGCAGAGGTAAATGTCGCTGCCTGGCATAGAGCAATGAAATACCCATCGCCGGCGCGGTGAATTGCGGCAACACCGTCACCAACTCGCCATTGTCCAGATGCGGCTGCAACCCGGTTCGCGGCACTTGCGTCAGACCAAACCCGCCCAGGCACGCCGACTCATAAGCGTCAGTGCTGTTGACCGTCACGCTGCCGGCCATCGGCAAGCGCTTCACCTGACCGCCCTCCTCGTACACAAACCCTTCCGAACGCGAACCCAGCACGCCGACGTAATGCACCAGCCGATGCTGCGCCAAATCCTCCAGCGTCTGCGGCACGCCATAGCGCGCGAGGTACGCAGGGCTCGCGCAATTGACCATCGGGAAATCGCCGAGGTGCCGCGCCACCACCGATTGATCCGGCTGCGCGCCAATGCGCACCACGCAATCAAAGCCCTCGCTGAGCAGGTCGACGCGGCGGTCGGTGCTGCTGATTTCCAGTTCCAGATTCGGATGGCGATCAATGAATTGCGGCAGGCTCGGCATGACCAGACGCCGCGCGAGAATATTCGGCAGGTCGACACGAATGCGCCCGGTCAGCGACGCTTCGTCCTGACGAAACAAGCCTTCGATCTCGTCCATGTGCGAGAGCAGGTCTTTGCTGCGTTCGTACAACACCAGACCGTCCTGCGTCGCCTGCACCTTGCGCGTGGTGCGTTGCAGCAGGCGCGTGCCGAGCAACGCTTCCAGCGCTTGCACATGCTCGGACACGGTGGAGCGCGGCAGCCCGAGATTTTCCCCGGCGAGGGTGAAACTCGACAGTTCGCTGACCCGCACGAAGGTGCGCAGCAGTTCCAGTTTGTTCATGGCGGGCCTTTGATTGTTCGGATTAGCCGATCAGTGATTCCGATTTCAGTCTGTTTATCACCTCTCAGCGGATAAATAAACTGAGTCCCATCACCACCACTCATCGCAATCGAGGTAGTCCCATGAACCGCAAAATCGCATTGATCACTGGCGCCAGTCGTGGCCTGGGTAAGAACGCCGCCCTGCACTTGGCTGCCCAAGGCATCGACATCATCGGCACTTACCACAGCCGCGCCGATGAAGCGCAGGCGCTGGTCAGCGAACTGCAAGCACTCGGCGCCAAAGCCGTGATGCTGCAACTGGATGTTGGCCGCAGTGAAAGTTTTGCCGAGTTCGGTGCTCGGGTTGAGCAGGCGTTGCAGCAGACCTTCGAGCGTCAGCGTTTTGATTTCCTGATCAATAACGCCGGGGTCGGTCTGCATGTGAGCTTCGCCGAGACCAGCGTCGAGCAATTCGACATGCTGATGAACGTGCATTTCAAAGGGCCGTTCTTCCTGACGCAGCAACTGTTGCCGCTGATTAACGACGGCGGCCGGATCATCAACATTTCCAGCGGCCTCGCGCGTTTCACCATCCCGGGCGCCAGTGCTTATGCGGCGATGAAAGGCGCGATTGAAGTGCTCACCCGTTATCAGGCGAAAGAACTGGGCGCCCGGCAGATTGCCGTGAATACCTTGGCGCCCGGTGCGATTGAAACCGACTTTGGTGGCGGGACGGTTCGCGACAATGCGGCGGTGAATGCGATGGTCGCCGACAACACCGCGCTGGGTCGTGCCGGCCAGCCGGATGACATTGGCGGGGCATTGGCGTTGTTGCTGTCGCCGGGTGCGCAGTGGATCAATGGCCAACGCGTTGAAGCCTCCGGCGGCATGTTCCTCTAACTCACCGCACACACCTCCCCCTGTAGGAGCTGCCGAAGGCTGCGATCTTTTGATCTTGCTTTATAAGGGCAAGATCAAAAGATCGCAGCCTGCGGCAGCTCCTACAGGGGATGGGTCAGTTCTGGCAAACGCGGCGGGTCGTGAAGCGTTCGCGCAGCACGTCGTAGCCCCAGTGGTACACGTAGGTGTACGGCAGGAAGAACAGCAGCACGCCGATGTCGAGCAAAAACGCCTGCCACAGGCTGACCGACAGCCACCAGGCAATCAGCGGCACGCCCATTACGATCAAACCACCCTCGAACAGCAGCGCGTGCACCACCCGTACCCAGGCGTTGTGCGCGACGTTCATGCGTTCCAGCATACGGTCGAAGTAACGGTTGAACACCACGTTCCAGCCCAGCGCCAGCAGCGCGATCAACACCGTCACCGCGCCCATTTCAAGCATCGGTTTTTGCATGATCCACGCCAGCAGCGGGGTGCAGATCAGAATGGCCAGCAGTTCGAAACCAACGGCCTGGAAAATACGTTCAGTGATGGACTTATTGGTAGTCATGGTCTGACTCCTTAGTGAAGATGGTTGCCATGATCTATTCTCAAACCGATACTTCATAATCAATAACCATCGATCAGGGCGATAGTTGATGATCTCGCAAGAAGTGCTGTTGGCATTTGTCCAGGCGGCCACGCAAGGTTCGTTCTCCGCGGCGGCGCGCAAATTGGGACGTAGCCAGTCGACCATCAGCGCGGCGGTGGCAAGCATGGAGATTGATCTGGACCTGGTGCTGTTCGATCGCAGCAGCCGCAAACCGACGCTGACCCCGGCCGGGCACGTGATGCTGCAACGGGCGGAAGCGATTCTGGCGGCCAGCAGTCGCCTGGAAATGACCGCGCGGCAGTTGTCGCAAGGCGTTGAACCGAAACTGACCGTGGCGATTTCCGACACCTATCAGTCGTACCGTTTCGAAGCGGCGTTGGTGGGTTTTGAACAGCGCTATCCGGATCTGGAACTGGAGTGTTTGATTGCCGAATGTGAAGACCTGATCGAACTGGTGCAGCGCGGCCGCGCGCATCTGGCTTTCGCTGAAATGCAGGAGCACTACCCGCCGGATCTGGTGACGTCGACGGTGGCCGAGCGCACGGAAATCGCCTTGTTCGTCAATCGCGACCATGCGCTGGCCAAGCTTGATCACGTTGATCAGCACATCCTGGAACAGCATCGGGAGTTGCGCCTGGCAACCATCGTCAATCCGTATGACAGTCGCGGCAAAGGCCGGGTGTGGTCGGCGCCGAGTTATCTGATGCTGCTGGAAATGGCCGAAAAAGGCTTTGGCTGGGCGCCGTTACCGCGTTGGCTGGCGCAGCGCTTTGGCAATGATTTGTTAGTTGAACTGAAGGTGCGTGGCTGGCCCAAGCCGGTGTTTGTTGATGCCTTGTGGTCGCGGCTGTATCCGCCGGGGCCGGCGGGGAGCTGGTTGCTGAGCAAGATGTTGGAATAGCGGCGACGCCAATCGCTGGCAAGCCAGCTCCCACAGGTACCGAGGTGTTCATTGATTTTGTGTACGACGCAGACACTGTGGGAGCTGGCTTGCCTGCCCCCACAAATACCGAGGTGTTCATTGATTTTGTGTACGACGCGGACACTGTGGGAGCTGGCTTGCCAGCGATGGCGTCAGCCCAGACACCCTTATCAAGCCGCTTCGATCACCACCGGCCTATGGATTCAATAACGATCCTGCAAGTCGGTGAAACTCTCCAATATCCCCAATCAGTCCCCTCTCCCCCTGGGAGAGGGCTAGGGTGAGGGCAATTCCAGCGCCGAAAGCCGTCCTTCAATAAACCGCCGCTCCGGCTCTTGCCGTGTCAATTCCAAGGCCCGCACATACGCCACCCTCGCCTCCTCCACCCGACCCAACTGCCGACAAAACTCCGCCCGCGCCGAATGCGCCAAGTGGTAATCCTGCAACTCGCCCCGCGCCAAAATTCCTTCAATCAGATTCAACCCCGCCAACGCCCCATCGCGCTTGGCCACCGCCACGGCACGGTTCAACTCGATCACCGGCGAAGGCACCGCGCGCAACAGCACGTCATACAAACCGACGATCTGTTCCCAGTCGGTTTCTGCCGCTGACGGCGCTTCGGCATGCACCGCCGCAATCGCCGCTTGCAAACAATACGGCCCAAACCGCCGCGTGGTCAGCGCGCGCTCGACCAGCGCACAGCCTTCAGCAATCAACCCGGCATCCCAGCGCGAGCGATCCTGATCATCCAGCAACACCAGTTCACCGTCCGGCGAAGTCCGCGCCGATCGTCGCGATTCATGCAACAGCATCATCGCCAGCAGCCCCATCACTTCCGGTTCCGGCAGCAGCTCCATCAACAACCGCCCCAATCTGATCGCCTCGCGGGTCAAATCCTCGCGGGTCAGCTCCGCCCCGACCGACGCCGAATAGCCTTCGTTGAACACCAGATAAATCACCCGCAAGACGCTGTCGAGGCGCTCGGGCAATTCGCTCAGGCTCGGTACCTGATAAGGGATTTTCGCGTCACGGATCTTGGCTTTCGCGCGCACGATACGTTGCGCTATCGCCGCTGGCGCGGAGAGAAACGCACGAGCGATTTCCTCTGTGGTCAGGTCGCAGACTTCGCGCAAGGTCAGCGGCACTTGCGCATCCGCCGCCAGCGCCGGGTGGCAACAGGTGAAGATCAGCCGCAGACGATCGTCTTCCACGTCTTCGCCACTCCAGTCGGCCTGTTCGAGTTCTTCCAGTTGCGCCAATAACATTGGCTGCGAAGCTTTGAAGCGGGCACGGCGGCGCAACACATCAATCGCCTTGAAACGCCCGGTCGAGACCAGCCAGGTGCGCGGATTGTCCGGCACGCCGTCGCGCTGCCAGCGTTCGACCGCGACGAAGAACGCCTCGTGCAAGGCTTCTTCGGCGAGGTCAAAATCACCGAGCAGGCGAATCAGTGTCGCCAGAATCCGCCGCGAGTCTTCGCGATAGACCTGCTCGACCCGCGCCCGAACCTCAGACATTCAACTGCCGCACCGGGCGCACTTCAACGCTGCCGACCCGCGCCGCCGGAATGTTGCCGGCGACCTGAATGGCTTCGTTGAGATCCTTGGCGTCGATCAGGTAGAAACCGGCCAGTTGCTCCTTGGTTTCAGCGAACGGGCCATCGGTGATCGACAGTTTGCCGTTGCGCATACGCACCGTGGTGGCGGTCTGCACCGACTCCAGCGCCTCGGCGGCGACCATTCGCCCACTGCCCTGAATCGACTCGGCGTAGGCCCAGCATTCGGCGTCTTCCGGGCTGTCGGGCGATGAATGCAGCAGGCGCTCATCGCTGTAGACCAGGCATAAATACTTCATGGCGTTCTCCTGAAGCGGACGGTTCAACTATGGCTGAAGATCAGGGAGTCACATCAAACAGGGTCGCGCCGCTCATCGGATCGAACGGCGCCGACCAGTGTTCATGGGCGATTTCCCAGGCCCCGCCGACCTGCCGATAGCACGCAGTGACGCGCATCCAGCAGCTCTGGGTTTCGCCCTTGTCGTTGGTGCCACCGCAGTTGGCCACCCAATGGGCGAAGGCGATGTTGTCAGTGCTTTCGATGGCAATTTCGTGGAACTCGAAAATGTGCGGGCCGGGGCACATTTCCATGCATGCCACCCAGTGCGCGCGGTAGGCCGGTTTGCCCTTGAATTGCAGGGCCTTGATTGCGTCGAACGAGACGATGTCGTCGGCGTACAACGCCATGACTTTCTCCACGTCCTTGGTCATGACGGCTTCGCGGTAGGTATTGATCAGGGTCTGGATTTCAGCTTGTGCGCTCATGGTGTTCTCCGTGGTTTTTGTTGTGAAGACACCCTTAGTCGTTCGGCGATTGGGCAGATCGACAGACGAAACAAAAAATTTCCACCGAAGACAAAATCGCTAGAATCCGCGACTTACCTTGTAGGAAAAAGGAAATTCCCGTGTCAGCCCAACTCGTGCCGTACGACAGTCTCAACGCCTTGCAGCGTCAACAAGTCGAGGCGATTGAAATCCACGCCGAACAGATCAAGTTCTCCGGCGATATCCACGGTGCCTTGCACACACTGCTGTCGAAACCCGGCCCCGGCGTAAAGGGTTTTGCCTTGCTCGCGGACGAAGTGCCGGTCGCGTTTCTGCTGCTCAAGCGCCCGCCGGTGTTGCCAGCCTGGGCCGATGAACACAGCGCCACGTTGCATGCGTTGCAGGTTGATCGCCGGGCGCAGGGCAAGGGTTACGGCAAGGCATGTTTGCAAGCGCTGCCCGAGGTTGCGCGGCAGGCGTGGCCGGAGATCAAGGGGCTGGAATTGTCGGTGGATGCCGATAACGACGCGGCCATCGCGCTGTATGCAAAGTATGGCTACGTCGACAGCGGCGAAGCGTACAAGGGCCGGATCGGTTACGAACGGCGCATGGGGCTGTTTTTCTAAGTTATCGGGGGTGCAAGGATGATTGACTCAATCGAAGCGCTGGAAGCGATTTACGGACTGCCCCACGACCGCGCGGTGCGCAAGCAGATCGGTTTTCTCAACGAGGATTATCAGGCGATGGCGCGGGTTTCGCCGCTGGTGATCGTCAGTTCGGTGGGCGCCGATGGCCTGGATAATTCGCCACGCGGGGATGCGCCGGGGTTTGTGCGGATCATTGATCAAAACACCCTGGCCCTGCCGGACCGCCCGGGCAACAACCGCATCGATACCCTGCGCAATGTCCTGGAGGATTCGCGGGTGTCGCTGCTGTTCATCATTCCGGGGATTGGCGAGACGTTGCGGGTCAATGGCACGGCGGTGATCAGCGCTGAGCCGGCGCTGCTGGAGAGTTTTGCGGTGAATGGCAAACCGGCGAAAACCGTGTTGCTGGTGACGGTGGAAGCGGCGTTTTTCCATTGTTCAAAAGCGTTCGTCCGCTCGGATGCGTGGAATCCTGAAACGCATCTGCCGCGCTCGGCCCTGCCAAGCGCCGGCGCCTTCCACAAACGCCTGAATGACGGCGAGTTCGATGCCGATGCCTACGACCGGGAAGCGCCAAAACGGGTCACCGACACCCTCTACTGATACCCCCGTAAATGATCGTTCCCACGCTCTGCGTGGGAATGCAGCCGGGGACGCTCTGCGTCCCAAAGTCGTGACGCAGAGCGTCACAGGAGGCATTCCCACGCAGAGCGTGGGAACGATCAGGATCGGGGTTGAATCAGAGGGTGAGGATCATCTCGTGCCACGCCATGCCGCCGTGATCGGACTCCGACGGTTTGATGTAGGCGAAGCCAAACCCGGCGTACAGCGGGATGTGTATTTCTTTGCACATCAAATGAATCGTCGCTTTATCCATCCCGCGCATACGCTCGATGAACTCGGCCATCAAGCGCTTGGCCAAACCCTGCCCCTGATAATCCGGGTGCACCACCACCGACATGATCACCACGTTCGGCCCTTTCGGGTCATGGCCGATCAGTTCCTTGAATGCCTCGTCCGACATCTGCACGTCAAACGCCGCGCCGGAATTGACGAAGCCTGCGACCACGCCCTCCACCTCGGCGACGATAAAACCTTCCGGCCAGGTGGCAATACGCGTGGCGATCTTCTCGCGGGTGGCCGCTTCGTCGCCTTCGTAGGCAACGGTTTCGATGGCGTAGCAGCGATCCAGGTCGGCGGCGGTGACGTTGCGGATGAGGGTGTTCATGGCAGCTCGAAAATCAGCAGAAGAAAGTGCCGAAAGCATAAAGGAATAAGCGCCGCATATCGATGCACGCGGGCGGCGTAAAGCTTGCGTATAAGCGCTTTTCTTCGGGCTAGAGGGCGGCTAATGCTGTGAGCTGTCTCTGATCACCCGTGGGGGAAACCGCTTATGAGCAGCGTTGAGATTGGTCTGTTGATGGTGTTGGGCATCAGTACGTTCGGGTTCATAACACTGGCGATCGACCTGCTGCGCACACGGCGTAAACAGCGTTGATCGTATGAGGCGGATCAATGATCCGCCTCATGGTTGTCTGTTCAGGCTTTTTTGGAATCGACCGGCACACAGATTTCCAGTTTGCCGGTGTGCAGACGCGGATTGAAATCGGCGCTGTAACGCTCCAGTTCCGGGGCGTTGAGCTCCACGTAGTGAGAGGTCGGCAACCAGGTCTTGTAGATGTATTGCAGGGTTTGCGGCAACTGATCGAGCGGCCCCTGGTGTTCAAACACCGCGTACTGGCGGGGCAGCACCTCGACCCACTGGTAGACCTTCTGGTCGAGATCATCGAGCTTGCTGATTTCCACCCCGGCGATGTAATCGAAGCCACCCTTGCCGTCGAAGTTACTGCAGACGCCGTAGGTCACTTCGTTTTTTTGCCCCGGTATCTTTCCCAGGTGCGGCAAGAACTTTTCCCACAGCGTCGGGATGTCCTTTGCGCTGTCTTGGGTAAATCGACCGCGAAAACCTGCAATCAGCAGGAAGTGTCCATGTTCGAAGCGAGGTTCAGCCACTTCGACGCGTTTTTGCTCATCCATGACTCGACTCCTGGCACAAAAAAAGGGGTTCGGCTGGGAGTATAGAAAGCCCAATCCAATTCGCACGCCTACAACGTGTGCAACTGCTCGACGGCACCGGAACCGACGAATTCGTTATAGCCAGATACGATCACGTACACCGCGAAATAGCAGAAGATCGCTGCAGATGCCATGTAGGAGTAACGCAGAAGCTTGTCACCGAGCAGCTTGCCACCGTGACTCGCGGCGAAGCACAAACCGGCCGACCACAGCAGCCCGGCGCAGAGGAAACCGCCAAGGAACAACGCCGAACTCAAAGGGCCGCCGCCCCCGGAACGAGCAATCAAGGTGCCACCGACCGCTGCAAACCAGAGAATCGCGCTCGGCGACGACATGGCGAGAAAAATCCCACGAAAGAATTCCTTGCGATGAGAGTTCTGCCCTACTTCCGCCGTGGCCGCCAACTGCGCTTCGTGATGGATCGCCGAGTAAATCATCTTCGCCGCAAAGTAGATCAGCAGCACCGAGCCGCCGATCCACAGTACCCAGCGCACGGTTTCGTATTGCAGCAGCACCGTCATCCCGGCCAGCGCCAGCACCGCGTAAATCAAGTCGCCGACGCACGTGCCGAGGCCCAGCGCGAAGCCTTGAAAGTAACCGCGCTGCATCGCCAATGTGATCATCGCGATGTTGGCCACGCCGATATCCAGGCACAGCGAAAGGCTCAGCAAAAAGCCGCTGGTGAATTCCATCTACCGATTTCCTTGGGACAAAATTGTTTACAAACGGGCTGGACAGTATGCCATCACTGACCTTATCTTCCGCCACAGGTCACCGCAGTGACCAGCGTCGCTCGGACGGTTCCGGGCGCTTACGTTATCCGAGGCAACAATGGCTGAACAAGGTTCGCCGCGCCGCTTTGCGCGCATAGATCGACTCCCCCCTTACGTTTTCAACATCACCGCCGAGCTGAAAATGGCCGCGCGTCGTCGTGGTGAAGACATCATCGACTTGAGCATGGGCAACCCCGACGGCGCCACGCCGCCGCACATTGTCGAAAAACTCGTACAGGTTGCCCAACGCGACGACACCCACGGTTACTCCACATCCAAGGGCATTCCGCGCCTGCGCCGGGCGATTTCCAACTGGTACAAGCAGCGCTACGAGGTCGATATCGACCCGGAAAGCGAAGCCATCGTCACCATCGGTTCCAAGGAAGGCCTGGCGCATTTGATGCTGGCGACTCTGGATCAGGGCGACACCGTATTGGTGCCGAACCCGAGCTACCCGATTCACATCTACGGTGCGGTGATTGCCGGTGCCCAGGTGCGTTCGGTGCCGCTGGTGCCCGGTGTGGACTTCTTCGATGAGTTGGAACGGGCAATTCGCGGCTCGATTCCGAAACCGAAAATGATGATCCTCGGCTTCCCGTCGAACCCGACTGCGCAGTGCGTGGAACTGGATTTCTTCGAACGGGTGATCGCCCTCGCCAAGCAGTACGACGTGCTGGTAATTCACGATCTGGCCTACGCCGACATCGTCTATGACGGCTGGAAAGCGCCGTCGATCATGCAGGTGCCGGGCGCCAAGGACATCGCGGTGGAGTTTTTCACCTTGTCCAAGAGTTACAACATGGCGGGTTGGCGCATCGGTTTCATGGTCGGTAATCCGGAACTGGTCAACGCCCTCGCGCGGATCAAGAGCTACCACGACTACGGCACCTTTACTCCGCTGCAAGTCGCGGCGATTGCCGCGCTGGAAGGCGATCAGCAGTGCGTGCGCGACATCGCCGAGCAGTATCGCCAGCGTCGTAATGTGCTGGTGAAAGGTCTGCATGAACTGGGCTGGATGGTCGAGAATCCGAAGGCGTCGATGTACGTCTGGGCGAAGATCCCCGAGCAGTACGCGCATCTGGGCTCGCTGGAATTTGCCAAAAAGCTGCTGGCCGAGGCCAAGGTCTGTGTTTCGCCAGGGGTGGGGTTTGGTGAGTACGGCGATGATCACGTGCGCTTCGCGCTGATCGAAAACCAGGACCGCATTCGCCAGGCTGTACGCGGGATTCGCGGCATGTTCCGGGCCGATGGCCTGGCCCCGAAAACCTCCGCCTGACGCACTGATCGTTCCCACGCTCCGCGTGGGAATGCAGCCCGGGGCGCTCCGCGTCCCAAAGCGGACGCAGAGCGTCCATTGAGGCATTCCCACGCAGAGCGTGGGAACGATCACCCACAAAAAAACCGCATCGCTGCGGTTTTTTTGTGTCTGCAAGAAGCTGTTTACACGAACAGCGACAGCAGCAGGATGAAGCCCAACGCAACCACCGAGAGGATCGTTTCCATCGCCGTCCAGGTCTTGAACGTCTCGGCCACGGTCATGTTGAAGTATTGCTTCACCAGCCAGAAACCGGCGTCGTTCACGTGCGACAGGATCAGCGAACCGGCGCCGGTAGCGAGTACCAGCAGCTCACGGTTAACGCCCGGAATCATCCCCACCACCGGCACCACAATGCCCGCGCCCGTGATGGTCGCCACAGTCGCCGAACCGGTCGCGATACGAATCACCGCCGCCACCAGCCACGCCAGCAGGATCGGCGAGATTTGCGCGCTGACGGCCATGTGGCCGATCACGTCGCCCACACCGCTGGTCACCAGCATCTGCTTGAAGCCACCGCCGGCACCGATGATCAAAATGATCGCGGCGGTTGGCGCCAGGCTCGCATCCAGCCACTTGAGCATTTGTTGCGAACCGATGCCTTGCTTGTGCCCGAAGGTGTACAGCGACAGCAACAACGCCAGCAACAGCGCCGAGATCGGATGACCGATCATGTCCATCCAGGTGCGGAAGAAGTGACCGTCCGGCAGCGCAACGTCAGCAAAGGTTTTCAGCAGCATCAGGAACACCGGCAGCAGCACGGTGATCAGGGTGATGCTGAAGCTCGGCAGCGTGGTCGAGTCGTCGTTTTCGCGGGCCAGTTGATCGACCAGTTCCTGATTCGGCGTGCCCGGAATGTGCTTGGCGATGAACGTACCGAAGATCGGACCGGCAATGATCGCGGTTGGCAGCGCCACGATCAGACCATAAAGAATGGTCTTGCCGATGTCCGCGCCGAACACGCCGATGGCCAGCAGCGGGCCCGGGTGCGGCGGCACCAGGCCGTGCACGGCGGAGAGGCCGGCGAGCAAAGGGATACCGATCTTGATGATCGACACGCCGGTACGTCGCGCAACGATGAACACCAACGGAATCAGCAGAACAAAACCGATTTCGAAGAACAGCGGAATGCCCACCAGGAAAGCGGCAAACATCATCGCCCACTGGACTTTGTCTTTACCGAATGCACGGATCAAGGTCTGGGCGATCTGATCCGCCCCGCCCGACTCGGCCATCATTTTGCCGAGCATGGTGCCCAGCGCGAGGATGATGCCGACGAAACCGAGCACGCCACCGAAGCCGTCCTGGAACGCTTTGATGATGGTGCCGATCGGCATGCCCGACGTCAGGCCGAGGAACGCGGCGGCGATGGTCAGGGAAATAAATGGGTGAATCTTGAATTTGGTGATCAGGATAATCAGGCCGATTACCGTGACCACTGCATCGAGCAGCAGGAACGTCTCATGGGACATGCCAAACATTGGGGGTGTCTCCTGGATTGTTGTTGTTATTAAAGCGGGTTAAACAGAAGTCGTGAGGACTGCGCTAGCTCTTTCAACACACTCATACCACCTGCTTCAGACCGTGGGCCTGCCACCAGACGTGAGCCTGAGACGCCAGTTCTTCAACACTGTGAATCGAAGCATTCAGCGCCAACGTCAGCGGTTCGCCCTTGGGCGATTCGAGCGTGGCGAACTGGCTTTCGATCAACGTGGCGGGCATAAAGTGGCCCGGACGGTGGGACACACGTTCAGCGGCAACTTCAGGGGTCAATTCAAGAAACACGAAACCCAGGCCCGGCAAGGCACTGCGCAACACTTCGCGATAACTGTGTTTAAGGGCCGAGCAGGTCAGCACCGGGCGTTTGCCCGACGCATCGACGCGACGCAGTTCATCGCACAGGCTGTCGAGCCAGCCGGCACGGTCGTCGTCGTTCAGGGGGATCCCCGCGCTCATCTTTTCGATGTTCGCGGCCGGATGAAAAGTATCGCCTTCAATGGCAGTGGCGCCGCTCAATTGGCACAGGGCCTCGCTGACGCACGTCTTGCCGCAACCGGCAACGCCCATGATGACCAGGGCGGTGATGGGATGACTCATATAACACCTCAGCGCGCAGACAGCGCTACCTTTGCTAGCTATGACTCTAGTGCACAGGCAGAAGTTGCCGACGCCTTCTTGTCGTTTTTTTGGGTTGCAGCAGGTTTGCGCCCAACGCCAAAAAGCGAAGATCAGGCAGGACCTCGCTTACGCATTTACAGCTGCATCAGGACAGCGCTACCTTAGTGCCTTGATTTTTGTTTGGCAAGCCGTCGATGACCACCCCTAAAAACGATAAAAACACTCGCACCACCGGCCGTCCCACCCTCAATGAAGTTGCCCGCCTGGCCGGCGTCAGCCCGATTACCGCCTCCCGCGCCTTGCGTGGGGTCAGCACGGTCGCCACCGAACTGGTGGAAAAAGTGCAAAAAGCCGCCAGTGAACTCAACTATGTGGTCAACCCTGCTGCCCGCGCCTTGGCCTCGGCGCAGAGCCATTCTGTGGTGGTGTTGGTCCCTTCGCTGTCCAACCTGTTGTTCATCGATACGCTGGAAGCCATTCATCGGGTGCTGACGCCCAAGGGCTTCGAAGTGTTGATCGGCAACTTCCACTATTCCCGCGATGAAGAAGAAAACCTGCTGCGCAACTACCTGGCTTATCAGCCGCGAGGGTTTCTGCTGACCGGGTTTGATCGCACCGAAAGTTCACGGCGCATGATCGAGGCCAGCAACATTCCCTGCGTGTACATGATGGAACTGGACAGTGCTGCCGGGGTGAATTGTGTTGGTTTCTCGCAACTGAGTGCCGGTGAGACAGCGGCAGAGCATTTGCTCTCACGCGGGCGCAAGCGCTTGGCGTATATCGGCGCGCAGCTCGATCAACGCACGTTGTTGCGTGGCGAGGGCTTCCGCAAGGCGCTGCAAAAGGCCGGGCGTTACGACCCGGATCTGGAAGTGCTGACGCCGCGTTCGTCGTCCGTGGGTTTGGGTGGCGAGTTGTTCCTGCAACTGTTGGCGGCACACCCGGATGTCGATGCGATCTTCTTCGGTAACGACGACCTCGCACAGGGCGCGCTGCTCGAAGCATTGCGCAACGGCATCAGGATTCCCGAGCAGGTGGCAATTCTCGGTTTCAACGACTTGCCGATGTCCGAGCACATGGTCCCGCGCCTGAGCAGTATCAACACCCCACGCGAGGCGATTGGCCGACGTGCAGCGGAGCAAATGCTGACGCTGATGGCCGGCAACAATGTCGCGCGGCCGGTCGAAGACATGGGCTTCGAACTGAAAATCCGCGAAAGCACCTGATCCCACAGGTTTTTGTGGTGGGCACAAATCCCGGGGTGAAACACGATCCCGGTAGGAGCTGCCGCAGCCTGCGATCTTTTGATCTGATCTTTTAGAATCAACATCAAAAGATCGCAGCCTTCGGCAGCTCCTACAGGGGGTTACCCGATGGCTCCCACAGGTTTTTGTGGT
>NZ_JBODOE010000003.1:333824-503999 GCF_051913165.1 Pseudomonas sp. SM4 | reverse complement strand
GGGCACAAATCCCGGGGTGAAACACGATCCCGGTAGGAGCTGCCGCAGGCTGCGATCTTTTGATCTGATCTTTTAGAAGCAACATCAAAAGATCGCAGCCTTCGGCAGCTCCTACAGGGGGTTACCCAATGGCTCCCACAGGTTTTTGTGGTGGGCACAAATCCCGGGGTGAAACACGATCCCGGTAGGAGCTGCCGCAGGCTGCGATCTTTTGATCTGATCTTTTAGAGTCAATATCAAAAGATCGCAGCCTTCGGCAGCTCCTACAGGGGGTTACCCAATGACTCGACAAGGGCCAGCGCGCCTTTCTGTAAGGGCTGGCTCTTGAGCCACACCGCGTGCACCGGCATCACCAGGCCGTTTTCGATGTTGCGGAAATTCAGGCGTTTCAGCCTTCCGTTGTCCAGTCGCAACTGCACCACCGACAGCGGAAAATTGCCCCAGCCCAATCCCGCCTCGACCATTTCCATCGCCGTCTCAAGACTGTCGGCACGCCAATACGACTGCGCCACCAACGGCCGCGTCTCACTGATCGGCAAGTCGCGACTGGCGACGATGATCTGCCGCACATGCACCAGATCCTCGAGGAACAAATCCTGCCCCTGCAATAACGGGCTGTCCGCTGCCAGCGTGGCGATCATCCGTTCGCTGCCGACAAACTGAAAACGTTCCAGCACGTTCATGCTCAACCCGGCGAACGCCAGGCACACGCTGACCCGGCCGCTGTGCAGCATCGCCAGCACGTCATCCTGCGGCGCTGTCAGCACTTCGATATCGAGCAAAGGATGGCGCTCGGCGATCACTTTGATCGCCGCCAGCAAACGCCGCCGGTCAATGTCTGCGACCACGCCAATCGACAACTTGCTTTCCAGCCCCAGCGACAACTCCACCGCGTGCACTTGCAGTTGCTTGAGTTGCTCGGCGATCAGTCGCGCGTGCGGCACCAAGGACAACGCCATCGCCGTGGGTTGCGGCTCGCGATGGCTGCGGTCGAACAGCAGATAACCGAGTTCGGCTTCCAGGTTGCCAATACTCATGCTGACGGCGGAAGGCACTCGACCCAACGCACGAGCCGCCGCAGAAAACGAGCCGCGTTCAATCACGGCTAGAAACAGCTCAATGCTGTCGCTGTTAAAATTCACTCCGAACACCTATCAACAAAACTGAAAGTAGCTGACTTCTTCTGTCAGCACCATTGAAGCTATCTTTCGTCGCCTTCGCCAGCCCTGCTGGCCAACAAACGGCAAGAAAGAGGCAAAACCGCATGCAAGGCGTCAAACGCAAACTGGTCTACGTGTCGCTCTACGAAGTGATCGGCATGACCTTCTCCGCTCTCGGCCTGGCGCTGTTGTCCGGCACCTCCCCGGGCAGCACCGGGCCGTTGGCGGTGATCATCACCACCATCGCCGTAACCTGGAACTTCATTTACACCTCACTCTTCGAGCGCTGGGAAAGCCGTCAGGTCTCGCGCACGCGCACGGTCAAACGCCGCATCGCCCACGCCATCGGTTTTCAATTGACCTTGATCGTGTTCCTGATTCCGTTGATCGCCTGGTGGATGAACATCAGTCTGGTGCAGGCGTTTCTGCTGGATCTGGCGCTGATCATTTTCATCCCGTGCTACACGTTCGCCTTCAACTGGCTGTTTGACCGGATTTTCGGTTTGCCGGCCTCGGCGCTGCCCGATTCGGCGGCTGCGGCATAAATCGTTAATTGGTAAGCAGATATTGCGAGAAATCAGCGGTTTATCCGGATAAACCGCCGATATTCACAATCCGTAAACTCCGATAGCAGGCTAAGCTTTTCCATCAATAAAAAATGGACCTGCCCATGACTGCACATGCCTCCGCCGCCGCGCAAAGCGACGGCATCGACCCGATACGCGCCGCCCAAGTGTCCGCCCGCATCGACCGCCTCCCGGCCGTCGCGACGATCTGGCGGTTGGTGGCGCTGCTGTCGATCGGTGGATTTTTCGAACTCTACGACCTGTTCCAGACGGCCTACATCAGCCCCGGCCTGATCCGTGACGGAATCTTCGCCACCGGCAATCAAGGCGTGTTCGGATTCTCCGATCAGGCGGCGTTTGCTTCGGCGACGTTCCTCGGCCTGTTCCTCGGCGCCAGCCTGCTCAGCCCGTTGGCGGATCGCTTCGGCCGTCGAGCGATCTTCACCTTCGCGCTGGTCTGGTACACCGTGGCGACGGTGTTGATGGGCATTCAGAGTTCCGCACTGGGGATCATCGGCATGCGTTTTCTGGTCGGCATCGGTTTGGGCATCGAACTGGTGACCATCGACGCCTACCTCTCGGAACTGGTGCCCAAACGCATGCGCAGTTCGGCGTTTGCCTTCGCGTTTTTCGTGCAGTTTCTCTCGGTGCCGGCGGTGGCACTGATGTCGTGGTGGCTGGTGCCGCAGGCGCCGTTCGGCGTGTCCGGCTGGCGTTGGGTGGTGTTGGCGAGCGCGGTGTTCGCGCTGTTTATCTGGTGGCTGCGCAAGCGTCTGCCGGAATCGCCGCGCTGGCTGGCGCAGAATGGCCGCTTTGATGAGGCCAACCGGATTCTCGACCACGTCGAGGCGCGTTGCGCTAAGGATCATGGGAAGCCGCTGGACGCTCCTGAAACCGTTCCGGTCGACGTCGAAGGCAAGGGCCGCTTCGCCGACATCTGGCAGCCACCCTATCGCCGTCGCGCACTGATGTTGATTGTTTTCCACATCTTCCAGGCCATCGGTTTCTTCGGTTTCGGCAACTGGTTGCCGGCGTTGCTCTCCGGTCAGGGGGTCAGCGTCACGCACAGTTTGATGTACGCCTTCATCATCACCCTCGCCTACCCGCTCGGGCCGTTGCTGTTCGTGAAGTTCGCCAATCGTTTCGAAAACAAATGGCAGATCGTCGGCTCCGCCCTCGGCGCAATGACCTTCGGTACGTTGTTCGCCCTGCAGACCAGCGCATTCGGGCTGATCTTCTGCGGCGTGATGATCACCTTCTGCAACGCGTGGCTGAGCTTCAGTTATCACTCGTACCAGAGCGAACTGTTCCCGACCAATATCCGCGCACGGGCAGTGGGCTTCTGCTATTCGTTCAGTCGCTTGTCGACGGTGTTCAGCAGTCTGTTGATCGGCTTTTTTCTCGACAGCTTCGGCACGCCGGGCGTGTTGGCGTTCATTGCCAGCAGCATGTTGATCGTGATGCTGACCATCGGCTGGTTCGGCCCGCGCACCCGCAATCTGGCGCTGGAAAACATTGCCCATCGTTGAAACCTGGCGGTGATCCCCTGCCACCCGGCGGCAAAGGATGGCCGATCTCTCGTCCAACACTCTGATCAAGCCCTTGAAATAAAAGGTTTTGTTCCAAGGGCATGGTATTTGCTGAGTATGGCCGTCAGTCATTACCTACAGGTCAATTCATCATGTTGGTCAGTGCCAAACAAATGGAAGTGCTGCCGCTGCCCAAGCGGTTAGCCGAAGACGCCACCGCCACGGCGGCGGCCGGTCTGCAAGGCGGCCTGCATGGCGCGATGCTGCAAACCCTGCAAAACCAGGTACAGACGCAAAGCACCGAAGCCACCAGCAAGGTACAGGCTTCAGCCACGCAGATTGCCACCCAACAAGTCAGCGAAGCCACGCGCATCAGCGATAACGTCGACGAGGCGTTCGCCAAGACCCGCGTCAACCTGCAGTCCACCGATGCCACTTCCGTCGCCGGCAAAAGCGCCACCGACGAGTTCAAGGACTACATGAGCAAGACGCCGGAACAGCGCCTGCGCGACAGCATCCTCAAGGACCTGGGCATTACCGAGGAAGACATCGCCAACATGCCGCCGGAGAAACAACTGGCGATCAGCAAAGAGATTGCCCAGCGTTTGCAGGACAAAATGCAACTGGCACAATCGGAGAAAGAGAACGTCAACGACGTCAAGGACAGCGACAAGATGGCGGATAAACTACTCGCTACGCTTTGACGTCGTCTGAAAAAAAGAGCCCTGAATACGGGCTCTTTTTTTATGGCCGCTCTTCTGGATGGCGGCAGATAACGACGCTACCTGTAATTTCTGACAGTAGACGTCCAGGGCGGTGAAGCCAATGATCCGGGGGCGGGAACAATAAGATTCCCGCCTCACTGCAGATATAAGGAGATATCCATGGCTAACACCCTTAACGCTAAATTTACCCTGGCGGGCGCCCCGGCAAGGGCAGACTACGCGGCCACGTCGTTTATCGTCATTCCGAATGCGCCGCCTATTCCTACCAAAGTCATTCGAACCAATGACAATCAGGGCAAAACCCTGACGTTCGAATTCAAAGACGGGATCGATACCGACACTCACATACTTGATGACCTGACGGCATCCATCATTTATGCCGATAACTTATATTCCGTGTCCAAAGATCTGACGGGAATGCTTGAAGTAAATCATCTGGAGGGCACCTATAAGGGCAATTTCAAAGCAATCCTGCCGGATGATTTTGGTAGGGAATGGCAAGTTGAAGGCACCATCGATATTACTGTTGAACCGCTAAAAAAGGCTTGAAGTTCCAATAGCGACTTCCAGGTCTCGATACCCACTGGCGCTCATTCCTTGCCGTCCTCTGGCCAGGAATAAGCGCTTTTTTCAGCGGGTTCAGTTTAGTTGCAGGGTTTCATTGAACTGACTGATCGCATCCACCACATGCCGTGACCCCTGCTGGATTTCCTGAATGACCGCCCCCGCCTCATTCGCCAATTCCACGCCAAGCCCGGTGCGGCTCAAACTCGATTGCATGCTCGACACCGCGCTCAACGACAAATCATGGTTCTTGCGCACCACATCGACAATCTCCAGCGTCGCCTGGCTGGTTCGTGCCGCGAGGCTGCGCACCTCGTCGGCCACCACCGCAAACCCGCGCCCATGTTCGCCGGCCCGCGCCGCTTCAATCGCAGCGTTAAGTGCCAGCAGGTTGGTCTGATCGGCAATGCCGCGAATGGTCTGGACGATGGTGCCGATGATGTCCGACTGCTTGCTGACCGCATCGATACTCACTGCGGCTTCGTTGAGGTCGCGGGAAATGTCCTGGATGATCTGCACCGTCTGCTGCACGACTTGCGAGCCTTTCTGCGCACAGGCGTCGTTTTGCACCGACGTGCTGTGGGCCGATTCGGCAGCGTTTTGCAGGGTGGTCATCTGATGGGTGATGTCGCTGGCGAACTTGACCACTTTGTACAAGCGGCCCTTGGCGTCGAACAGCGGGTTGTACGAGGCCTCCAGATACACCATCTGCCCGGACTTGTTCTTGCGCTCAAAACGATGGGAGTGATATTCGCCGCGATTGAGCGATGCCCAGAACGCCTTGTACTGCGCCGACTCGGACTCAGACCGATGACAGAACAGGCTATGGTGATGGCCGACGACTTCGTTGAGCGAGTACTGCATGGTTTTCAGAAAGTTGTCGTTGGCAGTGATGACATTGCCTTCCGGGGTGAACTCGATCACCGCCATCGAGCGACTGATCGCCGCGAGCATGCTTTCTTCTTCGTGTTCCTTGTTGACCCGGGCGGTGATGTCCGCCGCCACTTTGATCACACTTCTGACCTGTTTATCCGGGCCATAGACGGGCATGTAACTGGCCTCGAGCCAGACTTCCTTGCCGCCCTTGTTCAAGCGCAGAAACGTGCCGCTGATCGGTTCACCCCGGGCCAGGTCGCGCCACAATTTGGCGTATTCCTCGCTGCGGTAAAACGCTTCTTCGCAAAACACCCGGTGATGTTTGCCGCGCACTTCTTCAGCGCTGTAACCCATGGTCTTGCAGAAATTTTCATTGGCATCCAGGACGATGCCGTCAGGGCTGAATTCAATCATTGCCATCGAACGGCTGATCGCCGCCAACTTGGCATTGGCCTCGGTCAGGGCGCAGCTGAAACGCTCGATTTCCTGCAGGTCAGCCTTGTGATGTAGGTTGAACATGGTTGTATCACCTTCCGCGCGGACTTTTGATTTGATGAAAGTTCAGTTCTTTCACGATCCACCACTACGTTCCACAGAACAGGCACACGCATTCCTCCACGGGAGGAAGTTGTCAGGTGATAAATGATGATCAATCGGAGTGTCCATGCAGCGACGCTCTAATCAAGACATCCTTCTCTTGATAGCCCGCACGCGGGCCAGCCCTAACGCGTTGAAGAACTTCCATGTACAAGATGCTCCTTGTTGGTTCAGTGTCGGTGCCTTGACTTGCGCACTCTGGCAGCATGAATTCCTGCACTAACCGTGCACGGTCGACATAGTTAGTTACAGGGGAGCATAGCCAGCGCGAGGCCGTGCGCAAGGCCACTAGTCGGCCAGACTCTGGCACTTTTTGCACAAAAAACGGTTCAGCGAGAAATGCATTCCCTCTGTAGGAGCTGCCGCAGGCTGCGATCTTTTGATCTTGAAAAAAATCAAAGTCAAAAGATCGCAGCCTGCGGCAGCTCCTACAGGGGGCGCGGTTAGAGGTTGGTGCTGACTTGGGTGGCTACTTCTGCCGGGACCCAGAGCTTCCAGACTTGGGGTTGATTGCGCAGAAACGCTTCGGCCACTGCCCGCGGCTGTAAGCGTTTTTCACTCATTTGCGCCAGTGTCTGGTTCAACAGATCAATCGGCAGATCGACCTTCTCGAAAAACGTCACCAGCTCCGGATACTGCGCCTTGAACGGCGCCGACACGCCAATTGCCAGGCTTGCCGGCATCGAGCGGGTGCCCTTGGGGTTGGGGTTATTGGCATCGGCCAGGGTTTTCCAGGCTTCGGCATCGAATGGCGGCTCTTCCAGTTTCACCAGTTTGAAACGCCCGAGCAGCGGCGTCGGCGACCAGTAGTAGAACAGCACCGGTTTGCCGCGTTTGATCGACGATGCCACCTCAGCGTCCAGCGCCGCGCCGGAACCGGTGCGGAAGTTGACGAAGCTGTCGTTGAGCGCATACGCCTTGAGCTTCTGGCTGTTGACGATCTCTGAGGTCCAGCCGGTCGGGCTGTTGAGGAAACGCCCGCGGCTCGGGTCTTCCGGATCGCGGAACAGCTCTTTGTAGCGCGGCAGATCCGCCACCGATTTCAGCTCCGGTGCCACAGCCTTGATCCCCCGCTCAGGGTCGCCCTTGATCACATACTCCGGCACCCACCAGCCTTCGGTCGCGCCTTTGACCGTGTCACCAAGGCCAAACACCTTGCCCTCGGCAGCGGCTTTGACCCACGCCGGACTGCGCCCGGCCCATTCTTCGCCGATCACCTGAATATCGTTTTTGGCCAGCGCTGCCTCCAGGCTGACGGTGCTGCCAGGCAATGTGTCGGTCGGGTAGCCGTAGCCTTTTTCAACGATCAGACGCAGCACTTCGGTGATGAAACTGCCGCTCTCCCAGGTGATATCGCCGAAGTGAATCGGCGCGGCTTTCTCAGCCGCCGAGACGGCGCCGACGCTCAGGCTCAGCGCCAGCAACGAACGGCCGAGCAGGGTTTTGATCGATCTCATGCAGACCTCTTTTCTTGTAGGAATTGACGGGCGCTGTGGCGATTGCACAGGGCCTGGGAACGGCTCATGTAGACGCTGACCGAACGTTGCGAGATGCCCAGTTCAGCGGCGATTTGCGGGTAAGTCAGGCCGTCGATGCGCGCGAGCAAAAAGGTCGAGCGGACTTTGCCGGGCAGCCGCTGCAGGCTGCGATCGAGGCGAGACAGTGCCTGACTGAAGTGCGCGATGTCTTCCGGGGATGCGCTGGTTTGCGTCTCGATCGAGGGCAAATGCCGCCGCTCCAGATCAGCATGGCGCCAGCGCTGGAAGAGCAAGCGCCGGGCAATGGTCGTCAGCAGTGCGCGCGGTTCGCGAATCGCTTGCAGCGCAGGGGCTTCGAGCAGTTGCGCGAAGGTTTCGGCAGCGATGTCTTCAATACTGGCGACGTCGCGCAGATGACCACGCAGATAGGCGCAGAGCCAGTGGTGATGGGCGCGGAACAAGCCGTCGAGGTGCTGGCGATGAGAAAGGTCGGCGCCGGACATAGGGGCTCCTGGGTTAGGGGTCGCTGAATGTCCGGTGTTCCGGTGGCGCGATCGTAGCAAAGCGCCTTATGCATTAATAATATTTAAATATCATTTTTATATGCATTTTATGAATATAAGATCAAAAGATCGCAGCCTTCGCCAGCTCCTACATGCTCCTGTAGGAGCTGCCGAAGGCTGCGATCTTTCAACGCAAGTGGCCATACCCCAACTCCTCAGCCTCACGCTGATAGTCGAGCACCACCTGATAATCACCCTCACCCGCCGCCAACACCTCTGGCAATCCCAACGTTTGCACAACATCCGGAAGTTCGTGCAACGACTGATTCATCACCTGCCGCAGCCGCTCTATCTGTTCATCCGTAGCACTGGCAACGGTGATAAAAGGCAAGGTCGGACTGAACGCACTGCGTCCAACAACACGTAATCCCCTGACTTCCTCAGGCGCATGCCGCGCGAGGTAGGCGAAGGTGACGCTGTCGATGGCGGCCAGATCTGCGCGCCTTTCACGCAACCAGCGCAGGCTTTCACGGTGACCGCCGCTGATACCGACCGTGGAGAAGAATTGCCCATCCCGATGCAGCGGGGCGAGGCGTTGACGCAACAGGTTCATGCCGCTGTTGGAGTCGTCGCTGTTGATCACGCCGCGGCTGTCGCGAAAGGCTGGCAAGGTTTCGCGTGGATCATCGACGCGGCTGAGGAGCAGGCTGCAATGATTGCCGGCGCTGGCATCGGGGAGTTCGTAGCGCGGGCGGCCGATCACTCGAACCTGGCCTTTTAACGCTGTCATCAACGGATAACCGCAGGTTTGTGTGAGCAGCAAATTGGGGGATAACCAGAGTTCGGGCAATGACAGGGTTTCAGCGTTCAGGCGTGTGTGGCCGAGGTGCTCAAGGATGCGCGCGAGCCAGCGTTCGTTGGCCACGCGGATGGGCTCGGGGGCGGTGTACATCAAGAGTTCGGCGTGGTATTGGGTCATTCACATATTCCCTGACAACGAATGTCCAAATGTAGGAGTGAGCCTGCTCGCGATAGCGGTGGGTCATGCACAGTAGATGTCACAAACAGACCGCTATCGCGAGCAGGCACACTCCTACAGGGGACGGTGGTGGTTTTGGCTCAGTGATAGGGATGCTCGGGGCTGTCGATTGGTTTGATGCCATGCTCGCGCCACAACTGCCCGTACCCTTGCACCAGAAACCCGCCGCTGCGCGCCAGCCACTGCTCGCGATGTCGCCAGTAGACCTTGGGCAAGTCGTACCACGCCAACCCCGGCAAGTCGTGGTGCACCAGATGAAAGTTGAGGTTGAGAAACAGCCAGCGCCACGGCCACGCAGCCTCGTTGAGCACGCTGCGCTGCTGCGGTTGCGCGTGCGGACGATGTTCATAGTAGGAGCGAATCATCGCGATCGACAGTGCCGGCACGCTGATCAGGAGCACGTAATGCCACACGGGCAGCGCACTGTAGCGGGCGATAAATCCGAGCATCAATAAGGTCAGCGCGCCGTGGGTCAGCCACATCAACCACGCCTGGCGCTCGGCGTTTTTCAGCCGTTGCAGTTCTTCTGTGGCCAGTGCGATCAGTGCCAGCGGCGCACCGATCACGAAGCGACCGAGTACGGTTTTGTTCAGCCAGTGCAGGCTGCGCGCGAACAGTGGACGGCCCTGCCAGCGTGCTGCGCTCAGGTAGCGGCTTTCTGGATCGACGCCGGGCACGGTCAAGTCCTCGTCGCGGTGATGCAACAGATGGCTGTCGCGATAAAGCGTGTACGGATACCACACCGCAAACGGCGCATAACCGAGGATTTTGTTCAGCGCTTTGGAGCGGGTCGGATGGCCATGGAGCAATTCGTGCTGCACCGACAGCCACAACACCAGCAGCGGAATCAGCAGCAACGTACTCAGGCCGGGACCGAGCCTATGGCTATTGAGAAGGATGGCAAACCAGCCGCCATACACCGCGATCAGCAGCAACCAGGTCGGCCATTCGGTGCGGGCAGTGAAGCGTTGGCGCAGGGTTTCGATGTGTTGCCGGTGGGCGGCGTCGAAATAATGGGGCATGGCGTTGCTCGCTGCGGGTTCCTTCCCTTTCTGTGCAACGACCACCGAGAATCTTGCAGATTATTTTCAATCAACAGGGAAGCCCGAGAACCGGGCTTCCGAAAGGCGTGATCAGTGACCGAAGATGTCGACTTTCTTGGCCTTCTTCTCCGCACGTTTTTCAATCGCGGTCTTGGCCGGTTTCTTCTTCGCGGCTTTTTTTGAATCCATACCTTTGGACATGATGCGTACTCCACTCACAGGGGATGTGAGGTCAGGTATACACCTATCCACAGGCCCGCGTTCTTTTATAATCGCCGCTTTGCCCACCGACAGTCAGACCCCATGCCCGATACCCAGTACAGCCTGCTCGACGCGTCACTCTGGCCGTTGATGAACAAGTTTTACCGCAGCCACCAGTCGTCGATGAAAGCGGTGCGCGAGGCGCAATTGTGGGTGGCGCGACGGGGTGAGATTGTGGCGGCACTGTGCTTGCGGCCGGTGGCGGGTGGGCATTGGTTGACGGGGTTGTTGGTTGATCCGCAGTGCCGAGAGCAAGGGCTTGCTGCACAATTGATTGCGGCGGCGGTGCAGGATGTGACGGAGCCGGTGTGGCTGTTCTGCCATCCGGACTTGCGTGGTTTTTATGAGCGGCGCGGGTTCAGTTATGACCCCGCCCTGCCGCAAGCGATGGCAGAGCGATTGAGCCGCTATGCGCGGAGCAAGCCGATGATTGCGATGGGCCTGGGGTGAAGATCAAAAGATCGCAGCCTTCGGCAGCTCCTACACCTATCCCTGTAGGAGCTGCCGAAGGCTGCGATCTTTTGATTCTGGTTAATCGTCAACCGTGGGATCGAGATCCGGAAACATCACTTCGGTGAAGCCGAACTTGCTGAAGTCGGTGATGCGCGACGGGTACAACCGGCCGATCAGGTGATCGCATTCATGCTGCACCACCCGCGCATGAAACCCCGAAGCCACGCGCACAATCGGCTCGCCCTTCGGATCAAAACCCTCGTAGCGAATCTGCTGAAAACGATCCACCGCACCGCGCAACCCCGGCACCGACAAACACCCTTCAAACCCCTCCTCCATCAACGGATTCAACGGCGTGATCAGCGGGTTGATCAGGATCGTCTGCGGCACGGCTTCGGCGTCGGGGTAACGTTCGCTGTGCTCGAAACCGAAGATCACCAGTTGCAGATCAACGCCGATCTGCGGCGCGGCCAGGCCAACGCCACCGACGCTTTCCATGGTCTGGAACATGTCGTCGATCAGTTGCCACAACTCGGCGCTGTTGAACATTTCCGGCGGCACCGGCGGGGCGATGCGCAGCAGGCGCTCGTCGCCCATTTTGAGAATTTCACGGATCATGATCAGACTTCGTCAGTGTCCGGCTTGAGCGAATGATCGCGGCCCAGGCCCGAGACGTGTTGTTTGGGTTGTTCATCGAGTTCGCCGGGGACTTTTTCGCCCGCATCCTTGCCCTCGCTGGACATGTGCTCGATCACCGCGTTCATCTCCGCACCGAGCAGCAGCACCGCGGCGGAAATGTAGAAGTACAGCAAGAGCACGATGATCGCCCCGATGCTGCCATACATCGCGTTGTAGTTGGCGAAGGTTTTCACGTAGAACGCGAAACCCAACGAGGCGATGATCCACACCACCACGGCCAATACCGAGCCCGGCGTGATGAAGCGGAATTCCTGTTTGACGTCAGGCATCACGTAGTAGATCAGTGCCACGGCAACCATCATCAGAATCACGATCACCGGCCAGCGCGCGATGGTCCAAATGGTCACGATGACTTCTTCCAGACCAACCTGCGCGGCAATCCAGCCCATCACTTGCGGCCCGAGCACCATCAACGCGGCGGCTACCAGCAACATGCCGGCAATACCGACGGTGTAGAAAATCGACAGCGGGAAACGCTTCCAGATCGGCCGCCCTTCGACCACGTCATACGCGGCGTTCATCGCGCTCATCATCAGGCGCACGCCAGCGGAGGCGGTGTACAGAGCGATAACGATACCGACCGAGAGCAGACCGCCCTTGGATTGCTGCAGCTGGTCGATTACCGGGTTGACTTGCTCCAGTGCCTGCGGCGGCAACACCAGTTCCGATTGCAGGCGCAGCCAGGAGAAGAAGTCCGGCAGGTGCAGGAAACCGATCAGGGCGATCAGAAACAGGATGAACGGGAACAGCGAGAACAGCATCTGGTAGGCCAGTGCCGAGGCGTAGGTCGACATTTCGTCATCGACGAATTCAGTGACCGTGCGCACCATCACCCGGTGCAGGGGCAGACCTTTCATGTCCGGAAATATCATTCGCGTCTCCTTTCGCCGCTATACAGGTTTGAAGTCGTGGCGACTCAGGGGCCGTTTTTTACATCAAGGTAGCCTGTTTGGCGAACCTTGCCGGGTGTCAGCAGGATTTCGACACAAAAACGGCCATCCTTGGATGGCCGTTCGTGTGTTTCGTTCAAGGCTGGATTACGCCTTGTCGACGCCTTTCTTGACCGCGTCCTTGGCTTTGCCGACTGCTTGCTGGGCTTCGCCTTTCTTCTCTTGAATCTTGCCTTCGGCTTGCAGCTTGGTGTTGTCGGTGGCTTTACCGACGCCTTGCTTGACGTTGCCGACTGCTTCGTTGGCCATGCCTTTTACTTTATCGCCTGTGCTACTCATGGTGTTTCTCCTTGGTGCAATTAGGAGGAAAAGTCAGTACGTAATGATTGACTGGCCGGGTTTGCGCCAAGTTTCATTTATTTTTCGCCGGATCATTTCGTCGCGACGAGCAGGTTGGGCTTTATGTTTGGGTGCATTGCCACGAGAATGCGCAACATATGGGCGCCGTGCGCCAATGAACCGATCCCGCAGGAATGTTATGAAACTCGATAAAACGCTCGCCATCGCCCGTAGAAACAAGGAACTGGGTGGCGCTGTGCTCGGCACCAACAACTGCCACTTCGCCGAACTGAACCGCAACCGCAACATCTGGTGGTTCGACCTGCCGGTGTCGCGTCTGGCGATTGGTCAGTACGAGTGGATTCACCTGCTGATGCACACGCCGGCCACCGACGAACTGCTGCACCTGAAAGTGCCAACGGTGTTTTTGCGTGAAAAGCTCGAAGGGCTGGTGATTCGCAATGAAGGCAAGCGCAAAGCGGCGTTGAGCCTGGAATTGAGTGCGGACAAGGATTCGTATCTGCAGGACATGCGTCCGGCGGGGACCAACGTGAATTTCGCGCCGTTCCGTCAGTAAATCAACAGATCGCAGCCTGCGGCAGCTCCTACAGGGAACGCATTCCAAAATGTAGGAGCTGCCGCAGGCTGCGATCTGTTGATCTGCAACAAAAAGCCCGCTGATGCGGGGCTTTTTGGTTTAGGCGGTGGACTTGGCCTTGATCTTCTTCAGCTCTTCATCACGCAACTCGCGGCGCAGGATCTTGCCGACGTTGGTGGTCGGCAGCGCATCGCGGAATTCCACCGAACGCGGCACCTTGTAGCCCGTGACGTTGGCACGCATGTGATCCATCACCTGCTCTTTCGTCAGGGTGACACCCGGTTTGGCAACGATGAAAATCTTGATCGCCTCGCCCGACTTCTCGTCCGGCACGCCGATCGCCGCGCACTGCAACACGCCCGGCAGGGTCGCCAGCACGTCTTCCAGTTCGTTCGGATAAACGTTGAAACCGGAGACCAGAATCATGTCTTTCTTGCGATCGACAATACGCATGTAGCCGTCCGGCTGGATCAGCGCGATGTCACCTGTTTTCAGCCAGCCTTCGCTGTCGAGCATTTCATCGGTGGCTTCCTGACGCTGCCAGTAGCCCTTCATCACTTGCGGACCCTTGATGCACAGCTCGCCAATTTCACCCAGCGGCTGCTCGACACCGGCGTCGTCGATGACTTTGCACAGGGTCGACGGCACTGGAATGCCGATGGTGCCGATCTGGATGTTCTGGATCGGGTTGACCGTGGCCACCGGGCTGGTTTCGGTCATGCCGTAACCTTCGCAGATCGAGCAGCCGGTCACCGCTTTCCAGCGCTCGGCAGCGGCCAGTTGCAGGGCCATACCGCCGGACAAGGTGACTTTGAGCGCCGAGAAGTCCAGCTTGCGGAAACCTTCGTTGTTGCACAGCGCCACGAACAATGTGTTGAGGCCGACGAAACCGCTGAACTTCCACTTCGACAGTTCCTTGACCATCGCCGGCAGGTCGCGCGGGTTGCTGATCAGGATGTTGTGGTTGCCGATCAGCATCATCGCCATGCAATGAAAGGTGAACGCATAGATGTGGTACAGCGGCAGCGGCGTGATCAGGATCTCGCAACCTTCATTGAGGTTCGACCCCATCAGCGCCTTGCACTGCAGCATGTTGGCGACGAGGTTGCGGTGGGTCAGCATCGCACCCTTGGCAACGCCGGTGGTGCCACCGGTATATTGCAGCACCGCAACGTCGCCGCTGTCCGGGTTGGCTTCGGCCACAGGCTGGCCCTGGCCTTTGCTCAGCACGTCATTGAACTTGACGGCCTTGGGCAAGTGATAGGCCGGGACCATTTTCTTCACGTACTTGATGACGCTGTTGATCAGCAGGCGCTTGATCGGCGGCAGCAGGTCGGCGACTTCGGTGACGATGACGTGTTTGACGCCGGTTTTCGGCACCACGGCTTCGGCCAGATGCGCCATGTTGGCCAGGCAAACGAGGGCTTTGGCACCGGAGTCGTTGAATTGGTGTTCCATTTCCCGCGCGGTGTACAGCGGGTTGGTGTTGACCACGATCAGCCCGGCGCGGATGGCACCGAAGACGGCTACCGGGTATTGCAGAACGTTGGGCAATTGCACGGCGATTCGATCACCGGGCTGCAAGTCGGTATGCTGTTGCAGATACGCGGCAAACGCACCGGACAATTCGTACAGTTCACCGTAGGTGATTGTCTTGCCCAGGTTGCTGAAAGCCGGTTTGTTGGCGAAGCGTTGGCAGGACTGCTTCAACACTGCCTGAATATTCGGGTACTCGTCTGGATTGATGTCGGCAGCAATTCCAGCGGGGTACTTATCCTTCCAAAAGTCTTCGATCATGGAAGCCCACTCCTCAGCAACGCGAATTCTTCACCGCATTTGATGCGATTATTATTGGTGTTTGTTTTGTATTGGTGAATCTGGCTTTTAGATAGGCCGAGAAGTCACAAAGCGCGCCGAGAGTAGCAGCTTTGCCGAGGGTCGACTAGAGCCAAAAGCGGCCCATACAGTCATGTTTGTGACTCAAGACTTGCTAACGGTCATTTTAGAGCAAAAATCCTATAACACTTTGAAAGCCCCGGAATTAGGGGCTTAGAAGCAAAAGATCGCAGCCTTCGGCAGCTCCTACATGGGATGTGTTTCCTGTAGGAGCTGCCGAAGGCTGCGATCTTTTTGTTTTCAAGCGTTAAGCGATATCGCGCAACTCACGGCGCAGGATCTTACCCACTGGCGTCATCGGCAACGACTCACGCAGCACGATGTGTTTCGGCACCTTGTATGCGGTGAAATTCTCTTTGCAGTAAGCCTTCAACTCTTCAAGGCTGACGCCGGTCTCCCGCGCCACCACAAACAGCTTCACCGCCTCGCCCGAGCGCTCGTCCGGCACGCCGATCACCGCGCAATTGGCGACTTTCGGATGGGCCATCACCACGTCTTCGATCTCGTTCGGGTACACGTTGAAACCGGAGACGATGATCATGTCCTTCTTGCGATCGACAATCCGTACAAATCCGTCCGGATCGATCACCGCAATGTCGCCAGACTTGAACCAGCCCTCGGCATCCAGCACTTCGGCGGTGGCTTCCGGTTTGAGCCAGTAGCCTTTCATGATCTGCGGGCCCTTGATGCACAGCTCGCCGCGCTCGCCCATCGGCTGCTCGACGCCGTCATCGTTGATGACTTTGAGCAAGGTACCCGGCACTGGCAGGCCGACCGTGCCGAGGCGCGACTGGTCGCCATACGGATTGGTGCAGGCCACGGGCGAGGTTTCGGTCAGACCGTAACCTTCGGTGATGCGGCAACCGGTCATCTGCTCCCAACGCTCGGCGGTGGCTTTCACTAGCGCAGTGCCGCCGGAGTTGGTGAGTTTCAGGCTGGAGAAGTCCAGGGTCTTGAAATCCGGGTGCTCCATCAGTGCGACGAACAGCGTGTTCAAACCCAACAGTGCCGAGAAACGCCAGTTCTTCAGCTCTTTGATGAAGCCGGCAATGTCGCGCGGATTGCTGATCAGTACGTTGTGGTTACCGGAGACCATCATGCACATGCAATTCGCGGTGAAGGCATAGATGTGGTACAGCGGCAGCGGCGCGATCATCACCTCCTGACCTTCGCGCAGCAGTGGCTGACCGTCCGGCCCGAGCTGCGCCAGACACGCACGCACTTGTTGCATGTTCGCCACCAGATTGCCGTGGGTCAGCATCGCGCCTTTCGCCAGGCCGGTGGTGCCGCCGGTGTATTGCAGCACGGCGGTGTCGTCGAGACTGACCTTCAGCGGCTTGATGCCCAGGCCTCGGCCCATGCGCAGCGCGCTCTTGAAGGAGATCGCTTGCGGCAGCGAATACTCCGGGACCATTTTTTTCACTTTGCTGACCACGGTGTTGACCAGCCAGCCCTTGGCGGTGGACATCAGGTCGCCCATCTTCGCTTCGATCAGGTACTGGATGTCGGTGTCAGGCAGCACTTCCTGGACTTTCTGGCCGAACATGTTCAGGTAAACCAATGCGCGCGCGCCGGAATCCTTGAACTGGTGACGCATCTCCCGCGCGGTGTACAACGGGTTGGTATTGACCACAATCAGCCCGGCGCGTAACGCACCGAACACCGCAATCGGGTAATGCAGGACGTTGGGCATCTGCACCGCAATGCGATCGCCCGGCACCAGATCGGTGTGCGCTTGCAGGTAACCGGCGAAGGCGGCGCTCTGGCGTTCGAGTTCAGCGTAGGTCAGGGTCACGCCCATGTTGCTGAACGCCGGGCGATCCGCGAACTTCTTGCAGGAACGTTCAAACACCTCGATCACCGACTTGAACTCGCCCATGTCGATGTCCAGCGGTACGCCGGCCGGGCGCTTGTCGTTCCAGAAATCAGGTTGCATTGTTCTTGTCCTCTTTACCTGAGCCGATCCGGGCCGCTTTCTGTCATTTCTGAAAAAGCGGAGCTTCACGGACACTAGCAGTTATGGCCATTGAGGCAAATACGGGCAAAGCCGTCATTGATCGTGTGAATCTTCGTGCCGTGGCGTGGGCTGATCAGACGCGCTATACAATGTGCCGACTCAGAGCAAAGGAATCGCCATGACCCACGACACCCTATGGCTGGACGCGAGTGACCGCAGCCGCCTGTACGTCAATCGCTGGCTGCCTCGCGCGCCGCTCAAGGCGGTGGTTCTGCTGGCCCATGGCATGGCGGAACACAGCGCTCGGTACGCGCGTTTGGCCGACACGTTTTGCGACAAAGGATATGGGGTGTACGCCGCGGATCTGCGTGGACATGGCAAAACTGCCGATCATGGGACGCTCGGGCATTTCGCCGATGAAGACGGCTGGTGCAAAGTCCTCGGTGACCTCGCCAGCCTCAATCAGCACATCGGCCAACAGCATCCCGGCGTGCCGATCATCCTGCTCGGCCACAGCATGGGCAGCTATCTCGCCCAGGGTTATCTGCTGCACCACAGCGCCAGCCTGCATGGGGCAATTCTCAGCGGTTCGAATTTCCAGCCGGTGGCGCTGTATGGCGCGGCGCGGCAGATCGCCCGCCTGGAAAAACTGCGGCAGGGCGGCAAGGGTCGCAGTGCGCTGATCGAGTGGTTGTCGTTCGGCTCGTTCAACAACAAGTTCAAGCCGGTGCGCACACGGTTCGACTGGCTGAGCCGCGACCCGGCCGAAGTCGATCGATACGCCGCCGACCCGCTGTGCGGCTTCCGTTGCACCAATCAGCTGTGGATCGACTTGCTCGGCGGCTTGCAGCAAATCAGCAAAGCGTCCAATCTCGCCCAGATCGACCCCGGCCTGCCATTGCTGGTGATCGGCGGCGAATGTGATCCGGTGAGTGACGGCAAGCGTCTGACAGATCTGGCCAACGCATTGCGCACAGCCGGCAGCCAGAACCTGCAACTGCAGATCTACCCGCAGGCGCGGCACGAATTGTTCAACGAAACCAACCGCGACGAAGTGATCGCCGATGTGCTGGCCTGGATTGATCAGGTCCTGAGCCATCCGCGCCCTCACCGCAGCGAATAAATTTTTTGTGGATTGATTTGATCCATCAGAGGAATCAAGACCGATGACCCAGGTTACCAACATCCCTTACGAAGCCCTTGAAGTCGGCCAGACCGCCAGCTACAGCAAGACCGTCGAAGAGCGTGACATTCAGCTGTTCGCCGCGATGTCGGGCGACCACAACCCGGTGCACCTGGATGCCGAGTTTGCAGCGGCCAGCATGTTCAAGGAGCGAATCGCGCACGGCATGTTCAGCGGCGCGCTGATCAGTGCCGCGGTGGCGTGCGAGCTGCCTGGGCCGGGCACTATTTATATCGGTCAGCAGATGAGCTTTCAGAAGCCGGTGAAAATCGGCGACACGCTGACCGTGCGACTGGAAATTCTCGAGAAGCTGCCGAAGTTTCGTGTGCGCATTGCCACTCGCGTGTTCAACCAGCGTGATGAGTTGGTGGTGGACGGTGAGGCGGAGATTCTGGCGCCGCGCAAGCAACAGACTGTAACGCTGCCTACTTTGCCGGCCATCAGCATTGGCTGATTGAAAAGATCGCAGCCTTCGGCAGCTCCTACAGGGGAATGCGTTCACTGTAGGAGCTGCCGCAGGCTGCGATCTTGTGCTTTCAAAACACCCATAAAAAAACGCCAGACTAGCTGGCGTTTTTTGTTACTGGCGTACGCTTACGAGCGTGCGCGAGCCTGGTTACGCAGGGCTTTCACCTGGTCGTGGTTGCGCTGTACGCCGTGGTATTGGCGCTCAACCAGATCACGAATGCCCACCAGGTTGTGCTTGTTGATTTTCTCGATGGCTTCACGATAAGCCTTCAGGGCGTGGTCTTCACCGCGCTCGGCTTCGTTCAGTACAGCCTCTTCGTCTTTGCCGGTGAACATGGCTTTGACGTCGACCCAGCGACGGTGCAGGTCACCGCTGACGCTGGTGGAAGTTTCCGGATCACCGCCCAGCTTGCGAACCTCGGCCTGCAGTTCAGCTGCAGCGGTGGCGCAATCGGCAGAGCGGGTCACGAACAAGGTTTTCAGTTCTGGATGCTTGATGTCTTCGGCGCAAGTCTTGAACCCTTCCTGACCGTCCTTGCTGGTTTCAATCAGGTCATTGAGTACAGAGATGGCTTCTTTATTAACGTCGGTCATTTTTCAATTCCTTGCGATCGGTGGAAGATGCAAGGGATATTGCAGTGTGCGTGCCAGCTTTTTCAAAACCAACAAACCCTTATAAATCAGCAACTTAAATACAATTGAACTATCTGTATTGCGGTTATTTGCATGATCTGTCATTTGGCCTGCATGCAGAATGCCTGTATTTTCCAAGCTGATTTGAAGCCAGACGATCTCATTGATGAATCCCGAAAAACTCGAACTGCTGATCACCCGCGAAATGCCCTTCGGCAAATACAAGGGCCGGATCATTGCCGACCTGCCGGGGCCTTACCTGAACTGGTTCGCCCGCGAAGGTTTTCCCCATGGCGAACTCGGTGGCCTGCTCGCTTTGATGCAGGAGATCGACCACAACGGCTTGTCTGACTTGCTCGAACCGCTACGCGCCAAACATGGCAAACCTGCCCCGCGCCACTGAAGCGCCCTCCTCTATAGAGCCAGCCGCCATGCCTGACAACACCCGCCGCGCCCGTGACGAAGCCTTCTGGCAGACGTTTGCCGACCGATACGATGTGCAACCCGGTCCCGTGAACCTGGAGAACGGTTACTTCGGGCGTATGTCGCGCACGGTGATCGAGGAGTATCAGCGCAACATCGAGCTGATCAACACCAGCAACTCGGTGTACGTGCGCCAGCGTTTTGAGCAGCACGACAACCTCGATATCCGCGCACAACTGGCCGAGCTGATTGGTGTGCGCGCGCAAAGCGTAGCGTTCACGCGCAATGCCACCGAAGGTTTGCAGTCGCTGATCCGCAACTACAACCGCCTGCAGCCGGGTGATGAGGTGCTGATCTGCGACCTGGAGTACGACACGGTCAAGGGCGCCATGCGCTGGCTGGCCAAGCATCGCGGCGTCGAGGTGATCGAGATTGCCCACACCCATCCGGCGAGTTTCGACAGTTTGCTGGAGGCGTACCGCGAGGTATTTATCGGCCATCCGAAACTCAAGCTGATGGCCCTGACCCACGTTACCCACCGCACCGGGCTGGTGATGCCAGTGCAAGCCATCGCCGCGCTGGCCAAGGAGTACGGGGTCGACGTCATCCTCGATGGCGCCCACGCCCTGGGGCAGATCGAGTTCGATTTCGAGGCATTGGGTATCGCCTTCGCCGGCTACAACCTGCACAAGTGGATCGGCGCACCACTGACCCTCGGTTTCCTCTATATCGCGCCACAACGCCTGGCCGACATCGACCCCGACATGGGCGAGATGCATTACCCGATCAATGACATCCGCGCCCGCACCTCTTACAGCACACCGAACATTCCGGCGCTGATGACTCTGCCGCTGGTGTTCGAAGAACATCGTTCACTCGGTGGCGCTGCGGCCAAAGGCGCGCGACTCAACTACCTGCGCAACCTGTGGGTCAGCGCCGTGCGGCACTTGCCGGGCATCGAAGTGATGACGCCGGACGATCCACGCTTGTATTGCGGGATCACCGCGCTGCGTTTCAGCCGCCATGACGATCAGCAGGCCATGGCCGAGCGCCTGCTCAATGATTTCAATCTATTTACCGTGGTGCGCAACGGTGCTGCGTGCGGGCCGTGCATCCGCATCACCCCTGGGCTGACGACCACCGCTGGTGACATGCAACTGCTGACCCGCGCGCTGAACGAACTGCGCTGATTGGCTAGACGGTATATTTGTCGAAGTCCTCGGGTTTGATCTGCGAAGACGCGGCAAACGTGTCGATGCCGATCGTGAGGTGGCCGAAGAAACCGTCCTCGTGGGAATCGCGGCCGATCGGCCAGACCGTCAAGGTCGAGGCCTCGCCGCCCATGTCGGCATAAATGCTGTCCTGCGCATTGTTCAGCGCCGTCGTTGCCCGGCCACGATAGGCCTTGGCGTTGAGCACCGAGCGCGAGACAACTTCAGGAAAATACAGCTGCCCGACCCAGGCCACGTTACGTTCTTCGAGAAACTCGTTGCCACTGACGATGCGCACCGCGACATGAATGTGCAGCGCACGACCGGCGTAGAAGCCCGGATAGATCGTGGTGAAACGCACCCTGCCCTTGTGATCGCAAAACTGGCTGCCGCGCAGATACGTGTCATCGTCGGTGCGCGGGATCGAGCCGATGTCGTCGGAGTCGACTTCCAGGTCCGGGTTGATCCGGCTCCAGCCCGAATACGCCCCGCGCGCATTGCAATGCCAAATGTCGACCAGCGCCCCACTGACGGGCTCACCGGTCATTGCATCGACGATGGTCAGGCGCAGCAGCAGCGGCAAGCCGTCAGCGCCTTCGCTGATGTTGCGACGCAACAGTTGCGGGTTACGGAAATACGGCCCGGCGATCTGCTCGGGGGCCAGTTGATAAACGGGGTTCAGTGAGGCTGTTGCAGAGTCTCGATCCATGACACGTTCTCTCTTCCATAAGATGAACGCAGATTAGCGCCATGCAAACGCCTGTGTGCGGTAACTATGTATCGCGTCGTAACTCCGGACTGCGATCTTTTGGCGTCGCCATTTGAAAGCAAGATCAAAAGATCGCAGCCTCGTTGCACTCGACAGCTCCTACATCGCATCCCGCAGCCTCGTTGCCATGTAGGAGCTGCCGCAGGCTGCGATCTTTTGATGTTGGCTTTTCTGTGGGCAAAAAAAACGGTGCGCCGACCGAGCGCACCGTAAAGCCGTAGAACACACAACGAAGTGTTTGGTATCAATCAGTCCAGCAGCGCCAACGCTTCGGCGGTGCATTCCTGAATCCGCGCCCAGTCGCCGTTCTTGATCCACTCTGGATCAAGCATCCAGCTACCGCCCACGCACATGACGTTTTTCAGCGCCATGTAGCTCTTGATATTGGCTGGGCCGACGCCGCCAGTCGGGCAGAATTTCACTTCGCCGAACGGGCCGCCGAGGGCCTTGATTGCCGCGACGCCACCGCTGACCTCAGCCGGGAACAGCTTGAAGCGGCGATAACCCAGACCGTAGCCTTCCATGATGCCGGAGGCGTTGCTGATGCCCGGCAACAGCGGAATCGGGCTGTCGACGCTGGCTTCCAGCAGGTCTCGGGTAATGCCTGGGGTGACGATGAATTGCGAACCGGCCGCTTCTGCCGCCGCGAGCATGTTGCGATCGAGCACGGTGCCGGCACCAGTCATCAGTTCCGGACGCTGGTCGCGCAGGATCTGGATGGCCTTGAGGCCGAACTGCGAACGCAGGGTCACTTCCAGCGCGGTCAGACCACCGGCGGCCAAGGCGTCGGCCAACGGCAGCACGTCCTGTTCGCGAGCGATGGTGATCACCGGCAGGATCCGCGCCTTGGCGCAGAGGCTGTCGATCAGGGCAACTTTGTCCGCCATGGAAACGGTCGGGGATGGGGTTGTCATAGCGGCTGTTCCTTGGCTCATGGGCACCAGTAAATCTCTAACGTAGGTTGCAGAAACGCGCGCACCGGCATGGCGGCGACGTCGTCGGATGCCAGCGCGGCATTCAGGGTGGTCAGCTTCGACTGACCGGAAATCGACAGAATCTTGTGCTTCGCCGACGCCAGCAGCGCACGGCTCATGGTCAGACGCTGACGCGGCACGCTCGGCGCCAGCATCGGCCAGCAACGACGGGTGCCATCGGCCTGCAAGGCTTCGGTCAGGTTCGGGCTGTCGGGGAACAGCGACGCCGTGTGGCCGTCATCGCCCATGCCCAGCACCAGCACGTCAATCGGCGGCAACTCGGCGAGCAAGCGATCAGCCTGTTCGGCCGCCTGTTCGACGTTGGCCGCCGCGCTATAAAGGCTGAGGAACTGCGCCTTGGCCGCCGGACCTTTGAGCAAGTACTGCTTGAGCAAACCGGCATTGCTGTCGGCGTGTTCAACCGGCACCCAACGCTCGTCGGCGAGGGTCACGATGACCTTCGACCAGTCCAGATCCTGCTTGGCCAGGTGCTGGAAAAACGCCACCGGGCTCCGACCGCCGGACACCACCAGCACCGCGTTGCCGCGCGCCGCAATGGCCTCGCTCAATTGCTTGGCGACGTTCAGCGCCAGACCTTCGGCCAACAACACCGGACTGTTGAATTCGTGGGCATTTACGCCCGCCGGCAGTTGCACATTAGATATCGCCATACCACGACCTCCCGTCCCGCGTGATCAATGCAATGGAGCTCATCGGCCCCCACGACCCGGCCGCATACGGCTTGGGCGCGTCACCGGATTTTTTCCACCCGGCGATCAGCTGGTCACACCACTTCCACGCGGCTTCGATTTCATCTTTACGGACAAACAGGTTCTGATTGCCGTTCATCACTTCCAGCAACAACCGCTCGTAGGCATCGGGGATCCGCGCGCTACGCCAGGTGTCGGAGAAATTCAGTTGCAGCGGCCCGCTGCGCAGTTGCATGCCTTTGTCCAGACCCTGCTCTTTGGTCATCACGCGCAAGGAAATGCCTTCGTCCGGTTGCAGGCGGATGATCAGTTTGTTGCTGATCTGCAAGCGTTGTTCCGGCGCAAAAATGTAGTGCGACGGTTCCTTGAAGTGGATGACGATCTGCGACAACTTTTGCGGCATGCGCTTGCCGGTACGCAGGTAAAACGGCACGCCAGCCCAGCGCCAGTTGCGGATGTCGGCCCGCAGAGCGACGAAAGTTTCAGTGTCGCTCTGGGTGTTGGAATTCGGTTCTTCGAGGTAACCCGGTACGGATTTTCCTTCGCTGTGGCCGGCGATGTACTGGCCGCGCACCACTTGCGTGGTCAGGCCTTCCGGGCTGATCGGTGCCAGCGCCTTGAGCACTTTTACTTTCTCGTCACGGATGCTGTCGGCGGACAGGTCGGCCGGTGGGTCCATGGCGATCAGGCAGAGCAGCTGCAACAGGTGATTCTGGATCATGTCGCGCAGTTGGCCGGCCTTGTCGAAGTAGCCCCAACGGCCTTCGATGCCAACCTTCTCGGCCACGGTGATTTCCACGTGGGAGATGTAATTCTGGTTCCACTGGGTTTCGAACAGGCTGTTGGCGAAACGCAGGGCTATCAGGTTCTGAACGGTTTCTTTGCCCAGATAGTGGTCGATGCGGTAGGTGCGGTTCTCCGGGAAGAACTGCGCCACGGCGTCGTTAACCTTGCGCGAGGATTCAAGGTCGGAGCCGATCGGTTTTTCCAGCACGACGCGGGTGTTCTCTGCCAGACCGACTTTCGCCAGGTTCTCGCAAATCGCGCCGTACACCGCTGCCGGTGTGGCGAAGTAGGCAATCATGCGTTGCGTGCTACCGGCCAGTTCAGCCAGCGCCACGTAATCTTCGGATTTGAGGAAGTCGACGTGCAGGTAGGTCAGGCGTGCCAGGAAACGCTCGGCAACGGCCTCGTCCAACTCTTTGCCTACATAGCGGCGCAGTTCGGCGGCGATGAACGCCATGTGCTGCTGTTGGGAACCTTCTTCACGGGCCAACGCGATGATGCGCGTGTCCTCGTGCAACAGGTCGGCGCCATCGAGGTGGTAAAGGGCGGGAAACAGCTTGCGCAGGGCCAGATCGCCAAGCGCGCCGAACAAGGCAAAGGTGCACGGTTCAACCGTAATCGAAGGCATGATGTTTGTTCTTTTATCAAGTTAAGCTACAAATACCTTTTTTCAAGGCATCACTCAAGGGAAAATGTAGTAATAACCACAACATTTTCGCAAAATACAGATTCCGAGTGGTGGTCGCTCGGACGCATCAGTAGGATAGGCCACCGTGACGGGCCATATCAAAGGCCCAATTTGCATAGCCCGGCGCACCTTTGCGCAGGTGAATTAGGAATTCCATATGGACCGCGTGCGAAATTTACTGGAACAGATCCAGAGTCGCCTTGAAGACCTGAACAAGGCCGAACGCAAAGTCGCCGAGGTGATCCTGCTCAACCCGCAGCAGGCCACCCGCTTCAGCATCGCCGCCCTCGCCCAGGCGGCGTCGGTGAGCGAACCGACGGTCAACCGTTTCTGCCGTTCGTTCGGCGTCAGCGGCTACCCCGAACTCAAGCTGCAACTGGCGCAGAGCCTGGCCAGCGGCGCGGCGTATGTCAGTCGCGCGGTCGAGGCCGATGACAATCCCGAGGCGTACACACAAAAGATTTTCGGCAGCGCCATCGCCTCGCTGGACAGCGCTTGCCAGGCGCTCGATCCGAACCTGATCAGCCGCGCGGTCGACCTGTTGATTCAGGCCCGGCAAATCCACTTCTTCGGCCTCGGGGCTTCGGCACCGGTGGCGCTGGATGCGCAGCACAAATTTTTCCGTTTCAACCTCGCGGTCACCGCGCACGCCGATGTGTTGATGCAGCGGATGATTGCTTCGGTGGCGCACACCGGCGAACTGTTCGTGATCATTTCCTACACCGGCCGCACCCGTGAACTGGTGGAAGTGGCGCGCATTGCTCGCGAGAACGGCGCTTCGGTGTTGGGTTTGACGGCGGAGAACTCGCCGCTGGCCAAGGCGAGTACCTTGAGCCTGAACATTCCGCTGCCGGAAGACACCGACATCTATATGCCGATGACCTCGCGGATCATTCAGTTGACCGTGTTGGATGTCTTGGCGACGGGGATGACGTTGCGTCGCGGGGTGGATTTCCAGCCGCATTTGCGCAAGATCAAAGAGAGCTTGAATGCCAGCCGGTATCCGGTGGGTGACGAGTTCAACTGATCCGGAATCTTGGCTGACTGATCTATCGCTATCGCTGGCAAGCCAGCTCCCACAGGGTTCGTGCCGAACATTAATTTTTCGGACACTCATAAAACTGTGGGAGCTGGCTTGCCAGCGATGGGGCCAGCTGAGACGACACAAAACTAAGCCGCGGCCCACGCCTGCAAACTCAAATGCGCCTTCTCCCCCGGCGCCAGGTGCAGGCTGTCTGTCCCGCCCGCGGCCGCTTCCACACAGACAAATTCCGAAATCTCATCCCACGTCACGCCTAACAACGGCCGCGCGCCCGGGTGCCAGACCACCGTGTCAGCACTGTCACCGGTATCGATGCACAATTCGCGCTGCCAGGCGTGATCCTTGAGCTGCAATTCACCGTCATGCTGGAACACCCGCTGACAACCGCCATCTACCCGCAACTCGCCTTCCTGCTGGCAAGACTGGCGATTCAACTGGTCATAACCCTGCGCCCCTTCGAGTCCAGACAGCGCTATCTCACCGACATCGCCAATACGCCAGTAAGCGTGCAAAGCCTGGCTCAACTGGCACGGCATGTCGTCCTGATGCTCGGTGCTCAGGCGCAATTCCATGCGTTCGCCAAGGTGCGCATGCAGGTCAACCTGCCAGTCACACAGCTTTAATTGCCAGTGCAGGCGCACGCCATCTTCGGCGCTGCTGCTGTCGAGCAACTTCCAGTCGAGCAACCGCGCCCAGCCATGTGAAGGCCACGCGTTTTCGCTCGGATGACGGCCATACCACGGCCAACACACCGGCACACCGCCACGGATCGCCCCGACATGCGGCCACTTCGCCGCGCACCACAACCATGGCTTTTGCCCGCGCGGTTGAAAGTGCAGCAACTGCGCGCCCTGACGACTGAACACCGCCTGACACAGCGGGTGATCGATCACCAACACGTCGCGCATCTGATAGCGCTCCCAGGCGAACACCGGTTGTTCACGCAGGGATTTGAAAAAGCGTTGTAGCGGATGCTCATGCATTTGCCACGGTCCTGAAAATCATGGGGGTACTTATCAATCCAAAAGCCTTGCACAGCACTTTGTGGCGAGGGGATTTATCCCCGATTGGCTGCGCAGCAGTCATGAAACCAGCAGATGCAGTCTGTCAGTGATATCGCGATTGCAGTGTTTGGGGCCGCTTCGCAGCCCATCGGGGATAAATCCCCTCGCCACAAAAAACTCTCCAGCCACAAAAATCATCAAGCAACACATCAGACCTGTGTCACAAAAAAAAGCGGACAGCCTTGGCTGTCCGCAAATATGCGCACATAGAGAGGAGCTTATCGCAGACGCGTCAGAACGTAGACTGAATTTTCAGGCCAGCGACCAAAGCGTTGTCCACATCATCCACACCGCCCGGGTGAGTGATGTATTGCAGGTTAGGACGTACGGTCAGCCAATTGGTGACGTGGAAGCCGTAGTTGATTTCGTAGTTGTATTCGGTTTCACGAATCGGCGAGAACACCGGATTGTCGTAATCCGACACACCGTTGGACACGTTCAGCAGCTCGGCGTTTTTCTTCACGTCATCGTTGACGTGGATACGTGCCGCGCCGATACCGACGTCATCCTTCGGACGCGCGTCGAACGGGCCTTTGTAGACAAACATCACCGACTGGTAGTTGTCGATGAAGTTGGTGTCTTTGTCGTGGAACGTGGCGTTGGCCGCGATGTTCAGACCGCGAGTCGCATCACCGTTGTGGCTGGTGAGTTGCTGTTGCGCGACGAACCAGTAGCCACTTTTGCTGCTGTGAGACTTGTAGGCGTCGCCAGTGGTAGCAGCGTCGAAACCGTTGACGTCTTCGCGAACGTCGTCGGCATCGGCCGTGCTCTTGTAGTAACCGACGCGGTATTCGCCCGGCAGGCTGTTGACCTTCGGCGACCAGACCAATTCAACCGGAAGAACGGTACCTTTGGTGCCGCTGCCGCTGAGTTTGAAGCCGTTGCCGTGTTCCAGCTGCGACGGGTTCTGGTTGTACGCACCGATTTGCGCGTAGAGCTCGTCGTTGATGTTGTACTTCACGCGGATGGCAGCCTGGCTAACCGGCCAGTTGTACCAGATGTTGGTGGCCCAGTTACCCACTTGGGAGCCACAGAACGCCAGGTTCTGGAAGTCGCACGGGAAGGTGTTGAAGTCTTCGCCTTCACCGAAGTAACCGGCCTTGACGTCGAGTTTGTTGTCGAAGAACTGGTGCTGAATCCACAATTGGGTCAGACGCACCATGTGGCCACGACCGTAAACTTCCTGCGAGGAGCTGAGGGTGCCGGCACGCGGATCGCCAACGCGGTCGTTGGAGATGTTGTAGCCGTTACGATTGGTCAGCTGGATCTTCGCCTGGGTGTTATCCCAGCCCCACAGCTTTTGCAGATCGAGTGCCACGCCCAGACCGAACTGGTCAGCGTAACGCGCGGTCTTGTCGTCGTTGTAGCCACCGTTCAGGTTGCCACCGACTTCCCCAACGTAGTCGGCCTTGATGTCGATACCCTGCTCGATCAGCTTGGTCCGCTCGCCACCCCAGTCACCGGTCATCCATTTCGAATCGGAGCTGAAGGCATCCGCCGCCATGGCGTTACCGGCCAGCACCAATGCCGCCGCAGCTGACACTTGGCAGATCAACCGGGCATTGACGTGTTTCATTTTCATCCCTACATCCTCGTCTTTATTGTTATTAACTGTTTTTATCTAACGCGGTTTACATAAATTGCGATGGATTACGGGCAATCCACCGCGTGCTCCTTTGTAGGAGTGAGCCCTGTGGCGAGGGGATTCAGCGAAACGTCGCACCGCCCCGATGGGCTGCGAAGCGGCCCCAAAAGCCGGGTCTGCTGCGCAGACCATCGGGGATAAATCCCCTCGCCACAAAAGCCCTCTCGTACATCAAATATTCAGCGGCCTTTGAATTGCGCCACGTTCGCAGACCGCGCATCGGTCTGCGGTTGGCCGGCTGTGCCGAGGCGCTCGCCGGTGTTGGCATCGAACAACAACACTTTCGACGGATCGAATTGCAGCGTCAGGCTCTCGCCCACTTGCGGTGCCACGTCCGGCGCCAGTCGGCAGCAGACTTTGGTTTCATTCAAATTGACGAACACCAGCGTGTCCGGTCCGGTCGGCTCGGTGACCTGCACTTCGGCACGAATGCTCGGCAGGCCATTGCCCTCGCCGTTCGCCAGAACGATCTGCTCAGGGCGCAGGCCGAGGATCACTTCACGATCTTCCAGCCCGGCGTCCTGCATGCTCATCGGCAGCTCGCAGCGGGCCTGGCCGCTGTCGAGCAGCGCCAGCAGACGACCGTCCTTGCGTTGCAGGCGTAGCGGGATGAAGTTCATCGGCGGTGAACCGATGAAGCTCGCCACGAACAGGTTGGCCGGATCGTTGTAGATCTCTTTCGGCGTACCGAACTGCTGAATGATGCCGTCCTTCATCACCGCAACCTTGTCGCCCAGAGTCATCGCTTCGATCTGGTCGTGGGTCACGTAGACCGTGGTGGTTTTCAGGCGCTGGTGCATCAGTTTCATTTCGGTGCGCATCTCGACGCGCAGCTTGGCGTCGAGGTTGGACAGCGGTTCGTCGAACAGATAGATCTTCGGTCGACGCGCCAGCGCACGGCCCATCGCCACACGCTGTTGCTGACCGCCGGAGAGCTGACCCGGCTTGCGGTTCAGCAAGTGTTCGATCTGCAGCAGTTTGGCCACACGCGCGACCTCTTCGTCGATTGCCGCCTGCGGCATCTTGCGAATCTTCAGGCCGAATTCGATGTTCTCGCGCACGCTCATGGTCGGGTACAGCGCGTAGGACTGGAACACCATGGCGATGTCGCGATCCTTCGGGCTCATGCCACTGACATCTTGATCACCGATCATGATCGCGCCGCCAGTGATGGTTTCGAGACCGGCGATGCAGTTCATCAACGTCGATTTGCCGCAGCCCGACGGGCCGACGAGGATCAGGAATTCGCCTTCCTTGATCGACAGTTCGATGTTCTTCAGGGTGTCCGGCAGGCCGGCACCGTAGGTCTTGTTTACGTTGCGAAGTTCGAGCGTTGCCATGATTACCCCTTGACTGCGCCGGCCGTCAGCCCGCGCACGAAATACTTGCCTGCGACCACATAGACCAGCAGGGTCGGCAGGCCGGCGATCATCGCCGCTGCCATATCAACGTTGTATTCCTTGGCGCCGGTGCTGGTGTTGACCAGGTTGTTCAGCGCTACCGTGATCGGTTGCGAATCACCGCTGGAGAACACCACACCGAACAGGAAGTCGTTCCAGATCTGGGTGAACTGCCAGATCAGGCAGACCATGATGATCGGCGTCGACATCGGCAGAATGATCCGCCGGAAAATCGTGAAGAAACCCGCGCCATCCAGGCGTGCGGCTTTCACCAGCGCATCCGGAATGCTCACGTAGTAGTTCCGGAAGAACAGCGTGGTGAACGCCAGACCGTAGACCACGTGGATAAACACCAGGCCGGTGGTGGTGCTCGCCAGGCCCATTTTGCCGAGGGTGAACGAGGCCGGCAGCAGCACGGTCTGGAACGGCAGGAAGCAGCCGAACAACAGCAGACCGAAGAACAACTGTGAACCGCGGAAGCGCCAGAACGACAGCACATAACCGTTCAATGCGCCGATGCCGGTAGAGATGATGACTGCGGGAACGGTGATCTTGATCGAGTTCCAGAAGTAACCGTCAACCGTGGCCCAGGCCTTGACCCAGCCGATGCCGCTGACCACGGTCGGCCAGCTCAACAGGTTGCCGGTGCTGATGTCTTCCGGGGTCTTGAAGCTGGTCAGCAACATGACCACCAGCGGCACCAGATAAAGCAGGACAGCGAGGATCAGCACCGCGTAGATTGCGATGCGACTCAGGCTGATAGCAGGTTTGGCAGCGAGACTAGTCATTGCGCTTGGTCCTCAGCTCGGAATACAGGTAAGGCACGATGATCGCGAGGATCGCGCCGAGCATCAGAATCGCACTGGCCGAGCCCATGCCCATCTGGCCGCGACTGAAGGTGAAGGAATACATGAACATCGCCGGCAGGTCGGAGGAATAACCCGGGCCACCGGCGGTCATCGCCGCGACCAGGTCGAAGCTCTTGATCGCAATGTGCGCCAGAATCATCACCGCGCTGAAAAACACCGGACGCAGGCTTGGCAGCACGACTTTCCAGTAGATCATCGGCATGCTCGCGCCATCGATCTGCGCGGCACGGATGATCGATTGATCAACGCCACGCAGGCCGGCGAGGAACATCGCCATGATGAAACCCGAGGCTTGCCAGACAGCGGCGATCACCAGGCAATACACCACGCGATCAGGGTCGATCAGCCAGTCGAGACGGAAGCCTTCCCAGCCCCAGTCACGCAACAATTTGTCCAGGCCCATGCCCGGGTTGAGCAGCCATTTCCACGCGGTACCGGTCACGATCATCGAGAGCGCCATCGGGTACAGGTAAATGGTGCGGATAAAGCCTTCGCGACGGATGCGCTGATCGAGAAACACCGCCAGCAACACGCCGATCACCAGAGTGATACCGATAAACATACCGCCGAACACCGCGAGGTTTTTGCTCGCGACCCACCAGCGATCGTTGTCGAACAACCGCGCGTATTGCGCCAGACCGGCCCACTTGTAGTTGGGCAGGAAGGTCGAGGTGGTGAACGACAGCACGAACGTCCACAGGATGTAGCCATAGAAGCCCACCAGCACGATGAACATGCTCGGCGCCAGCACCAGTTTCGGTAGCCAACGCTGCAATGCATCGAACGGCGAGGCCTTGCTGAACACAGCAACAGAACTCATGGGGAAATCCAGAATAAAGATGACAAGGGCATTTCCCTGTAGGAGTGAGCCCTGTGGCGAGGGGATTTATCCCCGTTCGGCTGCGAAGCAGTCGCAAAACCATTGCATGCGGTGTTTCTGAAACTGCGCCGCTGCAACTTTCTGGGGTCGCTGCGCAACCCAACGGGGATAAATCCCCTCACCACAAAAGCTCACTCCTACAGGGGCCAAGCATTACTTGGCGGACTTGATCGCTGCGCCAAGTTTCTTGGCGGTGTCGGCCGGGTCGGCTTTCGGGTCGTTGATGTAGTTGGTCACGACATCAAAGAACGCGCCTTGCACCGCCAGCGTGGTCGCCATGTTGTGCGCCATGCTTGGTTGCAGGCCGCCGGATTTGGCGTCAGCCAGGAAGTCCTTGGCAGCAGTCTGTGCGCAGGAGTCGAAGCCCAGCGCTTCCATGTTGTTCAACATGTCGTTGCGAACCGGGATCGAGCCTTTGTTGATGCTGAAGACTTTCTGGAAGTTTTCACCCAACACGACTTTGGCGATGTCCTGCTGACCGGCCGCAGTGCCTGCGTCCTTCTGCTTGAACACGGCCAGCGAATCGATGTTGTAGGTGAAGGCCTTGTCGGTGCCCGGGAAGGCTACGCACTGGTAATCCTTGCCGGCGATTTTCTTCGCGGCGGTCCATTCGGACTTGGCCCAGTCACCCATGATCTGCATGCCGGCCTTGCCGTTGATGACTTTGGCCGCTTCCAGGTTCCAGTCCTGACCTTTGCCGTCGGCGTCCATGTAGGTGGCGACTTTCTTCAGCTCGGTCAGCGCTTTGACCATTTCAGGACCGGTCAGCGCGCCGTTGTCCAGATCAACCAGGGCTTTCTTGTAACCATCAACACCCATGACCGAGAGCACCACGGCTTCGAACACGGTGCTGTCCTGCCAAGGCTGACCGCCGTGCGCCAGCGGAATGAAGCCCGCAGCCTTGAGCTTGTCGCCAGCGGCATAGAATTCTTCGAGGGTGGTCGGGTTCTTGGTGATACCGGCTTTCTTGAAGACTTCCGGGTTGATCCATAGCCAGTTCACGCGGTGAATGTTCACCGGTACGGCCACGTAATCACCGTCGTACTTCACGGTATCGGAGACTTTCTTGTCGAGCAGGCTGTCCCATTTTTCCGACTTGGCGACGTCTTTCAGCACGTCGGTATCGAGCAGGCCGGTCGACGCCCATTCCTGGATGTCCGGGCCCTTGATCTGAGCAACACCAGGCGGGTTGCCGGCGACTGCGCGGCTTTTCAGCACGGTCATGGCAGTCGCACCGCCACCACCGGCAACAGCGCCGTCTTTCCAGGTAAAACCGTCTTTTTCGACTTGCGCCTTGAGCACATCAACAGCGGCTTTTTCGCCACCGGACGTCCACCAGTGCACGACTTCGACCGAACCTTTGGATTCGGCAGCGGAAACACTGAGAGGCAGAATTGCGAGCGGGAACAGGGAGGCGACAGAAATGACAGTAGCGAGGCGAGAAATCGCATTCATCTGAGATGTACCTTTCTTGTTGTTATGCATGCAAGTCTGGTGCTTGCGCTGCACAAGAGTTTAAACAGGACGTTTCCCTTCGCAGGTAACGAAGGGACGCGCGAATGTCACCACATGGTTACACAGGAGAACCCTGAGACAACTGCGCTAAAGCAGTCGCCATACTCGGTGACAAGGGTAGACGAGGGATCAGCACGGCTTGCCAGGCATGATACAGATCGGGCTTGCCCGCCCAGATATCGGCGCTGGGGATGTTTTGCGGATTGAGTTCGTGGTGCCAGCTGCCGTCGCAACGATCGATGAAGTTCACTTCGCAGAATTCCCAGAACAGCCGGTACCAGCTTTCGTATTGCTCATCGCCGGTGCGTTTGAGCAAGGCACTGGCAGCCGCGCTGGCCTCGGCGTGCGTCCAGTGCAGACGATGGCGGACCACGGCTTTGTTGCCCCAGTCGAGGGTGTAGACGATGCCCGGCAAACCATCGACGTTCCAGCCGTTGCGGCAGTTGTTCTCAAAGAGTTTCTGCGCGTCGGTCGCCAGCCAGCCGGGGGTGAGCATGCCAGCCTGAACCCGTGCAGCTTCGAGGTGTAACAGCAACCGCGCCCATTCGAAACCGTGGCCCGGCGTGGTGCCGTAGGGGCGGAAACCGTCAGCCGGATTGTCGTGGTTGTACTCGCGCAACGGTTGCCAGTCGCGGTCGAAGTGCTCGATGACCATGTAACCGTTGGCGGCAGCGTGGCCGTGAATCACCCGCTCGACGATGCGTTGCGCACGCACCAGCCAGCGCGGGTCTTCGGTGACATCGGCCAGTGCGAGGAATGCTTCGGTGGCGTGCATGTTGCTGTTGGCGCCGCGATAGGCTTCTTCTTCGCTCCAGTCGCGATTGAAGAACTCGCGCATGGCGCCCTCTTCTTCGCTCCAGAAATAGGTGTCGATGATGTCGATGGCATCATCGAGTAACGCTTGGGCGCCGGGACGTTTGGCGACCACCGCGGAACTCGCGGCCAGCGCGACGAACGCGTGCAGGTAGGCGTTCTTGCCGGTGTTGTCGTCGCGGTGTTCGGCGACCGCAAACCAGCCACCGTGCAACGCATCACGTAACGGCCCACGCAGGGCGGCGATGCCGTGATCGATCAGTTCGGCGAAACCCGGCAGGCCCTGAATGTGGGCCATGGCGAAGCTGTGGGTCATGCGCGCGGTGTTCATGGTTTCGGCTTGCGCGTTCGCGGGCAGACGGCCGCGTTCGTCGAGGTTGCCGAAGCCTTGCGGCAGTTTTGCTGCCTTGGCGAAATCCAGCAGGCGCAGGCCTTCAGCGGCGAGCCATTGCTGGTGGGCAGGGGCGTTCAGCCAACTGCTGAAGCCGGGTTGGAAGCGATCCATGGGTGGCCTTTTTTGTTGTTATGACTGCGCGGAGTCTAAACAACGGGCCGGGATGGGCTTGTAACGAAGGGGGCGGGTTTTGTCACTAGCCAGTGACATTGGCAAGAGCAGAGTCAAAAGATCGCAGCCTTCGGCAGCTCCTACAGGGATCAGTGTAGGAGCTGCCGAAGGCTGCGATCTGTTGATCTTCAGTCCGCCGAACGCGGCAATTGCAGGGTCACCCGCAACCCACCCTCACGCAAATTCTGCAACGTCACCTCTCCGCCATGACTGTGAGCAATATTGCGCGCAATCCCCAACCCCAGCCCATACCCCTGCTGCTGCCCCGCCAACCGGAAGTGCGGCTCAAACACCTGCTCCAGCCGCTGCTCGGGCACACCCGGCCCTTCATCATCGACATGCAAGACAAACGCGCTGTCATCGTCATCGATGTGCAGATGCGCGTTCTGCCCATACTTCAACGCATTGTCGATCAGGTTGCCGATGCAACGCTTCAACGCCAGAGGCTTGCCCGGATACGCCGCCAGCGCGCGGCCATGCTGAGTCACGCGCCCATTGCCGTTCGGCGCCAGATACGGCTCGACCAGACAATCCAGCACATGGTTAAGGTCCACCGGCTCGATGTTCTCGTGGATGTCGGTGTCTTTCACGCATTGCAGCGCGCCTTTGACCAGCAACTCCAACTCATCCAGATCGCGGCCGAACTTGGCTTGCAGTTGCTCGTCTTCAAGCAATTCGACGCGCAAACGCAAACGGGTGATCGGCGTGCGCAAGTCATGGGAAATCGCGCTGAACAACTGGCTGCGCTCGGTCAGGTAACGGCTGATGCGCTCGCGCATGCTGTTGAAGGCGCGGCCCACTTCGACCACTTCACTGCCGCCGCCTTCAGCCACCGGCTCGACGTCGGCGCCCAGCGACATGTCCCGCGCGGCCCGTGCCAGGCGCTTGAGCGGCCGGCTCTGCCAGTGCACCAGCACACCGATGAACAGCAGCAGAAAACCGCTGGTGAGGACGATGAACCACACCTGTTGCGACGGCAGGCCTTGTTCTTCGAGGCTGGTGTACGGCTCCGGGAGCAAAGAAGCGATGTACAGCCATTCGCCCGGTGCCATCTGGATTTGCGTGACCAGCACGGGCGGGTTCACCGGTTCCAGGGTCAGCGCGTAATGCGCCCAAGAGCGTGGCAACTCATCGAGTTTCAGCCCGGCATTGAAGATTCGCAGATCTTCGGGGCTGACAAAGGTCACCGAAATATCGGTGTCATGGCCCAAGGTCTGGCGCAGCACTTCGTCGACCGCTTTCATCACCGCGGCTTTACGCGGTGTTACCGGTAAAACGTCCATGCCCAACGGTTTGTCGTTGAGCGTCACCACGAAGCGGGTGCCGCCCATGCTGCGCAACTGATCGAGCACCAATGGCCGGTAAGCCACCGGCAACGAGCGGAAATAACTGACGCTGGCGGTCATCGAATGGGCGAGGCTGCGGGCGCTAGTGACCAAGCCTTCAAGCTGGGTGGCGCGCAGTTGCGAGACCCAGATCACGCTGGACAACGTCTGCGCAAACAGCACCGCCAGCAAGGTCAGCAGCAACATCCGCCCGAGCAGCGAGCGTGGCACCGGCACCTTGGCGGCGAGTTTACGCAGCGACTCAGTGACCATTGCCGGCAACCACATTGGCTGCCAGTTGATAGCCGCTGCCACGTACGGTGCGGATCAGTCGTGGCGGTTTTTCGGTGTCGCGCAGACGCTGGCGCAAACGGCTGACGGCCATGTCGACGATGCGATCGAGTGGCATCAGATCGCGGCCCCGGGTGGCGTTGCCGATGGTGTCGCGGTCGAGGATTTCCTGCGGGTGATCGAGGAAGAGTTTCAGCAGGGCGAAATCGGCGCCGGAGAGAATCACTTCCTCGCCGTCGGTGTGAAAGAGACGATGGCTGACCATGTCCAGCCGCCATTCATCGAACGCCAGCACCTCACTGCCGCTGCGTTCCTGGCCAAATTGCGCACGGCGCAGCAGGGCCTTGATCCGCGCTTGCAGTTCGCGGGGGCTGAAGGGTTTGCCGAGGTAATCGTCAGCGCCGAGTTCAAGACCGATCACGCGGTCGGCTTCGTCGGAACTGGCGGTGAGCATGATGATCGGCACCTGCGCCTGACGCGGATGCTGACGCACCCAGCGGCACAAGCTGAAGCCGTCTTCGTCGGGGAGCATGACATCGAGGATCACCAGATCGCTCGGCGCTTCATTGAGTGCCTGACGGAAACTGGCGCCATCGGCGGTGGCCCGCACCTGAAACCCGGCGCGGGTCAGGTAGGTTTCCAGCAACTCGCGTATTTCCTGGTCGTCATCGACCAACAATATCGACTTGTTGACTGAGCTCACTTCGAAGGCATCCTTGTTGTTGGAATTGGGGCGGATTATGCCTGATGAACCTTGGAGATTTGTTGTCTGTTCTGGCCTCATCGCTGGCAAGCCAGCTCCCACAAGGATCTGTGTCGTTCACAAAACCTGTGGGAGCTGGCTTGCCAGCGATGAAGGTGACTCGGTATCAAGCCTGTTCGAGGGCCACACCCGCGCCAACGAGGCCAGAATACGGCGCTGTCACCAGCCACACCGGAATGCCTTTGAAGTAATCGCTCATGCACCCTTTGTCAGCGAAGCTACGGGCAAAACCGCTTTCGAGGAAGAAATCGGCAAAGCGTGGAATCACCCCGCCAACGATATACACCCCGCCACGCCCACCCGTGGTCAGCACGTTATTGCCGGCCACACGGCCGAGCCAGCAGCAGAACTGCTCCAACACTTCCAGCGCAATCGGATCACCCGCCAGCCCGGCTGCGGTAATCGCTTCCGGCGTATCGAGTGTCGGTTCATGTCCGTCCACCGCGCAGATCGCCCGGTAAACCCGTGGCAATCCACCTCCGCTCAACGCGGTTTCCGCGCTGACATGGCCAATCTCATTGTGAATGTGCTGCCACAATTGCGTTTCACGCGGGCTGCTCAGCGGCAGATCGACGTGACCGCCCTCGCCCGGCAACGCCGCAAAACGACCTTCACCCAAATCAAGCAAAGTACCGACGCCAAGACCAGTGCCCGGGCCGATCACCACCGCAGGGCGCAACGGCTCCGGCGTACCTTCGCAAACCACGCGGAATTCGCCCGGCTGCAAACGGGTCATGCCCAGCGCCATCGCCGAGAAGTCGTTGACCAGCAATAACTGCTCGACCTGCAAGGTTTGGCAAAACGCCTTACGGCTCAGCCGCCAGTGATTGTTGGTGAATTTGAATTCATCACCACTGACCGGGCCGGCCACCGACAGGCACACCGAACCGATCGAACCCGGCGCCAGACCGAGCCCGCTCAGGTAGAGGCTGATCGCCTCTTCCGGGCTGGCGTGGTCGGCCGTGGCCAAGACCTGAACCGATTCCAGTTGCTGGTTTTTCCACAACGCAAATCGCGCGTTGGTGCCTCCGATGTCACCGACCAAAGCCAGTTTCAATTAAGCGTCTCCAGGGCAGAAGTAAAGGCGCTGGCGCCCTGCTCCGCCGAGCTGAAGGCCATGCGCATGAAGCCAAACAGTTCGCGTCCGCTGCCGATGTTGTTGCCCAACAGGCCTTTGGCAGGTTCGCGCGCTGCAAATTCGTCGGCATCGACCTTGAGTTCCAAGGTGCCTTTGACGCCATCGACGCGGATGATATCGCCCTCTTGCACGCGCGCCAAAGCGCCGCCGACATAAGCTTCGGGGCTGACGTGAATCGCCGCCGGGATTTTCCCCGAGGCGCCGGACATGCGCCCGTCAGTTACCAGCGCGACTTTGAAGCCGCGATCCTGCAGCACGCCGAGGAACGGCGTCATCTTGTGCAGCTCGGGCATGCCGTTGGAGCGCGGGCCCTGGAAGCGCATCACGGCAACAAAATCTTTCTCCAGCAGACCAGCCTTGAACGCGTCGGCCAGATCCTGTTGATCCTGGAACACCATCGCCGGTGCTTCAACGATCTGGTTTTCCAGCGCGACGGCGGAAACCTTCATCACACCGCGGCCGAGGTTGCCTTCCATAACGCGCAAACCGCCTTCCTGCGAGAACGCACGAGCGACCGGACGCAGGATGTTTTCGTCGAGGCTGTCGACCGGGCCTTCGCGCCAGACCAGCTCGCCGTTATCAAGGAACGGTTCTTTGGTGTACTTGCTCAAGCCGTGGCCGAGCACGGTGTTGACGTCTTCGTGCAACAGACCGGCGCCAAGCAGTTCGCGGATCAGGAACGACATGCCGCCCGCTGCCTGGAAGTGGTTGATGTCGGCTTTGCCGTTCGGATAGACGTGGCTCAGGGTCGGCACGACTTCGGAGAGGTCGGCCATGTCTTGCCAGGTCAGTTGAATGCCTGCGGCCATGGCGATGGCCGGCATGTGCAGGGTGTGGTTGGTCGAGCCGCCGGTGGCGTGCAGCGCCACAATGGAGTTGACCAGCGACTTCTCGTCGACGATTTCGCCGATCGGCATGAAGTTGCCGTTCTGCTTGGTCAGGCGCGTGACCTGGTGCGCGGCTTCGCGGGTCAGCGCATCACGCAGCGGCGTGTTCGGGTTGACGAAAGAAGCGCCCGGCAAGTGCAGGCCCATGACTTCCATCAGCAACTGGTTGGTGTTGGCGGTGCCGTAGAACGTGCAGGTGCCCGGGCTGTGGTAGGACTTCATCTCCGATTCCAGCAGCTCTTCGCGGGTCGCTTTGCCTTCGGCGTACTTCTGGCGCACGTCGGCTTTTTCCTTGTTGGAAATCCCCGAGACCATCGGCCCGCCCGGTACGAAAATCGTCGGCAAGTGGCCGAAACGCAGCGAGCCCATCATCAAACCCGGGACGATTTTGTCGCAGATGCCGAGCATCAGCGCGCCGTCGAACATGTTGTGCGACAGCGCCACCGCGGTCGACATGGCGATCACTTCGCGGCTCGGCAGGCTCAGTTCCATGCCCGGCTCGCCCTGGGTCACGCCGTCGCACATCGCCGGGGTGCCGCCGGCGAACTGGCCGACCGAGCCGATTTCGCGCAGGGCGTTTTTGATCTGTTCCGGGAACACTTCATACGGCTGGTGCGCCGAGAGCATGTCGTTATACGACGAAACAATGGCGATGTTCGCCGAGTTCATCATCCGCAAGCTGTGTTTGTCTTCACTGCCGCAACCGGCCACGCCGTGGGCGAAGTTGGCGCATTGCAGCTTGCCGCGCATCGGCCCGTCAGTGGCGGCGCCGCGAATCAGTGCAAGGTAAGCCTGACGCGTGGCGCGGCTGCGGGCGATAAGCCGTTCGGTGACCTCAAGAACGCGGGGATGCATGTGTAGAACTCCAGGCTAACGGATGTGGCGACCTGATTGTCTATGCTGATCAAACGCCGTTGTTGTTGGAATGACAGACGGCTTTTTTGACCAATCGGACCAGTTGATTCAGGTCACTCGTTGTAGATAAAACAAAATATTGCCACTAAAAAGGCTTGTTTTCTATTTTTATGCGAATAATCTTGTAATTCCAACAACAAAACGACGGCGGCGCTGTTCCATGACTCTACGAATCGCAATCAATGGTTTTGGCCGCATCGGCCGTAATGTCCTGCGCGCACTGTATACCCAAGGCTATCGACAGGATTTGCAGATCGTCGCCATCAACGATCTGGGCGACAGCTCGATCAATGCCCATCTGCTCAAATACGACACCGTTCACGGCACGTTTGACGCGCAAGTCGAGCATGACAATGAAAGCCTGACCGTCAACGGCGACCGCATTGCGGTCAGCGCCATTCGCAACCCGGCCGAACTGCCATGGGCGGCGGAAAAGATTGATGTGGTGTTCGAATGCACCGGTCTCTTTACCGATCGCGCCAAAGCGGCCGCGCATATTACTGCCGGCGCGCGCAAAGTGATCATCTCGGCCCCGGCCAAAGGCGCCGACGCCACCGTCGTATATGGTGTGAACCACGACATTCTGCGCCAGTCGCACCAGATCATCTCCAACGCGTCGTGCACCACCAACTGCCTGGCACCGGTGGCGCAGGTGCTGCACCGTGAGCTGGGCATCGAAAGCGGTCTGATGACCACCATTCATGCCTACACCAACGATCAGAACCTCACCGACGTTTATCACACCGACCCGTACCGCGCGCGTTCGGCCACGCAGAACATGATCCCGAGCAAGACCGGCGCCGCTGAAGCAGTGGGCCTGGTGCTGCCGGAACTGGCCGGCAAACTGACCGGCATGGCGGTGCGGGTGCCGGTGATCAATGTGTCGCTGGTGGACCTGACCGTACAGCTGAAAAAAGAAGCCAGCGCCGAAGAGGTCAACGCACTGATGAAGTCTGCGAGCCAGCACTCGAAGATTCTCGGTTTCAACACCCTGCCGCTGGTGTCCAGCGACTTCAACCACAACCCGCTGTCGTCGATCTTCGACGCCAACCACACCAAATCCAGCGGCAAACTGCTGAAGGTGCTGGCCTGGTACGACAACGAATGGGGGTTCTCCAACCGCATGCTGGATAACTGCCTGGCGCTGTGTAACGCCGAGTAATCCGACATTGGCGGGGTGCGCTCACCTGATGGCCTAACGTAAATCCAGGTAGGAGCTGCCGCAGGCTGCGATCTTTTGATCTTGTTTTTAAGATCAACATCAAAAGATCGCAGCCTTCGGCAGCTCCTACATTTATCTGCTTTGATCGCAAAACAATACTTGACCATTCAACTAGATGATAAGCATTATCATTCGCTCGAAATGGATCAGGTTCCCCCGTGAGTCAATCGCGCTTCAACCACGTCTTCCTCACCCAGCGCACGTCCTTGCTGCGCACGCTGGAACGGATGGTCAACAATCACAGCACCGCTGAAGACCTGCTGCAGGAAACCTACCTGCGCGTGACGCGGGCGCTGAGCGAGCGGGCCATCGATCACCTCGAACCTTTTGTCTTCCAGACCGCGCGCAATCTGGCGCTGGATCATTTGCGCGCGCGCAAGATTCATTCACGGACGATGGTCGATGACGTGCCGCAGGACGTTGTGCACAGCATCGCCGCCCCTGCCAGCAGCGCCGAAGACGCCGCCCACGCCGAACAACTGCTGGAGCGCTTGAACGTGAGCCTCAGTCAACTCAGCCCGCGTCAGCAGCAGATTTTTATTCTCAGCCGCCTGCACGGCAACAGCTACCAGGAAATCGCTGACGAACTGAACGTGTCCCTCAGCACCGTGCAGAAAGAATTGAAACTGATCATGTCCATTTGCATCGGCGTCGCCGAACGCTTGAATGGCGACTGAACGTTTCCATAAATGTCAGGATCGACTGCACTGATCATCGGGCTTTGTTACCCTTGCCCGACTTTTACGCTTCACTAAAAAAACAGCCGTGCACAGACACTGCCGAGGAAACACCGTGACGGACACCCACCGCTCGCCTTCGCCGGATTCGGCGCAGGACGCTGCAAACGCAATGGACCAGGCACTCGACTGGCTCATCGTGCTCGGCAGCCCGGACGAGGAGCAGACCCGGCAGTTCCATGCCTGGCTGGCGGCGGATCCGTTGAATGCTGAAGCGTTCGCCAAGGCGCAAGCGATCTGGGACGGCCCGTTAGTGATTCAATGCGCGCAAAGCCTCGCGGCGAAACCGGCCAAGGTCACCTTCCTCAAGCGTTTGCGCCCGCACTGGAAACCACTGGCCACGGCCGCTGTGCTGGTACTCGGGCTGTTCAGTTTCAGCAATTTGCCAATGCGCCTGCAGGCCGATCATTTGACGGTGGTGGGCGAGCGTCAGCGCCTGCAACTGGAGGACGGCTCGAAAGTCCTGCTCAACACCAACTCGGCGTTCTCCAGCACCATCAACGATCAACAGCGCGTCGCGCGGTTGTATCAGGGTGAAGCGTATTTCGAGATCGCCGGCAGCCGCACTCAGCCCCTGGAAATCGATGCCGGCCCGGTCAAGGCCAGCGTGCGTGACACTGCGTTCGCCGTGCGTTATCTCGATGGCGTGACGCAGGTCAACGTGCAACGCGGCGATGTCGATTTGCGCGCGACCCATAACGATGCCCGCGTGCGCTTGTCGGCCGGCGAAAGCATCCGCATCGGCCCGAACGGTTTTGATCGCCCGGCCAAACTCGATGCTGCGACCGATCTGGCCTGGGTTCAGGGCCGACTGGTTTTCGAGAATTGTCCGCTGAATCAAGTGCTGGCCGAGCTGCGCCGCTACTACCCGGGCTGGATCATCAACACCAACGAGCAGTTGGCCGACGTCGCCGTGACCGGCAATTACCGCCTCGATCAGCCGCTCGACGTCGTTCGTTCCCTCGCCCACATCACCTCGGCGCGCCTGCAGGAATTCCCGGCGCTGGTGATCTTGAACTAAATGAGAATTATTTTTACTCGATAGCTGAAGCCCGTTCGTCTCGTTATAGCCAATGCAATTGATTCGCATCCTCGGAAGTGAATCAGCACCTATAAAGATTCGTGCGACACGGAGCGCTATCGATGTCCTCACGCCTTACCCGCCAGACCTCATCCCCTTCCCGCGTATTGTCGCTGCTGACCGCTGCCATCCTGATGGCCGGCACCGCGCCACTGATGGCTGCCACCGAGCAACCGGCACGCAACATGGGTGATTACTCGTTCTCCATCAGTCAGCAACCGCTGGTGTCGGCGCTCAATGCCTTCACCGCCGTGACGGGCTGGCAGGTCGGTTTGCCGGCGGAACTGGGGCAGAACGTATCGTCGCCGGGCGTGCGCGGTTCGCTGCCACCGGAAAAAGCCCTCGAGCGTCTGTTGGTGGGGACCAACCTGAGCTTCCGCAAGCTGAGCAACAACAACGTCGTGCTGGAAAAACGCAACGCCAGCGGCACGCTCAATCTGGATCAGGTGACCATCAGCGCCACGCGTCAGGAACAGTCGGTGAGCAGCGTGCCGGCCACCGTCAGCGTGCAGACCCGCGAAGATCTCGATCGCAACAACGTCAATTCGATCAAGGATCTGGTGCGTTACGAGCCGGGCGTTTCGGTGGGCGGTGCCGGTCAGCGTGCCGGCATCACCGGCTACAACATTCGTGGTATCGATGGCGACCGTGTCCTGACTCAGGTCGACGGCGTGCAAGTGCCGGACAGTTTTTTCAACGGCCCTTACGCACAGACCAACCGCAATTACGTCGACCCGGAAATCGTCAAACGCGTCGAAATTCTCCGTGGCCCGGCCTCGGTGCTGTACGGCAGCAATGCGATTGGCGGCGCCGTCAGCTACTACACCCTCGATCCGGACGACATCATCAAGCCTGGCCAGGACGTCGGCGCACGGCTGAAAACCGGTTACAGCTCGGCCGATGACAGCTGGCTGACCTCCGGCACTGTTGCCGGCCGCACCGGTGACTTCGACGGTTTGCTGCACCTGAGCCAGCGCAACGGTCACGAAACCGAGTCCTACGGCGAAACCGGTGGCACCGGCCTGAACCGCACCGAGGCCAACCCGGAAGACGTGCGCACCACCAACGTGCTGGCCAAACTCGGCTGGAACTACGCTGACGACGCGCGCTTCGGCCTGACCTACGAACACTACAAAGACGACCGCGACACCAACCAGTTGAGCGCCGTCGGTGGCCCGTTCAACGCTGGACGCGGGTTTGGTTTCTACAAGGCGCGCACCGGCAACGACACCGTCACCCGCGAGCGTTTTGGTCTGGAACACCGCTTCGCGCTGGACACTGTGCTGGCCGACAACATCAAGTGGTCGCTCAACTATCAGATCGCCAAGACCGACCAGAGCACCCAGGAAATCTACGCGCCGTCGCGCACCGTATTGCGTAACCGCGACACTAATTACAAGGATCGCCAGTGGGTATTCGATGCGCAGGCTGACAAGTCATTTGCCATCGCCGACACCGATCACACCATTACCTACGGCACGACCATCAAGCAGGACAAAGTCACCGGACTGCGCACCGGCAACGGCACCTGCCTGACCGTCAGCGGCGCCTGCCGGGTAATCGGTGCGCCAAGCGCCACCGACACTTTGAAACCGGCCAGCGACTTCCCGGATCCGACCATCAACAGCTACAGCCTGTTCGCGCAGGATCAAATCAGTTGGGGCAACTGGACGTTCCTGCCGGGCGCACGCTACGACTACACCCAACTCAAGCCGCACATCACCGATGAGTTCCTCGCCACTGCCGACCAGAGCGGTAACGGTCAAGTCAGCGACAAGGAAAAAACCTGGCATCGTCTGTCGCCGAAGTTCGGCACGACCTACAGCTTCAACGATAACTACACCTGGTACGGTCAGTACGCCGAAGGCTTCCGCACGCCGACCGCCAAGGCCTTGTACGGTCGCTTTGAAAACCTCGCGGGCGGCTACCAGGTCGCGCCGAACCCGGATCTTGAACCGGAAAAAAGCAAAAGCTATGAAACCGGCCTGCGTGGCCAGTTTGAAGCGGGCACCTTCGATGTTGCGGTGTTCTACAACAAGTACCGTGATTTCATCGATGAAAACGCGATCACTCCGGGCTACAGCGAGACCACGTTCCAGAGCAACAACATCAAACACGCCACCATCAAAGGCGTTGAGCTCAAGGGTCGCCTGAACCTTGACACCTTTGGCGCGCCGACCGGCCTCTACACCCAAGGCTCGATGGCGTACCTGTATGGCCGCAATGACGACAGCGGTCAGCCGCTGAACAGCGTCAACCCGCTGACCGGCGTGTTCGGTCTCGGTTATGACCAGGACAAATACGGTGCTCTGTTGAGCTGGACGCTGGTCAAGCGCAAGGATCGTGTCGACAGCACCATGTTCAAGACGCCGGACGGCACCAGCACCCAGTTCAAGACCCCGGGTTATGGCGTGCTCGACCTGGCGGGCTTCTACAAAGTCACCGACGACGTGACCGTCAACGCCGGTCTCTACAACCTGACCGACAAGAAATACTGGCAGTGGGATGACGTGCGCGGTTACGACAGCGTCGGCGAAGCCTCGGTCACGCAACCGGCCAACCTTGATCGCCTGACCCAACCGGGCCGCAACTTCGCGATCAATCTGGTCTGGGACATCTGATCCGGCAAACCTCACGGCGCGTGTTCATGCACCGCCCCGTGAGGTTTTTTTACGCTCGCTCGCTGGCTGGTTCGTCTCGTTAGCAAGCGCCTCAATTTCTCAAGGATTTGTCATGACCGCTCAAGACACCGAACAACGCCCTGCCCTGCGTTCGCAGCGCTTGAACCAGATCACCAACGAGCCGCACACCAAGCTCGATGCGCTGGTCAAGGCGCATGCGCCGTTCGAGACCCGCGCCAACTTCGCCCGTTTCGTGGTCGCGCAGTACCTGTTCCAGTCAGAACTGGTCGACCTGTACAACGATGCCGAACTGACCGCGATCGTGCCTGACCTGCCCGCGCGTTGCCGCGCCGAAGCGGCCAAGGCTGACCTCGCCGACCTCGACACCGAAGTCCCTGCACCGGTCGCCGGCGCAGTAAAAAACCCGAGCAAGGCCCGTGCACTCGGCTGGATCTTTGTGTCCGAAGGTTCGAAGCTCGGCGCAGCGTTCCTGATCAAGCGTGCCGTGGCGCTGGAGCTGAGCGAAACGTTCGGCGCCCGTCACCTCGGTGAGCCCGAAGGTGGTCGTGCCGAAGGCTGGAAGAGTTTCGTGCGTACCCTCGACTCGCTGCAGTTCAGTGCTGAAGAAGAAGCCGAAGTGGAGCAAGGCGCGATCGACGCGTTCAACCGCTTCACCGTGCTGCTGGAACAGGCTTACGCCACCGAAGCCGAACTCGCCTGAGCCACACAAATCCCCCTGTAGGAGCTGCCGCAGGCTGCGATCTTTTGATCTTGCAATCAACATCAAAAGATCGCAGCCTGCGGCAGCTCCTACAGGGGGGGCGCGTAAGTCTGTAAGATCTCCATTCCGCTTCAGAAGCAATCCGCTGAGCCCATGCCGCAACCCGCCTCCTCAAAACTCGCCCGCGTGCTGTTCGGCCTCTTGGCCTACGTCAGCCTCGGCATAGGCCTGATCGCCATTGTCGTGCCCGGCCTGCCGACCACCGAGTTCATCCTCCTCGCCGCCTGGGCCGCGACCCGCAGCTCGCCGCGCCTGAGTGCCTGGCTGGAAAACCATCGGCTGTTCGGGCCGATTCTGAGTAACTGGCGCAACGGCAAGATCATCGCGCGCAAGGCCAAGGTCAGTGCGACGGTGAGCATGCTGCTCTGCGCGACGTTGATGCTGGTGATGCTTGATCACGGCTGGCCGGTTTATCTGGCGATTGCCGGGATGAGTCTGGGCAACCTGTGGATCTGGTCGCGCCCGGAAACCATCACTAAACCGGCCTGATTTTTCAAAGATCACTCCAAATCTGCGGCATACATAAACCCTGTGGCGAGGGGATTTATCCCCGCTGGGCTGCGAAGCGGCCCCAAACCCGCCCCAAACCCGTCCCCCCGTCCCACTGACAGACCGTATTCTCTGGTCTAACGACTGCTTCGCAGCCGAACGGGGATAAATCCCCTCGCCACAAGTGCCCTCCAAAACACGCAGACACTTCCCTGAAATTGTTCTGATTTCCAGCACTTTCCCCTGCGCAAACGTTTAGCGATGACCGTTCGTCGGTAGCCGGCTCATGCCCTCTCGCCTCGCGCCGATGAGCATTAAATGGCGCTGAATGGATTTGGCGAACCGGATAGTTAATGTCCGCCAGCCACCCGTTTATTCATTCGCGAGATCGCCCCATGTTCGACTCTCTGTCCATTCGCCTGAAAATCGTTTTGCTCTCCGGTCTGTGCCTGCTCGGTGTGGTCGCGCTGATCGTCAGCATGAACATCTACCAGACCAACCAGAACGACGAACTGGTCAGCACCTCCAGCAACCAGTTGCTCACCGCCAGTGTGCAGAATCTGCTGCAAGCCAAGGCCGCCGAACAAGCGGTGCGGGTGCAGAAGACCTTTGGTGAAAGCCTGTTGGTGATCACCGCGCTGGCGGATCAGATCAAGGACATGCGGGTGATGGCCGCCAAGCGTTCACTGGACGCCGGTGCCCTGCGCGAAGAGTTGAACCTGAGCCTGAAAACCGCCTTCGAGCGCAACGACAAGGTGCTCGGCATCTGGCTCGCGTTCGAACCGAACGGCCTCGACGGCAAGGACAGTGAATTCGCCAACGACGCCGCGCGCCAGTCCAACGAAGCCGGGCGTTTCGCCACGTACTGGAGTCGCGCCGCCGGTTCCTCGCTGAACACGATCATGGTCGAGGAAGACCTGACCAAGACCACCCTCAGCGTCAGCGGCACACCGTACAACAGCTGGTATACCTGCCCTCGCGACAACAAGCGCACCTGCCTGCTCGACCCGTATGCCGACACCGTCGGTGGCAAGGAAATGCTCATGACGACCATTTCCGTGCCGCTGATCGTCGACGGCAAGGCCATCGGTGTGGTCGGTGTCGACATCGCCCTCGACGCCCTGCAAGCGGCCGCTGTCGAGTCGCAACGCAACCTCTTCAACAACGCCGGGCACATGCTGATCGTCTCCGGCAGTGGCGTGCTCGCTGCCGACAGTTCGGACGCGACCAAGGTCGGCAAAAAGATCAGCGACACCCTCGGCGCCAATGGCCAGGACGTATTGCAACTGCTCGCCTCCGGCACGCCGAAAATCATCGAACAGGGCGATCTGATCCGTGCGGTGTATCCAGTCGATCCGATCGGCAACGCGCGCGCCTGGGGCGTGGTCATCGACCTGCCGAAACAAGTGTTGCTGGCCGACTCGGTCAAGCTGCAAGCGGTGCTTGATGACGCACAGGAAACCGGCGTGATCACCGCGCTGCTGGTCGCCATCGTGGCCGGCGTGATTGGCCTGTTGCTGATTTGGCTCACCGCGTCCGGCGTCACCCGGCCGATCAACAGCGTCGCCGAAATGCTCAAGAACATTGCCAGCGGTGAAGGCGATCTGACCCAACGCCTGAACTACAGCAAGAAGGACGAACTCGGCGAACTGGTCAACTGGTTCAACCGTTTCCTCGACAAGCTGCAACCGACCATCGCGCAGATCAAACAAAGCATCACCGAAGCGCGCGGCACCGCCGACCAGTCCTCGGAAATTGCCCGCCAGACCAGCGAAGGCATGCAGGTACAGTTCCGTGAAATCGACCAGGTTGCGACCGCCTCCAACGAAATGAGCGCCACCGCCCACGACGTTGCCAACAGCGCCTCGAACGCGGCCAATGCTGCGAAGGGTGCCGATCAGTCGGCCAGGGACGGCATGTCGATCATCGAGCGCAGCACCCGCGACATCAACCAACTGGCCGATGAAGTCAGCAAAGCGGTGACTGAAGTTGAAGCGCTGGCGGTCAACAGCGAGCAGATCGGTTCGGTGCTGGAAGTGATCCGCAGCATCGCCGAACAGACCAACCTGCTCGCGCTTAACGCGGCCATTGAAGCGGCCCGTGCCGGCGAAAGCGGACGTGGTTTTGCGGTGGTCGCCGACGAGGTGCGTAACCTCGCCAAACGCACGCAGGATTCGGTGGAAGAAATTCGCGTAGTGATCGAACGCATCCAGACCGGCACCCGTGGCGTGGTCGCGACCATGCATTCGAGCCAGACCCAGGCGCACAACAACGCCGGGCAGATTCGTCAGGCGGTGGATGCGCTGGGCAAGATCAGCGACGCGGTGACGGTGATCAGCGACATGAACCTGCAAATCGCCAGCGCCGCCGAGCAGCAAAGCGCGGTGGCCGAAGAGGTCAACCGTAACGTTTCGGCGATTCGTACCGTGACCGAAACCTTGACCGGCCAAGCCACTGAATCGGCCGCGATCAGCAGCCAGCTCAATGCCTTGGCCAGCCAACAGATGAAATTGATGGACCAGTTCCGCGTATAAACACCTAGCGAAAATCACCGCAAACCCCTGTGGGAGCTGGCTTGCCAGCGATGGCGGCAGATCAGTCAGTACATTGTTGACTGACCCTCCGCTATCGCTGGCAAGCCAGCTCCCACAGGGTCAAGTGGCAACCCTGCAATCGGGGATTTCATCTGACTCGGGATTGTTTTGCACTATCATCGCCCTCTCGCTCCGGAGGGCCTTCGATGACTGATTTACTCACGTCCATTCAAGCCGCACTCGGCTTGTCGCACACGCCAATTCCGTTCACCGATCACGGCGCCCTGCCCTCGGCGTTCGCCGTCACTGACCTTGCGTGCGCGAGCATTGCCGCTGCCGGACAAGCCGTCAGCGAACTGCTGCATCAGCAAACCGGCCAACTGCCCACCATTGAAGTCGAGCGTCGCCTGGCCTCGTTCTGGTTCTCAAGTTCACTGCGCCCGATCGGCTGGCAGGTGCCGCCACTGTGGGACCCGATTGCTGGTGATTACCCAACCTGCGACGGCTGGATTCGTCTGCACACCAACGCCCCGCATCATCGCGCTGCCGCTGAACGCGTGCTCGGTGCCTGCGCTGACCGCTCAGCGATGGCAGCGAAAGTCGCGCAATGGACGAGCACGGAGCTGGAGCAAGCGGTGGTCGACGCCAAGGGTTGCGCCGCCGAAATGCGCAGTTGGGCGCAGTGGCAACAGCATCCGCAAGGGTTGGCGGTGAATGCCGAGCAGCTTGTTCACTTCATCACTAATCAGGATGAACATGCGAAATCGTGGCAAGGCTCAGTGGAACGCCCATTGGCCGGGATCAAGGTGTTGGATCTGACCCGAGTGCTCGCCGGCCCTACCGCCAGTCGTTTCCTCGCGGGGCTCGGCGCGGAGGTTTTGCGCATCGATCCGCCGACCTGGAATGAGCCCGGTGTCGTCCCGGAAATGACCTTGGGTAAACGCTGTGCGCGACTGGATCTGCAGGTTGCGGCGGATCGAGCGGTGTTCGAAAGTTTGTTGAAAGACGCCGACATCCTGCTGCATGGCTATCGCGCCGACGCACTGGAGCATCTCGGTTTCGGCGCAGAACGCCGCCGCCAACTGGCGCCGGGGCTGATCGACGTTTGCCTCAATGCCTACGGCTGGAGCGGCCCGTGGCAGAACCGTCGAGGCTTCGACAGCCTGGTGCAAATGAGCAGCGGCATCGCCGAGGCCGGGCAGCGTTGGCAGCAAGCTGACAAACCGACGCCGTTGCCGGTGCAGGCGCTGGATCATGCGACGGGGTATTTGCTGGCAGCGAGTGCGCTCAAGTTGCTCACCGAGCGCTTGCGCAATGGTCGCGGTGGCTCGGCGCGTTTGTCGCTGGCGCGTACGGCGAAGTTGTTGATTGAGTCTGGGTCGGGCACAACTGAAACGCTGCGTGCCGAGAATGAGCAGGATCAACAGGTGCTGGTGGAACAGACCCCATGGGGACCGGCGCATCGGTTGCAGGTGCCGGTGAAGATCAGCGGTACGCCGATTCAGTGGGCGTCGCCGGCTACAGCATTGGGTTCACACCCACCAAAGTGGTAGCGCCAATTCGGGCCCCATCGCTGGCAAGCCAGCTCCCACAGGTTATCTGTACAACGCTTAACCTGTGGGAGCTGGCTTGCCAGCGATGAGGCCAGTTCTGCCAACAAAAATCCCGGATCGGTCAGCCCGGCATAACGATGTCCACAACAGCAGCGCCGCATCCCCCATACGGCCGCCACGCCTCAACACGCCGCACGGGCCGCGAGCCCCCCAACATCGCCTGCCAGTCATTGGGTGGCTGATAAGCCAGTGCCAACCTCACAACGACAGCACACCGCTGTACAACCCGTATGCCGCCAGCCCCGCGCCGATGACCACGCAGGTGAAAATGCCTTTCTCGACATGGGTGAACAACGGTTCGCCCGCCTCATGCTTGGCCTTGGCAAACAAAATCACTCCTGGGGCATACAAGAGCGCTGACAGCAGCAAATACTTCACCCCACCGGCATACAACAACCACACCGCATAACCCAGTGCGATGCCGCCAATCAGCAAATCCTTGGTGCGTTCGGCCGAAGCGTGTTCGTAAGTTTCGCCGCGCCCGCTGAGCAACACCGCGTACGCCGCCGACCACAGGTACGGCACCAGAATCATCGACGACGCCAGATAAATCAGGCTGGTGTAAGTGCCCGCCGAAAACAGCGTGATCAGCAGGAAAATCTGGATCATCGCATTGGTCAGCCACAACGCATTGACCGGCACGTGGTTCTTGTTTTCCTTCTTCAGGAACGCCGGCATGGTTTTGTCCTTGGCCGTGGCGAAAAGAATTTCCGCACACAGCAGCGCCCACGACAGCAAGGCACCGAGCAGGGAAATTGCCAGACCAATGCTGATCAACAGCGCCCCCCACGGCCCGACGATGTGCTCAAGCACTGCCGCCAGTGACGGGTTCTGCAGATTGGCCAGTTCCGGCTGGCTCATGATTCCCAGCGACAGCACGTTGACCAGCACCAGCAGCGCCAGCACGCCGACAAAACCAATCACCGTGGCGCGGCCGACGTCACTGCGTTTCTCCGCCCGCGCCGAGTACACGCTGGCGCCTTCGATGCCGATGAAGACGAACACGGTGACCAGCATCATGTTGCGCACCTGATCCATCACCCCGCCGAAATTCGGGTTGCTGGTACCCCAGATGTCGCGGGTAAAAATGTCAGCCTTGAACGCCACCGCCGCGATGACAATGAACATGATCAGCGGCACGACTTTGGCCACCGTGGTCAGTTGATTGATCAGCGCCGCCTCCTTGATCCCGCGCATCACCAGAAAATGCACGGCCCACAGCAGCACCGACGCACAGGCAATGGCGATCGGCGTGTTGCCCTGGCCGAACACCGGAAAAAAGTAGCCAAGGGTGCTGAATAAAAGGACGAAATAACCGACGTTGCCCAGCCACGCGCTGATCCAGTAACCCCACGCCGAAGAGAACCCCATGTAGTCGCCAAACCCGGCCTTGGCGTAGGCGTAGACCCCAGAGTCCAGTTCCGGCTTGCGGTTGGCCAGAGTCTGAAAGACGAACGCCAGCGTCAACATGCCGATCGCGGTGATACCCCAACCGATCAGGATCGCCCCGGCGTCGGCGCGTGCTGCCATGTTCTGCGGCAACGAGAAAATCCCCCCGCCAATCATCGACCCCACCACCAGGGCGATCAACGCGCCTAATCGCAGCTTTTGCGTCGGTTGCGACATTCAAATCTCCCTTCCTGATCAACGAATTCTCAATTTCTACCGAAACCCCAAGATCCACCCAAACCCCAGATGCAACGCCCCCCTGTGGCGAGGGGATTTATCCCCGATGGGTGGCGCAGCCGCCCCAGATCCAGTCAGTGCGGTGTATCAGACAGAACGAGTTCTGAGGCTTTGGGGCGGCTTCGCCACCCATCGGGGATAAATCCCCTCACCACAGGTTTATGTCTTAACTAACTAAATGGGTAAAGAGTAAGTACGTTTATTAGATAACGCCAACAAACACCCATTTATATATAGCCGATGACGCTAACGCCTAGCACGCTAAGACAATTTTGTGCGCTGATCCTAATAAATCAATTCTGTACTGAAAACAGACGCGGAAAATTTGCCAAACCGCCAAAAAGAACTAGCGTGATAATTCGAAAGTAATAATAGCCATTCCCAAGAACATCACCAGAAAGCCTCTAGAACGGGCATTTCAGACAATAGCTTTATGCCTGCAGTGGCTGCCTAAGTCATTCATTAACAATGGAATGTGACCATGCACTGATCTAAGTCAGCTGTTTGAACAGACAACAGAACTACGCTGTGATCTCTTCTCTCCTGCAATGGAGTCATGCAATGTCTGAAGCTCCCGGAAAACTACGACTAGGTGCACTGGTTGCGTTGGTAGTCGGCTCGATGATCGGTGGCGGGATATTCTCTTTGCCACAAAACATGGCCGCCAGCGCCGACGTCGGCGCGGTACTGATCGGTTGGGCCATCACCGCTGTCGGCATGCTCACCCTCGCTTTTGTCTTTCAAACCCTCGCCAATCGCAAGCCTGACCTGGACGGCGGTGTCTACGCCTACGCCAAGGCCGGTTTCGGTGACTACATGGGTTTCTCGTCCGCCTGGGGTTACTGGATCAGTGCCTGGCTGGGCAACGTCGGTTACTTCGTTCTGCTGTTCAGCACCCTCGGCTATTTCTTCCCGGTTTTCGGTGAAGGCAACACGGTTGCTGCGGTGATCGGTGCCTCGGTGCTGCTGTGGGCCGTGCACTTCCTCGTCCTGCGCGGGATCAAGGAAGCGGCGTTCATCAACCTGGTGACCACGGTCGCCAAGGTCGTGCCGCTGCTGCTGTTCGTGTTGATCGCGGTGTTCGCCTTCAAACTGGACATCTTCACCGCCGACATCTGGGGCATCAAAAACCCGGATCTGGGCAGCGTGATGAACCAGGTGCGCAACATGATGCTGGTCACCGTGTGGGTGTTCATCGGCATCGAGGGCGCGAGCATCTTCTCGGCCCGCGCCGAAAAACGCTCGGACGTCGGTAAGGCCACCGTGATCGGCTTCATCACCGTGCTGCTGTTTCTGGTGCTGGTGAACGTGCTGTCGCTGGGCATAATGACCCAACCGGAACTGGCAAAACTGCAGAACCCGTCGATGGCCGCCGTGCTTGAGCACGTGGTCGGTCACTGGGGCGCGGTACTGATCAGTGTTGGTCTGATTATTTCGCTGCTGGGCGCGCTGCTGTCGTGGGTGCTGCTGTGCGCGGAGATCATGTTCGCTGCTGCCAAAGACCACACCATGCCGGAGTTCCTGCGTAAGGAAAACGCCAACCACGTACCGGTCAACGCCCTGTGGCTGACCAACGCGATGGTGCAGATTTTCCTGATCATCACGCTGTTCTCGGCCAGTACTTACCTGTCGCTTATCTATCTCGCCACCTCGATGATTCTGGTGCCGTACCTGTGGTCGGCGGCCTATGCCCTGCTGCTTGCGGTGCGCGGTGAAAGCTACGAGGGCTTCGCGGCCGAGCGGCGCAAGGATCTGATAATCGGCGGCATCGCGTTGATCTACGCGGTGTGGCTGCTGTATGCCGGCGGGGTCAAGTATCTGCTGCTCTCGGCCCTGCTCTACGCACCTGGCGCGATCCTGTTCGCCAAAGCCAAGCTGGAACTCAAACAACCGATTTTCACTAACGTCGAGAAGCTGATTTTCGCCGCAGTGGTCGTGGGTGCCCTGGTGGCGGCCTACGGTCTCTACGACGGCTTCCTGACTCTGTAACCCCTGATTGTTTTGTTATCTGGAGGATCTGAAATGACCACGGAAAAAGTTAAGTACGGCGTACATTCCGAAGCCGGCAAACTGCGCAAAGTCATGGTGTGCTCCCCAGGTCTGGCCCATCAGCGGCTGACCCCGAACAACTGCGACGAGCTGTTGTTCGATGACGTGCTCTGGGTGGCCCAGGCCAAGCGCGACCACTTCGACTTCGTCACCAAAATGCGCGAGCGCGGCATCGATGTGCTGGAAATGCACAACCTGCTGACCGACATCGTCGCCATCCCGGAAGCGCTGGACTGGATTCTCGAGCGCAAGGTCACCGCCGACTCGGTGGGCCTGGGCCTGATCAACGAAGTGAAATCCTGGCTGAAAAGCCTGGAGCCACGGCACATCGCCGAATTCCTGATTGGTGGCGTGTCTGCCGATGATCTGCCGGACAGCTTCGGTGGCAAGACCATCCAGATGTTCCGCGACTTCCTCGGCCACTCCAGCTTCATTTTGCCGCCGCTGCCGAACACCCAGTTCACCCGCGACACCACCTGCTGGATCTACGGTGGCGTGACGCTGAATCCGATGTACTGGCCAGCGCGCCGTCAGGAAACCCTGCTGGCCACCGCCATCTACAAATTCCACCCACAGTTCACCAACGCCGAATTCGAAATCTGGTACGGCGACCCGGACAAGGAGCACGGCAGCTCCACCCTTGAAGGTGGCGACGTCATGCCAATCGGCAACGGCGTGGTGTTGATCGGTATGGGCGAGCGCTCATCACGTCAGGCCATCGGCCAACTGGCGCTGAACTTGTTCAAAAACAAAGCCGTGGAAAAAGTCATCGTCGCCGGCCTGCCGAAATCCCGCGCGGCGATGCACCTCGACACCGTGTTCAGCTTCTGCGACCGCGACCTCGTAACGATTTTCCCTGAGGTGGTCAATCAGATCGTCGCCTTCACCCTGCGACCAGACGAAAGCAAACAGGGCGGCATCGACATCCGCCGCGAGGAAGGCACCTTCCTCGACACCGTGGCCAAAGCCCTCAACCTGCCTAAGTTGCGCGTGGTGGAAACCGGCGGCAACAGCTTCGCCGCTGAACGCGAGCAATGGGACGACGGCAACAACGTGGTTGCGGTGGAACCGGGCGTGGTAATCGGCTACGACCGCAACACCTACACCAACACCCTGCTGCGCAAGGCCGGCGTGGAAGTCATCACCATCAGCGCCGGTGAATTGGGCCGAGGCCGTGGCGGCGGCCACTGCATGACCTGCCCGATCATCCGCGACCCGATCGATTACTAAACCTCTGAGCCCTGGCCGACACTTACAACGTGCGGCCAGGGGGATAACCGACACCGAAGGAGATCCATCATGGCTTTTAACATTCACAACCGTAACCTGCTCAGCCTGGAACACCACACCCCACGTGAGCTGCGTTACCTGCTCGACCTGTCCCGCGACCTCAAACGCGCCAAATACACCGGCACCGAGCAACAGCACCTGAAGGGCAACAACATCGCCCTGATCTTTGAAAAAACTTCGACCCGTACCCGTTGCGCGTTCGAAGTGGCGGCGTATGACCAAGGCGCCAACGTCACTTACATCGACCCGAACTCTTCGCAGATCGGTCACAAAGAAAGCATGAAAGACACCGCCCGCGTGCTGGGGCGCATGTACGACGCCATCGAGTACCGTGGTTTCAAACAGGAAATCGTCGAAGAGCTGGCCAAGTTCGCTGGCGTACCGGTGTTCAACGGCCTGACCGATGAATATCACCCGACGCAAATGATCGCCGACGTGCTGACCATGCGTGAACACGCCGACAAGCCGATCCATGAAATCAGCTACGCCTACCTCGGCGATGCGCGCAACAACATGGGCAACTCGCTGCTGCTGGTCGGCGCCAAGCTCGGCATGGACGTGCGCATTTGCGCGCCGAAAGCCTTGTGGCCACTGGATGATCTGGTCGAGCGTTGCCACAAATATGCGGAAGAAAGCGGTGCGCGCATCACCCTGACTGAAGACCCGAAAGCGGCGGTCAAAGGCGTCGACTTCATCCACACCGACGTCTGGGTGTCGATGGGCGAACCGGTGGAAGCCTGGGCCGAGCGTATCCAGCAATTGCTGCCGTACCAGGTCAACGCCGAGCTGATGAAAGCCTCCGGCAACCCGCGCACCAAGTTCATGCACTGCCTGCCGGCGTTCCACAACAGTGATACCAAAGTCGGCAAACAGATTGCCGAGCAGTATCCGCACCTGAAAAACGGCATCGAAGTGACCGACGACGTGTTCGAGTCCCCAGCCTGCATCGCCTTCGAGCAAGCGGAAAACCGCATGCACACGATCAAGGCGATTCTGGTCTCGACCCTCGCTGATCTGTAACTGGATGATCAGGTTCTCCTGATCAACCAACAACCTGTAGGAGCTGCCGAAGGCTGCGATCTTTTGACTTTGCTTGTTCAAGATCAAGATCAACAGATCGCAGCCTTCGGCAGCTCCTACAGGGTCATCGAATTCTGAAAGGATTGCATTATGCGTATCGTCGTAGCGTTGGGCGGTAACGCCCTGCTCCGCCGTGGTGAGCCGATGACCGCTGACAATCAGCGCGCCAACATCCGCATCGCCACCGAGCAAATCGCCAAGATCCATGCCGGCAACCAACTGGTCATCGCCCACGGCAACGGCCCGCAAGTCGGCCTGCTGTCGCTGCAAGCGGCGGCCTACACCTCCGTCACCCCTTACCCGCTGGACGTGCTCGGCGCCGAAACCGAAGGCATGATCGGCTACATCATCGAACAGGAACTGGGCAACCTGCTCGACTTCGAAGTGCCGTTCGCCACCCTGCTGACCCAGGTTGAAGTCGACGCCAACGACCCCGCGTTCAAGAACCCGACCAAGCCGATCGGCCCGGTCTATGACAAGGCCGAAGCGGAAAAACTCGCCGCCGAAAAAGGCTGGGCGATTGCCCCGGATGGCGATAAGTACCGTCGTGTCGTCGCCAGTCCACGGCCAAAACGCATCTTCGAAATCCGCCCGATCAAGTGGCTGCTGGACAAGGGCAGCATCGTTATTTGCGCCGGGGGCGGCGGCATCCCGACCATGTACGACGAGAACCGCAACCTCAAAGGCATCGAGGCAGTAATCGACAAGGATCTGTGCTCGTCACTGCTCGCCGAGCAACTGGAAGCCGACCTGCTGGTGATCGCCACGGACGTCAACGCGGCGTTCATCGATTACGGCAAACCGACGCAGAAAGCCATTGCCGAAGCGCACCCGGATGAACTCGAACGCCTCGGTTTCGCCGCCGGTTCCATGGGGCCGAAGGTGCAGGCAGCCTGCGAATTCGCGCGCCATACTGGCAAGGTCGCGGTGATCGGTTCGCTGGCGGACATCGAAGCCATCGTCCAGGGCACGGCCGGTACGCGTGTGACCACCGCGAAGCCGGGCATCACTTACCGATAATTAGAAACTCCGGGGGCAGACCGAGGGTCTGCCCTTCTCCCATGCCTTGAAAGGAGAAAACCATGGCCCAATTCGAACCTGGTCACTTGCACATCGAGCGGCACGCGTTGACCGACGATGACGTCAATTACAACGTACACCTCGACTATGAAGTGTTTACCGATCCTTCGAAAGGCAAAGGAATACAGTTCACCCTGCATGGCAGCATGCAGGGCAAGGACATGAAGGAAACGTTTTTCCTGCCCAAGGAAGAGGCTTACAACTTCGCCCGTGACGTGACCCGCATCGCCGAGAAGTACGGGATTCCCAAGGCGCACAGCCAGATCGGCTCGGTGCACAAGCATTACGACCTGATGTTTGAAGACATTCGGCAGAAGTTGAATATGCAATCCGGGGATCCGGTCAATCTTGAGCATTTCGAATAACCTGAATTTTGCACATCGATCGTTCCCACGCTCTGCGTGGGAATGCCGCCACGGACGCTCCGCGTCCGCTGTGACGCAGAGCGTCACGGGATGCATTCCCACGCGGAGCATGGGAACGATCAGCGCAGGACACAGGTTTCACCATTAGCCCGCCCCAAGGCATACTTGCCACCCTCCGCTCTGCAGATCACTGAACCGCCCCATGCGTATCCACGTCAGTTTCATCGACCGCGTCGGCATCACCCAGGAAGTCCTGGCTATCCTCGGTGGGCGCAACCTCAATCTGGATGCGGTGGAGATGATCCCGCCGAACGTCTACATCGATGCGCCGACCTTGAGTCCGCAAGTGCTCGAAGAACTGAAAGATGCGTTGTTCCGCGTGCTCGGCGTGGAAGCGGTGACCGTGGTCGACATCCTCCCTGGCCAGCGTCGACACCTGCAGCTTGACGCGTTGCTTGCGGCAATGACCGATCCGGTTCTGGCGCTCGACAGCGCCGGCAAAGTGCTGCTGGCCAACCCGGCGTTGATCGCGTTGTACGGTCGTGAGCCGGCGGGTGAAAGCGTCTCTGAACTGTTCAACGATCCGGCCCTGCTCGACACCTTGCTCGAACACGGCTTCCGCCTGCCGCTGCGCGAAATCACCGTCAACGGCCAGACCCTGTTGCTCGACGCCACGCCGATCACCGACGCTGGCGCCCTGCTCACTTTGTATCAACCGAACCGTATCGGTGAACAACTCTCGGCACTGCACCACGACCACGCTGAAGGGTTCGATGCACTGCTTGGCGAATCCCCGGCGATCCGCACCCTCAAGGCCCGCGCGCAGCGTGTAGCAGCCCTCGATGCACCGCTGCTGATTCAAGGCGAAACCGGGACCGGCAAAGAACTGGTCGCCCGTGCCTGCCACGCGATCAGTGCGCGGCACAGCGCGCCGTTTCTGGCGTTGAACTGCGCAGCGCTACCGGAGAACCTCGCCGAAAGCGAACTGTTCGGCTACGCCCCCGGCGCCTTCACCGGCGCGGCGCGTGGCGGCAAACCAGGGCTGATGGAACTGGCCAACCAGGGCACGGTGTTTCTCGATGAAATCGGCGAGATGTCGCCGTACTTGCAGGCGAAATTGCTGCGTTTCCTGAACGACGGCAGCTTCCGTCGGGTGGGCGGTGATCGCGAGGTGAAGGTCAACGTGCGCATCCTCAGCGCGACCCACCGTGATCTAGAGAAAATGGTCAGCGAAGGGCTGTTCCGCGAAGACCTGTTCTATCGCCTCAACGTACTCAACGTTGAAGTGCCGCCGCTGCGTGAGCGCGGCCAGGACATTCTGCTGTTGGCGCGCTATTTCATGCAGCAGGCCTGCGCGCAGATTCAGCGCCCGGTCTGCCGCCTCGCACCAGGGACCTACCCGGCGCTGCTCGGCAATCGCTGGCCGGGCAACGTGCGGCAATTGCAGAACGTGATCTTCCGCGCGGCGGCGATTTGCGAGAGCAGCCTGGTGGATATTGGCGACCTCGACATCGCTGGCACCTCGGTGGCGCGGCAGACGGACAGCGATGTCGACAGCCTTGAACAAGCGGTCGAATCCTTCGAAAAAACGCTGCTGGAAAAACTCTACGTCAGCTACCCCTCGACGCGCCAACTGGCCAGCCGCCTGCAAACCTCGCACACGGCCATCGCCCATCGCCTGCGCAAATACGGCATCCCCAACAAACCCTGAGATCACCTCATACCCTGTGGGAGCTGGCTTGCCAGCGATGACGGCAGCACATTCAACATCAATGTTGGCTGACCCACCGCTATCGCTGGCAAGCCAGCTCCCACAGGTTTTGCAGCAGTCCTTCGATCTGCGTTAAAAACGACCTCCACCTGTACTGAAAGCGCTACAGCGGAATGATATCGTTACACCCTCCCCTGAACACCGCTGTGCAAGGCTTTGATCCCGTTCAGCTTTTCTCCCCGCTCCATGCCGTAGCGATTTCGCTACACACACCACTGAATCCCATTCTAAAAAATCACTCAAACCATTGATTTATAAGCATAAATAAACCTTGGCCGCATTCTTGCTACTCATCCCTCATAAATAAGGGCGTTCCCTGCCCAAGCCTTCCACCGCGTCCACCAGACGAGTCTGGCCCCTGAGGAGTTTCCATGAGCGAGTTGCGTTTTACTGAAGATCACGAATGGCTGCGCGCCGAAGCTGACGGCAGCGTTACTGTCGGCATCACTGCTTTCGCGCAGAACGCCTTGGGCGACGTGGTGTTCGTGCAACTGCCTGAGCTGCAGGCTTACGAAAAAGGCGCCGAAGCCGCCACCGTGGAATCGGTGAAAGCCGCCAGCGGCGTGTACATGCCTCTCGACGGCGAAGTGCTGGCAACCAACCCGGCACTGGAAGACAGCCCGGAACTGGTCAACGAAGATCCGCTGGGCGAAGGCTGGTTCTTCCGCTTTCAGCCAAGCGACCCTTCGGCCGTGGCCAAACTGCTCGATCAAGACGCGTACGACCGTCTGATCAAAGCCCAAGCCGAAGCCTGAGGAACACCGACATGACTCAAGTAAACCTTGGCACCGCCAACGAATTCATCGCCCGTCACATCGGCCCGCGCGCCGGTGACGAGCAAGCCATGCTCAACAGCCTCGGCTTCGATTCCCTCGAAGCGCTGAGCGCCAGCGTCATCCCGGAAAGCATCAAGGGCACCAGCGTGCTCGGCATGGACGACGGCCTAAGCGAAGCCGATGCCCTGGCGATGATCAAATCCATCGCCGGCAAAAACCAACTGTTCAAGACCTACATCGGCCAGGGCTACTACAACTGCCATACGCCGTCGCCGATCTTGCGCAACCTGTTGGAAAATCCGGCCTGGTACACCGCTTACACGCCGTACCAGCCAGAAATTTCCCAGGGCCGTCTCGAAGCGCTGCTGAACTTCCAGACCATGATCAGCGACCTCACCGGCCTGCCGATCGCCAACGCCTCGCTGCTCGACGAAGCCACCGCTGCTGCCGAAGCCATGACCTTCTGCAAACGCCTGAGCAAGAACAAGGGCAGCCACCAATTCTTCGCCTCGATCCACAGCCACCCGCAAACCCTCGACGTGCTGCGCACCCGTGCCGAGCCACTGGGCATCGACGTGGTTGTTGGCGATGAGCGTGAACTGACTGACGTGACGCCGTTCTTCGGCGCACTGCTGCAATACCCGGCGAGCAACGGTGACGTGTTCGATTACCGCGAACTGACCGAACGCTTCCACGCCGCCAACGCGTTGGTGGCCGTGGCTGCTGACCTGCTGGCCCTGACCCTGCTGACCGCCCCGGGCGAGTTCGGCGCGGACGTCGCCATCGGTTCGGCACAACGCTTCGGCGTGCCGCTGGGCTTCGGTGGCCCGCACGCCGCTTACTTCTCCACCAAAGATGCGTTCAAGCGCGATATGCCGGGCCGTCTGGTCGGTGTTTCGGTTGACCGTTTCGGCAAGCCGGCCCTGCGTCTGGCCATGCAAACCCGCGAGCAACACATCCGCCGCGAGAAGGCCACGTCGAACATCTGCACCGCGCAGGTGCTGCTGGCCAACATCGCCAGCATGTACGCCGTCTACCACGGCCCGAAAGGCCTGACCCAGATCGCTAACCGCGTGCATCACCTGACCGCGATTCTGGCCAAGGGTCTGACCGCGCTGGGCGCGACAGTTGAACAAGCGAGCTTCTTCGACACCCTGACCGTGGCCACCGGCGCACAAACCGCCGCACTGCACGACAAGGCGCATGCTGCGCAGATCAACCTGCGCGTGATCGACGCTCAACGTCTGGGCCTGTCGGTCGACGAAACCACCACTCAGGCGGATATCGAAACCCTGTGGGGCCTGTTCGCCGACGGCAAGACCCTGCCGGATTTTGCTGCCCTCGCCGCTTCCGTGCAGAGAACTATTCCTGCTGCGCTGGTACGTCAGTCGCCAATCCTCAGCCACCCAGTGTTCAATCGTTATCACTCGGAAACCGAGCTGATGCGCTACCTGCGCAAACTGGCGGACAAGGATCTGGCGCTGGATCGCACCATGATCCCGCTGGGCTCGTGCACCATGAAACTCAACGCCGCCAGCGAAATGATCCCGGTGACCTGGGCTGAATTCGGTGCGCTGCACCCGTTCGCCCCGGCCGCACAAAGTGCCGGTTACCAGCAACTGACCGATGAACTGGAAGCGATGCTCTGCGCCGCCACCGGTTACGACGCGATCTCGCTGCAACCGAACGCCGGTTCGCAAGGTGAATACGCTGGTCTGTTGGCGATCCGCGCTTATCACCAGAGCCGTGGCGATGAGCGTCGCGACATCTGCCTGATCCCGTCGTCCGCCCACGGCACCAACCCGGCCACCGCCAACATGGCTGGCATGCGCGTTGTCGTGACTGCGTGCGATGCGCGCGGCAACGTCGACATCGAAGACCTGCGTGCCAAAGCCATCGAGCACCGCGAACACCTCGCCGCGCTGATGATCACTTACCCGTCGACCCACGGCGTGTTCGAAGAAGGCATCCGCGAAATCTGCGGAATCATTCATGACAACGGCGGCCAGGTGTACATCGACGGCGCCAACATGAACGCGATGGTCGGCCTCTGCGCACCGGGCAAGTTCGGCGGCGACGTTTCGCACCTGAACCTGCACAAAACCTTCTGCATCCCCCACGGCGGTGGCGGCCCGGGCGTTGGCCCGATTGGCGTTAAGTCGCACCTGACCCCGTTCCTGCCCGGCCACGGCCAGATGGAGCGCAAGGAAGGCGCGGTCTGCGCGGCACCGTTCGGCAGCGCGAGCATTTTGCCGATCACCTGGATGTACATTCGCATGATGGGCGGCGCCGGTCTGAAGCGCGCTTCGCAGTTGGCGATCCTCAATGCCAACTACATTTCCCGTCGCCTCGAAGAGCACTACCCAGTGCTGTACACCGGCAGCAACGGTCTGGTGGCGCACGAGTGCATTCTGGATCTGCGTCCATTGAAAGACAGCAGCGGCATCAGCGTTGATGACGTCGCCAAGCGCCTTATCGACTTCGGCTTCCACGCGCCGACCATGTCCTTCCCGGTCGCCGGCACGCTGATGATCGAGCCGACCGAAAGTGAATCCAAGGAAGAACTGGACCGCTTCTGCGACGCCATGATCCGCATCCGCGAAGAAATCCGCGCGGTGGAAAACGGCACGCTGGACAAGGACGACAACCCACTGAAAAACGCGCCGCACACCGCTGCGGAACTGGTTGGCGAGTGGACGCACCCTTACAGCCGCGAGCAGGCCGTTTACCCGGTAGCGTCGCTGATCGAAGGCAAATACTGGCCACCGGTCGGTCGCGTCGACAACGTCTTCGGTGACCGCAACCTGGTCTGCGCCTGCCCGTCGATCGAAAGCTACGCTTAAACGTGTAGGGGGCGAGCCACTCGCCCCCACCGCTTCACCTGTAGGAGCTGCCGAAGGCTGCGATCTTTTGATCTTGCTGTTGAAAGATCAGGATCAAAAGATCGCAGCCTTCGGCAGCTCCTACAGGGGATGTAACCAGCCTGATGTTTCGCCAATTCCTATAACAAGAAACCGGAGAACCACTCATGTCGTTAAGCGTGTTCGACCTGTTCAAGATTGGCATCGGCCCCTCCAGTTCCCACACCGTCGGCCCGATGCGTGCTGCTGCGCGTTTCGCCGAAGGCCTGCGACGTGAAAACCTGCTGACGGCCACCGCCAGCGTTCGCGTCGAGTTGTACGGTTCCCTCGGCGCCACCGGTAAAGGCCACGGCAGCGACAAAGCCGTGCTGCTCGGCCTCGAAGGCGAACACCCGGACACTGTTGATACCGAAACCGTCGCCGCGCGCCTGCAAGAAATTCGCGGCAACGGCCGGCTGAATCTGCTCGGTGAACACAGCATTGCGTTCAACGAGAAAGAACACCTGGCAATGATCCGCAAGCCGCTGGCCTATCACCCCAACGGCATGATCTTCCGCGCCTTCGATGCGGCCGGGCTGCAGATTCGCAGCCGCGAGTACTACTCCGTCGGTGGTGGTTTTGTCGTCGATGAGGATGCGGCCGGTGCCGACCGCATCGTTGAAGACGCCACGCCGCTGACCTTCCCGTTCAAAAGTGCCAAGGACTTGCTCGGCCATTGCACCACCTATGGTCTGTCGATCAGTCAGGTGATGCTGACCAACGAAAGCGCCTGGCGCCCGGAAGCGGAAACCCGTGCCGGGCTGCTGAACATCTGGCAAGTGATGCAGGACTGCGTTGCTGCCGGTTGCCGTAACGAAGGCATTTTGCCGGGCGGTTTGAAGGTCAAACGTCGGGCGGCGGCATTGCATCGGCAGCTGTGCAAGAACCCGGAATCAGCGCTGCGCGATCCGTTGTCGGTACTCGACTGGGTCAACCTGTATGCCTTGGCGGTCAACGAAGAAAACGCCAACGGCGGGCGTGTGGTCACGGCGCCAACCAACGGCGCGGCGGGGATCGTTCCGGCGGTGCTGCATTACTACATGCGCTTTATCCCCGGCGCGAATGACGACGGCGTCGTGCGCTTTCTGCTGACGGCTGCGGCCATCGGCATTCTGTACAAGGAAAACGCCTCGATCTCCGGCGCCGAAGTCGGCTGCCAAGGTGAAGTCGGCGTCGCTTGTTCGATGGCCGCCGGCGCCTTGTGTGAAGTGCTCGGCGGCAGTGTTCAGCAAGTCGAGAACGCCGCAGAAATCGGCATGGAACACAACCTCGGCCTGACCTGCGACCCGATTGGCGGACTGGTGCAGGTGCCGTGCATCGAGCGCAATGCGATGGGTTCGGTGAAAGCCATCAACGCGGTGCGCATGGCCATGCGTGGCGACGGCCAGCATTTCGTCTCCCTCGACAAAGTCATCCGCACCATGCGCCAGACCGGCGCCGACATGAAAAGCAAATACAAAGAGACCGCCCGCGGCGGTCTGGCGGTCAACATTATCGAATGCTGAACCTATTTAACTCCGCCTCCCTCAGGGAGACGATCGCATTTAGCCCCCTCTCCCTCCGGGAGAAACGTAACTAACTCCCTCTCCCTCCGGGAGAGGGCTGGGGTGAGGGGCTCTTGATCTTGCCCTCACCCCAAACCCAAATTTTCAAGGAGCCACGCATGTCTACCGAACAACCGTCGAAAACTCCACTTCACGCCCTGCACATCGAACTCGGCGCCCGCATGGTGCCGTTCGCCGGCTACGACATGCCGGTGCAATACCCGCTCGGCGTGATGAAAGAACACCAGCACACCCGTGAACAGGCCGGGCTGTTCGACGTCTCGCACATGGGCCAGATCCGCCTGACCGGCGCCAACGCCGCCAAAGCCCTGGAAACCCTGGTGCCGGTGGATATCATCGACCTGCCAGTGGGCATGCAGCGCTACGCGATGTTCACCAACGAGAGCGGCGGCATCCTCGATGACCTGATGGTCGCCAACCTCGGCAACGATGAGCTGTTCCTGGTGGTCAACGCCGCGTGCAAGGATCAGGATCTCGCTCATCTGCAAAAACACATCGGCGCTCAGTGCGCCATTACAGAGCTGTTCGAAGAGCGCGCGCTGCTGGCGCTGCAAGGCCCGGCGGCCGTTACCGTGCTGGCGCGTCTTGCCCCGGAAGTGGCGAAGATGACCTTCATGCAGTTCAATCGCGTGTCGTTGCTGGGCGTCGATTGCTTCGTCAGCCGCTCGGGCTACACCGGTGAAGACGGTTTCGAAATCTCCGTGCCGGCCGCTGATGCAGCAAAACTTGCCCGCGCCCTGCTCGCCGAACCGGAAGTCGAGGCCATTGGTCTTGGTGCTCGCGACTCGCTGCGTCTTGAAGCTGGCCTGTGCCTGTACGGCCACGACATGAACACCGAAACCACACCGATCGAAGCCAGCCTGCTGTGGGCGATCTCCAAGCCACGCCGTGCTGACGGCACACGCGCTGGCGGTTTCCCGGGCGCTGAGACAGTGTTCGCCCAGCAACAAAATGGCGTAGCGCGCAAACGTGTAGGCCTACTGCCACAAGAACGCACCCCGGTGCGCGAAGGCGCAGAAATCGTCAACGAGGCTGGCGAAATCATTGGCAGCGTGTGCAGCGGTGGTTTCGGTCCGACCTTGGGCGGGCCATTGGCGATGGGTTACCTCGACAGCGCTTATGTCGCACTTGATACAGCTGTTTGGGCCATCGTGCGTGGGAAAAAGGTGCAAATGCTTGTAAGCAAAATGCCATTTGTTCCACAACGCTACTATCGTGGTTGATTGACTGTTTCTATAAGTAACGCGGTTGCGTTAAACGTGCACTAATGTGTAACGCAACCGCCATAAAACAGTGCATTGTCTATCAACCGATTCGAATATGAACTTTGCTTATAACGTTCGAAAACAACTGAACAAGCAAATCGTCTAAGCCTGCACTAGTGGACCGACTAACAACCAGCAAGCGCAGGAAAACCGGGGTCTTCACGGGGCTTGTTTTTTCTCCCGTAGTTGGCGTAGAGTTTGTTCACTGTGTTTGCATGGGTCAGCTTGGAATCGTGACCTGGGCAGTAGCCTACAAGTTAGCTACATCCCGTTCGACGTCTTCTTACTCTCCTGCAACCAGCCCCAGTACTCTTTCATGTGAAGGAGACTGTCATTAATTTTTTGCGTCAAAGGAAATAAGAAATGGCTGAACGTCAGAGCGGTACCGTCAAGTGGTTTAACGACGAGAAAGGTTTTGGTTTTATCACTCCTGAAAGCGGTCCGGATCTGTTCGTGCATTTCCGCGCCATCCAGGGCAACGGCTTCAAAAGCCTGAAGGAAGGCCAGAAAGTGACTTTCGTTGCTGTGCAAGGCCAGAAAGGCATGCAGGCTGACGAAGTACAAGCAGAAGGCTAATCTTCTGTAACGAAAAAGCCCCTGATATTGATATCAGGGGCTTTTTTGTGCGCGCGAATCCGTAAAATGGCGCTTCCATTAGCGTCCAGAGGCTGCCATGTCGAAAAACCTGCTCACTCCCCAGGGCGATTTTCCTGCCGTTGGCCTGGGCCGTCGTCTGGCCGCGATGTTCTATGACTTCCTGCTGTGCACCGCTCTGCTGATCGTCACCGGTTTCATTTACAAACTGATCCAGGCCGCGATCATCGGCGAAGAACGCCTGCGCGTGCTGACCGATGCCGGAAAAATGGACGGCGACCCACTGTATTCGACGGTACTGTTGTTGGTGCTGTTTGGATTCTTTGCCAAGTTCTGGACCCACGGCGGGCAGACGCTGGGCATGCAGGTGTGGGGCATTCGTGTGCAGAACGCCGATGGCAGCGCGATCAGCCTGTGGCAGGCGCTGCTGCGCTTTATGGTGTCGATTGCGTCATGGCTGTGCGCCGGGATCGGATTCTTCTGGTCGCTGTATGACAAGCAGAAGCGCACGTGGCATGACATCTATTCGGATACTCGCCTCGTACGAATCCCGAAAAAGACCAAATAACTTCCAGACGCCGAATACCAATGTAGGAGTGAGCCTGCTCGCGATCGCGGTGTGTCAGTCAACATATTCGTTGTTTGACACGCCGCTATCGCGAGCAGGCTCACTCCTACAGGTTTTGTGTTGTGTCTGAAAGATCTCAGGCGTTACCGGCCAACTTCATCCGTGCGGCCTGGGTGAAGTCCAGCATGCGCTTGAGCGGCCGGATCGCCTGCGGAATCAACGCCGGATCAACAAAGATCTCGTTCGTGCCCTCCTTCAAGCTCTTGAGCGTGCGCTCAAGGGTGTTCATGGCCATCCACGGGCAATGTGCGCAACTGCGGCACGCTGCGCCGTTACCGGCGGTTGGCGCTTCGATGAAGACCTTGTCCGGGCACAACTGCTGCATCTTGTAGAAGATGCCACGGTCGGTGGCGACGATCAGCGTCTTGTTCGGCAGCGATTGCGCGGCAGCGATCAACTGGCTGGTGGAACCGACGGCGTCCGCCAGCTCGATCACCGACGTCGGCGACTCCGGGTGCACCAGAATCGCGGCGTCCGGGTACAGCGCCTTCATGTCCTCAAGCTGCTTGGACTTGAACTCCTCGTGGACGATGCAGGCACCGTCCCACAACAGCATGTCTGCGCCGGTCTTGCGCTGGATGTACGTGCCCAAGTGCTTGTCCGGCCCCCAGATGATCGTCTCACCGTTGTCCATCAGGCTTTCGACGATCTCCAGCGCGCAACTCGATGTCACCACCCAGTCAGCCCGAGCCTTTACCGCTGCGGAGGTGTTGGCGTAGACCACCACCGTACGCTCCGGGTGCTGATCGCAGAACGCCGAGAACTCGTCGACCGGGCAACCCAGATCCAGCGAGCAGGTCGCCTCGAGAGTCGGCATCAGCACGCGTTTTTCCGGGTTGAGAATCTTCGCCGTCTCGCCCATGAACTTCACACCGGCGACCACCACGGTCTTGGCCGGGTGGGCGTTGCCGAAGCGCGCCATTTCCAGGGAGTCGGAGACGCAACCGCCGGTTTCTTCGGCCAGCGCCTGAATCACCGGGTCGCAATAAAAGTGAGCCACCAGCACCGCGTCCTGAGCCTTGAGCTCGGCGGCGATGGCGGCACGGTAATAAGCCTCTTCCTCAGCCGTCAGCGGTTTGGGCTGTTTGGCATCGAGGTGGGCTTGAACCAGAAGGCGTTCGGAAATCTGCGTCATGTTCGCAAGACCTGCAGGCGCTTTCGCGCGAAAGTCGAGTATACACCCGGCTCCGGACCGCTTGAGGGTACCGCCGGGAGAGTGAGTATTATCAGGCACGGACAGCATTGAAGCTGCGCAAGGCTACAGAATATCCCGTTGATACAAAAGATCATTCTGACCTGCGTCAGCGCTACTGACACTGAAACGACGCGGGCCCGAATTGCAGGCAAAAAAAAACCCGGAAATCCTCACTTGCGTGGGCCTTCCGGATTTTCTAAACCGCCAAAAATGGTGGGTCGTGTGGGATTCGAACCTACGACCAATTGGTTAAAAGCCAACTGCTCTACCAACTGAGCTAACGACCCGCTGTGTGGTGGCGCGTATAATACTGATTTTTAAGGACTATTCAACACCTTTTTGAAAATAATCAAAAATAAGGTGTTGGGTCGTCCACACCAGCGGCCGCGAAGCCTTCCGCACGCAGGCGGCAGCTGTCGCATTTGGCGCACGCGCGGCCTTCATCGTCGGCCTGATAGCACGAAACGGTGAGACCATAATCAACGCCCAGCTTCACGCCGGCCTGGACGATCTGCGCCTTGCTCAGGTTCTGCAACGGCGCCTGGATACGGAAGCCATTGCCTTCCACGCCTGCCTTGGTCGCCAGATTGGCCATGCGCTCGAACGACTCGATGAACTCGGGACGGCAATCCGGGTAACCGGAATAGTCCACCGCGTTCACACCGATAAAGATGTCGCGCGCGCCGAGCACTTCTGCCCAACCCAATGCCAACGACAGGAACACCGTGTTACGCGCCGGCACGTAAGTCACCGGAATGCCTTCACCCAGCTCTTCAGGAATGTCGATGCTGGTGTCGGTCAGGGCCGAGCCGCCCATGCCATTCAGATTGAGGCCAATCACTTTGTGCTCGACCACACCCAAATCACGGGCAACGCGTGCAGCGGCATGCAATTCGGCGTGGGAGCGCTGACCGTAGTCGAAGCTCATGGTGTAGCAGGCGTAACCTTCGGCACGGGCCATCGCTACAACAGTGGCCGAGTCGAGGCCGCCAGACAGCAGGATTACCGCACGTTTTTCGCTAGTCTTCAGTTGTTCAGTCATATCAGCGCCCCGGCTCATCATTCCATAGATATTTATGCAACTGCAGTTGCAGCCGCACTGGCAGGTTGTCTGCCACCACCCAATCCGCCAGGTCCCTGGCATTGAGGTCATGATGACTTGGGGAGAACAGCACTTCACCCGCACGTCGATCAAGCCCGTACTGGATTAGTTTCGATACCGCCCAGTCATAGTCTTCCCGCGAGCAGATGACAAACTTCACCTGATCATTGGGGGTCAGCAATTCGATATTTTCGTAACGGTTGCGATGGGCTTCTTTCGAACCCGGTGTTTTCAGATCAACCACGCGACTGACGCGCGGATCGACCGCCGAGACGTCGAGAGCGCCGCTGGTTTCCAGCGAGACCTCATAGCCGGCATCACACAACTGTTTAAGCAAAGGGATGGCATTCGGCTGTGCCAGCGGCTCACCGCCGGTGACACAAACGTAGCGCGGACGAAATCCGGCCACTTGCTCGAGGATGTCGTCGAGGGTGCGCACGGTACCGCCACTGAAGGCGTACGCGCTGTCGCAGTATTGGCAACGCAAAGGGCAACCGGTCAGACGCACAAAAACAGTGGGCAGCCCGGCAGTCCGCGTTTCCCCCTGCAAAGAGTAGAAAACTTCGGTGATTCTCAATGTGTCTTGCATAGTCGCCACGGGCGTAACAGCTAAACAGGCTGTCCGCCTCCGTCAGGCACTTCAGGCAATCGCGCCAACGCGCGGACTACAAGAAGCGTGTTTCAGAAAAAGGGCGTGAATTCTAACGAAAAAACCCGCGACAAGCGCGGGTTTCTTCTAAACGGGTCAAGCGTGCTTACATGCGTTGCAGATCGCGTTGAGCCAACTGAGCGGCGGAGGTACCCGGATATTGGGCCACCACCTGCTGCAGAATGCCTTTGACCTTGTCGGTATGACCAAGGCGGCGCTCTACATCAGCCAGCTTGTACAGCGAATCCGGCACTTTGGCGTGCTTGGGATACAGCTGCGAAACCTTGGCAAACGCCTGACCTGCACCTTGCAGATCGCCTTTGGCCAAGTTGACTTCGCCCAACCAGTACTGGGCATTGCCCGCGTATTGGCTGTTTGGGTATTTGCGCAGGAAAGCGGCGAAAGCCTGGCTGGCCTTGTCGAAATCCTTGGCTTTGATCAGGTCGAAAGCAGCATCGTAATACAGCTTTTCTTTGGCCGGATCAGCCGGTTCGCTACCCGCAGCAGGTGCCTGGGCAGCAGCCCCGGCGCCAGCAGCAGCTCCGGCAGCAGCACTTGCATCGCCACCGGCAGAAGAATTCTCAGGAGTCGCGGCCGGTGCAGCACCGCCGGTTCCTATGCGCCGATCAAGATCCTGGTATCGCTCCAGGGATTCCTGCTTCATGCGCGCAACCTGATTCTGCAGTTCTTCAATCACGCCTTGCTGGCGCGAGATCTGATCCTGCATCTGTTGCAATTGGTTGAACAGCATGCCTTGTGCCGAGGCAGGGGCCGAAGCCGCTCCCCCGGCATAGGCGCCGTTCGTACCGTAACCTGCAGGCGGATAACTGCTCCCGCTATTGTTATAACCGGAGTTGTCATCGACCACAGGAACCGCAGCCCACGCCGCAAGCGGCGCGAGGCTGAGAGCCAGAACAGTTACAGCACGACGGCACGTTCGCATATCGAATTACTTACGCAGTTCGACGCGACGGTTTTGAGCCCAGGACTGCTCGTCGTTGCCGGTAGCAACTGGACGCTCTTCGCCGTAGGAAACCAGTTCCAGCTGAGCTGGGGAAACACCTTGCAGTACCAGGTAGCGCTGAACGGCTTTCGCACGACGCTCGCCCAGTGCCATGTTGTACTCACGAGTACCACGTTCGTCGGTGTTGCCTTCCAGAACAACGCGAGCGCCGTTTGCTTTCAGGTCTTTGGCGTGAACGTCCAGAGCGCGCATGGCTTCTGGCTTCAGGTCCGAGCTGTCGTATTCGAAGTAGAAGGTGGTGATTGCGCGCAGAGCAGCTTCTTCGCTCAGGGAACCGTCAACGGCACCAGTGTTTGCGCCGTAACCAGCGTTTGGATCAACAGCGCCTTCACCGGCGTTGTCGCCGCCTTTGGACGAGCAACCTACAGCTACAGCCATGGCCAGAGCCAGCGCAGCAAATTTACCAAACTTCAGCATTTCCATCGTGAAACTCCTAATGAACCCCAGTGTGTTAAGTAAAACGTGTAGCGCCCGCTCACTTCAGGTAAGGGGACCAGGACGGTTCTCTGACTTCGCCTTGAGCGGTAGGAAGCGGGAGCCTAACGCGTCCATTAATGGACACGAGCATCAAGACTCCCCGGCCCTGTTGGCGGGTGGCGTAGATTACCATGGTGCCGTTGGGCGCAACAGTAGGCGACTCGTCCAGAGTGCTATCAGTGAGGATCTTTACACTCCCTCGCTGCAAATCCTGGGCCGCCACCTTGAAATTGGTGAAGCCATCCTGACGATGGATCATCACCAAAGTCTTTTCATCAGCCGACAGTTTCGGGTTGGCGTTGTAGTTACCGATGAAGGTCACTCGCTCGGCACCGCCGCCGCTGGCGCTGGTTTTGTAGATCTGTGGCTTGCCGCCGCGGTCCGAGGTGAAGTAGATGGTCGAACCATCCTTGCCCCAGTACGGTTCGGTGTTGATGCCGGGACCTGCGGTCACACGGGTGATCTGGCGCGAAGCCAGGTTCATCACGTAGATGTCCGGATTACCGTCCTTGGACAGTACGAACGCCAGGCGATCACCATTTGGCGACCAGGCTGGCGCGCCGTTCAGGCCTTCGAAGTTGGTGATCTGCTCACGGCGACCGGTGTCGATGTTCTGCATGAAGATGCGTGGGCGCTTCTGCTCGAACGACACGTAGGCAATACGCTTGCCGTCCGGTGCGAAACGCGGCGACAGGATTGGCTCACGCGATTGCAGCAAGGTCACCGCACGGGCACCGTCATAGTCCGAACGCTGCAGGGTGTAGCGAGTGTTCTTCTCGGAGAAACGCTCAGCCGTCACGTACAGCAGACGCGTCGAAAACGCACCTTCAATACCGGTCAGTTTCTGGAACGACTGGTCGGCGATGAAGTGCGCCATGTCGCGCAACTGCTCGGTCGTACCGGAAACGTTGCCGTCCGCCACTTTCTGCTCGGTGGCCACGTTGAACAGTGCCCACTGTACCTGCAGACGACCGCCCGCTGGGGCAATGCTGCCGACCATCATGTATTGAGCACCCACCGCCTTCCAGTCACGGAAGATGATTTCGCTCGGCTGGCTTGGCTGGCTGATCATGTTTTGCTTTGGAATCGGCGAGTAGTAGCCCGAGTTCCGCAAATCGTTACCAATGATTTCGGCCATGTCGTCCGGCAGTACGGCACCGCCCTGCATACCGAACGGTACAACGGCGATCGGGGTAGCCCGATCGCTGCCGCTGGTAACCAGAATGTTCTTTTCATCCGCCATCGCGATCCCTGCCATGCAGCAGATCACGACCAGCATTCCTCGAAGAAGGTTTCTCACAAGGCTAGATCCTCAGGTGTGAATGTCATCTTGAATGAACGATACGGAGCGAAATCGCTCGGCTTCATTCCCTGCATTTCTGTCAAACGTCCAATATTCTTCACTGCCGCGACTGCCGAAGCATCAAACGGACCGTCGCCACTGGATTTGGCCACGCTGACCGAAGTCACCGTACCGTCCGGCAACATGCCGATTTGCAACACGACCGTCATGCCTTTGCGTGCCGAAGGTGGACGGGCCCAGCCTTCTGCAGCTCGCGCACGAATCAGGTCATCGAAACTGCCCGCGACTTCGTCACCCTGCTCATCGGCCAAGGCCTGCTGGCGCTGCGGCGTGTCGGAAAGCAGATCGGCCAAGGCCTGAGCCTTTTTGTCTTCGGTCGATTTGCGTGCCGCATCCTGCGCTTTCTTCTTCGCAGCATCGGCAGCAGCTTTCTTCTTCGCTTCGTCGGCGATTTTCTTCTTCGCCTCTTCAGCTTCAGCTTTCTTCTTGGCGTCTTCGGCGGCTTTCTTCTTCGCGTCTTCGACGATCTTCTTCTTGGCTTCTTCAGCAGCCTCTTTCTTGGCTTCTTCCTTAGCCTCTTCTTCAGCCTTCTTCTTGGCTATATCAGCCAATTGTTTCTCTTCGGCCTTCTTGGCTTCGGCTTTTTTCGCGTCGTCAGCTTTCTTGGCGTCATCCGCCTTCTTCGCTTCGTCCGCTTTTTTAGCCTCATCGGCCTTCTTGGCTTCCTCGGCTTTTTGAGCCGCTTCTTCTTTCTTTTGTTCCGCAGCGGCCTTGATCTCTTCCTGCTCGACCTTTTTCTGTTCCATCTGCTCGACTTCGGTCTGGCGCGCGGCGGATTTCTTCGCCTCACCCGCAATCTTCTGATTGGTCTGGGTGGTTGCCTGACTTTTCGATTTCAGTTGGTACAGGGTCGCCTGGACAATCGGTTTGGCCGGCGGCAGCTCTGGTGTAAAGGCAAAACTGACGAACAGCATGCCGAACACCAGCACGTGCAGGACAATCGCCAGAACACTAGGCCAGAAGTAGCTTTCCGAGGCGGACGGCTCTCGCTGTTGCTGCATCAGGGGGCCTCGGTAATCAAACCAACATTACCGACCCCGGCTTTCTGCAACCCGCCCATGGCGCCCATGACGGAACCATAATCGACGGTCTTGTCACCGCGGATGAAGACCTGGGTACGCTTGCCGCCTTCGGTACCGGCGCGAATGATCTTGGTCACCGCGTCGGTCATTTGCGGCAGGGTCATGGCCCTGTCCTGTTGCTTCTCGGTATCGACTTCGCTGCCAAGGTTCCAGTAATAGGTCTTGTCAGCCTTGATCGAAATGGTCAGGACCTGTGTGTTGTTGTCCTGCGGCAAGGCTTCGCTGGAAACCTTGGGCAGATCAACTTTCACGCCCTGATTGAGCATCGGCGCGGTCACCATGAAGATGACCAGCAGTACCAACATCACGTCGATGTAAGGCACCACGTTCATCTCGGCGACCGGCTTGCGCTTTTTGCGAGCTCGAGCGATTAAAGCCATTGGAAATTACCTGCTTATTCTTCGCTGGTGTGCACTTTGCGGTGCAGGATCGCCTGGAATTCATCGGCGAAGGTGTAGTAGCGGCCCAGCAAGGTTTCGCTGCGAGCGGCGAAACGGTTGTAAGCGATGACCGCCGGGATCGCGGCGAACAGACCGATCGCGGTGGCAATCAGGGCTTCAGCGATACCCGGGGCTACGGTGGCCAGGGTCGCTTGTTGGGCGCTGGCCAGGCCGCGGAAGGAGTTCATGATGCCCCACACCGTACCGAACAGGCCGATGTACGGGCTGACCGAACCAACGGTGGCGAGAAACGGCAGGCTCTGCTCGAGCTTCTCTTCCTCGCGGGAGATGGCCACGCGCATGGCACGGGCCACGCCTTCCATTACCGCTTCAGGATCGACGCCTGGCTGCTGACGCAGACGGGAGAATTCCTTGAAACCGGCACGGAAGATTTGCTCGACGCCCGAATCCGGGTCCGGGTTGCTGCCTGCCTGACGGTACAGCTTGGACAGGTCGATACCCGACCAGAAGCGCTCTTCGAAGCTCTCCAGGGCGCGTCGACCGGCGCGCAGCAGATTGCTGCGCTGAAAGATCATGATCCATGAGGTCACCGATGCGGCCACCAGGGTCAACATTACCAACTGCACCACGATGCTGGCATTGCTGACCAGGCTCCACATGGAGGAATGGTCGACGACGTTAGCTTCCACGCTTTATCTCCTGCTTTGAGTGTGTACCCGGACCGACCACGTCGGCAAAGGCCGCACGCAAGTCTTCGGGAAGGGCCCGGGGTTTCAAACTGTTAGTGCGCACACAGGCCACCAAAAACTGCCCTTCACAGAGCAGCACATTATCCGTTGCCCGCCTGACCTGCTGTTTGAAGCGCAGGCTGACCCGGTTCAATTCGATTACATCAGCGCTTACCAGCAGTTCGTCGTCCAGTCGCGCCGGCGCGTGGTAGCGCGCTTCGCTGGAGTGCACGACAAACAACAGATCCTCGCCGGCAAGCTGCGATTGGGCAAAGCCCAGCTCGCGGAGCCGCTCGGTTCGAGCCCGTTCCATAAACTTGAGGTAATTAACGTAATACACGATGCCGCCCGCATCGGTGTCCTCGTAATAAACGCGACAACGATGTGCGAACGGCTCAAGCCCGTTTTGCGCGCGCATACTCTAGTGCTTACTCCTCAGGTTGCCAATCCGGCCAGGCAACTGTTTTTCATGGTTTCAGGGCTTTACTGCAAAAGTACCGTCGTCTGACAGTACAAACCCTGAATAAATCGCCAAAAAATGTGTATCAATCGTCCACGGCATCGAGAAACTCGTCTACCACGGGCATCTCACCCATTCGTGACGGAATGTTTAAACCGAAATGCAGATACGCGTGCCGCGTTACCACCCTGCCCCGTGGTGTGCGCATGATGTAGCCCTGCTGAATCAGGTACGGTTCCAGCACGTCTTCAATGGTGTGACGTTCTTCGCTGATCGCGGCGGCGAGGCTGTCGATACCGACCGGCCCGCCGTCGAACTTCTCGATCATGGTCAACAGTAAACGGCGATCCTGATGATCGAAACCGTGTTCGTCGACATCCAGCAGGTTCAACGCCAGATCCGCCACCGCTTTGGTGATATGGCCCTTGGCGCGGACTTCGGCGAAATCGCGCACGCGCCGTAGCAAACGGTTGGCAATTCGCGGCGTACCACGGGCGCGCCGGGCGATTTCGAAAGAACCTTCCGGATCCAGCGGCAGACCGAGAATCGCTGCCGAACGGCTGACAATCGTCGCCAGATCGGCCGTGCTGTAGAACTCAAGACGCTGGACGATACCGAAACGGTCACGCAACGGGTTGGTCAGCATGCCGGCGCGAGTGGTCGCACCCACCAGCGTGAACGGTGGCAGATCAAGCTTGATCGAACGCGCCGCCGGCCCCTCGCCAATCATGATGTCGAGCTGGAAGTCCTCCATCGCCGGGTACAGCACTTCTTCCACGATCGGCGACAGACGATGGATTTCGTCGATGAACAACACATCGTGCGGCTCAAGATTGGTCAGCAATGCGGCCAGATCGCCTGGACGCTCAAGCACCGGACCGGATGTGCTCTTGATCGATACGCCCATTTCCTGAGCAATGATGTTCGCCAGCGTGGTTTTACCCAAGCCCGGCGGGCCGAAGATCAGCGTGTGATCAAGGGATTCATTACGGCCACGGGCAGCCTGGATGAACAGTTCCATCTGCTCGCGCACGGTCGGCTGGCCAATGTAGTCGGCCAGGCTGACCGGGCGAATGGCCCGGTCCTGGACTTCTTCGCGCTCGCGCGGGCTGTGCGCGGCGGCGATCAGACGATCAGCTTCAATCACTTAAATCATTCCCTTCAGGGCGCGGCGGATCAGGTCTTCACTGCTCAAATTCTTGTCCTTGATGGCGGTAATCGCCTTGCTCGCTTCCTGCGGTTTGTAACCGAGGGAAATCAACGCACTGACGGCATCGTTCTCGGCGGTATTGACCGGCGCCGGGCCGTCCGGCTGATTCGGTACCAGCGCAAACATCGCCGGCGAAGTTTCCCACGCCTTGAAGCGATCTTTCAGCTCGACCAGCAAGCGCTCGGCCGTCTTCTTGCCAACGCCCGGCACCTTGGTCAGCGCCGAGGTGTCCTGGGATTGTACGCAGCGAACCAGTTCGTCGACTTCCAGACTCGACATCAACGCCAAGGCTAATTTCGGCCCGACACCATTGAGACGGATCAACTCGCGAAAAAAGTCTCGCTCACGCTTGCCGGCAAAACCATAGAGCAGTTGCGCGTCTTCGCGTACGACCAAATGGGTGTGCAGGGTCAGCGGTTCACCGACCGACGGCAGACGATAAAGCGTGGTCATGGGCACTTCCAGCTCATACCCGAGGCCGTTTACATCCAGAATCAGGTGCGGCGGCTGTTTCTCAGCCAGGGTGCCGCGCAAGCGTCCAATCACGTTTCAGATCCTTGAGCGTTGGCCAACCGTGGGCTGGCGACTGTCGAAACGCGGATTTCGGGCCGACGACACAGGCGCAAGCATCCGCTTTCAGGAAATTTGATGCTGATGCTATCAGAGACGCAGGCGCCCGCCACGACTGCGTGCAGTGCCCAGGCCGTGCGGCAGCAGACTGGAGCGGGTGTGCGCGTGACAAATGGCAATGGCCAGGGCGTCGGATGCATCGATTTGCGGTTTGGCGGTGAGCTTGAGCATGTGCATGACCATCATCTGCACTTGTTCTTTATTGGCAGCGCCGGTGCCGACCACGGCTTGTTTGACCTGAGTCGCCGTGTACTCGGCGATTTCCAGGCTCTCTTCAGCGCCAGCGACAATCGCGGCGCCACGGGCCTGACCGAGTTTCAAAGCCGAATCGGCGTTTTTCGCCATGAAGACTTTTTCAATGCCCATGGTGACCGGGCCGTACGTCTGGATGATTTCACGCACGCCGCGATAAACGATTTGCAAACGCTCATGCAATTCGCCCGCGCCGGTACGAATGCAGCCGGACGCTACATAAATACAGCCGCCACGCCCGGTATCACGAACAATCCCGTAACCGGTGATGCGCGAACCGGGGTCGATACCAAGAATTAAAGTCATAACGCCTGCAGAAATTGATGCGAAAGCTGAGGGTACAGGTAGGAGCTGCCGAAGGCTGCGATCTTTGTGTTTTTAAAAGATCAAAAGATCGCAGCCTTCGGCAGCTCCTACAGGGGAAGTGTAGAGCCAGGGAAAACTGCGACCTTTCTATTTACATCAACCGAGCTGAGCGGCGACGTCTTCCGGAATGTCCGCGTTGGAGTAAACGTTCTGCACGTCATCCAGATCCTCAAGCATGTCGATCAGCTTGAGCACCTTCTCGGCACCTTCCAGATCCAGCTCGGCGCTGGTGGTCGGCTGCATGACGATTTCGGCATCATCACCCTTGAACCCGGCTGCTTCCAGCGCGTTACGCACCGCGTAGAAACTGGTGAACGAGGTGAACACGTCGATCGAACCGTCTTCGTGGCTGACCACGTCATCGGCATCGGCTTCCAGCGCCGCTTCGGTCAGTGCGTCTTCATCGACACCTGGCGCGAAGCTGATCTGGCCTTTGCGCTCGAACAGGTACGCCACCGAACCGTCGGTGCCGAGGTTGCCGCCACACTTGCTGAACGCATGGCGCACGGCTGCCGCAGTGCGGTTGCGGTTGTCGGTCATGCACTCGACCATCACCGCTACGCCACCAGGGCCGTAACCTTCGTAGGTCAGCTCTTCAACGTTGTCCGCTTCGGTGGCACCGGCGCCGCGCGCGACGGCACGGTCGATGATGTCGCGGCTCATGTTCGCGCTCAGTGCCTTGTCCAGCGCCAGGCGCAGACGCGGGTTGGAACCCGGATCACCGCCACCCTGGCGGGCCGCAACGGTCAGCTCACGGATCCACTTGGTGAAGATCTTGCCTCTCTTGGCATCCTGACGTTCTTTGCGGTGCTTGATGTTCGCCCACTTGGAATGACCTGCCATAACTCGCTCCGAATTCTCTTTGAAACGTTGCCCGCCCTGCTCATGCAGCGGCCAGCACACAAAAAATCTCGACCTGCTCTCTATAGAAAGAAAAAAGGCGCATCCGAAGATGCGCCTTCAGGCCCGTGTTACTCAGCCTTTGGCGTTTCGCGCAAACGAATGTGCAGCTCGCGCAATGCCTTGGCATCCACCACACCCGGCGCTTGCGTCATCACGTCAGCAGCACTCTGGGTTTTCGGGAAGGCGATCACTTCACGGATCGACTGGGCGCCGGTCATCAGCATCACCAGACGGTCGAGACCGAAGGCCAGACCACCGTGCGGCGGTGCACCGTACTTCAGGGCGTCGAGCAGGAAGCCGAATTTCTCTTCCTGTTCCGCTTCGTTGATACCCAATAGGCGGAAGACTGCTTGCTGCATTTCCTTGCGGTGGATACGGATCGAACCGCCACCCAACTCAGTGCCGTTCAGCACCATGTCGTAGGCACGGGACAGAGCGCCGGCCGGGTTGGCTTCCAGTTCTTCCGGCGAGCACTTCGGCGCGGTGAACGGGTGGTGCAGCGCAGAGAAGCTGCCGTCGTCGTTTTCTTCGAACATCGGGAAGTCGACAACCCACATCGGCGCCCACTTGCAGGTCAGCAGGTTGAGGTCGTGACCAAGCTTGATGCGCAGTGCGCCCAAGGCTTCGCTGACGATCTTGGCCTTGTCGGCGCCGAAGAACACGATGTCGCCGTCAACGGCGCCAACGCGATCGAGGATGGCGTTGAGGTTTTCCAGCGGAATGTTTTTCACGATCGGCGATTGCAGACCGTCAACACCGGCAGCGCGCTCGTTGACCTTGATGTACGCCAGGCCCTTGGCACCGTAGATGCCGACGAACTTGGTGTAGTCGTCGATCTGCTTGCGCGGCATGCTCGCCCCGCCTGGTACGCGCAAAGCAGCGATACGGCATTTCGGGTCGTTGGCCGGGCCGCTGAACACTTTGAAATCAACTTCTTTCAGTTGATCGGCAACGTCGACCAGTTCCAGCGGGATACGCAGGTCTGGCTTGTCGGAACCGTAGCGGCGCATGGCTTCTTCGAAGGTCATGTGCGGGAATTCGCCGAATTCCAGATCCAGCACTTCCTTGAACAGGTTGCGGATCATTTGCTCGGTCAGGCCCATGATCTCTTTTTCATCGAGGAAACTGGTCTCGATGTCGATCTGGGTGAATTCTGGCTGACGGTCAGCGCGCAGGTCTTCGTCACGGAAGCACTTGGCGATCTGGTAGTAACGGTCGAAGCCGGCCACCATCAACAGTTGTTTGAACAGTTGCGGCGATTGCGGCAGGGCGAAGAACGAACCGGCGTGGGTGCGGCTCGGTACCAGATAGTCACGCGCACCTTCAGGGGTGGCACGGGTCAGGATCGGTGTTTCAACGTCGAGGAAGCCGTTCTCGTCGAGGAAGCGACGGATGCTGGTGGTCATGCGCGAACGCAGACGCAGCTTCTCGGCCATTTCCGGACGACGCAGGTCGAGGAAGCGATAGCGCAGGCGGGTTTCTTCGCCGACATCGGAGAACTCGTTCAGCGGGAACGGCGGGGTTTCCGACTCGTTCAGCACTTCCAGTTCGTAACCGAGCACTTCGATCATGCCCGACGCCATGTTGGCGTTGGTCGCACCGGCCGGGCGCAGACGCACCTTACCGGTGATCTTCACCACGTATTCACTGCGCACGCGATCGGCAGCGGCGAAGCTCTCGGCGCGATCCGGATCGAATACCACTTGGGCCAGACCATCACGATCACGGATATCGAGGAAAATCACCCCGCCGTGGTCGCGGCGACGGTGAACCCATCCGCAAAGGGTAATTTCCTGGCCTTCCAGGCTTTCGTTCAGTTGGCCGCAATAGTGGCTGCGCATCATGATAATGGTTCGCTTCTCGTCATTCGATATTCGGTGGAGATCGCGTTGCGTTCAAGCAATGCGGAAACTCACGCGTGTCGTTCAACCCGGGGTTGAACCCTAGTCAGATTTGTCGCCACCGGCCAGGTTCTTCTTGGCGCCGGTCTTGAAATCGGTTTCGTACCAACCGCCGCCACTGAGGCGAAAGCCTGGCATCGACAGTTGTTTCTTCAACTCTGGCGCCTGGCAGGCAGGGCAGTCGACCAGCGGTGCCTCGCTGATCTTTTGAATGGCTTCCAACTGATGACCACAGGAAGCACATTGATAATCGTACATCGGCATGGGGGTGTCTCGGCGATCAGGTTGCCACCGCGCGCGGGGCTTTGCGGCGAAAGAGCGGGATTATATCCATTAAATGCGGGCTGTGCAGCCGTAAGACTGCACAGCCCGCATTTAATGGCAATCGCCTTTTTTCAGACGGCAATGGCCGGCGGCACTGCCCCACCCCCATTGATCACGCACACTACCCGCACCAGCGCGCTGAAGTTTTTCACCCCACCGTGGCGCAGTTGCACTTCGCGATCGACGTGGGACAACAGCGAACTGATGGAACAGCAATTATCGGCGGCCATGTTGCCGAGGATATTCCAGTAGACCTGCTCCAGTCGCAGGCAGGTGGCGTAGCCATTCAAACGTACAGACCGTGATAACGGCCGGACCAGCGTCATGTCGAACTCGTTGACGAACGGATCGACGATCAAATCCTGAGGCGGCCCGACAATCCTGTCCTTGCGCCTGTCTGCATCTTCCATATCGCTGACACTCCTTTGCCATTTCTGCGGGTTTCAAAAGCCACATCCGTGTGACCTCCATAAAAGCGCAGACGCAAAGTTATAGCCAGATGACTTATTGCCCATCCACGTAGGATAAGCCAACGCAACCGGTAAGAGTCTGGACAGCGCGCGAGCAACCGTACGAGATGCCCGCGCGCCCGGATCATGCCTCCAGTAGCGCGCGCAGCATCCACGCGGTTTTTTCATGCACTTGCATGCGTTGGGTCAGCAGGTCGGCAGTCGGCTCGTCACTGACTTTGTCCAACAGCGGGAAGATACCGCGCGCGGTGCGGGTAACCGCCTCTTGGCCTTCAACCAGTTGCTTGATCATGTCCTCGGCGCTCGGCACGCCGGTTTCTTCCTTAATAGAGGAAAGACGCGCGTACGTGGCGTAGGCCCCAGGTGCGGGAAAACCCAGCGCACGAATACGCTCGGCGATCGAGTCGACGGCCAGCGCCAATTCGTTGTACTGCTCTTCAAACATCAAGTGCAGCGTGCGGAACATCGGCCCGGTGACGTTCCAGTGGAAGTTGTGGGTTTTCAAATACAGCACGTAGGTGTCCGACAGCAGACGCGACAGTCCTTCAACAATGGACTTGCGATCTTCTTCACTGATACCGATATCGATTGCCATGTTTTACCCCCTAACGGCGATTGAATTCATCCAAAGGTGCAGACCCACTCTAGCAAGGCTGTCGACACCCCGCAGCCTTGATCGGGCACACAGACTGCGACAAATCGACCAACACCTTGCCGCTGGCCGGGCTGATTTGAGTAGCTGCAGGCTTTGCTGTTAAATAGGCAGTGTGTCGCCATGCCCCATTTTTCGGGGTCTTGCGCATAGGCTGATGCCGTGTACGTGCCTACCGCCTCTTTATTTTGTTACGAAGCGAACCGTGCGCCTTCAGCTCTTCCTTGTGAGCCGTCATAAACGTGAGCCAATTAAAATGTTGAAAATCGTCCACCTGCTAATGGGCGCAGCCGCTTTGCTGCTGTCGTTCATACCCAGCTTGAAATCTGAAGCCGTTCCCTACCTGCAACAACCTGATGCTCTCTACCTGGCCTTTTTCGGCCTGCTGAACCTGGTCATTGCTCCGGTGATTCCTTACTGGAACAAAGGCCCGCGCCAGCATCTGCAAAACCTCGTCAGCGCGCTGCTGGTGCTGACCGTCGTCCTGCAAACCTTGACCCTGATCGCGCCGATGCCTGTCATCGCCGGCCAGCCAGCCGTACTGTTCACCCTGGTGATCGCGCTGGTGGCCGTCGTATTGCACCTGGCCGTCAGTTTTTATCGTTCTTCACCTGCTGCCGCTCCAACCAGCTATGACATGACCAATCGCGATACCGGTACCGTCAAGTGGTTCAACACCTCCAAAGGCTTCGGCTTTATCTCCCGGGATTCCGGCGATGATATCTTCGTGCACTTTCGTGCAATCCGTGGCGAAGGCCACCGCGTCCTGGTCGAAGGCCAGCGCGTAGAGTTCTCGGTAATGAACCGGGACAAGGGCCTGCAAGCCGAGGACGTGATCGCCGCTTTGCCGCGTCGCTGAGCCAAGGCAATAAAAAACCGCGTACAGCCTGGCTGTACGCGGTTTTTTTATGCCTTTGAAAACGTATCAATAGTGCGGCGGTGGTGCTTCTTCTTCGAACGATTCGAACTGCCCGACCATCTCTTCCTGACGCTTGAGCAGTGCGGCCATCTGCAATTGCAGACGATCAACCACACGCTGCTGCGCAACCAGTACATCGTTCAACGACTGGATAGTGTCATCCTGAAACGCCAGACGGCTTTCGAGATCGGTAACGCGTTGTTCCAGGCTCATGCTTCAGCCCTCCAGAAACGTGAAGTCTTCGGTCAGCACCAGGCGCAAGCGTTCGCGAATGGCGGCCACTTGCTCGGCGCTATAAGGCTTGGCCGGGTGTTTGCCCCAGACCGGCGCCGGCCAGGCGGCGTCATCGCGTTTGCGCACAATCACGTGCATGTGCAATTGGCTGACGACGTTACCCAGCGTCGCCACGTTCATCTTGTCCGCATCCAGCAAATCCTTGAGCAACTCGGCCAGCGCGGTGGTTTCCAGCCATAACTGCTGTTGATCGGCGACATCCAATTGAAACAACTCGCTGATATCGTCGCGACGAGGCACCAGGATGAACCACGGGTAGTTGGCGTCGTTGGACAACAACAATCGGCAGAGCGGGAAGTCGCCGAGGGTCAGGGTGTCCTGTTGAAGTCGTGGATCTAAAGCAAACACTGCGCGCACTCCGGCTGTTCGACATATTGAGCTTAGCGGCCATCCCGCAGGACGCGGTACCAAGCGACAGACCGGCAGCATACCTGCGATTGCGCCAGCCTTCACGACAGCAGTGCCCTCTCGTCACTCGCCGCGCGCCCCGACATGTGACATTTACCGACACGTTGCACCAGCAAAGAACCGAGAACGGCAATGAACACACGCAAATGACCGAAAAACCCTGATGCGTTCGCGATCGCCCACTCATCAAACTGTGTGATTACAGGACAGCGGGTCATTTTTTTTGCACCAAAACCGCACAGTGCGTCTACGCTCATGCGTCGAAGCATCCGCCGAATACTCACTCACGGGGTGAACCGGTAACGTTTTTGGCTGTCGCGTGCGGCTGATGTCGCGGCAACACCATTGCAGGAATGGCGTCAAGCCCTTGTAAAAAGGGGCTTTGCGCCCCGTATTTATGAGGTTTTTACAGGTAACACGCGTTGTGCAAAAAAATAACCGCAGCAAGATTGCGGTTTGTGCACGCTTGTTGCATTCGCACACATATGGACTATAAGCGCACCACACGATGTGGATGCCTCAAGCCCAACAAAAACAGTGGCAGGGTTGCCCGATGGAGATTCAAGTGTTTTGCCAGGGACTCTTTTTTAGCGATGCAAACGGCTAAAAAAACAGCGAGAAAGTTGTCGGCCCGATTGCATCGGTACTGTGAATTTGCGACATCTACACAACCGTTTGCGACAGCGTCGTAAAGAAGGTGAAACGTTAGATTCGCAAGTATCGCCAACATTGTCGGCGTGATATAAGTTTGCGCCGACACAAAAAGAAAGAGCCGCCCAGATAATAAAACAGGTGGGACGGCAGTACTCTTCTAAAAACCAAAGGAGCAAATCACGATGCGCGTGATGAAGTGGAGCATGATCGCCCTGGCTGTTGCAGCAGGCACCTCGCAGTTCGCAGTGGCGTCCTCTCAGGATGATTCCAAAGGTTTCATCGGCGACCAGAGCCTGAAACTGAAGACTCGTTTTGAATACATGAACCGTGACTTTAAAAACGGTGCAGGCAATGGCACTTCCGGTACTGCTGGTTATCGCCAGGATTCCGGTCTCAGCCAACTGCTGACTTACGAATCGGGCTTCACTCAAGGCACCGTTGGCTTCGGTCTCGACGCCATGGCAATGGGTTCGGTCAAACTGGACGGCGGCTCGGGCCACCGCGGTAACGGCCTGTTCGCCAACGACAGCGACGGCAACCCGGAAAAATCCCAGGGCAAAATCGGCGGCGCAGTCAAATTCCGCGTATCCGACACCACTCTGAAGTACGGTCAGCAATTCGTTGCCAGCCCGGTTTTCGCTACCGATGACAGCCGTCTGCTGCCAGAAGTCGCGACCGGTACCCTGATCACTTCCAAAGAGATCAAAGGTCTGGAACTGAGCGCAGGTCGCTTCACTTCCCTGAGCAAGCAAACCGGTATGGGCCGTGACAGCATCGGCGGTCTGCCAGATGAGAACGGCTTCGGCGGCAAAGGCCTGACCAACATCAATATCTTTGGTGCCAGCTACGCCTTCACCGACAACTTCACCGGTGCCCTGGCTGCATCCGACGCTGATGACTACTTCAAGAAGTACTACATCAACCTGAACTACACCTTGCCAATCAACGACGAACAGTCGCTGAACTTCGACCTGAACGGGTACAAAACCAAGGGCGACAGCCGTGGTGACCTGGTCGACGCCATCGGTGACGGCACTCTGGGTGTGGACAACAACCTGTGGTCCCTGGCCGCTGCTTACAGCCTGGGCGCGCACAAGTTCACCGTTGCCTACCAGCAGTCGAGCGGCGACAACGCTTATTACTATGGCGTTGACGGCAACAGCACGATCTTCGTGGCCAACTCCATCCAAATCTCCGACTTCGTGGGCCGCGAGGAGAAATCCTGGCAAGCGCGCTACGACCTGAACATGAAAACTTACGGCGTCCCTGGCCTGAGCTTCATGACCCGTTACGTAATGGGTAACAACATCGAGACCAACGGTCTGGGTGAAGGTAAAGAGAACGAGTGGAACGCCGAGTCCAAGTACGTGATCCAGGAAGGCCCGGCCAAAGACCTGTCGTTCCGTCTGCGTTACGCCATGTACCGCTCCAACGGCGCGTACAGCGGCTACTCGTCTGACAACAACGACACTCGTCTGATCGTTGAGTACCCACTGAACATCCTCTAATAGGGATGCACAGCTGACGTACTGTAGAGCCCTGCTCTAACAAGAACCGCTCACCTGACTCAGGTGGGCGGTTTTTTTATGCCCGGCCCAACTTCATTCAAACAATAAAGATTAGCCGGCTATCTATTAGCCAGCAAACTTTCAGCACAGACATAAAAAAACCCAAGACTGCGAACAGCACTTGGGTTTTTCATTAATTAACTGACCGCAAAGCCAGGTATCAATGTTGTTACTGTGCAGCCGTTTCCTGAACTACACGAATTACCCGTTGTGGAAACGGGATATCGATACCGGCGGTTTTTAAACGATCGCGCGACTGTTCGTTAAACATGAACATCACGTCCCAGTAGTCTGCGGTTTTAACCCAGACACGCAGGGAGACAGTGATCGAGCTGTCACCCAGCGTCGAAATCACCGCCTGTGGCGCCGGATCCTGCAGAACGCGATCATCCTTGGCCAGATCCAGCAGCACCTGACGGGCCTTCTGCAGATCGGCCTCGTAATCGACACCCACATCGAACACAACCTTACGGGTCGGCTGACGGTTGGTGTTGGTGATGATGCCGTTCGACAGGTTACCGTTCGGCACGATGATGGTCTTGTTGTCGCCAGTACGCAGCACAGTGTGGAAAATCTGGATGCTGTCGACGGTACCCGACACGCCTTGCGCTTCGATCCAGTCGCCGATGCGGAATGGACGGAACAGCAGAATCAGCACGCCGCCAGCGAAGTTCGCCAGGCTGCCCTGCAACGCCAGACCGATGGCCAGGCCTGCAGCACCGATCGCAGCAACGAACGAGGTGGTTTCGACACCGATCATCGACGCGACGCTGACGATCAGCAGCACTTTAAGAATGATGTTGGCCAGGCTGCTGATAAAGCCTTGCAGCGCCAGGTCAGCGTTGCGCAGGGCCAGCAAGCCGCCGAGTTTTTGCGTGACCTTGTTGATCAGCCACCAGCCGATGGCCAGGGTAATCACGGCCAGCAGCACGCGGCTGCCGTATTCCATGATCATCGGGATCCACGCCTGGGACGCCTTGACCAGGTGGTCTACCTCAGCATTCAAATCCATGTTCTATCTCCTGATTTCCGGCTACCCGGGCTGAAAAAATCAGCGGCAGAAAGACCGAGCCTGTTGGGGCTCAATCGTTTCTGCCGTTGCTTGGGGCTCGGACGCTGAAAACGCCGAGAGGTTCCCGACGAAAAAGCTTAGTCGCGGAAGTTGTTGAACTGCAGCGGCATGCCGAATTCTTTAGCGCGCAGTGCCGCGATGGCCTCTTGCAGGTCGTCACGCTTCTTGCCGGTGACACGGACCTGCTCGCCCTGAATGGCGGCCTGCACTTTCAACTTGGCGTCTTTGATGTGGCCGACGATTTTCTTCGCCAGCTCCTTGTCGATGCCTTCCTTGAGGATGGCGTCTTGCTTCATCAGCTTGCCCGATGCGTAAGCGTCCTTGACTTCAAGGCACTGCACGTCGATCTTGCGCTTGACCAGGGCCAGCTTGAGGATTTCGATCATCGCTTCCAGCTGGAACCCGGCTTCAGCGGTCAGGCTGACGGTCAGGTCTTTTTCCTTGAACTCGAAGCTGCCTTTGCCTTTCAGGTCATAACGACGATCGAGTTCCTTCACGGCGTTCTCGACCGCGTTGGTGAGTTCGTGTTTGTCCAGTTCGGATACCACGTCGAACGACGGCATGTAATCTCTCCAATAAAAAGGCGCGCTCGATGAGGATGGAGCGCGCTTGGCTTGCGGTTAAAATCGGGCTCATTATAACGGGTCTTTTCCTACGAACACGGCGAGCCGCACATGCCTGCACGCAATCGAGCAAAAAACTGATGTCGACCACCTGGCACATTCTCGGCGCCGGCAGTCTTGGCACGCTGTGGGCTACACGCCTGGCCCGCGCCGGTTTGCCGGTCAGACTGATCCTGCGGGATGCCGAGCGCCTGCGCAGTTATCAAGGCGCTGGCGGCTTGACCCTGGTGGAACAAGGAAAGGCCAGTACCTACGTGGTGCCGGGCGAAACCCCGGACAGCCCCGAGCCGATCCGACGCTTGCTGGTCGCCTGCAAAGCCTATGACGCTGAAAGCGCCGTCGCCCGCCTCGCCCCGCGCCTGACGGCGGATGCCGAGCTGATCCTGTTGCAGAACGGCCTCGGCAGCCAGGACGCCGTCGCCACACGAGTCCCGCAAGCCCGCTGCATCAGCGCCTCCAGCACGGAAGGCGCGTTCCGCGATGGCGACTGGCGCGTGGTGTTCGCCGGCCACGGTTTCACCTGGCTTGGCGATGCCGGTCATCCGGTGGCGCCGATCTGGCTGGATGACCTGGACGCGGCGAAAATCCCCCACGAGTGGAGCGCCGACATCCTCACCCGCCTGTGGCGCAAACTGGCGCTCAACTGTGCGATCAACCCGCTGACCGTGCTGCACGGCTGCCGTAACGGCGGGCTGCAGCAGCATCACTGCGAAGTCGCCACGCTGTGCGCCGAACTCGCCGAATTGTTGCAGCGCTGCGGCCAGCCAGCGGCTGCCGACAACCTGCAAGAGGAAGTCGAACGGGTGATCCACGCCACCGCCGCCAATTACTCTTCGATGTATCAGGACGTCGCCAACCAGCGCCGCACCGAAATCAGCTACTTGTTGGGCCATGCCTGCAAAGTCGCTGCGCGCCACCAGTTGAACCTGCCGCACCTCAAGCAATTGCAGCAGCGCCTCGTCGCGCATCTGCACAGCCTTGGATTGCCCAGCGACTGAGCAGCGGCTACGCTGGCCACTTGTTCCTTTGCTGCGATAAACCTGATGCCATTGCGCCAGCGCCTCGAAAACCTGCCGGTCGGCCAGAAACTGCTGGCCGCCCTGCTGGTGCTGTTGACCACTGTTTTGCTGGTCGCCAACCTGACCTTTATCAGCGCCGCCTACTACATCTCCCAGGAAAGCATGGCACCGCAGGCCTTGCAGACCATCGGCCGACTGATTGCCAACCCGAGTCTGGTCAGCGAGTCCCTGCAATCACCGGAGAGCGCCGAGCGTCTGCTCAAGGAGCTCGACAGTTATTCACCACTGCGCGCCGCCGCCCTGTATGACGGCAAAGGCGAACGCCTCGCTCAGGTGCAGCGCGGCGACAAACTGAAACTGCCAGAGCGTTATCGACACATCGAAGCCTGGCAGCTCACCGAATTTCGTAGCAACCAGTTGATCACCCTGCCCCGCCCCGGCACCGCGCCCGGCCATCTGTTGCTGGTGGCGAGCAGCGAACTGCCGATGGCCTTCTACACCGGTACGTTGACCGCGAGCCTCGGCATCCTGATTTTCAGCGTGCTGCTGTGGCTGGTGATTGCCCGGCAGATCAAGCGTTTGATCACCCGCCCGATCCACCAGCTCGAAGAATTGTCGCGTCAGGTCACCCGCGAAGAAAACTACGCCCTGCGGGCCTCGCGCGGCAACCACGATGAAATCGGCAGTCTCGCCGAGGCCTTCAACACCATGCTCTCGCGTATCGAGGCCCGTGAGCAGCAGCTCAAGCGCGCCCGCGATGACTCGCAAGCCGCTTACGATCAGGCGCAGGGGCTGGCGGAAGAAACCCGCCACACCAACCGCAAACTGGAACTGGAAGTGCAGGTGCGCAGCAAGATCGAGAAGAAGCTCACTGGTTTCCAGAACTACCTCAACAGCATCATCGACTCGATGCCCTCGGCGCTGATCGCCCTCGACGAGCAGCTCTACGTCACTCAATGGAACCAGGAAGCCAGCGCCCTCTCCGGGACACGCCTGGACGAGGCGCTGAACCAGCCGATCTTTCTCGCGTTCGAACCGCTCAAGCCATTCCTGCCGCAGCTCAAGCAGACCGTCGAGCAACACACCGTGGCGAAAATCGAGCGGGTGACGTGGTTCAAGGACGATGAGCCGAAGCACTACGCGCTGACGTTCTACCCGCTGATGGGCGGTGCCGGGCGCGGCGTGGTGATCCGCATCGATGACATTACTCAGCGCCTGTCGCTGGAAGAAATGATGGTGCAGTCGGAAAAAATGCTCTCGGTCGGCGGCCTCGCCGCCGGCATGGCCCACGAAATCAACAACCCGCTGGGGGCGATCCTGCACAACGTGCAGAACATCAGGCGCCGGCTGTCGACAGAGCTGCCGAAGAACCTCGAAACCGCCGAACAACTGGGCATCGAACTGGACACGGTCAACCGCTACCTGCAAGGCCGCGAAGTGCCGCAACTGCTCGATGGCATTCAACAGGCTGGTGCCCGGGCAGCAAAAATCGTCACGCACATGCTCAGTTTCAGTCGCCGCAGCACGCGGCAAATGGCGCCGTGCGATTTGCCGGCACTGATCGACCAGGCGGTGGACATCGCTGGCAACGACTTCGATCTGGCCATCGGTTTCGACTTCAAGGGTCAAGCGATCATTCGCCAATTCGACCCGGCGCTCGGCCCGGTACCCGGCACCGCCAATGAACTGGAACAAGTGCTGCTCAATCTGCTGAAGAACGCCGCGCAAGCAATTCACCAGCGCGAGGACGACAGCGAGCCCGGGCGAATCATTCTGCGCACCAAACTCAATCCGCCATGGGCCGAGATCCAGGTGGAAGACAACGGCATCGGCATGAGCGAGAACGTGCGCAAACGCACCTTCGAGCCGTTCTTCACCACCAAGGAAATCGGCCAGGGCACAGGGCTTGGCCTGTCGGTGTCGTACTTCATCATTACCAACAACCACAAAGGGCAGATGGAAGTGCAGTCGGCTCCCGGTCAGGGCACCTGCTTCACTCTGCGCCTGCCACTGGCGCAACCGGCACCGATCGCAGCCGAAAACAATCAACTACCGAGGTAACCCATGGGCTTTCGCTTGTCGAAGATTTACACCCGCACCGGCGACAAAGGCGAAACCGGCCTGGGCGACGGCCGCCGCGTGCCGAAAGATCATCCGCGCATCGAGGCGATAGGTGAGGTCGACACGCTGAACAGTCAGGTCGGCGTGCTGTTGGCCGGTTTGATTGCCGAACGTGAGGCCTATCCTGGGCTGAATGAACTGATCGAAGTGTTGGCGCCTTGTCAGCATCGGCTGTTTGATTTGGGCGGCGAGTTGGCGATGCCTGAGTATCAGGCGTTGAACGCAGGGGAAATCGAACGGCTGGAAGCGGCGATCGACGTGTGGAATGAGGAGCTGGGGCCGCTGGAGAATTTCATTTTGCCGGGCGGGTCGATGCTGATTGCGCAGGCCCATGTGTGTCGCAGCCTGGCGCGCAGTGCCGAACGGCGCTGTCAGCATTTGAATGCGCTTGAGCCGCTGGCCGGGGTTGGCCTGGCGTATATCAATCGGTTGTCGGATTTGTTGTTTGTCGCGGCGCGGTTGATTGCGCGGCGACAGGGGATTGCGGAGATTCTTTGGCAGCCGGCCCCAAAACCGACAGAGATGTAGCGCCTGACCGGCCGCCATCGCTGGCAAGCCAGCTCCCACAGGTTTCGAGTTGTACACAACATTTGTGAACGACACAAAACCTTGTGGGAGCTGGCTTGCCAGCGATGAGGCCTGCTGCCTTTACAGAGAATCAGGCCAGAACGCGCGGATCCCCGCCACACCCTGCGCCCCAACACCCCAAGCCTTCTCGCGCTCCACCGGGCCAACACCGCCCAACAGAAACACCGGTTTGCTGAAGCCTTCGATCAGCGCCCCAGCCTGCTCCCAGCCCAACGGCTGCGCATCCGGATGCGTCAACGTCGGCTGCACCGGCGACAGCGTGACAAAGTCCACACCCATCTGCTCAGCCAGCGCCAGTTCCTCAGCGTTGTGGCACGACGCCGCCAACCAACGCTCCGCCGGCAACGGACGCCCCGCCGCTGCGTATTTACGCAATTGTGCGGAGGTGATGTGCCAGCCGGCAGAAGGGAAATCGCCGAGCCATTCGAACGGCCCTTTAATCATCAATTGCGCCTTGCCCGCACAAAGACCCGCCGCATCAACTGCCAGATCGCGATACTTGGGGTCATAACCGTTCGGTGCACGCAGCTGAATCAACTTGATCCCGCCGGCAATCGCCTTCTGGATACCGCGCAACAACGCCGGGGTTTCCAGATCTTCCGGGGTGATCAGGTATTCAGCCGGCAAACGCGCTGCCGCCACGATCGGCTGATTGGCCGCCGGGAACTCGTAGTTGACCAACTCCTTCGCCGTGACCCAGGCCAATGGCTGGCCTTCGGCACCATGCGGCTCGCCGGTGAATGCCGAGACTTCCCAGACATCCAGCAATACCTGTTTGTCGGGGTAATCGTGACGGACTTTGATCAGCGGTCGGGCGGCGCCAACGACGATGCCCAACTCTTCGTGCAGCTCACGGGCCAGCGCGGTTTCGACTGCCTCGTCAGCCTCGACCTTGCCGCCGGGAAACTCCCACAACCCACCTTGATGCTGTGAGTCGGCGCGGCGGGCAATCAGGATTTTGCCGCTGTCGTCACGGATGACGGCGGCGGCGACGTGTACGCGTTTCACGGATTCAATTCCTCCAGTCCAGCCTTTTGCCACGCCTTGAACGCGGGCCATTGGTAGACGGTTTCAACATAGGCTTGGTCGACGGCCGGCAGTTGCACTTGATAAGTACGCAGGCGCACGGCAATCGGCGCGAAGAAGGCATCGGCCAGACTCACCCGGCCGAACAAATACGGCCCGCTCTCGGTGGCGGCGGCACGGCATTCGGCCCACAGCGCGAGCATGCGTTCGATGTCGACCTTCACTTCTGGCGGCACCGGGCTGAGCGGCGCATCGTGATTGAGGTTGAACGGCATGTGATTGCGCATGGCGAAGAAGCCGCTGTGCATTTGTGCGCAAGCGGATCGGGCCTGCGCACGGGCGAAGATATCGCTCGGCCAGAGCTGCTCGGACGGGAACTGTTCAGCGAGGTATTCGGCGATGGCCAGCGAATCGGCGACAGTGCCACGCGAGGTTTGCAGCAGCGGGACCTTGGCGGTCGGCGAATGCTTGAGCAGCAGCTCGCGGGTGTCGGGCTTGCCGAGCTTGATCAGTTCTTCGGTATAGGGTGCGCCGGTCAGCTCCAGCGCCAGGGCGGCGCGCAGGGACCAGGAGGAAAGCAGTTTGTCGCCGATGATCAGGTGCAGGGACATGGGTGAATACCTTCTTGTCAGGGAAACAATCCAGAATGTCTGGCGTCTGTTCGTCCGTCATCGCGGGCAAGCCCGCTCCCACAGTGATTGAGGTCGCTCACAAATTTTGTGTACACCACAGAACCCTGTGGGAGCGGGCTTGCCCGCGATGAGGCCGGCAGCCCGCTCCACCTTTTAGATCAAGTGCGGTATTCAGCGTTGATCTTCACGTATTCATGCGACAGGTCGGTGGTCCAGATGGTTTCGCTGCAATCGCCGCGACCCAGTTCGATGCGGATGGTGATTTCTTCCTGCTGCATCACCGCCGAACCCTGCGCCTCAGTGTAGGTCGCCGCACGCGCGCCACGGCTGGCGATGCACACCTCGCCAAGGAACACGTCAATCTTGCTCACGTCCAGATCCGGCACGCCGGCACGACCGACGGCAGCCAGAATGCGGCCCCAGTTCGGATCGGAGGCGAACAGCGCGGTCTTGATCAGCGGCGAGTGTGCCACGGTGTAGCCAACGTCCAGGCATTCCTGATGGTTGCCGCCGCCATTCACTTCAACGGTGACGAACTTGGTCGCGCCTTCGCCATCACGCACGATGGCCTGGGCGACGTCCATGCACACTTCGAATACCGCTTGCTTCAGTTTGGCGAACAACTCGCCTTCGGCGCGGGTGATTTCCGGCAGTGCAGCCTTGCCCGTGGCGATCAGCATGCAGCAGTCGTTGGTCGAGGTGTCGCCATCGATGGTGATGCGGTTGAACGACTTGTTGGCGCCGTCGAGCATCAGGTTATGCAGCACATCGCGGGAGACTTTGGCGTCAGTGGCAATGTAACCGAGCATCGTCGCCATGTTCGGGCGGATCATGCCCGCGCCTTTGCTGATGCCGGTAACGGTGATGGTCACGCCGTCATGCTCGAACTGGCGGCTGGCGCCCTTCGGCAAGGTATCGGTGGTCATGATGCCGGTGGCGGCCGCTTCCCAGTTGTTTTCCGAGAGGTCGTCCAGTGCAGCTTGCAGCGCGCCTTCGATCTTCTCGACTGGCAGCGGCTCGCCGATCACACCGGTGGAGTACGGCAGGATCTGCTCGGCAGCAACGCCGGTCAGTTCCGCCAGTTTGGCGGTGGTGCGTTCGGCAGCGGCCAGGCCTGGCTCGCCGGTACCGGCGTTGGCATTGCCAGTGTTGGTCAGCAGATAACGCACGGCGTTCTGTACGCGCTTCTTCGCCAGGATCACCGGCGCGGCGCAAAAGGCGTTCAAGGTGAACACGCCCGCCACGGTCGAGCCTTCGGCGCAACGCATCACGACGACATCTTTGCGCCCGGGGCGCTTGATGCCGGCCGAGGCGATACCGAGTTCAAAACCGGCAACCGGGTGCAACGTTGGCAAAGGACCAAGACCAACAGCCATGAATGCGCTCCTTACTCAATGATGTCAGCACCGCCAATCGATGCGGCGGTGATTTAAATGGCAAAACGCCGCGACGGCAGGAGCCGGTCGCGGCGCGGGTATTTCAGCGATTGAAACGGGTTTTACTGGATCTGCCCGTGGCAATGCTTGAATTTCTTGCCCGAACCGCAGTAGCACAGTTCGTTGCGGCCCAGCTTCTGCTCGTTGCGAACCGGTGCGGCGGCGAGGGCCACATCGACCTCTTCACCGAGCAATTCCGGTTGCTCCAGACCTGGCGCTTCAGCGTGTTCGAACTGCATGCGGGCGGCCAGTGCTTCAGCTTCCTCACGCAGACGTTGCTCTTCGGCTTCCGGGTCTTCGCGACGAACCTGAACGTGCGACAGCACACGGATCGAGTCGCGCTTGATCGAATCGAGCAGCTCGGAGAACAGCGTGAACGACTCGCGCTTGTACTCTTGCTTCGGGTTCTTCTGGGCGTAGCCACGCAGGTGGATGCCGTGACGCAAGTGATCCATGGTCGACAGGTGGTCTTTCCACAGGTCGTCCAGCACGCGCAGAACGATTTGCTTCTCGAAGGAACGCAGTGCCTCGGCACCCGCCTGGTCTTCTTTCTCGTTGTACGCGGCAATCAGCTCGGCCATCAGCTTCTCGCGCAGGGTTTCTTCGTACAGGTGATCGTCTTCGTCGAGCCATTGCTGGATCGGCAGTTTCACGCCGAAGTCGCTGGCAATCGTCGCTTCCAGACCGGCCACGTCCCACTGCTCTGGCAGCGATTGCGGTGGAATGTGGGCGCTGACGGTGGCGTTGAGCACGTCCTGACGGAAGTCGGCGATGGTTTCACCGATGTTGTCAGCGGCCAGCAACGTGTTACGCATGTGATAAATCACTTTACGCTGTTCGTTGTTGACGTCGTCGAACTCGAGCAGTTGTTTACGAATGTCGAAGTTACGGCCTTCAACCTTGCGCTGCGCCTTCTCGATCGCGTTGGTCACCATGCGGTGCTCGATCGCTTCGCCCGGCTGCATGCCCAGGGCTTTCATGAAGTTCTTCACTCGATCAGAAGCGAAGATGCGCATCAGGCTGTCTTCCAGCGACAGGTAGAAGCGGCTCGAACCGGCATCGCCCTGACGACCGGCACGGCCACGCAGCTGGTTGTCGATACGGCGCGACTCGTGACGCTCGGAAGCAATCACCTGCAGACCGCCGGATTCCAGCACTTGCTGGTGACGCTTCTGCCAGTCGGCCTTGATCTGGGCAATCTGCTCAGGCGTCGGGTCTTCCAGCGACGCGACTTCAACTTCCCAGTTGCCGCCCAACAGGATGTCGGTACCACGACCGGCCATGTTGGTGGCGATGGTCAGTGCGCCCGGACGACCGGCCTGCGCGATGATCTCGGCTTCTTTTTCGTGGAACTTGGCGTTGAGAACCTTGTGTTCGATGCCTTCCTTCACGAGCAGTGCGGACATGTGCTCGGAGGTTTCGATGGTCGCAGTACCCACCAGCACCGGACGGCCGGCCGCCATGCTTTCCTTGATGTCGGCAACGATTGCCGCGTACTTCTCTTCGGCGGTGAGGAACACCAGGTCGTTGAAGTCTTTACGCGCCAACGGTTTGTTCGGCGGAATGACCATCACTTCCAGACCATAGATCTGATGGAATTCGAACGCTTCGGTGTCAGCGGTACCGGTCATGCCGGACAGCTTGGTGTAGAGACGGAAGTAGTTCTGGAACGTGGTCGAGGCCAGGGTCTGGCTCTCGGCCTGGATGTTCAGACCTTCTTTGGCTTCGATGGCCTGGTGCAGGCCTTCGGACAGACGACGGCCCGGCATGGTACGACCGGTGTGTTCGTCGACCAGTACGACCTGACCGTCCTGCACGATGTATTCGATGTTGCGGTTGAACAGCTTGTGCGCACGCAGACCGGCATAGACGTGGGTCAGCAGGCCCAGGTTATGCGCCGAGTACAGGCTCTCGCCTTCAGCCAGCAGGCCGACGCGGGTGAGCATGTCTTCGATGAACTGGTGACCGGCTTCGTTGAGTTCGACCTGACGGGTCTTCTCGTCAACGGTGTAATGGCCAGCCTTGGTGACTTCGCCTTCGACTTCTTCAACGTGCAGTTCCAGCTGCGGGATCAGTTTATTGATCTCCATGTACAGCTTGGAGCTGTCCTCGGCCTGACCGGAAATGATCAGCGGGGTACGCGCTTCGTCGATGAGGATGGAGTCGACTTCGTCGATCACGGCAAAGTTGAGTTCGCGCTGGAATTTTTCTTCCATGCTGAACGCCATGTTGTCGCGCAGGTAGTCGAAACCGAATTCGTTGTTGGTGCCGTAGGTGATGTCGGCGGCGTACGCCAGACGTTTCTCTTCCGGCGGCTGGAACGGCGTCACGACGCCGACGGTCAGGCCGAGGAATTCATACAGCGGGCGCATCCAGTTGGCGTCACGACGCGCCAGGTAGTCGTTCACCGTCACAACGTGCACGCCCTTGCCGGACAATGCGTTGAGGTAAACGCCCAGGGTTGCCACGAGGGTTTTACCCTCACCGGTGCGCATTTCGGCGATCTTGCCTTCGTGCAAGGTCATGCCACCGACGAGCTGTACGTCGAAGTGGCGCATACCCATGATGCGCTTGCCGGCTTCGCGGGCGACCGCAAAGGCTTCTGGCAACAGCTTGTCGAGGGTTTCCCCTTTGGCGATGCGGGCCTTGAACTCAGCGGTCTTGGCGCGCAATTGATCGTCCGAAAGGGCCACCATTTGCTCTTCGAAGGCATTGACGAGCTGCACCGTCTTGAGCATGCGTTTGACTTCACGCTCGTTCTTGCTTCCAAAAAGTTTCTTTAACAAAGGCGCAAACATATCGGCAGGATCTTCCACACTAAAGGGATGGAGGGCGGCCCCGTGAGCGTCGCCCGTGCAGCCCTCATGGCCGCATGCGAACGAGCATTCTACCCGGAAACGGAAGTGAGGAAAGTGGCGATGTTCCACGATGCTGGCACTGCGCTTTGACGGGGCTCACTTAAAATAGGGGCGTTTTGCTCAACTTCAAGTCATAAAAGGCAGAAGTTAGTCGTTGATTTAATGGGTAAAGCGGGGGCAAAAGCAATGGGCGAGTGATTTCGGCCTTTCTGCTACCATGGCGTTTCTGTTACTTCAGGTGTTCAATCATGGCATTTCGCCCTCTTACGGCCAGAGCACCCGCCGTTCTCCTGCGCGAAGCCAAGCCGCTCAAAGCCATTCTCGGCCATGCCCAGCGACTGGGGCATTTGCAGCGTCTGCTCGAAAGCCAACTGCAACCTGCCGCCCGTGAACATTGCCATGTCGCCTCGTGGCGTGAGGGCAGTTTGTTGCTGATTGTCACCGATGGCCACTGGGCCACGCGCCTGCGCTATCAGCAAAAACGCTTGCAGCGGCAATTGCAGATGTTTGACGAGTTCGCCAGTTTGACGCGGATTCTGTTCAAAGTGCAGCCGCCGACGGTGCAGCGCGCGGTGGTTGGCAATACGATGGATTTGTCGACGGATGCCGCGGCGACAATTCAGGCGACAGCCGACGGGATCAGTGATCCGGGTTTGCGTGCAGCGCTGGAACGATTGGCGGCACACGCCAAAGACAAAACCTGAAGCAAGGTCAAAAGATCGCAGCCTGCGGCAGCTCCTACATTAACTCCTGTAGGAGCTGCCGCAGGCTGCGATCTTTACTTTCAGCGGCGTTTGCTGCCGCCTAATAAAGAGCCCATCAGGCCGCGTACCAGTTGTTTGCCCAAATTGTTGGCGGCCTGGCGCATGGCGGATTTCAGCGCCTGGCCGGCGGCTGTGCCGAGGAACTCCCCGGCCCTGTCGGCAAGGCTTGGCTCTTCAGGCGCGGGTTTTGCGTCGGGGGTTTCGGCCTCAGGCGCCAGGCCTTTACGGCCCATGAGTATTTCATACGCCGATTCACGATCGATCGGCTTGTCATAGCGCCCCTTGAACGGCGACCCGGCGATCAGCAGCGTACGCTCGGTTTCCGTCAGCGGCCCGATCCGCGATTGCGGCGGTGCCACCAGCACACGCTGGACCATCTCCGGCGTGCCCTTCTCGGCCAGCGTGCCGACCAATGCCTCGCCGATGCCCAACTCGGTCAGCACCGACAACGTGTCGAACGCCGGATTCGGCCGGAAGCCGTCCGCCACTGCACGCAGGGATTTCTGCTCCTTGGCGGTGAATGCGCGCAAGCCGTGCTGCACGCGCAGGCCCAGTTGCGCCAGCACATCATCCGGCAAGTCCGCCGGCGATTGCGTAACGAAATACACGCCAACGCCTTTCGAGCGGATCAGCCGCACCACTTGTTCCAGGCGCTCTTGCAAGGCCTTGGGCGTATCGCCAAACAACAAATGCGCTTCATCGAAAAACAACGCCAGCAGCGGTTTGTCGGCATCGCCGCGCTCCGGCAGCTGTTCGAACAACTCCGCCAGCAGCCACAGCAAAAACGTTGCGTAGACCTTTGGCGCCTCATGCACCAGACGACTGGCATCGAGCAGATGAATCCGTCCACGCCCATCGGCCGCCGGCTGCAAAATATCTTCCAATTGCAGCGCCGGTTCGCCGAACAGGGCTTCGGCGCCCTGCTGTTCCAGCGTCGCCAGACGGCGCAGCAGCGCCTGACTGGAACCGGTAGTCATCAGCGCGGCGTCCTCGCCGAGCATTTGCGGGTTGTCCTTGAGGTGATTGAGCAGCGCCTTCAGGTCTTTCAGGTCCAGCAGCAACAACCCTTCGCGATCCGCCACTTTAAAAGCGGCATACAACGCCGCCTGCTGGCTGTCGGTGAGTTCCAGCAAGCTGCCGATCAACAGCGGGCCCATTTCACTCAACGTTGTGCGCAATGGATGACCGGACTGACCGTGGATGTCCCACAAGGTCACCGGGTACGCCTGCGCCTTGTAGTCGAGCCACGGCATCCCGGCGATGCGCTCGGCGACCTTGCCCTGCGGGTTGCCGGCAGCACCGAGGCCACACAGGTCACCCTTGATGTCAGCGGCGAAAACCGCGACACCGGCGTCGCTGAACGCTTCGGCCAGACGCTGCAAGGTCACGGTTTTACCGGTACCGGTCGCGCCGGCGATCAGGCCGTGGCGGTTCGCCAGGCGCATGGCCTGACCAATCGGTTGCGCGGTGAGATCGGCGCCGATTACGAGTTGCGATGAGTCAGGCATTTTGTCACCCATGGTTAATCTTTGATTCACTTTGGCCGATAGATAAAGCGTGAACCTGACTGAAAAGTCGGTCGGACATTTCCCTAAGGAGAGTCGGAAATATCAGTTTGCATTCACCTTTGCCCATATTGCGCGCCTTTATAAAAGCACGCCCAGGACATTAAGACCTTAGCGGAACCCCAAGCCATGAACAAAAATCTGCGCTTCAGCCATAAAATTTTGCTTGCCGCCGCCCTCATCGTCATCGCCGCCTTCGCCTCGTTTACGCTGTACAACGACTGGCTACAGCGCAACGCGATCCGCGATGACCTGAACAACTACCTCAACGAAATGGGCGAGGTCACCGCCGGCAACATCCAGACCTGGCTCAGCGGTCGCATTCTGCTGATCGAAAACGCCGCCCAGAACATCGCCATCAACCCGGAACCGGCCAACGTCGCCAGCCTGCTGGAACAGAAGACCCTGACCTCGACGTTCATGGCCACCTATCTGGGCGATGCCACCGGGCACTTCACCATTCGCCCGGACACGAAAATGCCAGACGGTTTCGATCCGCGCGTGCGCCCTTGGTATAAAGGTGCCGAGAGCAGCAGCACCTCGACCCTGACCGAACCGTACATCGACGCCGCCACCGGGCAACTGATCATCTCCATCGCCACCGCCTCGAAAAAGGCCGGCCAGAGCGTCGGTGTGGTAGGCGGCGACTTGAGCCTGCAATCGCTGGTCGATACCCTCGCCGCCCGCGATTTCGACGGCATGGGTTATGTGTTCCTGGTCAGCGCCGACGGCAAGATCCTCGTGCACCCGGACAAGGCCCTGGTGATGAAATCACTCAAGGAAGCCTATCCACAGGACACCCCGCGCATCAGCAGCGATTTCAGTGAAGTCACCGTTGATGGCAAGACCCGCATCGTCACCTTCGCGCCGATCAAAGGCCTGCCGTCGGTGAACTGGTACATCGGATTGTCGGTGGACAAGGATCAGGCGTTCGCGATGCTCAGCGAGTTCCGCACCTCGGCAGTGATTGCGACAATCATCGCCGTGGCGATCATCATCGCGTTGCTCGGCATGCTGATCCGCCTGCTGATCCAGCCGCTGCACGTGATGACCCGCGCCATGGAAGACATCGCCGACGGTGAAGGCGACCTGACCAAACGCCTGACCATCGTCAATAACGATGAATTCGGCATTCTGGGTACCGCTTTCAACCGTTTCGTCGAGCGTATTCACAGTTCGATCCGCGAAGTGTCGTCAGCCACCGGCCAGGTCAACGAAGTGGCGCTGCGCGTGGTCGCCGCGTCGAACTCGTCGATGTACAACTCCGATCAGCAAGCTTCGCGCACCAGCAGCGTGGCCGCCGCGATCAATCAGCTCGGCGCCGCCGCGCAGGAAATCGCCCGCAACGCCGCCCAGGCTTCGAATCAGGCCAGCGATGCTCGCGGCCTGGCAGAAGACGGCCAGCAAGTGGTGGATCGCAGCATCAAGGCAATGAACCAGCTGTCGAGCATGCTCAGCGCGTCGAGCAGCAACATCGAGTCGCTGAACAGCAAAACCGTGAACATCGGTCAGATTCTTGAAGTCATCACCAGCATTTCCCAGCAAACCAACCTGCTGGCGCTCAACGCGGCGATTGAAGCGGCGCGTGCCGGTGAGGCTGGCCGTGGTTTCGCGGTAGTCGCGGATGAAGTCCGTAACCTCGCGCACCGCACCCAGGAATCGGCGCAACAGGTGCAAACGATGATCGAGGAGCTGCAAGTGGGCGCCCGTGAATCGGTGAGTACCATGAGCGACAGCCAGCGCCACAGTCAGGACAGCGTGGAGATCGCCAACCTTGCCGGGGAACGCTTGAACAGCGTGACGCAGCGCATTGGCGAAATCGACGGGATGAACCAGTCGGTGGCCACGGCGACTGAAGAGCAGACTGCCGTTGTCGAGTCGATCAACGTTGATATCACCGAGATCAACACGCTGAACCAGGAAGGCGTGGAGAACCTGCAGGCGACGTTGCGGGCTTGCTCGGATCTGGAGCAGCAGGCTTCGCGGTTGAAGCAGTTGGTGGGTAGTTTCCGCATCTAAGATTGAAAGATCGCAGCCTGCGACAGCGCCTACCGGGATTCGAATGTAGGCGCTGCCGCAGGCTGCGATCTTTTTGCATCTGCCCCCCGTTGTAATCCCGACCGAACATCTATTCTGGATAAAGGTCAACCAAGGGAGAACCACGCAGCGGAGGGTTGATCACCGTGCACATCGCCGACATCACCATGTTCTACGCCCCGGCCAGCGGTGGCGTACGGACGTATCTGGATGCCAAACATCGTCGCCTCGGCTTTAAGCCTGGCATTCGTCACAGCCTGTTGATCCCCGGTGCGCATTTCGGCGAAGACGACGGCGTTTACACGGTTCCCGCCCCTGCCCTGCCCTTCGGCAAGGGTTATCGCTTCCCGCTGCGGCTCGCGCCATGGCGAAACGTCCTGCAGGATTTACAGCCCGATCTGATCGAAGTCGGCGATCCGTACCTCACCGCCTGGGCCGCACTTGATGCGCGCCGGCAACTCGACGTGCCGGTGATCGGTTTCTATCACTCGGACCTGCCGCTGCTGGTCGGCAATCGCATGGGCCATTGGCTCACGCCGAATGTCGAAGCCTACGTCACCAAACTTTACGGCAATTTCGATCGGGTGCTGGCGCCAAGCCAAGTCATGGCCGACAAGCTCAGCAGCCTCGGCGTACGCAATGTCTTCGTGCAACCGCTGGGCGTCGATTTGCAAACTTTTCATCCGCACGCTGGCGACCGCAATCTGCGCGCCGAGTTGGGCCTTGCCGAAGACACGCGCCTGCTGATCTTCGCTGGACGAGGCTCGAAAGAGAAAAACCTGCCAGTGCTGCTCAAATGCATGCAGCGGCTGGGCCCGCGTTATCACCTGTTGCTGGTTGGCTCGTCGATGCCCGCCGTGGTGCCGGACAACGTCAGTGTCATCGATGAGTTCTGCCCGGCCCCACGGGTCGCGCAGTTGATGGCCAGTGCCGATGCGTTGCTGCATGCCGGCGATCAGGAAACCTTCGGCCTGGTGATTCTTGAAGCCATGGCCTGCGGCATTCCGGTGGTGGCCGTCGCGGCTGGCGCGTTTACCGAAATCGTCAATGAATCGTGCGGCCTGCTTTGCACGCCGAACAACCCGCAAGCCATGGCCAATGCGGTGCGTGAGCTATTCAGTCGTGGCAACACCCGGCTTGGCCAGCAAGCCCGCCAACATGTCGAACAGCATTACGCCTGGGACACGGTAGTCGACAGCCTGCTGGGTCACTATCACGCCGTGCTCGGCGATTCGTTGCCCAGAGTTGCCAATGGCTGACCCCCTCGCCAAACCCGCCGTGTTGCTGGTGCTGCACGATGTAGCACCTTCGACGTGGGCGGATTACCAGCCGTTTGTCGAAGCGATCGACGCCCTGGGCAACGTGCCGATGACGTGGCTGGTTGTGCCGGACTTCCACCGCCACGACACGCTCGACGCTCATCCGGCGTTTTCCCGGATGCTCAGCGAACGCGTGGCACGCGGTGATGAACTGGCGCTGCACGGTTATTACCATGACGATCAGGAACCCGGCCCGCACACCCCGCGAGACTGGTTCATGCGCCGCGTTTATACCCACGAAGGCGAGTTCTATCGGTTGTCCCACGACGCCGCCCTGACCCGCCTGCGCGCCGGTGTCGAAATGTTCCAGCGCCACAACTGGCCACTGCACGGTTTCGTCGCCCCGGCCTGGCTGATGAGCGATGGCACCCGCCAAGCCTTGCGCCAATTGCCGCTGCGTTACACCAGCGACCCGCAACATCTTTATCTTCTGCCGGACTTCACCCCCATAGCGGCCCCCGGTCTGGTCTGGAGCGCCCGCAGTGCCTGGCGTCGAGGCCTGTCGAAAATGCTCAGCGATCAGCGGCAACAGCGCTGGCGCCAGGCGCCGGTGATTCGGCTAGGCTTGCACCCCGTGGACATGCGTCACCGTTTTTCCCGTGATTATTGGCTGCACACTCTTCAACAACTGCTGGCGGATGGACGCGTACCGATGAGCAAAATCAACTGGCTGGCACAACAGCGCGGTCAACTGGAACACGTCGCATGAGTCGCGGCATTCTGTTACTGATCGGCTTGCTCGCGGCAGTGCTGATCCCGGTGGTGCTGGGCGGCGGCGAAATCTGGGCGCGTCTGCAAAGTTTTCCGCTGCACTGGCTGCTGGTCATGTTCGGCATGATCCTGCTCTGCTGGGGCATCAATACCTTGCGTTTACGCTTGTTGCTCGGCGATCAGTGCGAGCGCGTCACGCCACTGAAAAGTCTCGGCGTGGTCATGGCCGCTGAGTTCGCCTATTGCGCCACACCCGGCGGCAGTGGCGGGCCGCTGACGATCATGGCGTTACTGGCGCGCAGCGGCGTACGTCCGGCGCGTGGCAGTGCGGTGTTTGCCATGGACCAGCTCAGCGATTTGCTGTTCTTTCTCTGTGCGTTGAGCGGGATTCTGATTTACGCGCTGTTCCAGCACCTCAGTGATCGCCTCGAATGGCTGCTGATGGTCAGCGCCGTGTCGTTGTTTGGCGGCCTGTTCAGTTGCGTGTTGCTGGCACGTTACCACCGCGCCCTGATCCGGCTGAGCGGTCGTCTGTTGGCGAGGATGAACGTCAAGGCCGGTACCCGTCGCCGTTGGGCGCGCAAGCTGCTGCACTTTCTCGCCGCGTTTACCGACACGTTGAAATTGCCCTGGCAAACCCTGGCCAAGGTGTTCGCCCTGACCTGCGTGCATTGGCTGCTGCGCTATAGCGTGCTGTATCTGGCCCTGCGCGGGCTGGGCGCAGACTTGCAGTGGGCGTGGAGTTTTCTGGTGCAGATGCTTTCGCTCGGCGCCGGGCAGTTCAGTCTGTTGCCAGGTGGCGCGGGGGCGGCGGAATTGACCTCGGCGGCGCTGTTGGCGCCGATGGTGGGGAAATCGACGGCAGCAGCGGCGATTCTGATCTGGCGGGTGGTGACGTATTACTTTTATCTGGTAGTAGGGGGACCGGTGTTTTTGTTGATGCTGGGGCGGCCTTTGCTAAGGAAACTGATGAAAGTGCGTCAAGCTTAAAAGATCGCAGCCTTCGGCAGCTCCTACAGGGATTGGGTTTCAATGTAGGAGCTGCCGCAGGCTGCGATCTTTTCAGGCTTCGCCTGTTTCATCGTCCGACTCTGGTTTTACCTGCTCCCACAACTCGGCCGCACCGGGAAACTCGGTGCCATCCTCCGGGCTCATGTCCTCCGGGTCGTAGCGACTCAAACACCCCTCGCCCAACGTCGCCGGTGCTTTGGAAGTGGCTTTGTCCAGTGGATCGGTCATGGCTTTTCCTCAAAGCAGAAATGACAAAGGGTCTGGACGATTGAACGCCCAGACCCTTGGTTTTTCAAGCCTGCGGGCGCTCGATCAGAACACCACGGTCTTGTTGCCGTGCACCAGCACGCGATCTTCGAGGTGGTAACGCAGGCCGCGAGCCAGCACCATCTTCTCGACGTCACGGCCGAAACGCACCATGTCTTCGATGCTGTCGCTGTGGCTGACACGTACCACGTCCTGCTCGATGATCGGGCCGGCATCCAGCTCTTCGGTCACGTAGTGGCAGGTCGCGCCGATCAGTTTCACACCACGCAGGGAAGCCTGGTGGTACGGCTTGGCGCCGACGAACGACGGCAGGAAGCTGTGGTGAATGTTGATGACCTTGTGTGCATATTCGCGGCACATGTCCGGCGGCAGGATTTGCATGTAGCGCGCCAGCACCACGACTTCGGCGTCGTGCTGTTTGACCAGACGCGACACTTCATCGAAGGCCGGTTGCTTGTCCTGCGGATTGACCGGCACATGGTAATAAGGGATGCCGTGCCACTCGACCATGCTGCGCAGGTCGTCGTGGTTGGAGATCACGCAGGAGATTTCGCAATCCAGCTCATCGCTGTGCCAGCGGTGCAGCAAGTCCGCCAGGCAGTGGGATTCGCGGCTGGCCATCAATACAACGCGCTTTTTCTGCTCGGTGTCGGTGATGCGCCAGTCCATCGAGAACTCTTCAGCGATCGGTGCAAACTTCTCGCGCAACACTTCAATACCGAATGGCAGCGAGTCGGCACGAATTTCGTGACGCATGAAGAACCAGCCCACCTGATTATCCGAGTGGTGGCTCGCTTCGGTGATCCAGCCATTGTGGGCTGCCAGAAAATTACTGACTTTGGCAACGATGCCAACGCGGTCCGGGCAAGAAATCACCAGACGAAAAGTGCGCATGAGGGGAAGACTCCAGAACTTCGCAAAGGCCGCCATTCTAGCGACTGCGCGGGAAAACTGCAGTATTGATCGGCGCAGGGGTGGGTTTGGGCAGACGATACGGCTTTTTGACGGGGATAAACGTCAACGTGATGGCGCTCTAATGGCACCGCATCAACAGATCTTTGTGAATATCTGTGATGACTGCATCACACTATTTAACGGAACAATCAATTCATGCCTATTAATCGTAACTAATTTAAATAAAAACTCCGGTTAAATGTTTACTTGATGAAACAGCCTGACTATTATTGCGGCACTGTCCCCTGCCATTCAACACCTCCACATAAGGTAGTTCTCATGTCCTTGATCAACGAATATCGCGCCACCGAAGAAGCTATCAAAGAGCTGCAAGCCCGTTTGAAGAACCTGTCGCAAGACGACAAACTGCAAACCGAGCTGGAATTCGAAGGCAAACTGCGCACCCTGATGGGCGAATACTCCAAGTCGCTGCGTGACATCATCGCGCTGCTGGACCCAGAGTCGAAAACCAAAGCACCACGCGGCGGCGCAGTAAAAACTACCGGCACCAAGCGTGCTCGCAAAGTTAAACAATACAAAAACCCGCACAACGGCGAAGTCATCGAAACCAAAGGTGGCAACCACAAAACTCTGAAAGAGTGGAAAGCCAAGTGGGGCGGTGACGTGGTTGAAGGCTGGGCTACCCTGCTGGGCTAAGCCGCAACGCCCGTCGCTGATTGATCGGTGACGAAAAAAAACGCCAGCCAATGCTGGCGTTTTTTTATGCCCGACATTTATGCCGGGCATGTTCGATTTCAAAGATCCAAACGTTTGCGTAATGCCTGGACATAATTCTGCCATTCATTGATCACCGCGCTCTGCATCGGCGTCGCACTAAGCAGCCATTGCTCGGCCGTGTTGATAAATGATGTCAGGGTATTCGGCGCCCCCCATTCAGGCACCGACAAACGCTGCTGGCAAAATATTCTCCAGCGCTCTTGCTCTTCAGAATTCAACGTATCGGGAAAGTTACGCGCTCGATATCGAAAGAGTAATTCAGGCAAACGTTCATCATCGAAAGGCCATTGCTCTTGCGCTAATTGTGCCGGATCGGACGCTCTCACTTGCTCACATAGACGGCGGTCGCGATCACCGATAAATCCGTCGTACAACTGTTGTTCCGGATCTTCGCTGGGGGTGAAATCTTCGCTGGCATAAATCGCCGCGACTTTATCTTTCCAAACTTGTTGTGCGTCAGTTAGTCGCAGTGCTCGCGCCTGATAAAGCGCCATGTCCAGACCCAGTCGCTGCTGATCTTCGGCGCGCAACACCGACAACGGTGCCACCACCGGGCAACGATTGATGTGAATCAGCTTGAGCGGTACCGGCAATTCGCCTTCGAGCAAATCGTCGCGGCGCGTGTAAAGGCGCTGGCGCAGGGTTTGCGCATCCAGGTCGAGCAAGCCCTGCGGGTCGAGGTGCAAGTCGCAGACAATCAGCGCATTGCGGTTTTTCGGGTGCCAGGCCAACGGCATGACCACGCCGACGTAACTGCGCGCCGCGGAGAAGCGCCCGGAAATATGCACCAGCGGCTGCAACAGGCGAATCTGATCCATGACCTTCTGTTTGCTGCGCAATTGAAACAGCCAGTCATAGAGCTTCGGCTGTTTCTCGCGAATCAGTCTGGCCAGCGCGATGGTCGCGCGCACATCGGATAACGCTTCGTGGGCATGACCGTGATCGATGTTGTTGGCGGCGGTCAGGCGTTCAAGCTTGAGGGTGACGCGGCCCTCGTCATCGGTCGGCCAGACCAGGCCGTCCGGGCGCAATGCGTACGCGGCGCGCACCACATCGATCAGATCCCAGCGACTGTTGCCACCCTGCCATTCCCGGGCGTAGGGATCGAAGAAGTTTCGATACAGGCTGTAACGCGTCATCTCGTCGTCGAAACGCAAGGTGTTGTAACCCGCGCCGCAGGTGCCGGGCGCGGCCAGTTGCGCGTGTACGCGGGTCATGAAATCGGCCTCGCTCAAACCTTTTTCGGCGAGCTGGCTGGGGGTGATGCCGGTAATTGCACAGGCCGCCGGGTGCGGCAGGATGTCTTCGCTGGGCTGGCAGTAGAGGTTGACCGGCGCGTCGATTTCGTTGAGCTCGTGGTCAGTGCGAATCCCGGCGACCTGCAGCGGGCGGTCGTTACGCGGATTGATGCCGGTGGTTTCGTAGTCGTACCAGAAGATTGAAGTCACGGGCGGTTCCTGAACTGAAGATCGGCAAAGTCTAGGCGCTCAACCCTTGTCGCGGCCAGCCTCGCGTCATTTCTGCACGTTGCCTCACACGCGGTGCAATACATAGTGATGTCGTTTCCCCCCGAGAGGCTGCTAGCATCGGACGCACTTGCACCCCGAACAGGCGAACATCAGGTAGCCCATGCTCGAGACCACAGCACCGCCAAGGAAAGCACCGCTGGCCCCGCCGCTGGATACGCGGCATCAGGTCGAAACGCCGGAAGGCATCGACCTGCCCCTGCGTCCGGCCGGATTGATGGTGCGGTCTGTGGCGTTCGCGATCGATCTGGGCATTCGCGGTGTAATCGCGGGCGTGCTGTTTATCGCACTGGCGTTCCTCGGCAAGCTGGGGCTGGGTCTCGGTTCGTTGCTGCTGTTCGCCATCAGCTGGTGGTACATGGTGCTGTTTGAAGTGCTGCGTCAGGGCCAGTCGCCTGGTAAACAGTGGATGGGCCTGCGCGTGGTCCACGATGACGGCACACCGGTGGGCTGGTCGGCTTCGTTGCTGCGCAACCTGCTGCGCTTCGTCGATCTGCTGCCGTTCGGCTACTTTCTCGGCACCCTCAGTTGCCTGCATCATCCGACGTTCAAACGCCTCGGCGACATTGCCGCCGGCACGCTGGTGGTCTACAGCGAACGCAAGCTGACCCGCCCGCAACTGCCCGAGGCCGAACCGCGCCGTTCACCCGTTGTGCTGACCCTCAGCGAACAACGCGCGGTGCTCGGGTTTGCCGAACGTCAGGGCGAATTGTCAGCAGCGCGGGTCAATGAACTGGCCGCCCTGCTCGCCCAGCCGCTGCACATTTCCGCGCCCAAAGCTGTGACGGAACTCAACGGCATCGCACGCAGCTTGTTGGGCCCGACATGAAGCAAAGCCTCTTCGAAAGTCGCCACAAGGCCGAATGGGAGCGTTTTGCGCTGGCCCTCGAACGTCTTGAACGCGGCAAGGACACCTCGCAGGTCAGCGCTTTCCCCAAAGCCTATCGCCGACTTTGCCAGCACCTGGCGTTGGCGCAGGAGCGCGGTTACAGCAGTTTCCTCATCGACTCGTTGCAACAGCAAGTGCTGCGCGGGCATCAGCAGTTGTATCGCCATCGCAGTCGTCTCGGGGCCAATCTGCTGAGCTTTATCCTCGCCGGTTTTCCGCGACTGGTGCGCGCCGAATGGCCTTTTGTGCTGGTCGCGGCGCTGTTGTTTTTCGGCAGCCTGATCGGTGTTGGTGTGTTGGTGTATGGGTTTCCCGAGCTGGTCTACAACCTGATCCCCGCCGAACAGGTGCGCGAGATGCAAGGCATGTACGACCCCGTCGCCGGCCACCTCGGTCGTCCCGCCGAGCGCGCGGCCAGCGAAGACTGGGTGATGTTCGGTTACTACGTGATGCACAACATCGGCATCGCCTTCCAGACCTTCGCCAGCGGATTGCTGATGGGCATCGGCAGCGCGTTCTTTCTGTTCTACAACGGGCTGGTGATCGGCGCGGTCGCCGGGCACCTGACCGAGATCGGTTTCGGCCAGACCTTCTGGCCGTTCGTCATCGGCCATGGCGCCTTCGAACTGACGGCGATTGCCCTCGCCGGCGCGGCCGGTCTGAAACTCGGTTGGGCGCTGATTGCCCCCCGGCGCCTGACCCGCGCCGAAGCCTTGAAACGCGCGGCGCGCAAAAGCGTGTTGCTGGTCTGCGGAGTGATGGTGTTTCTGCTGATCGCGGCGTTCATCGAGGCCTATTGGTCATCGAAAACCAGTGTCGCCCCGCTGACCAAATACCTGGTCGGCGCCGGGCTCTGGTTAATGGTCGCGGCTTATCTGTTGTTCGCCGGAAGGAATCGCCATGCGCCTGAGTGACGCCACGGTGGTGATCCGTCCACGCACGAACTGGGAAGCCATGGATCTCGGCGTGCTGATGTCTCAGCAGCACCGACGTCTGTTGATGACCAGTTGGGCCATCGTCACCCTGCCGCTGTTTGCCGTGCTCAGCCTGCTGCTGTGGGATTCTCCGTCGCTGGCGGTGTTTATTTTCTGGTGGTTGAAACCAGCCTACGAGCGCCTGCCGCTGTACATCCTTTCCAAAGCACTGTTCGGCGAAACACCGACGCTCAAGCAAGCGCTGCGCGAGTGGCCACGGCTGCTCAAACCTCAATTGCTGGCCAGCCTGACCTGGCGCCGGCTGAGCCTGAGCCGCAGCTTTCTGATGCCAGTGATGCAACTTGAGGGCCTCGATGGCAACGCGCGACAGCAACGGGTAACCGTGCTGTTGCAGCGCAACGCGGGCGCTGCGCAATGGCTGACGATCATCGGCGTGCACCTGGAAACGGCGTTGTGGATCGGCTTGATGGTGCTGTTCTACATGCTCCTGCCGCAGCCGATTGAAACCGATTGGGACTGGCAATCGCTGATTCTTGCGGCGGATCACGACTGGCGCTGGCTGGAGCACCTGACCAACGCTTTTTATGCGCTGGTGCTGGTGGTCTGGGAGCCGATCTACGTCGCCTGCGGGTTCAGTCTTTATCTGAACCGCCGAACGCACCTGGAAGCCTGGGACATCGAACTGGTGTTCCGTCGCTTGCGCCAACGCCTGAACAACGCTGTGCTGGGTCTGCTACTGGCGGTGTGTCTGGTATTGCCGAACATGCCCTCGGTGTGGGCGGCCGAAGCCGACAGCGGGCCCGATGCTCCGCGCTTGTTGAATCAGCCGCTGACCAGCCAGGCCTCGCGCGACAGTATCAAGGCCCTGCTCGAACAGCCGCCGTTCAAGAACAAGGAGTCCGTCACCCGCTACCGTTTTGGCGAAGACCCGGCAGCGCCAGCCAAGGATTCAGAACCCGGTGAAGCACCGCAGTGGCTGAAGACGCTGCTGGGATGGCTCGACGGTCAACATTTCAACACGCTGGCCAAGCTGATCGAGGTGCTGCTGTGGGGCACGGTGATTGCCTTGCTCGGCTGGCTGATCTGGCATTACCGTGAATTTCTGCGAGCCTTCGTCAGCCGCCGCCCGTCCCTGCCGGCCAAACCCAAGCGAGCGCTGCCGCAACAAGCCTTCGGCCTGGATTTGAACCGCGACACCCTGCCCGACGACATCGCCACCCGCGCCGAACAACTCTGGCAAACCCAGCCCCGCGCGGCGCTGAGCCTGCTCTATCGCGGTCTGCTCAGCCACCTGCTGCATGACTTTGCGCTGACCTTGAAACCCGCCGACACCGAACATCAGGTGCTGGCGCGCGTTGAACAATTGCAGCGCCCGGAGTTGCTCGCATTCAGCCGCGAACTGACCACTCATTGGCAGAACATGGCCTACGGGCATCGAATCCCGGCGGCGCATCTGCAACAGCAATTGTGCGATGGCTGGCGCGCCCTGTTCGGTCACGGGGCCCGGTCTTGAACCGGCGTTCACTGTGGTGGATCGGCGCGCTGATCGGTACGCTGCTTGTCGCGTTGAGCGTTTTTCTGTTCCTCAAGGCCAAGCCTTATCAGGAAGAAGTCGATCATGGCCCCTCGCCTGCCGTGCAGGCCAATCCGTATCTGGCGGCAGAGCTGTTCTTACAGCAACGCGGCCTCAACGTCAGCCACGCCGAAAGCCTCGCCATACTCCCCGACATCGACCCACGTCGACACACGCTATTGTTGTTCAACGACCGTTCACGCATGACCCCGCGTCAGGTCGAGCAAGTTCTCAACTGGACGCGCGCCGGTGGGCGGCTGGTGTTTGTCGCCGAGTCGATATGGGACGAGCAGACCCGCCAGAGCAACGATCTGCTGCTCGATCGGGTGCAACTGCATCAGTCGCTGAGCAAAGACCTCAAGGAGCCGCCCAACGATCAGGAGCCAGAGCGCTTCCCGCAATTGACCAAGCTCTATCTGGAAGATGAAGACGCACCGGCCTATGCCGGTTTCGACACCGACTTCCACCTCGACGACCCAAAAGATCTCGCGCAAGCCTGGGCCAACAGCGCCAAGGCCACGCACATGATGCAACTGCCCTACAGCCTCGGCTCGATCACCGTGGTCACCGACGCCGAGTTGTGGAAGAACAAAACCATCAGCCAATACGACAATGCCTGGCTGCTCTGGTACCTGAGCGCCGACACCGACGTCACGTTGATCTACAACACTGAACACGACGGGTTGCTGACCTTGCTTTGGCGCTACTTCCCGCAGGCCATCGTCGCCCTGCTCGCCTTGATCGGCCTGTGGCTGTGGCATGTCGGCGTGCGCCATGGCCCGCTCCAGGCGCCGGCCCCGAGCGGGCGGCGACGGTTGCAGGAGCATCTGCGCGCCAGCGCCGATTTCGTCCTGCGCCACAATGGTCAGCAAGCATTGCTGCAAGCGCTGCAACAGGACGTGTTGCGCCGCGCTCGACGCCGTCACCCCGGATTCGATCGATTGAACGTCGCCGAACAATGGCTGGCGCTGTCACGTCTGACCCGCCAGCCGACCCGTGCCATCAGCCAGGCCCTGAGCCCGGTTGCGAACCAGCGTTTGTCCAGCGCCGAGTTCTGCCGTCAGGTCGCCCACCTGCAAACCTTGAGGAACACGCTATGAATGAACAGACCGAGCCCGGCAGCGCCAGCCACGCCGCCCAGCAACGCCAGCGCGCCAGTCAACTGGCGCAGGCGGTTCGCAGCGAATTGCAGAAAGCCCTGATCGGCCAGAATCAGGTGATCGACGACGTACTCACGGCGTTGATTGCTGGCGGCCACGTGCTGCTCGAAGGCGTGCCGGGGCTGGGTAAAACCTTGCTGGTGCGCGCATTGGCGCGTTGCTTTGGTGGCGAGTTCGCGCGTATCCAGTTCACCCCGGACCTGATGCCCAGCGACGTTACCGGCCACGCCGTGTACGACCTGCAGACCGAGCAGTTCAAACTGCGCAAAGGCCCGCTGTTCACCAACCTGCTGCTGGCCGATGAGATCAATCGCGCGCCGGCAAAGACCCAGGCGGCGTTGCTCGAAGCGATGCAGGAGCGCCAGGTGACGCTTGAAGGTCGCGCCCTGCCGATCGCGCAACCGTTCATGGTGTTGGCAACGCAGAACCCGATCGAACAGGAAGGCACCTATCCCCTGCCCGAAGCCGAGCTCGACCGGTTCATGCTCAAAGTGCGCATGGATTACCCCGACGCCGAACAAGAGCTGAACATGGTGCGTCAGGTCAGTCGCTCGACCCGCGCTGACATGCTCGATGTGCAACCCCTGCGCACGGTGTTGCAAGCCAAGGATGTGCAGGCCCTGCAACGCATTGCCAGTGATCTGCCGATGGATGATCAGGTGCTCGATTACGCCGTTCGACTGGCACGCAGCACCCGCACCTGGCCGGGGCTGACCCTGGGTGCCGGGCCGCGCGCCTCGATTGCGCTGGTACGCTGCGCCCGTGCCCGAGCGTTGCTGCGCGGCGGCGAGTTCGTGATTCCCGACGACATCAAGGGCTGCGCGCTGGCCGTGCTGCGCCATCGCGTGCGCATCGCTCCGGAGCTGGACATCGAAGGCTTGCAAGTCGATCAGGTGTTGCTGCAACTGCTCGACCAGATCCCGGCGCCGCGCCTGTGAAATCCGTTTTGGGCAGAAAAGATCGCAGCCTTCGGCAGCTCCTACAGATGTTCCATGTAGGAGCTGCCGAAGGCTGCGATCTTTTCAACAAACAGCCCGGTGCCAAGCCATGAAACCATCAAAACTCCTATTGATCTGGCTAACCCTGCTACTGGCCATCGGCATCGTCCTCGGCACCTTGCAGGCACTGCAAATCGAGCTCCCTCCGAGCCTGCCGGCGATCAACTGGGGCTTGCTGCTCGCCCTGCTGACGCTCGCCGCCATCGATGCGCTGCGCCTCAAGCGCCTGCCCGCCATTCGCGTCAAACGGCAAATGCCCGGCAGCCTCGCGCTCGGGCGCTGGGGCGAAGTACGCCTGGAGGTGGAACACGACTTCAGCGAGCCGCTGCACCTGCAACTCTTCGACCACGTGCCGGACGGCCTGATTTTTGAGAACCTGCCGCTGAACGTCGAATTGCAACCCGGCAAAATCAGCCACATCGGCTACCGCCTGCGCGCCCTCAAACGTGGGCACTTCAGCTTCGAACACTGCGAAATCAACCTGCCGAGCCCACTAGGTTTATGGTCAGGCAAACGCCTGCTCGACGTCACCGGTCACGCCCGCGTCTACCCGGATTTCGCCCGGCTCTATGGGGGTGAACTGCTGGCGGTGGACAACTGGCTCAGCCAGCTCGGCGTGCGGCAAAAACAGCGCCGTGGTCAGGGTCTGGAATTCCATCAACTGCGCGAATTCCGTGAAGGCGACAGCTTGCGTCAGATCGACTGGAAAGCTACCGCCCGCCAGCGCACACCGATCGCCCGTGAGTATCAGGACGAACGTGATCAGCAGATCATCTTCTTGCTCGATTGCGGACGCAACATGCGCAGCCAGGACGATGAACTGTCGCACTTTGACCATGCGCTGAACGCCTGTCTGCTGCTCAGTTATGTGGCGTTGCGTCAGGGTGATGCGGTGGGCATGTGCACGTTCGCCGCTGAGCATCCGCGTTACCTTGCGCCAATCAAGGGCACCGGGCAGCTCAACGTTTTGCTCAACAGTGTTTACGACCTCGACAGCAGTCAACGCCCGGCGGACTATCAGGCGGCGATCCGTCCACTGCTGGCCCGGCAGAAACGCCGAGCGCTGGTGGTGCTGGTGACCAATGTGCGCGAGGAGGACGATGAAGAACTGCTGAACGCGGTCAAGCGCCTGAGAAAGCATCATCGGGTGCTAGTCGCAAGTCTGCGCGAATCCGCGATTGACCAGCTGCAGCAGACGCCCGTTCAAACGTTAGATGAGGCGCTGGCATATTGCGGGACTGTTGACTATTTGAATTCACGCAACGAGTGTCATGAACATCTGATCGCTAATAGCGTTACGACTCTGGATGCACAGCCTCAGGCATTGGGGACTGAGCTGGTAACACGCTATTTGAGCTGGAAGAAGTCTGGCTCGTTTTGAACGTTCGACTTTCCGTCCCATCAACGCTCAGCTGATAGAAATCGTACGTGGGTGCTAGATGTGTGAAAAAAAACACTCACACCCTTTGCATTAAAAAGATTGCTGACAATCGTAATCAATCGAGCACTTCAACCCTTTCAGTGCTTTCCACCCTCCCAAAAAACTGGTGCTATGCTTTCTTTTTTTCGAAAGGAATCGAAGCTATGTCACCTGAATATTCGTTATCCGATGTACTGGAAAGGATCTATGAGAATCAGCTTGGGTTAGAGGCGGCCCTTATGGAGTTAGCACTACAAGTAGAAAAGGAAGGCTTTACGGACGTCGGTGAAAACGTCCGAGGTGCGCTATGTAGGGTTGGTGAAAATGCTGGCTACATAAAGCAGGGCATAGCAAAGATCAAAGGAAGAAACCTCAAATAAATGGATTAGCTACGTGTTCAAACTTCGGCTGGGGCCATTCAAGGGAACCACAAGATCAAAATTTCTCCAGAGATTTGGCCCCAGCGACCTCAATTCAAAAACCCGCCTGCCACGACTTCAGAAAATTTGCGAGGCCCGTCTACTTTTTAAGCACATCTGGTAGATGCACGTAGCCATAAGGTCCGACAGTTTTCGGGAGTTTGAAAACTTCCCTTGGCATTCGGGAATTAAGACTACAAGGTTTGGTGCCGTTGCCTACGCAGTCACCGGAATGGGCTGACTGACACTCTAAGGGATGCCGCTTAGATTAGGCATTGTCGCTGACATTCAGCGGCCAGGTTTAGTCGCCTGATATGAGACAAGGTGCAAGGCTTCATCCGGTCGGGTTTCCTACTCCCGTACTTGATGGTGGCTGTGTGCAGGGCACCTTCGGGTGCGCCGGAAAAGCCTTGTTTCCACCGGTCGACTAACCTGCACATAGCTGCCTCCCTTCATTTAGTCGCGAAGCGGAGGCAGCACCTAATAAAAGGAAACAAGGCAATGACAAAGGCATCCACGAGTCCTCCTGAGATAGATTCCGTCGATACATCACCCTACGCCTCCCCCGATTCAAAAAAGCTCCACGAAGCTGCCGAACGCGCGCTCGACCACTACCTCAAACCCCATCCTGCCATGCACAACTCCGTTGATCGCGCCATGCAAATGTTCGTCGTCGCCCCCGACATCAATCCCGAAGCCATCGCCATCCAGACCTACGAAACGTTTTCGTCGGTGAGCATTCTTTTGCTGGATCTGGCGGACAGCCTAGAAGACAAACCACGGCACTTGGCGATGGCGATTTATCAGTTGAGCGAGATGGGGTTGTTGTTGGCGGAGAAGGTGCTCGACAGTGAGCGCGCAGTTGCCATGAACGGATGAAGACCAAAAGATCGCAGCCCTCTGCAGGAACTGCCGCAGGCTGCGATCTTTGGCTTTGGCGTTTGCTGTATCAGGCGGAAGCTGGCAGCGGCTGAAAACTGAAGTACTGCTTCAACGCCTGCACCAGTTGCCCGTACTCCGGCGGCGGCCGGTGCAGGCTGAAACCCGCGTCATAATGCTGCGGGGTCGCGTCTTCATGGCACCACAGGCAACACGCCGTCAGGTCGATGACCTGCTGGCAGCCTTCATCCATGGGAATTTTCAGACGCAGCTTGAAATCCACACCGATCATCATCGGTAACTGGCTGATGAGCATCAGCCCGTCTTCGGAGACGTTGCCGAGAAAGCCGATCGGTTTGTCGGTGATGCTGTTGAACACTCTCAGAAAGTACGGCAGTTGATGCCGTTCGATTCGGCGGTCGGTAAACATGCGCAGTTCGCCAGGCAGGGCTCCGTCACGGAGCCGCACTTTTGCTTCGGAACGAACCTGCCTTGCAGGCCCGCTCTCCCCGCTTCCGGTGTGCCGATCGCTACCTCGCCGTCACTTGACCACTTGCCAGTCGCAGGTGTTGCCCCGGAACAGCGCCAACGCGCTGAAACCGGATCATTCGACTATAGCTCAGCCTGTAGACACGGCCAGCGTTTGTATGACAACTGTCATCAAAAACGCGTCGGGCGTACCACGGCTGCAGCACTGCGCGTTGGGTAATGGCCCAGGCTCTGCAAGGTTTCCAGGCGGGCGCGGGCGCGGTAGGCGTATTCGCTGTTCGGGTACGAGGCCATGATGAACTGATAGGTTTGCGCAGCATCAACAAACATTTTCTGCCGTTCCAGGCACTGGCCGCGCATCATCGACACTTCCGGCCACACGTACGGGCGGGCACGGCTGGCGCGCTCGACCTTGGACAGCTCCAGCATGACCTGCTCGCAATTGCCGCGATCATAGGCGCTGTAGGCGTTGTTCAAATGGTGGTTCATCGACCAACGGGTGCAGCCCGTGACGGCGAGGACGCTGAGGGCAAGGGCGGCAATGGGCAACAATCGCATGGGGGGTTCTCCTGTCTTGTGCTCTGTATCGACCTTGCGCCGGAAATCTTCAGAACGGTTTGTGCCGATTGTCGCGTTCGTCGCGTTCAATAAAGAAAGTAATAACAAAGCCCTTCACAAAAAGTAGTGCATTCGAACAATGACTACACCCCAAGAGCATAGTAGCCTTCGCTTGCGCTTGAACTCAGGAGTCTTTGCATGTCCGTCCGTCGTACCAAAATCGTCGCTACCCTTGGCCCGGCCAGTAACTCGCCGGAAGTTCTCGAACAGCTGATTCTGGCTGGCCTGGACGTTGCCCGTCTGAACTTCTCCCACGGCACCCCCGACGAGCACAAGGCTCGCGCGAAACTGGTGCGTGACATTGCCGCCAAGCACGGTCGCTTCGTCGCCCTGCTGGGTGACCTGCAAGGCCCGAAAATCCGTATCGCCAAATTCGCCAACAAGAAGATCGAGCTGAAGATCGGTGACAAGTTCACCTTCTCCACCAGCCATCCGTTGACCGAAGGCAACCAGCAAGTGGTCGGCATCGACTACCCGGATCTGGTCAAGGACTGCGGCGTAGGCGACGAGCTGCTGCTCGACGACGGCCGTGTGGTGATGCGCGTTGATACCCAAACTGACGACGCATTGCATTGCACCGTGACCATCGGCGGCCCGCTGTCCGACCACAAAGGCATCAACCGTCGCGGTGGCGGCCTGACCGCGCCGGCCCTGACTGAAAAAGACAAGGCCGACATCAAGCTCGCCGCTGAAATGGAAGTCGATTACCTCGCGGTATCCTTCCCGCGTGACGCTGCCGACATGGAATACGCCCGTCAACTGCGCGACGAAGCCGGCGGTACTGCCTGGCTGGTGGCGAAGATCGAACGCGCCGAAGCCGTAGCCGACGACGAAACCCTCGACGGCCTGATCAAGGCCTCCGACGCGGTGATGGTTGCTCGTGGTGACTTGGGTGTGGAAATCGGCGACGCCGAGCTGGTGGGCATTCAGAAGAAAATCATTCTGCACGCACGCCGCCACAACAAGGCTGTGATCGTCGCGACCCAGATGATGGAGTCGATGATCCAGAACCCGATGCCGACTCGCGCCGAAGTGTCCGACGTGGCCAACGCCGTGCTCGACTACACCGACGCCGTGATGTTGTCTGCTGAATCCGCAGCAGGTCTGTACCCGCTGGAAGCCGTGCAAGCGATGGCGCGCATCTGCGTCGGCGCCGAAAAGCACCCGACTGGCAAGACTTCCAGCCACCGCATCGGCAAGGAATTCACCCGTTGCGACGAAAGCATCGCACTGGCGACCATGTACACCGCCAACCACTTCCCGGGCGTTAAAGCGATTATCGCGCTGACCGAAAGTGGCTACACCCCGCTGATCATGTCGCGCATCCGTTCTTCGGTGCCGATCTATGCGTTCTCGCCGCACCGCGAAACCCAGGCGCGCGCCGCGATGTTCCGTGGCGTGTACACCGTACCGTTCGATCCGGCTTCGCTGGAACCGCACGAAGTCAGCCAGAAGGCGATCGACGAGCTGGTCAAGCGCGGCGTTGTGGAAAAAGGCGACTGGGTCATCCTGACCAAGGGCGACAGCTACCACACCACCGGCGGTACCAACGGCATGAAGATCCTGCACGTGGGCGACCCACAGGTCTGAGTGATCGGTTGTTGAAAGACAAGAGCCCTGCCATGTGAATGGCGGGGTTTTTTCATTCAAGAAGATCAAAAGATCGCAGCCTTCGGCAGCTCCTACATTGCCTGACACTCACCTGTAGGAGCTGCCGCAGGCTGCGATCTTTTAATGTCGTTTGATGAATCCGGTCAACGCCGCCAACGCTTCCGGCGACGTCAGGCGTTGGGTAAACAGCACGCCCTCCTCCTCGATCACCCTGCGGATCAACTCGCGATCCGGGGCCTTCATCAATTGCTTGCTGATACGCACCGCTTCGCTCGGCAGTTCGTCGAAACGCAGCGCCATCTCCCGCGCCTTGCTCAACGCCGCAGCGCCGCTGCCCAACGCTTCGGTGGCAATCCCCCACTGCGCCGCCTGTTCACCGCTGAAGCCTTCACCGAGCAACAACAACTCCGCCGCTTTGGCCTGGCCGAGCAAGCGCGGGAGGATCAAGCTGGAGCCGAATTCCGGGCACAGGCCAAGGTTGACGAACGGCATACGCAACCGTGCATCGCGGGCCACGTAGACCAGATCGCAATGCAGCAATAACGTGGTGCCAATGCCCACTGCGGCGCCCGCCACGGCGGCAATCACCGGTTTGCGGCACTCAAGCAGGTTGAGCATGAAGTGGAACACCGGGCTGTCGAGGTCGCTCGGCGGTTGCTGGATGAAGTCGGCGATGTCGTTGCCGGCGGTGAAACACTCAGCGCTGCCGGTGATCAGCACGGCGTTAATCTCGGGGTCGCTGTCGGCTTGCTTCAACGCCTCAGCCAAACGGCTGTACATCGCCCGGGTCAGGGCGTTTTTCTTGTCGGGGCGATTGAGGCGCAGGGTGAGCAAACCGCGTTCACGTTCCAGCAGGATGGCTTCGGTCATGGCGTCTCTCGGCGATAGTCGGGCTTGCGAAGGTCAAATGGGGATAGTGCCTTCTGTGGCCAGGGGACTTCTGTGGCTAGGGGGCTTTTGTGGCAAGGGGATTGTTGTGGCGAGGGGATTTATCCCCGCTGGGCTGCGCAGCGGCCCCAAAATCTTGCGAGCGCTGCGCACTCAAACGGGGATAAATCCCCTCGCCACAAAATCCCCTTGCCACATAAATCCCCTTGCCACAAAAAATCCTCTGACCATAAAGACTTGGCCACAAAGAACCTATGAAACCCGATAAGCATTAGCGCTCAACCGCGGGACAGGAATACGTCGGCCAGCAGCTGATTACGCGGCAGTCCGGCCAGGTACAGGCGCCTGGCGAAGGCGTCGACACTGGCCGTCGAACCGCAGACTAAGGCCAGGGTTTGCCGGGAGACAAGCCGCAGTTGCGCCAAAGCGGCGGCTGACTCGGCCGCCGTCCATAGCTCGACGCTGAGGTTTTCTCGCTGCGCAGCCAGCGCGGCAAGGGGTTTGGCCAGATAGTGTTCACGCTCATCATGGGCCAGGTGAATGACGCGGATCGCGCCTTGGTGATCCTGGCGCAAGGCTTCGCGCAGCACGCCGAACAACGGCCCCAACCCGGTGCCAGCGGCGAGCAGCCACAGCGGCCGGTCGTGCCAGTCCGGGTCGTAATGCAAGGCGCCGCCGCGCAGTTCGCCGAGGCGGATCGGATCGCCGATCTGCAAGCGCCGCGCGGCATCGCTGAACTCGCCGGGCTGGCGGCAATCAAGGTGGAATTCAAGAAAGCGGTCTTCTTCGGGCAGGCTCGCCAGCGAGTACGGCCGAGCGATGTGATCAATCCACAGCACCAAATGTTGCCCGGCGCTGTAGCGCAACTGCCGTTGCGGGACGAGGCGCAGGCGCAGGACGTTGTCGCTGAGCCAGTCCAGGGCTTCGACCACCGCCGGGCGACCGTCGGCAATCGGGTCGAAGGTGTGCACCTGCAAGTCTTCAACCACCTGGCACTGACACGCCAGGCGCCAGCCCTGCTGACGCTGCTCGGCGCTCAAGGCGTCCGGTCGACTGTCAGCCGGCAGACCTTGCACGCATTGCACCAGACACGCATGACAACTGCCGGCGCGGCAACTGTAAGGCACGGCGACACCGTTTTGATTGAGGGCGTCGAGCAGGTTGCTGCCCGTCACCACCGACCAGTGTTGTTCACCGACACGAAGTTCAGGCATCGGCGTTCTCCCACGCGGCCGCGCAACGATTACGGCCGTCACGCTTGGCCCGGTAAAGCGCCTGATCGGCGCGTTGCAAGGCGTCATCGAGATCATCGCCCAGTTCCAACAGGGTCATGCCGGCCGACAGGCTGAGATTGCGCACATCCAGGCCGATCAATTCGACATCAGTGAAGGCAATGCGCAAGCGCTCACAACATGCGGTCAGCCGTTCGGCATTGCAATCGGGCAGCAACACCACAAACTCCTCACCACCGTAACGCGCCAGCACATCGCCGTCGCGCAGACACGCCTGGGCGACACCGGCGAAGGCCTGCAACACCTGATCGCCGGCGGCATGGCCGTGCAGGTCGTTGATGCGTTTGAAGTGGTCGAGATCGATCAACGCCAGACCGTGGGCCACATCGCTGTCCATCGCATTCAATTCACGCGAGGCCAGGCGCAGAAAGTGCCGGCGATTGAACAGCCCGGTCAGTTCGTCAGTGGCCACCAGGTCTTCGAGCTGGCGCATCATCCCGCGCAACGTGTCCTGATGCGCCTGCAAGGCAAACCGGCGCTGGCGCATGCGCTGCCGCGAGATCTGCACGAAACGTGCGTAAAGCACCAGCCACGCCAGCACCATCGCCAGAATGCACACCTGCAATGCCGCCAGCGCAGGCTCGGGCAAGAGGAAGTAGTAGCCATCCCATAGGGTGATCGCCGAGAAACTGAAAAACACCATCAGCGCGCAGCGAATGAACGCGCGTCGACTGAGATGGAACAGGCCAAACAGCAGGATGAGCACATAAAACACCAGAAAGGCGCCCCGCGCCTCGTCCAGATGGGCGATCAGCCAGGTCTGCCAGCCAAGCCCGAGCAGCACCTGCACTTCGGTCAGGCTGGGGTCGGCAAAGCGCTGGTTGCGCCCGCTCCAGAACAGCCCGAACAGGGTCGCCTGACTGATCACCACCAGCGCGCTGCCGATGACAACAGAACTCAGGGTCTGGTCGTAATGACCGGTAAAAAACGCCAGCCACAGCAGCAGCAAAGCCAATCCATAGGTGGCTGCAGCGAGGGCAAAACGTTTCATTAAAAGACGTTGAATGGCGTTATGGGTCAATCGTTGACTCACCGTGCGATAGGAGGCTGACCGAGTGTCCTACTCTACAGACCGGCTGCCACTTTAGAGGCCCGGTCGATAAATGACCACCGATTTTCAGGCCCGAAAATTGACGTCAAAAACCCACATATCCAGTGTAGGAGCTGCCGCAGGCTGCGATCTTCTGATCTTGACCTTAAAAACAAAATCAAAAGATCGCAGCCTGCGGCAGCGCCTGCAGGATTATGCGAAAGACATGCGACCAACGAATGACTGCCGGCGCGTGTATGCCCCACCGAGGCGCGGTATACTGCCGCGCCTTTTTAGCGTCGCGCCAGCAGCCCCGGCGTGCCTTGAAAGGTGCTTGCGACCGACCGATGCACCCAAGCCGCAGGCACCTTATTGAATGTTCCCGTCTTTTAGAGGAGCGCGACTCATGACCGTGATCAAGCAAGACGACCTGATTCAGAGCGTTGCCGACGCCCTGCAGTTCATTTCCTATTACCACCCCGTGGATTTCATCCAGGCGATGCACGAAGCCTACCTGCGCGAAGAATCGCCAGCGGCGCGTGACTCGATGGCACAGATCCTGATCAACTCGCGCATGTGCGCCACTGGCCATCGCCCGATCTGCCAGGACACCGGTATCGTTACCGTGTTCGTGCGCGTCGGCATGGACGTGCGTTGGGATGGCGCCACCATGGGCCTGGACGACATGATCAACGAAGGCGTGCGTCGCGCCTACAACCTGCCGGAAAACGTCCTGCGTGCCTCGATCCTCGCCGACCCGGCGGGCGCTCGGAAAAACACCAAGGACAACACCCCTGCCGTGATTCACTACTCCATCGTCCCGGGCAACACCGTGGAAGTGGACGTGGCGGCCAAGGGCGGCGGTTCCGAGAACAAGTCGAAAATGGCCATGCTCAACCCGTCCGACTCGATCGTTGACTGGGTACTCAAGACCGTTCCGACCATGGGCGCCGGCTGGTGCCCACCGGGCATGCTCGGCATCGGCATCGGCGGCACCGCCGAGAAAGCCGCGGTGATGGCCAAGGAAGTGTTGATGGAATCCATCGACATCCACGAGCTGAAAGCCCGTGGCCCACAGAACCGCATCGAAGAAATGCGTCTGGAGCTGTTCGAGAAGGTCAACCAGTTGGGCATCGGCGCCCAGGGCCTCGGTGGCCTGACCACCGTGCTCGACGTGAAGATCATGGACTACCCGACCCACGCCGCCTCGCTGCCGGTGTGCATGATCCCGAACTGCGCCGCCACCCGTCACGCACACTTCGTGCTCGACGGTACAGGTCCAGCCTCGCTGGAAGCGCCACCGCTGGACGCCTACCCGGAAATCGTCTGGGAAGCCGGCCCGTCGGCCCGTCGCGTCAACCTCGACACCCTGACCCCGGAAGACGTGCAAAGCTGGAAGCCGGGCGAAACCGTCCTGCTCAACGGCAAAATGCTCACCGGTCGCGACGCCGCGCACAAGCGCATGGTCGAGATGCTCAACAAAGGTGAAACCCTGCCGGTCGACCTCAAAGGTCGCTTCATCTACTACGTTGGCCCGGTTGATCCGGTCGGTGACGAAGTGGTTGGCCCGGCTGGCCCGACCACCGCAACGCGGATGGACAAGTTCACTCGTCAGATCCTTGAGCAAACCGGTCTGCTGGGCATGATCGGCAAGTCCGAGCGCGGCCCGACCGCGATCGAAGCGATCAAAGACAACAAAGCCGTGTACCTGATGGCTGTCGGCGGCGCTGCTTACCTGGTGGCGCAAGCGATCAAGAAGTCGCAAGTGTTGGCGTTCGCCGAACTGGGCATGGAAGCGATCTACGAGTTCGAGGTCAAGGACATGCCGGTCACCGTTGCGGTAGACAGCAAGGGTGAATCGGTACACATCACCGGTCCGGCGATCTGGCAACAGAAGATCAGCGAAAGCCTGGCGGTCGAAGTGCAGTAAGCGTTTACGCTGCGAATAAGGCCGGCCTCTCGAAAGAGAGCCCGGCCTTTTTTATCGATTGGCTGATGGTTATGAAAAATCCACAGCGTGGTTTTTTCGAACTAAAAGAATCGCCTGACCTGTCAGACCTGACAGGTTACCTGGACGATGTGGCCTGCTAGCGTTGGTCCATCTGCGTCTTCGCACACCGGATGGAACCATGACCTACGAAATCGCCCGAGGCATGTCCATGACGCTGACGTGCACTGAAATACACAACGGTGCAGGCAACCCATTTACAGCAAATCCATACTCGCGGCCCCGGCGCTGATGAACCGTGAAGTTCACCAAGGCACCCCCTCCGTCACGGTAAACGACGGTCGAGGCTTACCGGTTCGTCAGGTCGCATACTTGCGCGCGATCGCCAATGAACCGGCCATTGCATTGCTGAGCCGACAAGCGTTCGACGGAGCCGGGCGCGTAACCCGGCAATGGGACTCGCGGCTTTCCGAACCGAACCTCAGCACCGTATATGGGCTGAACGGTGCGGCATTGAAGATCAGCAGTGTCGATGCCGGCTGGCGTTTGAGCCTTCCAGGGCTGGCCGGGGAAACACTGGAGCATCATGACCAACGCGGTAACGTCTGGCGTACCCGTTACGATCAACTATTGCGCGTTGTGGCGCGGGAAGAAAACCAGCAGCCGAACGTCGAGACCTTCGTGTATGCCGACGGCTCGGCCAACGCATTGATGAACCTGCGCGGGCAATTGCTCAATCAGGTCGATCCGTCGGGTCGCATCGATTGCGAAAGTTATGCAATGACCGGCGCTTTGCTGCGCGACACGTTCACTTCCCCTGACAACCAGTCGTTCACCAGTGCGCGCACCTACAGCCCTTTGAGCGCAGTGCTTGCACACCTCGATGCCGGCGGCCATCAGCAACAATTTCGCTACGACCTGGCCGGGCAGATCCAACAGGTGCAGCTGCAACTCAACGCGCAAGCAACCTGGCAAACCGTTCAACTCAACGCGCAATACAACGCGGCCGGTCAGGTCATTGAGCAAGAGGCCGGCAACGGCGTGACTAGCCGTTGGCAATACGCTGCGGCGGATGGCCGGCTGCATCGACACACGGCACGCATCGGCCAACAGTCACCGCTGCAGGATTCCGAGTACAGCTATGACCGGGTCGGCAACATCACCCGAATTTTCGACCATACCTTCACACCGACTTACTTTGCCAATCAACGCGTCGACGGCGCTCGCGATTTCAGTTACGACTCGCTGTACCGTTTGCTCAGCGCCAGCGGTTACGACGACGCGGTGCCACGGGACAATCCCGGTCGCCCGCAACCGACCGATCCCAACGACCGACGCAACTACGTCCAGACGTACACCTACGATCACGGCAACAATCTTGTCGAGCTTCGCCACGTTCGCGACGGCGCCAACCATACCCGGCGCATGCGTATCGACCCGAACAGCAACCGTGGCGTGCGCTGCAACGACAACGATCCCGAGCCGGATTTCGACACGCTGTTCGACCGCCATGGCAATCAGCAGATGCTGCAAGCGGGCCAGCCTCTGCAATGGAATACACGCGATCAACTGGAAAAAATCACGCTGGTAGCACGCGACAATCTGCCTGACGACGAAGAATTTTATGAGTACAGCCAGGGCGCCCGGGTGTACAAGCGCCACACACACGATGGCGGCAAACACTTTCACGCAGTGCGCTACCTGCCCGGCCTGGAGATCCGCAGCAAAGACAACGGTGAAGCGTTGCACGTGATCACGCTCGCCACCGGCATCGGCAGCGTGCGTTGTCTGCATTGGCTCACGTCACCACCCTCAGGGGTCGAGCAGAATCAAATGCGCTACACCCTCGAAGACCATCTGGGCTCAAGCACGATGGAGCTTGACCATCAGGGCCGAATGATCAGTCATGAGGGTTACTACTCGTTCGGCGCTACTGCCTGGATGGCGGCACGCTCGCTGATCGAAGTGGCGTACAAGTTCATCCGCTACTCCGGCAAAGAGATGGACGTCAGTGGCCTCTATTACTACGGGGCGCGCTACTACGCGCCGTGGCTGCAGCGCTGGGTCAGTGCCGATCCGGCGGGGGATGTGGATGGGCTGAATCTGTATGCGTTTGTCGGTAACAACCCGATCGGTTTCAGCGATACCACAGGCCTGGCAGGAGAAGCTTTTCAGTTGCCGACCGCGGCTGATTGGAAAGCCAGCGAAGCTCGTTTTTTTCAGCGTGGCAACGAACGCCAGTCCATGCGCAGCCAGCAGAATGCGACACGCCGCATCAGACTGCAGTTGGAGCATCACATGAGGCGTCAGGATGAAATTCTGGGCCTGACCAAACTACGCATGCGTGATGCTTCTGGCCAGCTTGAGCGGATGGGATCAGATGGCGATGTTGCATTGGCAACCTTGCGTAGAACGCTGGTGTTACTCCTCGGCAAGGGGGTCAGTTATGGCGCCGGAATAGCCGTTGGCGTTGGTACACAGGCGCTGGGGCTTGTCGCTCCCGGTGTGGGCAACGCAATAGGCGTGGGCATGGGATACGCCGCAAAAATTGGCGTCAGCGCCGGGGTGGATTACATCGCGGAAAAAACCGGTGGCAGTGCATCGGTCAATCTGAAAACGTCCAAGCTGTCAGCTGAAAAAATCATCCGTAAAGCCGAACACAAACTGATGAATCCAGATCAATACCTGCTGGCCAAATACCAGAACATGAATCCCAAATCGCAAAAAGGACAGTTGAAGCTTGGCAAAGAAGTGACGGATAAAGGTGCGAGCGAACTGATGAAAGCGACAATAACGAGTGTCCCCTCCGAAGCAATCGGTGCAATGAGCGCGGGCGTGGGCTTCTTGCTCGCTTTGCCGGAAGTCATCAGTGAGACCCTCGGTGCCCTCCAAATGAAGTCACTGGAAAAAATGGCAACCTTTGCCACTAATATTGAAGATCTCGCCGAAGAGATCCAGTCAGGCATGATCAATATTGTGGAATTCCAGAATGCGCTGCCTGCAAGCACTGGCAACGATGCGCAAATTCAAGGCCTGTGGCATAGAACCTTCGAAGTCCACGCGGGATTGGAAGATCTCGGTCATGCGGTTAGATCACACGTCGCTCAGCGTAAAGCGGCGGCATGAAGCGAGTGAATTTTTCGCCGAGAAAACTGCCGTCAACTCACAGAAAGCCCGGGAATCAGCGATGACCTGCCGGGCTGTTTTTCGTCTGCGACAAAAGCCAGCCCCTCACACCTGTCAGATCTGACAGGTGTCACGTAACAGGCGCTTTGTTAGCTTGGCGTTCGGCACTTTCTCTGCCCTGTTCACAGGTTACCTGCCATGACTCCAGATGCCGATGCGCTCGTTACGCCGCCCTCCATCGCCAAAACCGCATCCATTGCCACCCATGGCCGCAGTTGGGGGGATATCGGTGCGACGGGGCAACGGTCTTATCAGCTGGCGTTGCCTTTTCTGTCCGCTCGCTCACTGGTGCCCGACACGATGCTTGCCTACGACGGTAACGCGGGCAACGGCAAGTGCGGCCTCGGCTGGAATCTGTCTGAACCTGCCATCCGGCGTAAAACCAGTACCGGCGTGCCGAAATACCTGGCCACCGATGTCATGCTCGCCGACGGCACCGAATTGCGGCCCGAGCTGACCACTGGAGGCACGCTCAAGACCCGCAAACGTACACGCGGAGAGGGTCGCAGCGCGCAAGAGTTCGCGGTAGTGAACTATCTGCCGAGGCTGGAAAGCACCTTCAGCCGCTATGAATTGTGGACGCCCGCCGCCGGCGGTGGCGAGTTCTGGATCGTCTACGGCGCCGACGGCAGTCAATCGTGCTACGGCAACAGCACCGCATCCTGTCTCTACGACCCGGATCAACCGGAACACATCGCCGTATGGCTGCTGGTAGAAATCATGAACGCCGTCGGTGAGCATGTTTTCTTCGAATACAAGGCCGACACCCGCCCCGCAGACCCACGCTTTGACTATCGCGCGCAGCGTTATCTGCGGCAGATCTGCTACGGCAATGAAACCGCCAGTGCCGAGTTGTTTTGCCTGAACCACGCGCAACCGCAGGATATGCGCTGGTATTTTCGGGCGATAGTCGATTATGGCGAGCGCACACAGGCCTTCGACGCCGTGCCGCCATTTACCGCAGCGGAAGACCTTTGGCCGATCCGCGACGACGCTTCCCGCCTGCACCGCTACGGCTTCGAATTGGGCACGCGACGCCTGTGCCGGCAGTTTCTGATATACAACGACATCGGAGCGGAAAAGGTCCTGGTCAATCGCCTGCTGCTGGAATACCAGACCACCGAGTTGCGCTACTCCCAGCTCAAAGCCGCCCATTACATGAGTTACGACGCCACTGGGCGGGTCAAGCATTCACCGCCCATTGAGTACTATTACAAGGACTTCGTGCTCGACACCGCGCCACAACCTTTCTCGCCATTCGAGCACATGCCCGGCCTCAACGACCGCGCGCCCTACCATTGCGTCGATCTTTACGGTGAAGGCCTGCCTGGTTTCCTGTGCCAGTACGAGAATGCCTGGTACTACCGCGAACCCCTGCGAGGCGAGCCCGGCACGGCGCAGATTGTTTACGGCCCATGGACCTTGCTGCCGCTGCTGCCCACTGCCGATCTCGGCAAACCCATGGTGCAAATCCTCACTGACCTGACGGGCGACGGCTGCCTGAACTGGGTTGTCGCGCAACCCGGAATCAGTGGCTATTACACGCTCAACCCGGATCGCAGCTGGTCATTGTTCAAACCGTTCAACGGATTTCCCCTGGAGTTTTTTCATCTGTCGAGCCAATTGGGCGACTTCAGTGGCGACGGTCTGGATTCCGTCGCCTTGATCGGTCCGAACAACGTACGGGTGTATGCCAACCTGCGGGAATCCGGTTTCGCGCGCGGCCACGAGGAACCGCACACCACCGACAGACTGCCAGTATTCGGTCCGGCCCCAAAGGAGCAGGTGTTTCTCGGCAATCTGCACGCCAGCGATCTGAGCGGGCTGTGCCGGATCCGCCACGATCAGGTGGAGTGCTGGGCCAACCTGGGTCATGGCCGGTTTGGTGAAGGGTTCAAGCTGGGGGACTTGCCTTACAGCTACGATAATTTCAACACCGAGCAAACGCGCGTCGCCGATCTCGACGGCTCAGGCGCGCCCGCCGTGATCTATCTGAAATCCGATCACTTCGAGATCTGGTTCAACCACGGCGGCAATGGTCTGGCCGTCACGCCGGTGCGGGTGCCATGGCCTGCGGGCGTTCGTTACGACAATCTTTGCCAGGTGACTTTCGCCGACCTTCAAGGCCTCGGTTGCGCCAGCCTGCTGTTGACCGTGCCGCACATGCAACCGCAGCACTGGGTGTATCACTTCGTCAGCGAACGGCCTTACCTGCTTGAAGGTTGCAACAACAACATGGGATACAGCGCCACACTCGGCCATGTCAGCAGCGCGCAACGCTGGCTGGATGAAAAACAGCAGCTGTTGTCTGCCGGAAAAAATCCCGTTTGCCACCTGCCGTTCCCTCAGCATGTGCTCGCCTGGTTACGCCAGGACGATGAGATCACCGGCAATTATTTGATGCAGTTCTGGGAATACTTCGAAGGTTACTACGACCGTGGGGCACGTGAGTTCCGCGGTTTCGCCCGGGTTTATCAGACCGACAGCGAGCAGGAGCCCGGCAAGGCCGCGAGCGGCCACACGGCGCCGACGAAGAGCAAGAGCTGGTTTCATACCGGGCAACGGGTCGATCAGATTTTGCTCGACACTTGTCTGAGCGACATTGAATACACACCGCTCGGCCTCACCCTATATTCACCATTGATCAAAACTTCGAGAGGCGTTCGCCCAGGCAAGGCTGATTCTGCCGAAGCACATGAAATCGCCTACGCGCTCAGTGGCCGACTGCTGCGCACCGAGATGAGCCAAGCAGACGATCCCGCGCCGGCCCCGCTGTTTGCGCTAACCGAGGTTCGCTATCGGATCTGCCAGATCCATGACCAACCCTCCAGCCTGTTGGTGCAGGAACTGGAATCGCGCAGCTTCGAATACGAGCGCTTCATGGACGACCCGCGTTGTCAGCACGTGGTCAATCTGGCATGGGATGCGTATGGCATGCTTGTTCATGGCATCACCATAGATTGCGCACGGCGCCGTACGGACACCGACGAACCGCCGTTCGAAGAAGAGGATCAGCGACGTGCCTGGCTCGACAGCCACGATGAACAACAACGCTGGTTTTATCTGAGCGAATCACGTGCAGACTTCATTCATCTGACCGACGCCCCCCACTGGCATCTCGGGCTGCCTTCACGCCAACGCAGCAATGCGTTTGTGCTGAAAAAAGGCGCATTGCCGCTGGGCCTGACGCCGGCAATCATCAGCTTCGAAAACTTTACCCAGTATCAGGACAGCGACAACTGGAACGACCTGCGCGAGCTGACCTCGCTCACCAGGCACACCTATCAGCAAGACACCGACGGCAAGATCCTTTACCCGCCCCTGCCGGGGCCGGTAGAGAGTGCCGTGTTTGACGAAAAAGCCCTGACGGCCTACGACAGTCTCGCGCTGGATATTCGTGCCGAGCTCAGGCAGATCGGCTATCGACCCATGGCGCTGTTTTTCCCCGTCGATGCGGCTGAGGACGCGCGGGAAAACCTCTGGTCGGCCCACAGCGGGTTTTTCAGTTACGCAGGCGCTGCCGATTTTTATCAGGTCAGTGCGGTGCAGCAGACTGCCAGCCACGGCGTAACGCAGATCATCCACGACGCGTTGCACTTGCTGATCAACGCAATCATCTTGCCGGACGGCTGCAAGACTGAAGTGCAGCACGACTATCACACCTTGCTGCCTTTGCGCAGCAAGGACGCCAACGACAACATCAACGAAGTGCTCTACGAACCGGGTGGCCAGCCGATGGTGCACAGTGTTCATGGCACCGAAAACGGCCAGCCGGCCGGCTTCAAAGAATTGGCGGTCTATCCTCAACAACTCGATCTGAGCCCCGCGTACGCTCTCGCCAACCCTCATGAAGTGATCGCTTCAGCTGCCAGCGTGGTGCGGACAGAACTGTTCAGCTGGATGCCGTTGCTGCCCCCCGGGACGCTGCAACTCGAAAGGCAGGAGTGGATCGCCAAAGGCCTGATGCTGCCCAACGGGCGTGTTCGTGCCACAGCCCTGCGCTGGTTGACCGGGCTCAAATGGCGTAGCGCCAGCGAGCAGACGCTGCTCGACCTGTTCGCTTCAACCGCACGCCAACCGGTGCACAGCGTCAACCTGGCAGCCGATCGGTATCACGATGATCCGTTGCAACTGATTCAGATCAGCATCCGCTACATCGACGGCTTCGGCCGCGAGTTGCAAAGCAAGCAATTGGTCGAACCGGGGTCGGCGTACCTGGCCACTGCCGAAGACACGCTGCTGCTTGATGACGCAGGCGCACCGAAAGAAGCGCCGGCCGAGCCACGCTGGCGTGTCAGCGCACGGGTCGAGTACAACCACAAGGGCGAAGCAATCCGGGTTTATCGTCCGTACTTTCTCAACAGCCACCGCTGCATCAATGACATCTCGATGCGCGAACACGGGCATTACGATCAGCTGTTTTATGACGCACAGGGGCGCCAGATCAAAACGATAAATGCCTTGGGCCATTTGGCCTACAGCATTTTTCACCCCTGGTTCAAATGCGATTACGACTACAACGACACTGACGACAGCCCTGAGAAAAATGCAGTCAAACCAGCAAAAAAACCTGTCGTGCCTGCTGGGAAACCCACCGAATCTGCCAAGAAAAAGACCAATGCATGAGCGCCAACATGCACAGACGTACGCCATCGGTACTCGCCACTGATCCACGCGGGCTGCCCATCAGGCAAATCGAATACCTGCGCAATGTCGCGGGCGGCGAAACGCAGTCACTGATCACCCGTCAGCAACACGACGTTGCCGGGCGCTTGACAGCACAGCGCGACCCCCGATTGTTGGCGCCCAACCAAACCAGCGTTTACGGCCTGAACGGTACCGTCCTGAAATCCGCAAGCGTCGACGCCGGCCCTCGGGCGTACTTGCCGGGCCTGGCAGGCGAAACACTGGAGCGCCGCGATGGACACGGTAACGTCTGGCGCACCCGTTACGACAAGCTGATGCGCGTTGTGGCGCTTGAAGAAAACCAGCAGCCGAACGTCGAGACCTTCGTGTATGCCGACGGCTCGGCCAATCCGTCGATGAACCTGCGCGGGCAATTGCTCAATCAGGTCGATCCGTCGGGTCGCATTGATTGCGAAAGTTATGCCATGACCGGCGCTTTACTGCGCGACACGTTCACTTCCCCTGACAACCAGTCGTTCACCAGTGCGCGCACCTACAGCCCGTTGGGCGCCTTGCTTGCACACCTTGATGCCGGTGGCCATCAGCAACAATTTCGTTACGACCTGGCCGGGCAGATCCAACAGGTGCAGTTGCAACTCAACGCGCAGACAACCTGGCAAACAGTTCAACTCAACGCCCACTACAACGCAGCCGGACAGGTCATTGAGCAAGAGGCCGGCAACGGCGTGACCAGCCGTTGGCAATACGCTGCCGAAGATGGCCGGCTGCATCGGCACTCGGCGCAACTTGGGCAACAGTCACCGTTGCAGGACTTCGAGTACACCTATGACCGGGTCGGCAACATCACCCGAATTTTCGACCACACCTTCACACCGACTTACTTTGCCAATCAACGCGTCGACGGCGCTCGCGATTTCAGTTACGACTCGCTGTACCGTTTGCTCAGCGCCAGCGGTTACGACGACGCGGTGCCACGGGACAATCCCGGTCGCCCGCAACCGACCGATCCCAACGACCGACGCAACTACGTCCAGACGTACACCTACGATCACGGCAATAATCTTGTCGAGCTTCGTCACGTTCGCGACGGCGCCAACCATACCCGGCGCATGCGTATCGACCCGAACAGCAACCGTGGCGTGCGCTGCAACGACAACGATCCCGAGCCGGATTTCGACACGCTGTTCGACCGCCATGGCAATCAGCAGATGCTGCAACCGGGCCAGCCTCTGCAATGGAATACACGCGATCAACTGGAAAAAATCACCCTGGTAGCACGCGATAATCTGCCTGATGACGAAGAATTTTATGAGTACAGCCAGGGCGTCCGGGTGTACAAGCGCCACCTCCACGATGGCGGCAAACATTTTCACGCAGTGCGCTACCTGCCCGGCCTGGAGATCCGCAGCAAAGACAACGGTGAAGCGTTGCACGTCATCACGCTCGCCACCGGCGTCGGCAGCGTGCGTTGTCTGCATTGGCTCACGTCACCACCCTCAGGGGTCGAGCAGACTCAAATGCGCTACACCCTCGAAGATCATCTGGGCTCAAGCACGATGGAGCTTGACCATCAGGGCCGGATGATCAGTCATGAGGGGTACTACCCGTTCGGCGCCACCGCCTGGATGGCGGCACGCTCGCTGATCGAAGTGACGTACAAGTTCATCCGTTATTCCGGTAAAGAGATGGACGTCAGTGGCCTCTATTACTACGGGGCGCGCTACTACGCGCCGTGGCTGCAGCGCTGGGTCAGCGCCGATCCGGGAGGCGATGTGGACGGGCTGAACCTGTACGCATTCGTCGGCAACAACCCAATGAACTATTTCGATGACACCGGGCTCAATCGCTCGCCCACCGAACTCAAGCGACTGATCAGCTGGAACATGCAGGCGTTGTCTTCCATAGATCGAAAAATGAGTAGCCTTCAGGATCAACTGATCGATCTGCAACATCCCGGGCAATGGCGCAAGACGCTGGCAAAGAACGTTGTTTATCAAATCGGCAGCGCCGCCGCCGGCTGGTTCACCTCGTACAATGCCGCCACGTTTGCCTCCGAAGCCTTGCCCGGGCTTTCCGCTGATTTGATCGGTTTGACACTGGGCAACAACATCGCCGACCGGAGCGTTGGCCTTTATGGAAAGCTGATGGCACCACTGCAGTTGACCTCGCCGATTGTCCCACGCACCTCTACCTTCAACCCTGATGCCATTGCGGCAGAATTGCAGCAGTCGTCCCCGCTCCCCTCCCGCGAACAGTACGACGTGCGCAGCCGTGAGGGTTTGCAGCAATTGGCGGCGGATGGCCTCAGTAAAGTCATAGGCGCCTATGTGCCCGGCGTGGGTGAGGCCATGGCCCTGGGCAGCCTTGCACAGGAAGCCAATGAAGCCGAGGAAGGTTTGTCATCGCTGAAACTGACAAAAATACACAGCACTCTTGATGAACTTGATGCGATGGTCACGCGATTGACCGTATCGGCCAACACCGCGTTTGCCGAACTGGGGATCAACGAGTTTTACGATGAACAACACGGGATGCGCGACTACCTGATCGACCTGGGACGCAACCGGGTAGGCACGGCACAAGCGAAAACGTTACGCCAGTCCGATATGACGCAGCTTGCGGGATTCGCCCGCAACAACATCGAGACCTCTCGAGGATTCCTCAACATTTATCAGCAAAAAGTCCCGGCCATTCGTAATCGGTATCGGGGCGATTGAATTACATAGACTTGAGCTGACCCCGGGTATGGAGCGTGGGTATTAGCGCCAAACTCCACTGGCGTACTCCGCGGTTGCACGTTATCGACATTCGCGGCGTGGCCGTGTCTATCGTCGAGTACTTGCGCACGCACCATGCTGATCGGGTAGCGAGTCATTCGAGAAGGATCGTCGGACCCATGCTATCGTGCCGGCCCGTCCCTTTATCCATTAGCCCAGCATGCTGCCGACTTCCCGTACCCTGCGTCTGTCGTTGTATACCCTGCTGATCATCGCCGGTGCGGCCCTTGCCGCGACCCTTGCCATCCGCCACGCCGAACGTCAGGCGCTGGAAGAAGATGCCGCCCGTGCCAATCAACAACTGGCGTTGTACGCCAACTCGCTGCACACCCTGATTGATCGCTATCGCGCCCTGCCCGCCGTGCTCGCGCTGGACCCGCAACTGCGCTCGGCGCTGGCAGGTACCGTCGATGCCGAACAACAGGCGGCGCTGAACCTCAAGCTGGAAAAAATCAACGGTGCGGCGCAGTCCTCGACCCTTGAATTGCTCGATCAAACGGGGCTCGCCGTGGCGGCCAGCAACTGGCGCTTGCCGAGCAGTTATGTCGGCCACAACTATGGCTTTCGCCCCTATTTCAGCCAGACCCGCACCCAAGGCTCCGGGCGTTTTTATGCGGTAGGCGTGACCAGCGGAATTCCCGGTTATTTTCTCTCAAGCGCAGTGCTTGGCGACAACAACGAGTTCCTCGGGGCGATGGTGGTCAAGCTGGAATTCCCCGAGCTGGAGCGTGAGTGGAGCCAAGGCAGTGACACGCTGTTGGTCAGCGATGCGCGCGGCATTATCTTTATCGCCAATCAGCCCGGTTGGCGCTATCGCCTGTTGCGCCCGCTGAGCGCCGCCGATCAGGCCGAGATCAAAACCACGCGCCAGTACGACAAACAGGCGTTGGCGCCGTTGACGCATCTGTCCTTGCGCCGCTTCGATGACAACAGCGATCTGCGCCGCGTTGAAGGCCCGCAAGGCACGGCGGATTATCTGTGGGAATCGCTGCCGCTGACCACCGAAGGCTGGACCCTGCATTTGCTCCGTCACCCGCAGGTCGCCTTCGAAGATTTGCGCAACGCCGGGCTCGCTGCTGCCGGCGTGTGGCTGGCGCTGGTGTTTTTGCTGCTGTTCCTCAATCAACGCTGGCGCTTGGCGAAGCTGCGTCAGCGCAGCCGCGAAGAGCTGGAGCAACTGGTCGAAGAGCGCACCCGCGATCTGCGCACGGCGCAGGACGGTCTGGTGCAGTCGGCCAAACTGGCGGCGCTGGGGCAGATGTCCGCCGCGCTGGCCCACGAAATCAATCAGCCGCTGACCGCTCAGCGCATGCAGCTGGCGACCCTGCGCCTGCTGCTCGACCATGGCCGTGTCGACGACGCGTATAAAGCGCTGAAACCGGTGGATGAAATGCTTACGCGCATGGCCGCCCTCACCGGCCACCTCAAGACGTTCGCCCGCAAAAGCCCCAGCGGATTGCGCGAACGGCTGGATCTGGCCACGGTGGTCGATCAATCATTGCAGTTGCTGGACGCGCGCTTGCGTGACGAACAGGTCAGTCTGGTCCTGCATTTAGCGCGTCCAGCCTGGGTGCGCGGGGATGCCATTCGTCTCGAACAGGTGCTGATCAACTTGCTGCGCAACGCCCTCGATGCAATGCAGGGCAAACCCTGCAAGCGTCTGGAAATCCGTCTGGAGGCCGACGAGCAGCTCTGGCGACTGAGCGTCAGCGACAACGGCGGCGGGATTGCCGAGGAGCATCTGGGCCAGGTGTTCGACCCGTTCTTCACTACCAAACCTGTGGGTGACGGTCTGGGCCTGGGGCTGGCGGTCTCCTTCGCTATCGTGCATGAATCCGGCGGGCGCTTGAGCGTGGAGAATGGCGACAGCGGCGCGGTGTTCAGCCTGACCTTGCCGATCGATCTGGAGGCGCATATCTGATGCTCAACTCGGTGATGGTGGTCGATGACGAAAGCAGCATTCGCAACGCCGTCGAGCAGTGGCTGAGCCTGTCCGGGTTCGAGGTGCAACTGTTCAGCCGCGCCGAAGACTGCCTCGCCGCCCTGCCCGCGCACTTTGCCGGGGTGATCCTCAGCGACGTGCGCATGCCCGGCATCGGTGGCCTGGCGTTGTTGGCTGAAGTGCAGAAACGTGATGCCGATCTGCCGGTGATTCTGCTCACCGGCCACGGCGATGTGCCGATGGCCGTCGAAGCGATGCGCGACGGCGCGTATGACTTTCTGGAAAAACCCTTCAGCCCGGAAACCCTGCTCGGCAGCCTGCGCCGGGCGCTGGACAAACGCGCGCTGGTGTTGGAAAACCGCGCCCTGCACGAACAGGCCGACAACCGCGCGAAACTCGATGCGACGTTGCTCGGTGTGTCGCGGGGTTTGCAGACGTTGCGTCGACAGGTGCTGGATCTGGCAGCGCTGCCGGTGAATGTATTGATCCGTGGCGAAACCGGCAGCGGCAAGGAACTGGTTGCGCGCTGCCTGCACGATTTCGGCCCACGCGCAGACAAGCCGTTTGTGGCGCTGAACTGCGCAGCGATCCCTGAGCAATTGTTCGAAGCCGAGTTGTTCGGCCATGAGAGCGGCGCCTTCACCGGCGCCTCCGGCAAACGCATCGGCAAGCTGGAATACGCCGATGGCGGCACGCTGTTTCTCGATGAAATCGAAAGCATGCCGTTGGCTCAGCAAGTGAAACTGCTGCGGGTATTGCAGGAGCAGAAGCTCGAGCGGCTAGGGTCAAACCAGAGTATTCGCGTCGACTTGCGCATTGTCGCAGCGACCAAACCTGATCTGCTCGATGAGGCCCGCGCCGGACGTTTTCGCGAGGACCTGGCGTATCGCCTGAACGTCGCGGAACTGCGCTTGCCGCCGCTGCGCGATCGGCGTGAAGACATTCCGTTGCTGTTCGAGACCTTCGCCCAGAGTGCGGCGCAGCGCCTCGGCCGGACGTTCCCGCCGTTAACGGGCGCGCAGTTGAGTCACCTGCTCAGCCATGATTGGCCGGGCAATGTCCGTGAACTGGCCAACGTCGCCGAACGGCAAGTGCTGGGGCTGGATGAGCCGGCGCCGGGGATTGATCCAGGGCAGTCGCTGGCGGCGCAACAGGAAGCGTTTGAAGCGCAGTGCCTGCGCGCGGCGTTGACGCGGCACAAGGGCGATGTGAAAGCGGTGCTTGAAGAACTGCAACTGCCGCGGCGTACCTTTAATGAAAAAATGCAGCGGCATGGGTTGAGTCGGGAAATGTTTGTAAGCCCTTAAAGTCAAAAGATCGCAGCCTGCGGCAGCTCCTACATAGGTCCACTGTAGGAGCTGCCGCAGGCTGCGATCTTTTGGTCTCTTCGGCAATTTTCCGCTCACACATATCCGACGGCAAGCGGATTTCCGCCTATCCAGCATCCCTCCCCCCTCTAAACCGGCCCTCTCCCCGTTGGCACAGCTCCTGCTACAGCCCACGCAGGCTGCGTTTCAACGCGCTCCACAAAAACAATTAAACGAAGGATCCTTCAATGGATAACTCCAACGCCCTGCCCCTTGGGTCGGCTGCCGTGCCCGCCAAAGAACGAACCACCGCCAGCCGGATCAAATCGATCTTCAGCGGCTCCGTCGGCAACATGGTCGAGTGGTACGACTGGTACGTTTATGCCGCCTTCTCGTTGTACTTCGCTAAAGCCTTTTTTCCTAAAGGCGACACCACCGCTCAACTGCTGAACACCGCTGCGATTTTCGCCGTGGGCTTCCTGATGCGCCCGATCGGCGGCTGGATGATGGGTTTGTACGCTGACAAGGTCGGCCGCAAAAAAGCGCTGATGGCCTCGGTTTACCTGATGTGCTTCGGCTCGCTGATCATCGCCCTGAGCCCCGGTTATGAAACCATCGGTGTCGGCGCGCCGGTGCTGCTGGTGTTCGCCCGCCTGCTGCAAGGCCTGTCGGTCGGCGGCGAGTACGGCACCTCGGCGACCTACCTGTCGGAGATGGCGACCAAGAACCGTCGCGGTTTCTTCTCCAGCTTCCAGTACGTGACCCTGATCTCCGGCCAGCTCATCGCCCTCGGCGTGCTGATCGTGCTGCAGAACTTCCTCACCACTGAAGAGCTGTACGCGTGGGGCTGGCGTATTCCGTTTGCCATCGGCGCGCTGTGCGCAGTCGTGGCGCTGTACCTGCGTCGCGGCATGGAAGAAACCGAGTCGTTCACCAAGAAAGAAAAAGCCAAGGAAAGCGCCATGCGCACCTTGCTGCGTCACCCCAAAGAACTGATGACCGTGGTCGGCCTGACCATGGGCGGTACGCTGGCGTTCTACACCTACACCACCTACATGCAGAAATACCTGGTGAACACCGTCGGCATGAGCATTTCCGACTCGACCACCATTTCCGCCGCGACCCTGTTCCTGTTCATGTGCCTGCAACCGATCATCGGCGGCCTGTCGGACAAGATCGGTCGTCGCCCGATCCTGATCGCCTTCGGCGTGCTGGGCACGATCTTCACCGTGCCGATCCTGATGACCCTGCACACCATTCAGACCTGGTGGGGCGCGTTCTTCCTGATCATGGCGGCGCTGATCATCGTCAGCGGCTACACCTCGATCAACGCGGTGGTGAAAGCTGAACTGTTCCCGACTGAAATCCGCGCACTGGGCGTCGGCCTGCCGTACGCACTGACCGTGTCGATTTTCGGCGGCACGGCCGAATACATCGCGCTGTGGTTCAAGAGCATCGGCATGGAAACCGGTTATTACTGGTATGTCACGGCGTGCATCGCGGTGTCGCTGTTGGTGTACGTGACCATGAAAGACACCCAGAAGCACTCGCGGATCGTCACTGACTGATCGTGATATCACAGCCACTGCAACGGTGGCTGTGTTGGCCCTATCGCGAGCAGGCTCACTCCTACATTTGGAATGCGTTCCCCTGTAGGAGTGAGCCTGCTCGCGATTGCGGTCGCCGCATTATTCAGCCCTGCATGAACAATCCGTCACCCACGCCAACTCGTGATTAATCGCGAATTAATGCTGGCGAAGCATCCTGCCCCTACCTGATCGATTACCTGCGCGACGTTCGCTGCGACGACGAAAGCGATCTGAATGCGTCGCCCTTAACATCAAGTTAATCGATTGTTTTTAGCATTATTTTGCGCTTTTTAATCAATTTAGTTGGCGTAGCATGAAACCCATGCAAGACACACCCGCCAACGAATCCGGAGTAACCGACATGAAAACCAAACTGATCCTCGCCTTCGCCCTGTCCGTACTGGCCGCCAACACCTTCGCTGCCGACGGTTATGACCGCACCGGTTCCGCCGTTGCCGCCGACGGTTACGACCGCACCGGTTCCGCCACGGTCGCTGAAGACGGCTATGACCGTACCGGCTCCGCAACTTTCGCTGAAGATGGCTACGATCGCACCGGCTCCGCGACCTTTGCCGCCGACGGTTATGACCGCACGCAATCCGCTGCCATCAGCTAACCCCCTGCTGTAAAGCGCACAGCCCGGCTTCGGCCGGGCTTAGTCATTTCTGGGGATTTTTGTTTGGCTGGAAATATGGGGGGCGGCCTTGCACTATGGCTCTCTTCAGAACGCAGCCTCAGGATCACCCGCCATGCCCGATGACATCCATTTCTACGAACCCGCCAACGGCCACGGCCTGCCCCACGATCCGTTCAACGCCATCGTCGGCCCGCGCCCCATCGGCTGGATTTCCTCACAGGATGCCCAAGGCCAGTTGAACCTGGCGCCGTACAGCTTCTTCAACGCCTTCAACTACATTCCGCCGATCATTGGTTTTTCCAGCGTCGGGCGCAAAGACAGCCTGAACAACATCGAGCAGACCGGCGAATTCGCCTGGAACCTCGCCACCCGCCCGCTGGCCGAGCAGATGAACCAGAGCTGCGCAATGGTCGCGCCTGAGGTCAACGAGTTTGAATTGGCAGGTTTGACGACCGTGGCGTCAAAAGTGATTTCGGTGCCGCGCGTGGCCGAAAGCCCGGTGTCCTTCGAGTGCAAGGTCACGCAGATCATTCAGTTGCAGCGCGCCGATGGCGAAACCGTGCCGAGTTGGCTGGTCCTCGGCGAAGTGGTCGCCGTGCATATCGCCAAATGGCTGTTGAAAGACGGCATCTACGACACCGCCGCAGCAGAACCGATTCTGCGCGGCGGCGGGCCGGCGGATTATTTCCAGTTGGGACCTGAAGCCCTGTTCAAGATGTGGCGTCCGGGCGCCAACAAGTAACGCGTTACCAGATCAACTCGGCGTCTTCGGTGACGCCTTTGAGGTTATCCAGCTCATTGATGGCTGCCTCGTCGGCAGCAATGGCGCCGGGGAACACCTGATCATTCAGCAGTTTGTGAAAGCGTGGTGCGCCGCCATCGACCAGGGCCTTGACCGCGATTGCCGCGTGATAGCCCTTGTTGCCGCCCAACTCGACGGGAACAACTGCGGAAACTGCTTCGAAGTGTTCGAACTCTTTACGTGCCATGTCACAGATCCCGGCTCAGACAGATTAAGCCGGACATTAAACCCTCAACCGGCGAGTTTGTGTACCGGCGCCGGGCATTGACCAAGGGCTTGCGCGGCCGACACGTCTTTGAAGGTGTGGAAATCGAGGCTGTTGACCACCAATTCCTGTACCAGCTCGGCGAAGATTTCCATCGACGGGCTGTTGAAGTAGTGGGTCATCATTTGCTGGCTGCTCCAGAACCCGCTGACCAGCCACAACTCGGGATCACACTGCGAATGCTGCAAGGCGAAGCTCAGGCAACCAGGGGCGGCGCGGGACGGCTCGATCAACGCGCTCAGGCGTACACCGAGTTCCGCCGAACGCCCGGCGCGCGCTCGAACAAAAGCCATATGACTGACGGGAATCTGCTTGGACATGTTCAACCCTCCCAGGGAGTCGCGTGGCAGCCGGGGGACGGGCTGCGACAGGATCAAAGGTTAAGGGCCAGGCGCTGAGTGCCGTTAGTCGATTCCTGCCGCCGCGTTGCACAATCCTGCGAGACTTGTCTGAACCTGAGTTCACACACATCCCCTGTAGGAGCTGCCGCAGGCTGCGATCTTTTGACCTTAAAGACAAAAATCAAAAGATCGCAGCCTTCGGCAGCTCCTACAGTCCGGCGTCGCGTCGGTGTTGAGCAATAGCGCGGTGCAGAATCAGGCAAGCATTTCGCAGGATGTGTCTACCGCTCGCGCTTGCACAAACATATGCTCTGCTCCATTCCACCTCCCTTGCCGAGGATGCCGTGCATGACGTCATTCGATCGTTTTCAAGCCGAACCCAGCGCTGACATGGAAAAACAGCGCGCGGAACTGGCGGCGATCATCCGCCGCAACACCACGGACGATGGTAGCTACGAGACCGCCATCGGTTCGCTGTACATGTCACGCCACACAAAATCCCATGACTTTGCCCCAGTGCTCGCGCAACCGGCGCTGTGCATCATGGCGCAGGGACGCAAAGAGGTGCGGCTGGCCGATGAGTACTTCAATTACGACCCGCTGAATTACCTGGTGGTCTCGGTTTCGATGCCGTTGAGCGGACGCGTGGTCAACGTGTCGCCGGAGGATCCGATCCTCGCCGTGCGCCTCGATATCGACCCCGCCGAAATCACCGCACTGATTGCCGACGCCGGCCCGATGGGCGTACCGACGCGGCCGACCGGGCGCGGTTTGTATGTCGAGCAGATCGACAGTTCGATGCTCGATGCGGTGCTGCGTCTGGCGCGTTTGCTCGATGCGCCGAAAGACATCGCCATGCTCGCGCCGCTGATTCGCCGGGAGATTCTTTATCGCCTGCTGCGCAGTCCGCAGGGCCATCGTTTGTATGAAATTGCGATTGCCAACAGCCAGAGCCACCGCATCAGCCAGGCGATCAAATGGCTCAACGGCAACTTTGAGCAGCCGTTGCGTATTGATGATCTGGCCAGGGAAGTGAACCTGAGCGTGTCGACATTGCATCACCGCTTCAAGGCGATGACGGCGATGAGTCCGTTGCAATATCAGAAGCAGCTGCGTTTGCAGGAGGCGCGGCGGTTGATGCTGGCGGAGGGGCTGGAGGCTTCGGCGGCGGGGTATCGGGTGGGGTATGAAAGTCCGTCGCAGTTCAGCCGCGAATATAGCCGGTTGTTTGGCGCGCCGCCGTTGCGGGATTTGGCGCGGTTGCGGTTGTCGGTCTGATCCGGAAGCTACGGTGTGGCGGCTGGCCTCATCGCGGGCAAGCCCGCTCCCACAGGAATCGATGCCGTGCATAAATTTTGTGTACACCCATAAACCTGTGGGAGCGGGCTTGCCCGCGATGAGGCCAGGCCAGCCAATACGCCTCTGTGATCAGGCCGCCCGAATCACATGCTTGATCTCTTGAAACGCCGCCAACCCCCAAGGCCCCAGCTCGCGACCAATACTGCTCTGCTTGTACCCGCCCCACGCAGCCTGCGGGAAGATCACTTGCGGCGCGTTGATCCACACCATCCCCGCCTGCAACGCATTGGCCACGCGATCCGCCGCTACAGCATCCGCCGTCACCACACTCGCCACCAAGCCAAACGGTGTGTCATTGGCCAGCGCAATCGCCTCGGCTTCGCAGCTGAAACTGCGCACACACACCACCGGCCCGAAAATCTCTTCGCACCACAGCGCACTGTCCAATGGCACATCGGTGAACACCGTCGGCTGCAAGAAATAGCCGCGCGGCAGATCCGCCGGGCGATTGCCGCCGCAGAGCAACCGCGCGCCCGCGCTCAGCCCACGATCAATATGCCCAAGCACTCGCTGGTACTGCGCCTGGTTGACCAGCGCGCCCATTTCCACCTCAGGGTCGAACGGATCCGCGACGCGAATCGCCTGCGCACGCTTCTGTAGCCGACGGAGGAATTCTTCTTCCAGCTCATCAGCAACCAGCACGCGACTGGTGGCCGAACACATCTGCCCGGCGTTGAAAAACGCACCGCCACAGGCCAGTTCAACCGCCAAGTCGATATCAGCATCGGCCAACACCAGCAGCGAGGATTTGCCGCCCAGTTCCAGGCTCACGCCCTTCACCGTTTCCGCCGCACGCTGCATCACTTGCACGCCGACCGCGTTGCTGCCGGTAAAGGAAATCCTGGCGATACGCGGGTCCGCCGACAACGGCGCGCCGACTGCCAGCCCGGTGCCGCAAACCAGATTGAACACACCATTGGGCAGACCCGATTCAGCAATGATCGCCGCCAGTTCCAGCTCCGGCAGCGGCGTCACTTCCGACGGTTTCAGCACCACGCAGCAACCTGCCGCCAACGCCGGCGCAAGCTTCCACGCGGTGGTCACCATCGGGAAATTCCACGGCACGATCAGCCCGACCACACCACACGGTTCGCGGCGCAAACGGGCGCTGAAATCATCACTGGGCAGCGGCACATTGCTGTCCTGTTTCGCGTCGAAGGCTTCGGCAAGTTCGGCGTAATACTCGAAGGTGGCGATGACGTCATCGACGTCGATGGCCGCTTCGAATTGAGGCTTGCCGTTATTGCTCGACTGCAATTTCATCAAATGCTCGCGGCCGTCGCGCACGCCATTGGCGATGTTGCGCAGAATCGCGCCGCGCTCGGCGCCAGTGGTTTGCGACCAGGTTTTGAACGCTTCGCTGGCAGCGGCGACGGCTTGCTCGACCGCGTGCTCGTCACCGCCATTGACCGTGGTCAGCAGCGCTTCGGTGGCCGGGTTGATCACGCGCAAGTGTTCACCACCCGCCGACCATTGGCCGTTGATGTAGAGGCCATCGAGTGTGGTTGGGAAACTGATCATTGCGCCACCGCCTGCATCCATTGGCTCTGGTCGATTTCAATCAAGGTCGGGCCCTGACGATCGCTTGCACAACGCAACGCGCTGCGCAGTTGTTCGATGCTGCTGATCGCTTCAGCCGCGCAGCCAAGCCCCTTGGCCACCGCGACAAAATCCGGGGTGTAGATGTCCACACCCACCGGTTCGATGGCGCGGTTGACCATGTATTTCTTGATCTCTTCGTAGCCCTGGTTATTCCACAACAGGACGATCACCGGCACCCGCGCTTCGACCGCGCTGGCCAGTTCCGGCAGGGTGAATTGCAGCCCGCCGTCGCCGATCAGGCACACCACCGGAGGCCGCGCGCCCTGGTCGAGTTGGCCACCGAGCCACGCACCGATCGCTGCCGGCAAGGCGTAGCCGAGGGTGCCGTAACCGGTCGAGGCGTTGAACCAGCGGCGCGGGTGATCCGGGTTGAACGTGAGGTTGCCGGTGTACACCGGTTGCGTCGAGTCGCCGACGAAAACGGCGTTCGGCAATTCATCGAGTACGGTGTCGAGGAAACGGGTTTGTGCGAGGGTCGGCGCGTCCCAGCTCGCGGCCAATTCGGCGCGCAGTTTGCCGGCCCGAGCCTGCCCCCAATCGCTGCTGCGCTCGGCGAGTTTTTCCTGCGACAGGGTGTTCAACAAAGCCTGTGCAGCATTGCGTGCGTCGGCCACCAGCGCCAGGTGCGGAGGGTAGTTGCGCACGGTCTGGTCGGCGTCGATATCGATGCGCAGCAGTTTGCCGGGAATCTCGAAACCGCCGGCGAAGGTCACGTCGTAATCGGTCTCGGCCAGTTCAGTGCCGATGGCCAACACCACATCGGCATCAGCAACCAGCGCGCGAGTGGCGACCAGCGTCTGGGTCGAACCGATCAACAGCGGATGGTTACCCGGCAGCATGCCTTTGGCGTTGATGGTCAGCGCCACTGGAGCGTCGAGTAGCTCGGCGAGCTTGGTCAGCTCCGGTGCTGCGTCGATGGCCCCGCCACCGGCGAGAATCAGCGGACGTTTGGCACCGGCGAGCAATTCGCTCATGCGCTTGACTGCGCTTGGCGCAGCACCGGCGCGGTCAATATTGACCGGCACACTGGCGAGCAAGTCATCGGCGTTTTCAACCAGCACGTCCAACGGAATTTCGATGTGTACCGGACGTGGACGACCAGCCTGGAACAAGGCAAACGCACGCGCCAGCACCACCGGCAATTCAGCGGCGGACATCAAGGTATGCGAGAACGCTGCGACACCGGAAACCAGTGCGCTCTGGTTCGGCAGCTCATGCAGCTTGCCGCGCCCGCCGCCCAATTGGCTGCGCGATTGCACGCTGGAGATCACCAGCATCGGGATCGAATCGGCGTAGGCCTGGCCCATGGCGGTGGTGATGTTGGTCATGCCCGGGCCGGTAATAATGAAGCACACCCCCGGTTTGCCAGCGGTGCGCGCGTAGCCGTCCGCCATGAAACCGGCGCCCTGCTCATGCCGAGGGGTGACGTGACGAATGCTCGAACGCGCCAGCCCGCGATACAGCTCCACGGTGTGTACACCGGGAATGCCGAACACCTGCTCGACCCCATAACCTTCGAGTAACTTGACCAGTACTTCGCCACACGTCGCCATGTCGATTGCCCTTCTGCTCGCTGAATACACCGTGCTTTTCTGTAGGAGAGAGCCTGCTCGCGATAGCGTCATCACATCCAACATCGCAGTGACTGATCTACCGATAATCGCGAGCAGGCTCACTCCTACATCAAGCCCCTCAATGGGCTCATTGAACGGTCGGCAGGTAGCCGCAACAATCGATTAAAAGTCATACTAGCCATGTCCTCACGTCATACCTTGGATCGCCATGAAGCGCCTGCCTCCCCTGTCCGCCCTGCACACCTTTCTGATCACCGCGCAGTGCTGCAACTTCACCCGTGCCGCCGAGCAGTTGCACATCACCCAAGGCGCGGTGAGCCGGCAGATCGCCGGGCTGGAAGAACATCTTGGTTATCCGCTGTTCATCCGTCTGGCCCGAGGTTTGGCGCTGACCGCCGAGGGACGTGAATGGTTACCGCGCGTGGAAAAAATCTTCGGGCTGATCAGCGAAGCGACCGAGCAGATCGGCCAACAACGCAAAACCCTGCAACTCAAGGCGCCCAGTTGCGTGATGCGCTGGCTGCTGCCGCGCTTGCTGCAATGGCAGAAAGAACGCCCGGACGTGCCGGTAAAACTCACGGCTTCGTTGCAACACGGGGTGGATTTTCAGCGTGAGCAATTCGATGCGGCGGTGATCTACGGCGCGCCGCCCGATAACTCGCCGGGCGCGTTGCACTTGTTTGATGAGCAACTGACGCCGGTGTGTTCACCGCTGCTGCTCAAGGGTTCACCGGCGCTGAATGCACCGGCGGATCTGCAGCAGCATCTGTTGCTTCATCCGACGCACGATATTCAGGATTGGTCGGTGTGGCTGAACGCAGCCGGGCTGCAGTTGAACAACATCAGCAGCGGCCAGCATTTCGAAACGCTGGATCAGGCGATGTCGATGGCGTCGCACGGCACGGGGGTGGCGATTGGGGACTGGTCGTTGATCGGCGATGACTTGCGCGCCGGACGGCTGGTGATGCCGTTTGCTTTGAAAGTGAAAACAGGATTGGCGTACTACGTGGTGTTGCCAGCAGGAACCGAGCCGTCGCCACCGCTCGAAGAACTAATGATCTGGCTGACAGAACAAGCCCACACCCGCTAAACACAAATCCCCTGTAGGAGCTGCCGAAGGCTGCGATCTTTTGATCCTGTTTTTGATTCTAAAAAATCAGGATCAAAAGATCGCAGCCTTCGGCAGCTCCTACAGGGGGATGTGTCAGTAGCCGACGGTGTAGCGTTGGTGTGAATGCTTTGGTGTTTCCACTTCGTCGATCAGTGCAATCGCATAGTCGGCAAAGGTGATCCAGCTACGGCCCTCGGCGCTCACCAGCAAGTGATCCTGGCCGACGCGGAATTTGCCACTGCGCTCACCTTCCACAAACTCCGCCGATGGCGACAGAAACGTCCAGTCCAGTTCCTTCTCCTGACGCAGCGCATCCAAAAACGCCGCCCCCGCACTGGCCTCGGTCTTGTACTCGGCCGGGAAACCGGCGCTGTCGATCACCCGGGTGTCGTCCGGCAGCAACAGCGAGCCGGCCCCGCCGACCACCAACAAACGCTTTACGCCCGCCTGCTTCACCGGCCCAACGATGGCGCTCGCTGGAACAGTAGCGAAATGCGCCGCGGTGATCACCACGTCGTGACCGGCAACCGCTTCTTGCAGTGCCGCCGAATCGAGCACGTCGACATTCTTGCTGACGACACCGGCGCGCGCGCCGATCTTCGACGTATCGCGGGCGATGGCGGTGACGCTATGACCGCGACGCAGGGCTTCTTCCAGCAGTTGGCTACCGGCACGGCCGGTGGCACCGATGATTGCGATCTTGCTCATGACGTTCTCCAGTTGGCTTGAGTGTTTCAAATGAGGCACATATCTATTGAGTGAAGATATTCCCTGTGCTGAGGAAACTTTGTGGCGAGGGGATTTATCCCCGATGGAGTGCGAAGCGCTCCCCTGCTTTTTCCTGTGAAACCGCATTCTCAGGATTTGCGACTGCTGCGCAGCCGATCGGGGCGGTGCGACGATTCGCTAAATCCCCTCGCCACAAAGGCAATCAGCAATCCTTGAAACCTCAGTATTCAGATGGAGCGGGTTACCACTTCATCTCCCCCTTCGCGACTTTCGCGCTCAGCTCCAGCGAGCTCTCTTCACCCAGCGTCGGGTAGCGCTTTTTCATCGCGGCGATCAGTGCAGCAGCATCCTTGGCCTTCGCGGTTTCTGCGTCGAATGCCTTAATGTAGTCGGCGGTGAATTTGACGCTGGCCAGCGAGCGGCCGCTGTCACCCAGATAGTGCCCCGGCACCACGGTTTTCGGCTTCAGGGTTTCGATCGCGTGCAGCGTCTGCAGCCAGTCGGCATGGGATTGCGCGGTCTGCGTGTCAGCCATCCACACGTGAATGTTCTCGGCCACTACCACGCCACCGACCACCGCTTTGAGCGACGGAATCCACACGAAGCTGCGATCCGGTTGCTTGCCCTCAAGGCCGACCACCTGCAATTTCTGCCCTTCAAGCATCAGACTGTCGCCCTTGAGCACACCCGGGACAATGGTTTTCGCCGGCACGTCGGCGCCCATTTTCGGGCCCCAGAACGCCAGTTTCCCGGCCACGGTCTGATTGATGTGATCGACGGTCGGTTGCGACGCCAGCACCTTGGCATTCGGAAAAGCCTGGGTCAGGGTGTCGAGACCGAAGTAGTAATCCGGGTCACCGTGACTGATGTAGATGGTGGTCAGTTGCTTGCCGCTGGCGCGGATCTTCTCCACCACCTGTTCGGCCTGGGATTTGCCGAACTGTGCGTCGACCAGAATCGCGTCTTTCTCGCCGCTGACCAGCACCGATGTCACTGGGAAAATCGCATTGGCGCCCGGGTTGTAAACGTCCAGAGTCAAATTGGCCGCCGCTGCGTGCGCGGCGAAACCCAGTGAAGCGGTGGCGAGCAGAACGCGTTTGAGTGTGGTGAAACCGATCATCTGTTGCTCCGGTGTGCGAATGCCTTGCTTGGCGATGGAACACAGCTTAGTTGCCTGACTCAGTACAAAAAATGCGATGCTTGAACATAGTTTGTTTCTGAAAGCGGGCAAATCATGGATCGTCTCCAAGCAATGCGAGTGTTTGTCACCGTGGTGGACCTGGGCAGTCAGTCGGCCGCCGCCGACCAACTGGACCTCTCACGTCCGGTGGTTTCACGTTATCTGGCGGAGCTGGAAGACTGGGTCGGCGCGCGCCTGATGCACCGCACCACACGCAAGTTGAGCCTGACCGCCGCCGGCAGTGAAATCCTCCCGCGCTGTCGGCAGATGATCGAACTGTCGAACGACATGCAGGCCGCCGTCAGCGAACCCGACGACGCACCGCGCGGGCTGCTGCGAATCAGCGTCAGCACGTCGTTCGGCCAGGCGCAACTGGCCGACGCGGTGGCTGCGTATGTCAAACGCTATCCGGGGGTGAGCATTGATCTGCAAATGCTCGATCGCACGGTGAACCTGGTGGATGAACGGATCGACCTGGCGATTCGTACCAGCAATGATCTCGATCCGAACCTGATCGCCCGGCGCCTGACGGTGTGCCGCTCGGTGGTGTGTGCAGCACCGGCGTATCTGCAAGAACACCCGGCGCCACAACGGGTCGAGGAATTGTGCCGGCATAACTGCCTGACGCACTCGTATTTCGGCAAGAGCCTGTGGCATTTCGAGGAAGACGGCGAGCCGGTGTCCGTGCCGGTGCAGGGCAATATCAGCGCCAACGAAGCGAGCACTCTGCTGCGCGCGACCCTGGCCGGCGCGGGCGTGGCGATGCTGCCGACGTACCAGGCCGGCGTGCATATCCACAGCGGTGAACTGGTGCGCCTGCTGCCCGCAGCGGAACCACGGCAACTGAACATCTACGCGGTGTACGCCTCACGCAAACACATGCCGGCGGCGCTGCGCAGCCTGCTGGATTTTCTGGTGCAGCGGTTTCCCGAGACCCCGGCGTGGGATGTGGGATTTTAAAAGTCAAAAGATCGCAGCCTGCGGCAGCTCCTACACGGATCCATGTAGGAGCTGCCGCAGGCTGCGATCTTTTGATCTTGTTCTATGCTGAAAGTAATACCGCAGGGTATTTCGTTCAGAGGTGAACGCCATGAACATCAAAACAAGAAGGTATCTCGCGATTTTCATCACCTGCGCCGCCACGCTGGCGCTGTACGGCACCGCTGCCTGGCGGGTCGAGCAACTGCGACAGCTGCCGCGCGAATACGCGAGCTGCAATTTCGAGCGCTGCATTCCGCACAATGCCACGCTGAATGCCCTGCGCTGAGGCTGAGGCTGAGGCTGAGGCTGAGGCTGAGGCTGAGGCTGAGGCTGACACAAAACCTGTGGGAGCTGGCTTGCCAGCGATTGCGGTCTGACATTCAGCACTTAAGGTGACTGAACCACCGCTATCGCTGGCAAGCCAGCTCCCACATTTTTTGCAGCGGCGTTGAGGTTACTGTTCGGCCTTCAGGCGATCGCGGAAGGCTTTTGGTGAGATCCCGACCCTGCGCCGGAACAGCCGCGTGAAGTTGGTCGGATCGGAAAAACCGAGCAATTCCGACATCTCGTAAATGGTCATGCTGGTGTACGTCAGCAGGCGCTTGGCTTCCAGCAACTGGCGTTCGTGCATGATCTGCAACGCCGGTTGCCCCGCCAGCTCTCGGCACGTGCCGTTGAGGTGCGATACCGAAATCCCCAATCGATGCGCCAGGTCCTCGACCTTCACGTGCTGGCGATAAGTCTCCTCCACCAGTTGAATGAAACCGTTGAGGTATTCGCGCTGACGCTGCGGCCGCTGGCTGGCGTTATGCCGAACAATCGCCTGGCGACTGACCCAGACCATGATCACGCTGACCAGCGCATGCATGAGCATTTCCCGCGCCGGTTGATGACCGTTGTATTCGGCCTGCAACGCACAAAACAGACTGTTCAGGTATTCGCCGTCCGCGCCTGCCGGGTAACTTTCGGTTTGGGCAAGTGCGTGCACCGCGTCGCCCAGTTGCGCCTGCAAATGGTTGATCAGCGGTGTGGCGAGGGTGACGATGAATCCTTCAACGTCCTCGGAAAAACGAAAGCCGTGCACCGACAGCGGTGGCAGGACTTGAATGGCGGGTGTCTTGAGCTGCGTGCGTTGCCCTTCGATTTCAAGCTCTGCCTGACCTTTGAAAACGAAGAGTAATTGGCACAAATCGGCGTGGCGGTGGGGTTTGATTTCCCACTGATGTTCGCGGCTGCGGGAGGAAATGGTTTCACAGTGCAGCAAGTCAGGGGTTGGCCAGTCCAGGCTTTCACCGTAGAGCTTGAACACCGGAATCGAAGGCAGGTCAGGCTTGTTCATCACTTCAATCCAGGCCTCGGGGTTTGCGGGCGATAATCGCACCGATTGGCAGAATGTACAGGTATCGGCTCAGTTTTCACCTTCAATTGACAGACCCGCAAGGGAAAAATGCAAGCACTCGATCCATAAAAATCATTCAGCGGCGATTGCCGCGTGAAGCTTGCGAGTTATAAAAACAATGAAAACGCTGAAAACCCAAGTCGCCATCATCGGCGCCGGTCCGTCCGGTTTGCTCCTCGGTCAGTTGCTGCACAACGCCGGCATCGACACTCTCATTGTCGAACGTCAGGCCCCCGACTATGTGCTCGGGCGTATCCGCGCCGGCGTGCTTGAACAAGGCATGGTAGAGCTGTTGCGTCAGGCCGGGGTGAGTCAGCGGATGGACGCTGAAGGTCTGGTTCACCACGGTTTCGATCTGGCCCTCAACGGGCAACAAGTACACATCGATTTGCATGCGCTGACCGGCGGCAAGAGCGTGATGATCTACGGCCAGACCGAAGTCACCCGCGACCTGATGGCCGCTCGTCGGGAGGCCGGCGCGTCGACAATTTATCAAGCGAGCAATGTCGTTCCCCACGGCATGAAAAGCGACGAAGCTTTTGTCACCTTCGAAAAGGACGGCGAAACCTGGCGCGTCGATTGCGACTACATCGCCGGTTGCGACGGTTTCCACGGGGTCGCGCGGCAGTCGATTCCTGATGATTGCCTGAAGGTGTTCGAACGGGTTTATCCGTTCGGCTGGCTGGGCATTCTTGCCGACACGCCGCCGGTGCATGAGGAACTGGTCTACGCCCGCCACGAGCGCGGGTTTGCCTTGTGCAGCATGCGGTCGGCAACGCGCACCCGCTATTACCTGCAAGTGCCGGCTGAGGAAAACGTCGATGACTGGAGCGATCAACGCTTCTGGGATGAGTTGAAACGTCGTTTGCCTGAGTCGCTGGCCGAGCAACTGGTCACCGGCCCGTCCATCGAAAAAAGCATCGCGCCGCTGCGCAGTTTTGTCGTCGAGCCGATGCAGTACGGGCGGATGTTCCTCGTCGGTGACGCGGCGCACATCGTCCCGCCGACTGGCGCCAAAGGCCTTAATCTGGCGGCAAGCGACGTCAGCACCTTGTTCAATATTCTGCTGAAGGTTTACCGCGACGGTCGCACCGAGCTGTTGGATAAATACTCGGAGATCTGCCTGCGCCGCGTGTGGAAAGCCGAACGGTTTTCCTGGTGGATGACCTCGATGCTGCACCGCTTCGACGATCACGATGCGTTCAGCCAGCGCATCAGTGCCTCGGAACTGGACTACTTTGTCAGTTCAGAAGCGGGCCGAAAAACCATTGCAGAAAATTACGTCGGACTTCCTTATGAGGCTATCGAATAGCCTGCTACCGACTTACACTGACGAGCATCCCCGCTCGCCTGACGATCTGCGGGACTCTCACTGCCCGCAGGTTTTGCCCGTGACCAATCTCAATCACCCCGAAACGCCCAAACCGGCCATTCGCAGCGTGCTGGTCGCGCTGATGATGGCGATCTTTCTTGGTGCGCTGGATCAGACCATCGTCGCCGTGTCGATGCCGGCCATTTCTGCTCAGTTCAAGGACGTCAGCCTGCTGGCCTGGGTGATTTCCGGGTACATGGTGGCGATGACCGTGGCCGTGCCGATCTACGGCAAGCTCGGCGACTTGTACGGGCGGCGCAAACTGATGCTGTTCGGCATGGGCCTGTTCACCCTCGCTTCGCTGTTCTGCGGCATGGCGCAAAGCATGGAGCAACTGGTGCTGGCGCGGATTCTTCAAGGCATTGGCGCCGGCGGGATGATTTCGGTGAGTCAGGCGATCATCGGCGACATCGTGCCGCCGCGTGAACGCGGGCGCTATCAGGGTTACTTCAGCAGCATGTACGCGGTGGCTAGCGTCGCCGGGCCGGTGCTCGGTGGTTACATGACCGAATACCTGTCGTGGCGCTGGGTGTTTCTGATCAACCTGCCGCTGGGCCTCGGCGCTTACTGGGTGGCGCGACGCAACTTGCGCGGCCTGCCGATTCCGCAGCGCAAACCGGTCATCGATTATCTCGGCACCCTGCTGATGATCATTGGCCTGACGGCACTACTGCTGGGCATTACTCAGGTCGGCCAGGGTCATTCGTGGCGCAGCGGCGAAGTGCTTGGCTTGTTCGCGTGTGCGGTGGTGGTTTTGGCGGTATTTGTCTGGCACGAGCGCCGTGCGCGTGAACCGTTGCTACCGATGCACCTGTTCGCCAACCGCAATGCCTTGCTGTGCTGGTGCACGATCTTCTTCACCAGTTTCCAGGCGATTTCGTTGATCGTGTTGATGCCGTTGCGCTTTCAGACCGTCACCGGTGCCGGCGCCGACAGCGCGGCGTTGCACTTGCTGCCGCTGGCCATGGGCCTGCCGATCGGTGCCTATTTCGCCGGGCGTCGCACGTCGATCACCGGGCGCTACAAACCGCAGATTCTGACCGGCGCGCTGCTGATGCCGATCTCGATTCTCGGCATGGCATTCAGTCCACCCGAGGCGACTTTGATCAGCGGCTTGTTCATGTTGCTCTGCGGCATTTCCAGCGGCATGCAGTTCCCGACCTCGCTGGTCGGCACGCAGAACTCGGTGGAGCAACGCGACATCGGCGTGGCCACCAGCACCACCAACCTGTTCCGTTCACTGGGCGGCGCGGTGGGTGTGGCGTTGATGTCGGCGCTGCTGCTGGCGCTGTTGCAGGATTCAAGTTTCGCCCATTTGGCGAGCAGTTCGCTGATGAGCGAGGGGCATTCGGGCAACGTCTTGCTTGATGGTTTGAACGCAGCACCGGGGGATGCACAAAATGCCTTGCGCGCCGAGTTGCTGGTGACATTCCGCCATTTGCTGTGCGTGAGTGCGGCGGTGTCTTTGCTCGGGCTCGCGGCGGCGATTGCGATGCCTAACAGCCTGCTGCGCGGGCGTGAGCACGGCGCCAAATAAAACAGCAAAAGATCGCAGCCTGCGGCAGTTCCTACATGACTATTCCCCTGTAGGAGCTGCCGCAGGCTGCGATCTTTTGATCTTCAAGGGCTGTAATAACCGACCGCGACCAGAAAATGCCCGGCCTTCTTCAGGTAGGCATGTTTATCCTCGACCTTGCCGGTGACCGGGTTCTTCCAGCGGTACTCATACTCGCCGTCATCCTGCTTGCCGATCAGCGCCAGAATCGGCTCGCCGACCGGTTTGCCCTCCGGATCCTTGACCTTGCCAAAGTCGGTATTAACCAGCCGCAAATTGGTGCCATGCGCGACATAGCGCTGCGTGTTCAGATCGACCACGAACACATACAAGTCATCCTGCAAATACCCGCCCTTGAGCGAGTTGATCGCCGTCAGCGTGCCCTTCTCATCCTTGCTCAGATCGGTCGCGGCTTTGTCCAGCAGGGCCTTGGCCTGCTCGGCCGAGGCGCGCGGCAGGTAATAACCGACCGCCAGAATCCGCTGCCCGATGCGTTGGTAGAACACATGCTTGCGCTCGACCTTGCCATCCGCCTGGTTCTGCCAGCGGTATTCGGCTTGCTGAATGCCGTTGCCTTCCGGCACCCGCAACGCCTCCTTGAAGGCCTTTTGCAGATCGGGCCCGAGCACTTCACTGACGTCACGGCCGATCAGCGCTGAAGACGGCCCGCCGCTGGCAAGCATCACGCCCTTGGTGTCGACCACGAATACATAACGATCCTTGTCGACGAACTCGCCCTGGCGGCTGAACGCGGCGAAGGCCTTGTCGCCGTTGTCGTGGTAGTAGGCCAGCGCTTTTTCCAGCAAGGCGATGGCGGCCTGGCTGTCATCTTTTGCGGCGGTCGCGGCGCTGGCCTGGCCGAATCCGGCCAGTAACAGCAAACAGAGCCAGGCGAATTTATGCACAAACCCCATGACGCATCCCTCGTTCCTGTTGGTGTTTCAAGAGCGTAGACGGGTTGGCGTTAGACGGAGGTTGAAGATGAATCGGGAGATTGCCGCATCTTCCTGTGACAAAGGAGATTTCTGTGGTGAGGGGATTCATCCCCGATGGGTTGCGAAGCAGCCCCAAAAACTGAGCAATCGGTATTGCTGGAGAAATGCAGGGGAGCGCTCCGCACTCCATCGGGGATGAATCCCCTCACCACAAAGGCTCCCCGCATTAAGTGATCTGAGTTATGGCCGGGAATTTATTTGCTGCTGCAAGTTCTGGATCTGCGCCTGCAAGGTGTTGATGTTGCGCGTCATCTGCCCACGGAACGCGTCGAACTCAGCCGTATTGCCGCCACCCTGCGGGGCTGCCGGGCGGTTGTCCTGCTGACTTTTCAGGACGACGATGTCCTGTTCCAGACGATCAATCGCCGCGCTCGGATTGCCTTGTTTTTTCAACGCGGCAATATCGGCGCCAAGGCTCTTGAACTGCGCATCGAAGGACTTCAACTGCGCATCGACCTTGCTGGTGTCGGCCGGGGTGCTTTTCACCGTCGCCAGCTCCGCACTCAAGGCTTTGACCTGCGCTTGCAACTGGGTGCTGGCGTTCTGTTGTTCGGTCGTTTGCGCGGTCATCTGCGCCAGGCGCTTATCGAGATCGCTGGCCTGACCGGCGACGCCCTGCTGCTGTTTGCTCTGATCGAGCAGCTTGCCTTCAAGCTGTTTGATCTGCAGCTTCAGGGCTTCGCTGTCACTGGTGACGTTGCTCTGGCTGGCCACGACCTTGCCGGAAATGTCCTGCAGGCGCCCCGCCGCTTCTTCACTGATGCGCGCAAAGCTTTCCTGGGTCGCGACCAGTTGCTGTTCCATCAGAGAAATCTGCTGGAAACTCCACCAGGCCAAGCCGATGAAGGCAAAGAACAACGCGCCGACCAATGCCCACAGCGGCCCGGTGCTCGCGGCTTTGACCTGGACCACCGGTGGCGTGCGCGAGTGCACGGAGGTGCGCGCAGTGGTCGGAATGTCATCGTCGTCGAAGGTGTCGGCACGCAGGCTCGGGACATCGTCGAAATCGTCGTGGGCATCATTACGCATGGACATTGAGGCAACCTTTGTGAAACGCGGTGATGGCTAAATGCTGCGAAGTATAACCGCCGCAGCCGCAGGGATTGACCCCCAACGGGCGGTGCGGTTCATTGCCGCCGGGCCGAATCGTTTCAACGAATGTCCTGAGCTTTCCACCACGCGCAGAACTCATCCAGCGCCGACCATAGGCTGACTTTCGGATCGTAGTCCAGATAATGCCGGGCGCGACTGATGTCGAGGGTGAAATTTTTCTTCATGACTTGCATGCCCAGCCGCGACAGCGTCGGCTCCGGACGCCCCGGCCAGAGTTTGCAAGCGCCTTCATTCAACGCGGCGACACTGTAGGCCAGCCCGTAGGACCGGTACTGGGTGACCTGTGGGACTTCCATCCTGCGCATCACGTAATTGACCACATCCCACAACGGCACTGGCGCACCGTTGCTGATGTTGTAAGCCTTGCCCAACGCGGAGCCGGCGGCCAGCAGACTGCTGAGCATGGCTTCGTTGAGGTTCTGCACGCTGGTGAAATCGACCTTGTTCAGACCATTGCCGATGATCGCCAGCCGGCCCTTGCGCTGCATGTTCAGCAGGCGCGGGAAGATGCTCATGTCGCCGGCGCCGGTGACGAAGCGCGGACGCAGGGCGATGGTTTCCAGACCGAACTCCTGGGCGCCGAAGACTTTTTGCTCAGCCAGGTATTTGGTCGCGGCGTAGTGATGCTTGAAACGTTTGGGCACTTGCTCTTCGGTCAGGCCCAGGTGATCGCGGCCATCGAAATAAATCGACGGCGAAGACAGGTGTACCAAACGGCGGACGCGTTGCTTGAGGCAGGCTTCGACGACGTTTTCGGTGACCTGCACGTTGCCCTGATGAAAGTCCTGATAACGGCCCCACAGTCCGACGGCGCCAGCGCAATGCACCACGGCTTCTACGTCGGAGCACAGCTCGCGCACCAGATCAGGATCGGTCAGATCGCCGGGCACAAATTCGGCGCCACGGCGTACCAGATGCTCGACGCTCTCGGCCCGGCGACCGTTGACCCGCACGTCCAGGCCCTGCTCCAGGGCGAAACGCGCAAAGCGCCCGCCAATGAAGCCGCTTGCGCCGGTGACCAGAATTTTCATGTAAAGCTCCGATGTCTTTCGTTTTGCCTGATTCGTGTGTCTTGACGCTGGCCGTCAGTCCAACGGCACCAACCATTGCGCGGATGAACGCACCAATTGCTCGGTCAGCAACCCCAGCAGCTGACCGCCATTGCGCCAATGATGCCAGTACAACGGCACGTCGATCGGTTTATCTGGCAACAGTTCGCGCAATTCGCCGCGTTGCAACTGCTCGCGCACTTGCAGTTCCGGCACCAGGCCCCAGCCCAGTCCGGCCTCGGTCAAGCGGATAAAACCTTCCGAGGACGGGCACAAATGGTGCTCGAAGCCACCATCGACGCCCAACGACGCCAGGTAGCGGTGCTGCAGGAAATCGTCCGGGCCGAACACCAGCGCCGGCGTGCGCGGCAGTTGTTCGGCGCGCACGCCATCAGGGAAATGCCGTTCGATGAACGCCGGGCTGGCCAGCGCGCGATAGCGCATCGCACCGAGCAACACGCTGCGTGCGCCGGCCACCGGCCGTTCACTGGCGCACAGGCACGCGGCGACCTCACCGGCGCGCATGCGCTTGAGGCCGACGGTCTGGTCTTCGACGATCAGGTCCAGCAACAAATGCTGCTCGGCGCAGAAATCCCCCACCGCCTGCGCCCACCATGTCGCGAGGCTGTCGGCGTTCAGCGCGATGCGCAGGCGCTCGGGCAGGCCCTCTTCGTCCAATGCCGGCACGAGGGTCTGCAAGTCGCGCTCAAGCAAACGCACCTGTTGCACATGGTTGAGCAGCCGCCGGCCAATCTCGGTGGGCGACGGCGGTGTGCCGCGCACCAGCACCGGTTGGCCGACCCGCGCCTCAAGCAGTTTGATCCGCTGGGAGATCGCCGACTGTGACAAGCCCAACACCTGCGCGGCCCGTTCGAATCCGGCCTGCTCAACCACGGCAGCCAAAGCGGAAAGCAATTTGTAGTCGAACATCAGTTTTCCTAATGAGCGATCAGCACTATTGGTTTTTCTTATACAGGTTTCGCCCGGAGAATAGCCAGCAAGCACTCTTTACCAAGGAACATTTCAATGGCTGGCGAAACTTCACTCACAACCCTGTTGCGCAGCATGAGCCCGCAACTCAACGCCGGCGAATACGTGTTCTGCACCCTGCGTGACGGCCAGATGCCCAATGGCCTGGAGATCGTCGGCAGCTTCCGCGAACAGGAAGGCCTGACGGTGATTGTCGAACGTTCCCGCGCTGAACAGGCCGGTTTCAGCTTCGACTACGTCGCCGCGTGGATCACCCTCAACGTGCATTCGGCGCTGGAAGCCGTCGGCCTTACCGCCGCATTTGCCACGGCATTGGGCAAGGCCGGAATTAGCTGCAACGTGATCGCCGGTTACTACCACGACCATTTGTTCGTCGGTCAGGCCGACGCCGAACGCGCCATGCAAGTGCTGCGCGATCTCGCAGCCAACGCGGAGTAATGGTTATGTGGCAAAGCTATGTGAACGGCTTGCTGGTGGCGTTGGGGCTAATCATGGCGATCGGTACGCAGAACGCCTTTGTATTGGCGCAAAGCCTGCGCCGTGAACATCACCTGCCGGTGGCGGCATTGTGCGTGGTCTGTGATGCGCTGTTGGTTGCGGCCGGGGTATTCGGCCTGGCGACGGTTCTGGCGCAGAACCCGACATTGCTGGCGATTGCCCGTTGGGGCGGCGCGACGTTTTTGATCTGGTACGGCAGCCAGGCGCTGCGTCGGGCCTGTTCGAAACAGAGCCTGGATCAGGGTGAAAACCAGACAGTGCGTTCATTGCGTGCGGTAATGCTCAGCGCTTTGGCCGTGACGTTACTCAACCCGCACGTTTATCTGGATACGGTGCTGCTGATCGGTTCTCTCGGTGCGCAGCAATCGGTGCCGGGAGCTTATGTGGTCGGCGCGGCGAGTGCTTCGCTGTTGTGGTTTTTTACCCTTGCGCTAGGCGCGGCATGGCTGGCGCCATGGTTGGCCCGGCCGAGCACCTGGCGGATTCTCGATCTGGTGGTGGCGTTGATGATGTTCACGGTCGCCGGACAACTGATATTGGCGTCGTGATTTATTCCAAACAGCTCTGGAACCTCTATCCCACACAGTTGTTGCGTGGTTAAGCCGCAACCCCGGTGCTATGATCCGAACCCTGCGCCGCAAAGAGTAAAAACTCGCCGGTGCATTTCTGGCCGCCCGTGATCGGCCTTGCGCTCACCGCAACAGACCTGATTAGGAGAATCATCATGGCTTTCGAATTGCCGCCGCTGCCTTACGCACACGATGCCCTGCAGCCGCACATTTCCAAGGAAACCCTGGAATACCACCACGACAAGCACCACAACACCTATGTCGTGAACCTGAACAACCTGGTGCCAGGCACCGAGTTCGAAGGCAAGACCCTGGAAGAAATCGTCAAGACTTCCTCGGGCGGTATCTTCAACAACGCCGCTCAGGTCTGGAACCACACTTTCTACTGGAACTGCCTGGCGCCAAACGCCGGCGGTCAACCTACCGGCGCGCTGGCTGAAGCCATCAACGCTTCGTTCGGTTCGTTCGACAAGTTCAAGGAAGAGTTCAGCAAAACCTCGATCGGCACCTTCGGTTCCGGCTGGGGCTGGCTGGTGAAAAAGGCTGACGGTTCCCTGGCCCTGGCCAGCACCATCGGCGCCGGCAACCCGCTGACCAGCGGCGACACCCCGCTGCTGACCTGCGACGTCTGGGAACACGCTTACTACATCGACTACCGCAACGTTCGTCCGAAGTATGTCGAAGCGTTCTGGAACCTGGTCAACTGGAAGTTCGTTGCTGAGCAGTTCGAAGGCAAAACCTTCACCGCTTAAGCTGCGCGCCAGTCAAAAAACCCGGCTTCGGCCGGGTTTTTTTATGCCTGTGATTCATACGCACGGCCGAAACCTGCGAACACTCAACGCTTTTGACTTCCTGTAGGAGCTGCCGAAGGCTGCGATCTTTGGCGTATTCAGGTACGCCGAAGATCAAAAGATCGCAGCCTTCGGCAGCTCCTAAATTGGGCTCGGTTTTTTCCCACTGCCTTGGCTTGCTGCCGCCGTACAGAGGGCTAACATCAAAACAGCGGAAAAAATGCTGCGAAGCGCTCAAGTTGAGGGTCGAAACTACCGACATAGTACAGATTAGGGCTAATACTCCAGACAGCAGCATTTCGGCCAACGCCACAGGCTAATTATCCTCGGCCTGATTGTCCCTTTGACTGCCAACACGGGATTGCCAATACTCATGGCAACTTGACGCTACCCGCACGGATTAAGGAATAACCCTTTGAAGCTGGAACTCAAGAACAGCTTGTCGGTGAAGTTGCTCCGGGTCGTGCTCCTGTCGGCATTGATCGTCGGCGTAGTCTTGAGCTGCGCGCAGATTGTTTTCGATGCCTACAAAACGCGTCAGGCGGTTGCCGGCGACGCCGAACGCATCCTCGACATGTTCCGCGACCCCTCGACCCAGGCGGTTTATAGCCTTGATCGGGAGATGGGCATGCAGGTGATCGAAGGCCTGTTCCAGGACGACGCCGTGCGCCAGGCCTCCATTGGCCATCCCAACGAAGCCATGCTCGCGCAAAAATCCCGCGAGTTGCAGCATTCCAACAGCCGCTGGCTGACCGACCTGATCCTCGGCCAGGAACGCACCTTCACCACGCAGCTGGTGGGGCGCGGTCCGTACAGCGAGTATTACGGCGACTTGAGCATCACCCTCGACACCGCCACCTATGGCGAAGGGTTTATCGTCAGTTCGGTGATCATTTTCATTTCCGGCGTGTTGCGCGCACTGGCCATGGGCCTGGTGCTGTATCTGGTCTATCACTGGCTGCTGACCAAACCGCTGTCGCGGATCATCGAGCACCTCACCGAGATCAACCCCGACCGTCCCAGCGAGCACAAGATTCCGCAGCTCAAGGGCCACGAGAAAAACGAACTGGGGATCTGGATCAACACCGCCAACCAGTTACTCGAATCGATCGAACGCAACACCCATCTGCGCCACGAAGCAGAAAACAGCCTGCTGCGCATGGCCCAGTACGACTTCCTCACCGGCCTGCCAAACCGCCAGCAATTGCAGCAGCAACTGGACAAGATTCTGGTCGACGCCGGCAAGCTGCAACGCCGGGTCGCGGTGTTGTGTGTAGGGCTGGACGATTTCAAAGGCATCAACGAACAATTCAGCTACCAGACCGGCGACCAACTGTTGCTGGCACTGGCTGATCGCCTGCGCGCCCACAGCGGCCGCCTCGGCGCCCTCGCCCGTTTGGGTGGCGATCAGTTCGCGCTGGTCCAGGCGGATATCGAACAGCCTTACGAAGCAGCGGAACTGGCGCAAAGCATTCTCGATGACCTCGAGGCGCCGTTCGCTCTCGGCGATCAGGAAATCCGTCTGCGCGCAACCATCGGCATCACTCTGTTTCCGGAGGACGGCGACAGCACCGAAAAGCTGTTGCAGAAGGCCGAGCAGACCATGACCCTGGCCAAGACCCGCTCGCGCAACCGCTATCAGTTCTACATCGCCAGCGTCGACAGCGAGATGCGCCGTCGCCGCGAACTGGAGAAAGACCTGCGCGATGCCTTGCTGCGCGATCAGTTCTACCTCGTTTATCAACCGCAGATCAGCTATCGCGATCACCGCGTGGTCGGCGTCGAAGCGCTGATTCGCTGGCAGCATCCGGAACACGGCCTGGTGCCGCCGGACTTGTTCATTCCGCTGGCGGAACAGAACGGCACGATCATCGCGATTGGCGAGTGGGTGCTGGATCAGGCCTGCAAGCAATTGCGCGAATGGCACGATCAGGGTTTCGCCGATCTGCGCATGGCGGTGAATCTTTCCACCGTGCAGTTGCACCACGCCGAGCTGCCACGGGTGGTCAATAACCTGCTGCAGATGTACCGCCTGCCGCCGCGCAGTCTGGAACTGGAAGTCACCGAAACCGGCCTGATGGAAGACATCAGCACCGCAGCCCAGCACCTGCTGAGCCTGCGTCGCTCCGGTGCACTGATCGCCATCGACGACTTCGGCACCGGCTACTCATCGCTGAGCTATCTGAAAAGCCTGCCGCTGGACAAGATCAAGATCGACAAGAGCTTCGTGCAGGACCTGCTCGATGACGACGACGATGCGACCATCGTTCGCGCGATCATTCAGTTGGGCAAAAGCCTTGGCATGCAGGTGATTGCCGAGGGCGTGGAGACGGCCGAGCAGGAAAGCTACATCATCTCCGAAGGCTGCCACGAAGGTCAGGGTTACCACTACAGCAAGCCGTTGCCGGCGCGTGAGTTGAGTGCCTACCTCAAGCAGGCGCAACGCAGTAACGCGGCCATTCTTTAAAAGTCAAAAGATCGCAGCCTGCGGCAGCTCCTACATTTGCAATGCGTTCCCCTGTAGGAGCTGCCGAAGGCTGCGATCTTTTGATCTACGTAAATAAGAAATATTTCCAGCCACAACCCTTTACACATAATGCGAAAGATTTGCATTATGTCGCAGTTTTGCGCACCCCCGCGCCTGTCCTATAAACCACCGAAGCAGGATGTTCGCCATGATTCGTATGCCTCTGGCTACCGCCAGTCTGCTGGCCATCGCTATTTCCCTCGCCGGTTGCGGCGAAGGCAAAGACAAGGCCGCCGCTCCGGCCGCGCCGACTCCAGCCGCCAGCACCACCGCTCCTGCGGCTGCGCCTGCCGCTGCCGGTAAAGTCGATGAAGCGGCCGCCAAGGCTGTGGTCGCGCACTACGCCGACATGGTCTTCGCGGTTTACAGCGATGCCGAATCCACCGCGAAAACCCTGCAAACCGCCGTCGACGCGTTCCTCGCCAAGCCGAACGCCGACACCCTGAAAGCCGCCAAGGCTGCCTGGGTTGCTGCGCGCGTTCCGTACCTGCAGAGCGAAGTGTTCCGCTTCGGCAACACCATCATCGACGATTGGGAAGGTCAGGTTAACGCCTGGCCGCTGGACGAAGGCCTGATCGACTACGTCGACAAGTCCTACGAGCACGCACTGGGTAACCCGGGCGCTACCGCCAACATCATCGCCAACACCGAAGTTCAGGTCGGCGAAGACAAGGTCGACGTCAAAGACATCACCCCGGAAAAACTCGCCAGCCTCAACGAGCTGGGCGGCTCCGAAGCCAACGTCGCCACCGGCTACCACGCCATCGAATTCCTGCTGTGGGGCCAGGATCTGAACGGCACCGGCCCTGGCGCTGGCAACCGTCCTGCCTCCGACTACCTGGAAGGCGCCGGCGCCACTGGCGGTCACAACGATCGTCGTCGTGCCTACCTGAAGTCCGTGACCCAACTGCTGGTCAGCGACCTGGAAGAAATGGTCGGCAACTGGAAGCCGAACGTGGCTGACAACTACCGCGCCACCCTGGAAGCCGAGCCGGGCGAAACCGGTCTGCGCAAAATGCTCTTCGGCATGGGCAGCCTGTCCCTGGGCGAGCTGGCGGGCGAGCGCATGAAGGTTTCCCTGGAAGCCAACTCCCCTGAAGACGAGCAGGACTGCTTCAGCGACAACACGCACTACTCGCACTTCTACGATGCCAAAGGCATTCGTAACGTCTATCTGGGCGAGTACACCCGTGTTGACGGCACCAAAATGACCGGCGCCAGCCTGTCGTCGCTGGTGGCCAAGGCTGACCCGGCTGCCGACACCGCGCTGAAAGCCGATCTGGCTGCGACAGAAGCGAAGATCCAGGTCATGGTCGATCACGCCAACAAGGGTGAGCACTACGACCAGTTGATCGCTGCCGGCAACACCGCTGGCAACCAGATCGTTCGCGACGCGATCGCCTCGCTGGTCAAGCAGACCGGTTCGATCGAAGCCGCTGCCGGCAAACTGGGCATCAGCGACCTGAACCCGGACAACGCTGATCACGAGTTCTGATCACAGCGTCCGCGTCAAAAAAAGGCGACCTTCGGGTCGCCTTTTTCATCCCTGCCGTACACGACCCCATGTAGGAGCTGCCGAAGGCTGCGATCTTTTGACCTTGCTTTTAAAAAGACAGATCAAAAGATCGCAGCCTTCGGCAGCTCCTACATGGGAGTTTGCATATGCACTGTATCAAGCAAACGATAATTCCTCTTATTCAAACCCCCTCGCCCTGTTAGACTTTGCGCCTTTATTTTGCCCGTCCGCAGGATGTCTGATGCCCTCGCTGCCTCTTCGCTTGTCCGCACTGTTGCTGGCCCTGGGCCTGAGTGCCTGCGATGACGCCCCGCGTTTCACCAAGGCCGAGCCCGGTGAAGCGCGTTCCGGCGGTGCGGCGACCGTGCGCAAGACCGATCAGAATGCGTTCTCCCTGCCCTCGGCGAATCTGCCACCGTCGCGGCGGGTGGATTTCAGTGTCGGCAACAGCTTCTTTCGCAGCCCGTGGGTGATCGCGCCGTCGACCACCACCGCGCGCGATGGCCTCGGCCCGTTGTTCAACACCAACGCCTGCCAGAACTGCCACATCAAGGACGGTCGCGGTCATCCGCCAACGCCGGACGCGCCCAACGCGGTGTCGATGCTGGTCCGGTTGTCTATTCCCGACGCACCGGAATATGCCCGGCTCATCGAGCAGGTCGGCGTGGTGCCAGAGCCTGTCTACGGCGGCCAGTTCCAGGACATGTCCGTACCGGGAGTTGCCCCGGAAGGTAAGGTGCGCGTCGACTACACCCCGGTGCCCGTGCGGTTCAAGGACGGCACCGAAGTCGAACTGCGCAAACCGGTATTGCAGATCACTCAACTCGGCTACGGCCCGATGCACCCGGACACGCGCTTTTCCGCACGCGTCGCGCCGCCGATGATCGGCCTCGGCCTGCTCGAAGCGATCCCTGAAGAAGCGATCCTCGCCAACGCCGCCGCACAGGCCAAAGAAAAAAACGGCATCAATGGCCGGCCCAACCAGGTCTGGGATGACGCGTTGCAAAAAACCGTCATGGGCAAATTTGGCTGGAAAGCCGGGCAGCCGAACCTCAATCAACAGAATGTTCACGCGTTTTCCGGTGATATGGGCCTGACGACCAGCCTGAGACCGTTCGATGATTGCACCGACGCGCAAACCGCCTGCAAACAGGCGCCGAACGGCAATGGCCCGGATGGCGAGCCAGAAGTCAGCGATAACATCCTGCGTCTGGTGCTGTTCTACAGCCGCAACCTCGCCGTGCCTGCACGCCGCGGCGTTAACGATGCAGAGGTCATCGCCGGCAAGAACCTGTTTTTCCAGGCCGGTTGCGATTCGTGCCACACCCCGAAATACACCACCGCCGCCAACGCCGCCGAACCGGAACTGGCCAATCAAGTGATTCGCCCGTACAGCGATCTGCTGCTGCATGACATGGGCGATGGTCTGGCCGACAACCGCACGGAGTTCCAGGCCTCTGGCCGCGACTGGCGCACACCGCCGTTGTGGGGGATTGGCCTGACGCAAGCGGTCAGCGGCCACACACAGTTTTTGCATGACGGTCGCGCGCGCAATCTGCTCGAAGCGGTGCTCTGGCACGGCGGCGAAGCGACGGCGGCGCAGCAACAGGTTTTATCTTTCAATGCCGAGCAGCGTGCCGCGCTGCTGGCGTTTCTGAACTCACTTTAAACACTGATAAAAGAATCGGGAGCCCGACATGTTCCGTCCCAAGCTACTGTTCACCAGCCTTGCCGCGCTCGCCCTCGGCGCCTGCTCGCCGCAGGATCCGCAAGCGGTCACCTCGGCGGCCATCGCCAAATCGGTGATCCTGCCGACCTACACCCGTTGGGTCGAAGCCGACAAGCAACTGGCGGTCAGCGCCCTCGCCTACTGCCAGGGCAAAGAAACCCTGGAGACTGCCCGCGCCGACTTCCTGCACGCACAGAAAGCCTGGGCCGAGTTGCAACCGCTGCTGATCGGCCCGCTGGCCGAGGGCAACCGCGCCTGGCAAGTACAGTTCTGGCCGGACAAGAAGAACCTTGTCGGTCGTCAGGTCGAGCAACTGGTTGTCGCCCAGCCGCAGATCGATGCCGCCGCACTGGCCAAATCGAGCGTTGTCGTTCAGGGCCTGTCGGCCTACGAATACATCCTGTTCGACGCCAAGCCTGACGTCGCCAACGCCGAGCAGAAAGCCAAGTACTGCCCACTGCTGATCGCCATCGGCGAACGTCAGAAGCAACTGGCCGAAGAGATTCTGCAGAACTGGAACAACACCGACGGCATGCTCGCGCAGATGACCAAGTTCCCTAACCAGCGTTACGCCGACTCCCACGAAGCGATCGCCGATCTGCTGCGCGTGCAAGTCACCGCGCTGGACACCCTGAAGAAAAAACTCGGCACGCCAATGGGCCGCCAGAGCAAGGGCGTGCCACAGCCGTTCCAGGCCGATGCATGGCGCAGCCAGTCGTCGATGACCGCGCTGGAAGCCAGCCTTGCCGCCGCCAAAACCGTGTGGGAAGGCGTCGACAACAAAGGCCTGCGCGGGCTGTTGCCGGCTGAGCAAAAGCCGTTGGCCGACAAGATCGACGCTGCTTACGCTGCCTCGCTGAAACTGTTTGACAGCACCCAGCGTTCGCTCGGCGAAATGCTCGAAGACGACGCCGGTCGTCAGCAACTCAACGACATCTACGACAGCCTCAACGTCGTCCATCGCCTGCACGAAGGCGAACTGGCCAAGGCGCTGGGCATCCAACTGGGCTTCAACGCCAACGACGGTGACTGATGAGGGCAAGTGCCATGCTGCGACGCCAGGCTCTGACTTTAGCTAGTACGCTGCTGGGAGCAGTGACACTGGGCGGCTGGACGCTGTTCAAACGCAAGGATCAGAGCCCGCTGCTGCTGTCGGCGCGCGATGACACCGACGGCAAGCACTACGCCGTCGGTTATCGGCTGGACGGCACGCGCGTGTTCGCCACCGAAGTCGGCCAGCGTTGCCACGACATCATCAACCACCCGACGCAGCCGATTGCGCTGTTCGTCGCGCGGCGTCCGGGCACCGAGAGTTACCTGATCGACCTGCGCGACGGCAAGTTGCTGCAGACGCTGACCTCGCAGCCGAACCGGCACTTCTACGGCCACGCCGTGGTGCACAAGGACGGCGAGTACCTGTACGCCACCGAGAACGACACCACCGACCCTGGCCGTGGATTGCTCGGTGTGTACAAGTTCGAAGGCGAGCGGCTGGTACACAGCGGCGAGATTTCCACCCACGGCCTCGGCCCGCATCAGGTGTCATGGATGCCCGATGGCGAGACGCTGGTGGTGGCCAACGGCGGGATTCGTACCGAGGCGGAAAGTCGCGTCGACATGAACCTCAGTGCCATGGAGCCGAGTCTGGTGCTGATGCAGCGCGACGGTACGTTGCTGAGCAAGGAAACCCTCGCCCAGCAGATGAACAGCGTGCGCCATTTGGGCATTGCCAGTGACGGCACCATCGTTGCCGGTCAGCAATTCATGGGCGCATCGCACGAGCGTTCGGAACTGCTGGCGATCAAGCGTCCGGGGCAGCCGTTCGTGGCGTTCCCGGTGCCGGAGCATCAGTTGCAGTCGATGGGGCACTACACCGCCAGTGTTGCGGTGCACAGTGAGTTGCGTCTGGTCGCACTGACGGCGCCGCGCGGCAATCGCTTCTTTATCTGGGACCTGGACAGCGGCGAAGTGCGCCTCGATGCACCGTTGCCGGATTGCGCAGGTGTGGGTGCGGTGCAGGACGGTTTTGTCGTGACCTCCGGTCAGGGCCGCTGCCGCTATTACGATTGCCGTCAGGATGAACTGCTGGCCAAACCGCTGGAACTGCCGGCAGGGCTCTGGGACAACCATCTGCACCTGATGGCCTGATACCCATAGTTAAAATTAACGCCGTCCCTGTGGCGAGGGGATTTATCCCCGATGGGTGGCGAAGCCGCCCAAAACCTGCAACCGCAGTCTGTCGGTTGTACCGTGTCGGATGGTTTGCGACTGCTGCGCAGCCGGTCGGGGATAAATCCCCTCACCACAGGGGGCCTATTCGTCCTCACTGTATTATGTG
>NZ_JBODOE010000003.1:98790-333724 GCF_051913165.1 Pseudomonas sp. SM4 | reverse complement strand
CATAACCTGTGGCGAGGGGATTTATCCCCGATGGGTGGCGAAGCCGCCCCAAAACCTGCAACCGCAGTCTGTCGGTTTTACCGTGTCGGATGGTTTTGCGACTGCTGCGCAGCCGGTCGGGGATAAATCCCCTCACCACAGGGGGCCTATTCGTCCTCACTGTATTATGTGGCAGTTGGATTACCTGCCTCTCCTACGGACGACACTAACCTGTGGATGAACCATAACCTGTGGCGAGGGGATTTATCCCCGATGGGTGGCGAAGCCGCCCCAAAACCTGCAACCGCAGTCTGTCGGTTGTACCGTGTCGGATGGTTTTGCGACTGCTGCGCAGCCGGTCGGGGATAAATCCCCTCACCACAGGGTTTGTGTCCGGCCGAATATGTAAAAAGTGGCAGTTGGATTACCTGCCTCTCTCGGAGTAATGTTCGGGCCTGTCTCACCTGATTTATCCAAGGAACTGGAAATATGCTGCGTCGCCGCATGCTGATCATGTTGGGTGTTGTGTTGCTGATCGTCCTGGTGCTGGGCGGGTACAAAGCCTTTTCGATCTACACGATGATCCAGGGCTTTTCCAAGCCGAAACCGCCGATCAGCGTCGCCGTGGCCAACGCCAGCGAACGGCCGTGGCAGATGCGCTTGCCCACCGTCGGCACGCTCAAGGCATTGCAAGGCGTCGAGCTGAGTCTGGAAGTCGCCGGCACGGTCACTGAACTCAAGTTCGAATCCGGACAGAAGGTCAAAGCCGGGCAACCGTTGCTGCAACTCGACAGCGCCGTCGAAACCGCCCTGCTGGAAACCGCCAAGGCAGACTTGGGTCTGGCGCAACTGGACTTCGGCCGTGGCGCGCAACTGGTCGACAGCCGCGCCATCTCCAAAGGCGAATTCGACCGCCTCTCCGCCGTGCTGCAAAAGAACAAAGCCACGGTCAATCAGCTCAACGCCTCACTGGCGAAAAAACGCATTCTCGCGCCGTTCAGCGGCACCATCGGCATCCGTCAGGTCGACGTCGGCGACTACCTCGCCAGCGGCACCAAAATCGCTACGTTGCAGGATTTGAGCAGCCTCTACGCCGACTTCTACCTGCCCGAACAATCGGTGCCGAAACTGGCCATCGGCCAACCCGTACAGATCTCGGTTTCGGCTTACCCCGGGCAAAATTTCGCCGGCAAGATCAGCGCAATCAACCCGATCGTCGAAAGCACTACGCGCAACATCCTGATCCGCGCCACCTTGGCCAACCCCGACGGCAAACTGTTGCCCGGCATGTTTACCAGCCTCGAAGTGCTGTTGCCCGATCCGCAGAAACACATCGTCGTGCCGGAGAGCGCGATCACCTACACCCTCTACGGCAACTCGATCTACGTGGTCGGGCAGAAAAAGGCCGAAGACGGCAGCGTCGAAAAAGACGACAAGGGCCAACCCGTACTGATCGCCGAACGCCGCTTCATCGAAACCGGTGAACGCCGCGATGGCCTGGTGATGATCAACAAGGGCGTGCAGAACGGCGAACAAGTGGTGACGGCTGGCCAGATCAAACTGGACAACGGCGCGCACATCGCCATCAGCGACGACAAGACCCTCGGCGAGCAGAACAGTCCGCCCCGCGCCGACTGATCAAGGAAACCCCATGGCTTTTACTGATCCGTTCATCCGCCGCCCGGTGCTCGCCACCGTGGTCAGCCTGCTGATTGTGCTGCTCGGCTTTCAGGCCTGGAGCAAGTTGCCGCTGCGCCAATACCCGCAAATGGAAAACGCCCTGATCACGGTGACCACCGCCTACCCCGGGGCCAACGCCGAAACCATTCAGGGCTACATCACCCAACCGATGCAGCAGAGCCTGGCCAGCGCCGAGGGCATCGACTACATGACCTCGGTCAGTCGCCAGAACTTCTCCACGATCTCGATCTACGCACGCATCGGCGCCAACACCGACCGTTTGTTCACCGAGCTGCTGGCCAAGGCCAACGAAGTCAAAAACCAGCTGCCGCAGGATGCCGAAGACCCGGTGCTGAGCAAGGAATCCGCCGACGCTTCGGCACTGATGTACATCAGCTTCTTCAGCAAGGACTTGAGCAACCCGCAGATCACCGACTACCTGTCGCGGGTGATCCAGCCAAAACTGGCGACCCTGCCGGGCATGGCTGAAGCGGAGATTCTCGGCAATCAGGTGTTCGCCATGCGCCTGTGGCTCGACCCGATAAAACTTGCCGGTTTCGGCCTCAGCGCCGCCGACGTGACCAACGCTGTGCGCCAGTACAACTTCCTCTCCGCCGCAGGCGAAGTGAAAGGCGAGTACGTGGTGACCAGCATCAACGCCAACACCGAGCTGAAATCCGCCGAAGCGTTCGCCGCCATTCCGCTCAAGGTCAGTGGCGACAGCCGCGTGCTGCTCAGCGATGTCGCGCGGGTGGAAATGGGCGCGGAAAACTACGACTCGATCAGCTCGTTCGGCGGCACGCCATCGGTGTACATCGGCATCAAGGCGACACCGGGCGCCAACCCGCTGGACGTGATCAAGGAAGTGCGCAAGATCATGCCGGAGCTGGAAGCGCAGCTGCCGCCGAACCTCAAGAGCGAGATTGCTTACGACGCCACCCTGTTCATCCAGGCGTCCATCGACGAAGTGGTAAAAACCCTGTTCGAAGCGGTGCTGATCGTCATCGTCGTGGTGTTCCTGTTCCTTGGCGCGTTGCGCTCGGTGGTGATCCCGGTGGTGACCATTCCGCTGTCGATGATCGGCGTGATGTTCTTCATGCAGATGATGGGCTACTCGATCAACCTGCTGACGCTGCTGGCGATGGTGTTGGCCATCGGCCTGGTGGTGGACGATGCGATTGTCGTGGTGGAGAACATTCACCGGCACATCGAGGAAGGCAAAACACCGTTTGACGCGGCCCTTGAAGGCGCACGGGAAATCGCCATGCCGGTGGTCTCGATGACCATCACGCTGGCGGCGGTGTATGCGCCGATCGGTTTTCTCACCGGACTGACCGGGGCGCTGTTCAAGGAGTTCGCGCTGACGCTGGCCGGGGCGGTGGTGATTTCCGGGGTCGTCGCCCTGACCCTGTCGCCAATGATGTGCGCTTATCTGCTGCGCCACGAACAGAACCCCAGCGGCCTCGCTCATCGCCTCGACCGCCTCTTCGACGGCCTCAAGCGCCGCTATCAAAGCACGCTGCACGGCACACTGAATACGCGCCCGGTGGTGCTGGTGTTTGCAGTGATCGTACTGTGCCTGATTCCGGTGTTCCTCAAGTTCACCAAATCTGAACTGGCGCCGGACGAGGATCAGGGCATCATTTTCATGATGGCCACCGCCCCGCAGCCAACCAACCTTGATTACCTGAGCACCTACACCGACGAGTTCATCAAGATCTTCAAGGAATTCCCGGAGTACTACTCCTCGTTCCAGATCAACGGCTACAACGGTGTGCAGGCCGGCATCGGCGGCTTCCTGCTCAAGCCGTGGAACGAGCGCAGCCGCACGCAGATGCAGATCCTCCCCGAGGTGCAGGGCAAACTGGGTGCGATCCCGGGATTGCAGATTTTCGGTTTCAATCTGCCCTCCCTGCCCGGCACCGGCGAAGGCTTGCCATTCGAATTCGTCATCAACACGGCCAACGATTACGAGCTACTGTTGCAAGTCGCTGACCGGATCAAGAAGCGCGCGATGGAGTCGGGCAAGTTCGCCTTCGTCGACCTCGACCTGGCGTTCGACAAACCGGAAGTGGTGGTCGACATCGACCGCGCCAAAGCGGCGCAGATGGGCGTGTCGATGCTCGATCTGGGCAGCACCCTGGCAACGCTGCTCGGCGAGGCGGAAATCAATCGCTTTACCATTGCAGGGCGCAGCTACAAGGTCATCGCCCAGGTTGAACGGCCGTACCGCGACAACCCGGACTGGCTGAACAACTACTACGTGAAAAACACCCAGGGCGAATTGCTGCCGCTGTCGACGCTCATCAAGGTCAGCGACCGTGCCCGGCCGCGCCAGCTCAACCAGTTCCAGCAACTCAACGCGGCGAAGATTTCCGGGTTTCCGCTGGTGAGCATGGGCGAAGCGATCGACACGGTGTTGCAGATCGCCCGCGAAGAGGCACCGGCCGGTTTTGCTTTCGACTACGGCGGCGCCTCACGGCAGTTCGTCCAGGAAGGCAGCGCCCTGTGGGTGACGTTTGCTTTGGCGCTGGCGATCATTTTTCTGGTGCTGGCAGCGCAGTTCGAGAGCTTCCGCGATCCGCTGGTGATTCTGGTGACGGTGCCGCTGTCGATCTGCGGGGCGCTGATTCCGCTGTTCCTTGGCTGGTCGAGCATGAACATCTACACCCAGGTCGGGCTGGTGACGCTGATCGGGCTGATCAGCAAGCACGGGATCCTGATCGTCGAATTCGCCAATCAACTGCGCAAGGACAAAGGCCTGAGCGCGCGCGAGGCGGTGGAGGAAGCGGCGGCGATTCGTTTGCGGCCGGTGCTGATGACCACCGCAGCGATGGTGTTCGGCATGGTGCCGCTGATTCTGGCTACCGGTGCCGGGGCCGTGAGCCGCTTTGATATCGGCATGGTGATTGCGACGGGGATGTCGATCGGTACCTTATTTACCCTGTTCGTCCTCCCATGCATTTACACCCTTCTGGCAAAACCCGACAAAGCCTGACCCCTGCAGGAGCTGCCGCAGGCTGCGATCTTTTGATCTGAACTGTAAAAACAAAATCAAAAGATCGCAGCCTGCGGCAGCTCCTACAGGGGGAACAAAAAAGGCCTCGCATCTGCGAGGCCTTTCATTTGGGCTTCAATCGATTCAACTTTGTGGCCTCATCCCTTGAGACAATCCGAACATGAACAGCAACAAATCATGGTCGGGTTTACTCGCCACGGAGGCTTTGGCCACCCGTGGTACTGCGCAGTGATCATCCGTCGTGGATGCACCGATGACTTGCATGCGGGGCTGCTCCCAAGCCGCCACCGCCAATGAAGCAACTGCCAAGGCTCCAACCAAAAACAAACCTCGTGCAATTTCTAGTTTCATCGCTATAAACCTTTGATAGCGCTGCCAAACGCCGTCTCATAAAAGTAGACGAGTTTTTTCCAGTCCGCGCCGTTGAACGACGAATGGCGGCGCAATTGCTTCATGTCATGGGCGGCCGCGCGATGGGCGGTCAGACGCTGGCGGCACTTCTCCAGATCGATCAATGCCACTTCGACCTTGGCCGACTCGCCCTCGCCCGTCACCCGTACAAAGACGTGTTTGATATAGATGCAACTGTGCTGCCAACGGCCCTTGTGCATGCGCGCAAGGTTTTCGGCGAGGTCCTTAAGTACGCGCTCGTAAACGGCTTCGCCGTATTGCGTACGACCACCCGCCGCTTCCCACTTTTCCAGTTCGTCAAAACCGTCCAGCGACTTGGTCACCAGCAGCGCACGCCACTTGTATTGCGGGTCAGGCTGCGCGCCGCAGAAAACGATTTCCGGCACGCGCACTCCCAGTTTGCTCACGCCGGTCAGCGCATCGAGTTCACGCAATACCGTCGGGCGGCCAAACGGGTGCAGCCAGCTGCGGTAAATGTGTCCAGTCTGGCGTTTGGCATACAGCAGTTGCCCGTCACGTCCGATGACTCGTTGCACACCACTTTCGCCACCACGGCGGACGTTGGGCTCTTCGACCCACTCACCCTGCTGGTTCCAGTAATAGTCAAAGCGATCCTGCGGAGCGACGTCCGTTCCTGCTGCAAATTGCACTGCCATCCCACTACCTCTTGCGTAATACGTAGACCCGCCACATGGCATAGAGCGGGATGAAATCCAGTTGTTCCTGAATGCGGAACCCTGCTTCTTCAAATTCTTTTTCAACCGTAACAGCCGGTAACACAAAACGGTTCTGGTAACCTTCCTGCCCACGCTTGGCCTCGGCCTTCTTGCGTTTCCAGGCCTTGAAATTGCCATCCACCCACAGCGAAATGATCACGCTGTCACGGGTGACGCGCTCAAATTCACGCAGAATGGCCCGTCGATGCTCGGCTTCACCGATGTGATGGAGCAAACGCATGCAGAAAATGCTGTCGACGGCGTTATCAGGCAAGGCAATGTCGAACGCAGAGGTGTGCAAGGGTTGTACCCGTTTCACCACATCGGCCGGTTGTGCCTGCATCGCGGTCTTGATCATCGACTCGGAGTTGTCCGCGCCGATGATCACCCGGTTCGGTTTTTCCGCCAGCAGTGGCCAGAAACGACCCGCACCACACGGCAAATCCAGCACCAGCCCCGGCTCACCGGCCAATGTCAGCGCCTTGCGTGCCAGTTGTTCATCACGCCAGTGAGACAAGCGACGACCGAGATTGGCTTGATGCTTTTGCAGATATTTCTGCGCATGCGTGTCGTCGTACTTTTCGGAAAAATCGAGTTTGATCGGACCGGCCATCACCAGGACTCCTGAATTACTGATGCCCCCACCTTAAGCAGGGGCGTGTCAGCATCAGGTCATCCATTTGTGAAAAAAATGTCCGGTAAACCCACAAACTATTTCAAGGTTATACAGGATTTAGACAGGTTGGCGGGAGTGGCTGGATGCCACCACTGCGTGTCAGACTTTGCCCAGATCAACCTCAAAACGACAGCCATTGGGCTCCATGGTACTCAGGTTCACCGTCCAGCCCTGGTTCTCGCAGATGCGCTGGACCAGTGACAAGCCCAGCCCCAACCCCTCGCCGCGTTTCTCACTGCCACGGACAAATGGCTCGAACATCGCCTCGCGCTTTTCTTCGGGAATGCCCACGCCCGAATCCTCGACCACGAACCCGTGGGCATTGAGTGTCAGGCGTATGAATCCCTGCTCGGTGTAATGCAATGCATTGCGCAACAGGTTGCCCATAACCGCATTCAACAGGGTCGCGTTATAACGGGTATCCAGCGGGGTGCCCGGTTCGTAAATCAGTTTCAGGCCTTTGCTTTGAATGGGCTCGCGCCACAGGCACAGCAGACTTTCGGCCACCTGGGCAAGGTTCTGCTGAGGCGCCATGCCAGCGTCTTCATGTTGAGCGCGGGCGAGCATCAGGAAAGTCTGCACCAGCTCGCGCATCTCTTCGCTGGCACGCGCGATGCGCTGAACCTGAGAACGCCCGCGCTGGTCGATGCCGGGGTTTTCCAGCAACAATTCACAAGAACTTGCCAGCACCATCAGCGGCGTACGCAGTTCATGGCTGACGTCACTGGTAAACAGGCGCTCGCGGGTCAGTGCCTGACGCAAACGTCCCAGCGTGGCATCGAAGGCCACCGCCAACTCACCGACTTCATCAGCAGCGTAATCCGGCGCCAGTGGAGGCGCCAGTCCAAGCAACTGGTCGCGATGGCGCACTTGCCGCGCAAGACGCACCACCGGCGCCATCACTTTGCGCGCCAGCACCCAGCCGAGGAATACCGCCAGCGCCAGACTGAGCACGAAGCCCACCAGCACCACGGCAAACAGCACGCGCTCACGCTCTTCAAAATCGCTTTGATCCTGCAGCAGTACATAGCGACGACCGTCAACGATCTCGACCATCGCGTGATACGACAATTGTTCGCGGAAAACTTCGTGGAAGCCGGAATCCAGATGGCGCAGATCTTTCGGCAACTCGAAATCGCCCGGGCCGCCACTGAAATAGAACAGCTGGTCCGGTTCGGGACGATGGCTCCAGTCCGAGACGTTGTCCATCAGCAGCAGCCGCTGCAGATCGCCGCCCAGACCAGCCGAAATCAGTTTTTCCTCGACCAGGTGTACCGTCGCGACGATGCCCATGGCGAAGGCGCCGGCCACCAGTGCGCTCATCAGTGCGAAGGCAATGATGATCCGCTGGGAAAGGCTCTGTCTAAACTCCATCAGGCATCGGCCAGGCGGTAACCCACGCCATGCACGGTGTGCAGCAGTGGCTTGGCGAACGGCTTGTCGATCACCTGGCGCAACTGGTGAACGTGGCTGCGCAGGCTGTCACTGTCCGGGCAGTCATCGCCCCACAGCGCTTCTTCGAGAATTTCCCGGCGCAAGACGTGCGGGCTTTTCTGCATCAACACCGCCAGCAATTTGAGGCCAACCGGGTTGAGCTTGAGCAGTTTGCCTTCGCGCGTCACTTCGAGGGTATCGAGGTCGTAACTCAGATCGGCGACCTGCAAGGCGCGACGGCCACCGCCCTGGGCTCGGCGCATCACCGCCTCGACCCGCGCCGCGAGCTCGGACAGGGCGAACGGCTTGATCAGGTAATCGTCGGCACCGGACTTGAAGCCCTGCAAACGATCGTCGAGCTGATCGCGAGCGGTGAGCATGATCACCGGCGTGTCCCGACGGGCATCTTCGCGCAGGCGCTTGCACAGGGTGTAGCCGTCGATCCCCGGCAGCATGATGTCGAGCACGATCAAATCGTAATGCTCAGTGGCCGCCAGGTGCAGGCCCGACAGACCGTCCTGCGCACAGTCGACGGTATAGCCCTTGAGGCCCAGGTAATCGGCCAGATTGGCCAGGATGTCGCGGTTGTCTTCGACCAACAGAATACGCATGGGCACCTCCTCCGTACGGGGTAACGGCCGTCTTGGCCCGCGCAGCTTACGGCCAAGTGTGGCTCAGGGCTAGGCGTGTGTTGGGTTGTTTATCGACAAAAACGTTCATTGTTCGGCGCAACGTTTTTTTCACTTTCGGTTAACGAATCCTCGACGCCAACGGGCGCAGACTCCGCGCGGTTGCGCTCCTCAGAACCTGTTTTCCGCCCAAGGAATTGCCCATGGTGTCGACTTCTCCCCGCCCCGTCCCCAGGCCACTGAGTTTTTGGCTGTGTCTGGGAATTCCCGCCGTCGCGGCCATCGTGCTGGTGTTGCTTGAACTGACCGATCTGGACATGGATCTGGCCAGACTTTTCTACGACCCTGTCGCCGGGGATTTCATCGGACGGCACAGTTACTTCCTCGAAGACATCCTGCATGACCGCGCCAAACAGGTAGTGATCGCCTTCTCGGTGTTCGCCATCTGCGGTTTCGTCGGGGCGTTTTTCATTGAGCGACTGAAACCGTTCAAGCGCGAATTGGGCTGTCTGGTGTTGTCGCTGGGGCTGGCGACTTCGTTTGTCACCCCGGTGAAAGCCGTGACCGCCGTGCAGTGTCCGTGGAGTCTTGAGCAGTTTGGCGGCCATGAGACTTATAGCAAGCTGATGGAACATCGTCCGCAGACCGATAAGCCTGGTCGTTGCTGGCCTGGGGGGCATGCGGCTACGGGGTTCACCTTGTTTGCGTTGTTTTTTGTGCTGCGCGACCGTCGTCCGCGCTTGGCTAAACAGGCGTTTATCTTTGCCTTTGCGCTGGGTTCGGTGTTTTCGATCAGCCGAATGATGCAGGGCGCACACTTCTTTTCGCACAACGTGTGGACGGCGATTTTCTGTTGGCTGATTTGTCTGGGGTCGTATTACTGGGTGCTGTATCGCCCGGCGGTGAAGGCTGAGGCTGTCGTCAGAGCACAACCCGTCCGCGCCTGATCTGACGCCATCGCTGGCAAGCCAGCTCCCACAGAGTCCAAGGTGAAATACATATTGTGTGAACCTTACAAATCCCTGTGGGAGCTGGCTTGCCAGCGATGGTCGCACCTCGGTCTGAAGCCACACCAAATCGAAGGCAATAAAAAACCCCGCTGACTCGCGTCAGCGGGGTTTTGCGTTACGGGGGTAAGGCTGGCTTACATCATGCCGCCCATGCCACCCATGCCGCCCATGTCTGGCATGCCGCCGCCAGCGCCGCCGTCTTTCTTCGGCGCGTCAGCTACTGCAGCTTCGGTGGTCAGGATCAGACCGCCGATCGACGATGCCGCTTGCAGAGCGGAACGAGTCACCTTGGTTGGATCCAGGATGCCCATTTCGATCATGTCGCCGTACTCGCCAGTCGCAGCGTTGTAACCGAAGTTACCGGTGCCGTTCTTGACTTCGTTGACCACAACGCTTGGCTCGTCACCGCTGTTGGCAGCGATCTGACGCAGCGGAGCTTCAACAGCGCGACGCAGAACAGCGATACCGACGTCCTGATCAGCGTTGTCGCCTTTCAGGTCGTTCAGGGTTTGCAGAGCGCGGATCAGCGCAACGCCACCGCCAGGTACCACGCCTTCTTCAACGGCTGCACGGGTTGCGTGCAGGGCGTCTTCAACGCGGGCTTTCTTCTCTTTCATTTCTACTTCGGAACCAGCGCCAACCTTGATTACTGCAACGCCGCCGGACAGCTTGGCCAGACGCTCTTGCAGTTTTTCACGGTCGTAGTCCGAGGAAGTTTCGGCAACCTGAGCGCGGATCTGAGCGATACGCGATTCGATGTCGCCAGCAACGCCAGCACCGTCAACGATGATGGTGTTTTCCTTGGAGATGGTCACGCGCTTGGCGCTGCCCAGGTTTTCCAGGGTGGCTGCTTCCAGGCTCAGGCCGATCTCTTCGGAGATAACGGTACCGCCGGTCAGAACAGCGATGTCCTGCAGCATGGCCTTGCGACGGTCGCCGAAGCCAGGAGCCTTGACGGCTGCAACTTTAACGATGCCACGCATGTTGTTCACAACCAGAGTCGCCAGGGCTTCGCCTTCAACGTCTTCGGAAACGATCAGCAGTGGACGGCCAGCTTTGGCAACGGCTTCCAGCACTGGCAGCATTTCGCGGATGTTCGAGATCTTTTTGTCGACCAGCAGGACCAGTGGGTTGTCCAGTTCGGCAACCATGGTTTCCGGCTTGTTGACGAAGTACGGGGACAGGTAGCCACGGTCGAACTGCATGCCTTCTACAACCGACAGTTCGTTTTCCAGGCCAGTGCCTTCTTCAACGGTGATCACGCCTTCTTTACCGACTTTTTCCATGGCTTCGGCAATGATGTCGCCGATGGAGTTGTCGGAGTTGGCCGAGATGGTACCTACCTGAGCGATTGCCTTGGTATCAGCGCATGGCTTGGACAGGTTCTTCAGCTCTTTGACGATTGCGATGGTCGCTTTGTCGATACCGCGCTTCAGATCCATCGGGTTCATGCCGGCAGCGACGGCTTTCAGGCCTTCGTTGACGATCGACTGAGCCAGAACGGTAGCGGTAGTAGTACCGTCGCCCGCGTCATCGTTGGCACGGGAGGCAACGTCTTTGACCAGCTGCGCGCCCATGTTTTCGAAACGGTCTTCGAGTTCGATTTCTTTAGCGACGGAAACGCCGTCCTTGGTGATGGTCGGAGCGCCGAAGCTCTTCTCGATGATCACGTTACGGCCTTTCGGGCCCAGGGTCGCTTTTACTGCGTCAGCCAGGACGTTGACGCCCTTGAGCATTTTTTTACGGGCGGAATCGCCAAACAGAACTTCTTTAGCAGCCATGATCGATATTCCTTAAATACTTTGTAGTAGCGGGAAAATGAACGGGGGTATCAGCCTTCGATAACAGCGAGGATTTCGTTCTCGCTCATTACCAGCAGGTCTTCGCCGTCGACTTTCACAGTGTTGCTGCCGGAGTAAGGACCGAACACAACCTTATCGCCTTCCTTAACGGACAGTGCGCGCACTTCGCCGTTTTCCAGAGCTTTGCCCGGGCCTACAGCGAGAATCACACCGTGGTTGGCTTTTTCAGCAGCCGAACCTGGCAGGACGATACCGCCAGCGGTTTTCTTTTCTTCTTCGCTGCGACGGATTACGACGCGGTCATGCAGAGGACGAAGCTTCATTGTCGATCTCTCCTAATTGTGGTTTTCATCGGCCGGTGTATTCCCGGCGGGTTTAACAAATCCGGCCTGCGCCGGTTGCGGCTCGTCAAGCGAGTCGCGGAAGACTGACTGGCTCAAATGCCAGAAACCTTTCGGTGACCGATACATAAGGGCGCATAAGCTTATTACAAGGGCGAGGCTAAAAAAATTTCACCGAGGCTCGTCATAAAAGCAGCCCACAAATGAACACGGCACCCGAAGGTGCCGTGTCGATATCGCCGTTACTTGGTGTCGCGGTGTTCGAACTCGCCTTCGATTACATCACCCTCGCGGCCCAGAGGCTCGCGCGGCGCAGGACCGCCACGGGGTTGCAGGTCGTCGGCGAAGGCGCGTTGGCGCATGGCCTGGTCTTCGGCACGCTGGCGCATTTTGTTTGCCAGCAGGCGGCGGGTGAATGGCAGCAACATCACCAGACCGACCACGTCGCTGATAAAGCCCGGCAGGATCAACAGGCCACCGGCCAGAGCCAGCATCAGGCCCTCAAGCATGGTTTGCGCGGGCAGTTCGCCGCGATTCAGGCTTTCACGGGCACGCAGTGCCGTGGCCAGACCGGCGACGCGCAGCACGAACACGCCGAACATCGAGCCGACAATGATCAGCAGCAGGGCCGGGAAAAACCCGATAGACCCTGCCACTTTGACGAATACGAACAGCTCCAGCACCGGAAACAGCAGAAAGAGCAACAGAAAAGGGCGCATCAAAGTTTCCTCAACGCAAGAAATGCCTTGCAGTAAGCCTTAGATGACGTCGCTCTTTCGTGAATTCAAGCTTCGGCCGTCGCATTTTTTGGCCAGACCTCAGCGTGAGCCAGAGAAACCAAGGCTTCGCGCACTTGTGTCGGCGTATTACAAGGCGTTGGGAACGGCAGCCAATGCAGCGCCTGACCGATACGCAGGTGCATGCCTTCGGTGTCGATCCCGGCCAGTTGCGCCGGCACGGTTTTCGGCAGACCGGCAAGATCGACATAGTGCGCGATGGCTTTGGCGTGGTCGCTGTTCATGTGCTCGACCATGCTGATCTCAGCCTTGCCGACGAACGGGTTGGCCAGGGTCAGTTGATCGACCCAGTGAATCGCGCCGAACCCGCCGATGTAGCGATGGCGCACCGGCGTCAGCACCCAGAAATCGAAATCGTGGGCCTTGTGGTAATTCTGCGAGTCAGGGAAATAGCGGTAGTAGCGCTCGGCAGCCGCTTCGATGGCCGTGGCGTCTTCGAGCTTTTGCGCTTCGGCGAGATAGGTCAGGCGACCAACAGCTTGCACGTCGTCGGCTTCACGCTCACCCACCAACAGCGAGCATTTCGGATCTTTCTGCAGGTTGTGGGTGTGCTGGGCGATGCGGCTGATCAGGATCAGCGGGCGGCCCTGCTCGTCCAGGCAGTACGGCACCACGGAGCCAAAGGGAAAACCGGGCATCGATTTGGAGTGCGTCGACAGCACTCCGCGGTATTCCTTGAGAAGCAATTCTCGGGCATTCTTCGCCACTTCAACGCTCAATTTATGACTCCTTAAATAGAATCCGTCGAAAAAACGGACGGGCGCCGGGGATCAAGTCCCAGTCACGCCATCGGGCAATTCTCATGTGCAGTCGCGCCCAGGCCGGTGCAGATCGGGAGTCGCTGACAATAAAAACTAATCAGACCTGCTATCGGGGCATGCGAATGCAACTCAACGACAAAGTAATCATTATCACTGGCGGTTGCCAGGGTTTGGGCCGCTCCATGGCCGAGTATTTCGCTGGCAAAGGCGCGAAACTCGCGCTGGTCGACCTCAATCAGGAAAAACTCGACGACGCGGTGGCCGCTTGCAAGGCCAAGGGCGTCGAGGCGCGCAGCTACCTGTGCAACGTGGCCAATGAAGAACAGGTCGAGCACATGGTCGCTCAGGTTGCCGCCGATTTCGGTGCGATTCACGGCCTGATCAACAACGCCGGGATCCTCCGTGATGGCCTGCTGTTGAAGGTCAAGGACGGCGAAATGACCAAGATGAGCCTGGCACAGTGGCAGGCGGTGATCGACGTCAACCTGACCGGCGTGTTCCTCTGCACCCGTGAAGTGGCGGCGAAAATGGTCGAGCTGAAGAACACTGGCGCGATCATCAACATTTCGTCGATTTCGCGGGCCGGCAACGTTGGCCAGACCAACTATTCGGCGGCCAAGGCTGGCGTGGCAGCGGCGACGGTGACCTGGGCCAAAGAACTGGCGCGTTACGGGATTCGCGTGGCGGGGATTGCGCCGGGCTTCATCGAAACCGAGATGACCCTGGGCATGAAGCCGGAAGCGCTGGAGAAGATGACCTCGGGGATTCCGCTCAAGCGCATGGGCAAGCCAGAAGAGATTGCGCATTCGGCGGCGTATATCTTCGAGAACGACTACTACACTGGTCGGATTCTGGAGATGGATGGCGGCTTGCGTATCTGAAGCAAGATCAAAAGATCGCAGCCTGCGGCAGCTCCTACATGGGATTTCTGTAGGAGCTGCCGCAGGCTGCGATCTTTTTCGATCAATCGTCGCTGATGGTGATGTTCGGCATCGCCGGCGTTGCCGCTTCCTGCAACACGATCCGCGCGCCGACGTGGCGGGCCAGTTCCTGATAGACCATGGCAATCTGGCTGTCCGGCTCGGCGATCACCGTAGGCTTGCCACCATCGGCCTGCTCGCGGATCAGCATCGACAATGGCAGCGAAGCGAGCAGCTCAACGCCGTACTGGGTCGCCAGCTTCTCACCACCACCCTCACCGAACAGATGCTCGGCATGCCCGCAGTTCGAGCAGATATGCACGGCCATGTTTTCCACCACGCCCAGCACTGGAATGTTGACCTTGCGGAACATTTCCACGCCTTTGCGCGCGTCGAGCAGGGCCAGATCCTGCGGGGTGGTGACGATCACAGCGCCCGCCACCGGGACTTTCTGCGCCAGGGTCAGCTGGATATCGCCGGTGCCTGGCGGCATGTCGATGACCAGATAATCCAGGTCGCCCCACGCGGTTTGCGTGACCAGTTGCAGCAGCGCGCCGGAAACCATCGGGCCGCGCCAGACCATCGGCGTGTTGTCGTCGGTCAGGAAAGCCATCGACATCACTTCAACGCCATGCGCCTTGAGCGGCACAAACCACTTCTGATCCTTGACCTCAGGGCGGGTGCGTTCGGGGATACCGAACATGATGCCTTGGCTCGGGCCGTAGATATCGGCGTCGAGAATGCCGACCTTGGCGCCTTCACGGGCCAGCGCCAGGGCGAGGTTGGCGGCGGTGGTCGACTTGCCCACACCGCCCTTGCCCGAGGCCACGGCAACCACGTTCTTGACGTTGGCCAGCCCCGGGATCTGCGCCTGGGCCTTGTGCGCGGCGATCACGCTGTTGACTTCAACCTTGGCGATCACCACGCCGTCGAGGTTTTCGATGGCCAGTTGCAGCAATTGCGCCCAGCCACTCTTGAACAGACCGGCGGCGTAACCGATTTCCAGCTGCACATTGACGCGATCACCGACGATTTCGATGTTCTTCACGCATCCGGCGCTGACCGGATCCTGGTTCAGGTAAGGGTCGGTGTATTGGCTGAGGACGGCTTCCACCGCTGCGCGAGTGACGGCGCTCATGGGCAACTCCGATAACAAGACTGGGAAAAGATGGCGGGTATCGTACCGTGCTGATTCATTTGAGTTCAGGAGATTTATAGCCAAACACACTCAGTTGAGCTGGAAAACCATTGTGGTGAGGGGATTTATCCCCGACCGGCTGCGCAGCAGTCGTGAAATCATTGAACACGGTATGCCTGATTTACCGAGTTGTCTGGTTTTGGGGTGGCTTCGCCACCCATCGGGGATAAATCCCCTCGCCACAAATGTACTCAAAGTACCCAGCGGCGCAGGGGTGAAAAATATGCGCCAGCGCTTTATAGTGGCCGACCTCCGTTTCATCAAGTAGCGAAGCCCCACATGTCCGAACCACGCAAGATCCTCGTCACCAGCGCCCTGCCCTACGCCAACGGTTCGATTCACCTTGGCCATATGCTGGAATATATCCAGACCGATATGTGGGTGCGCTTCCAGAAGCATCGCGGCAATCAATGCATCTACGTCTGCGCCGACGACGCCCACGGTTCGGCGATCATGCTGCGTGCGGAAAAGGAAGGCATCACCCCGGAACAACTGATCGCCAACGTGCAGGCTGAACACAGCGCCGACTTTGCCGAGTTCCTGGTTGATTTCGACAACTTCCATTCCACTCACGCCGAAGAAAACCGTGAGCTGTCGAGCCAGATCTACATCAAGCTGCGTGACGCCGGGCACATCGCCCAGCGCTCGATCACCCAGTATTTCGACCCGGAAAAGAAAATGTTCCTGGCCGACCGCTTCATCAAGGGCACCTGCCCGAAATGCGGCACTGAAGACCAGTACGGCGACAACTGCGAAAAATGCGGCGCGACCTACGCCCCGACTGATCTGAAGGATCCGAAGTCGGCGATCTCTGGCGCCACACCGGTGCTCAAGGATTCCCAGCACTTCTTCTTCAAACTGCCGGACTTCCAGGAAATGCTGCAAGCCTGGACCCGCAGCGGCACTTTGCAAGACGCCGTCGCCAACAAGATCGCCGAATGGCTGGACGCCGGCCTGCAACAGTGGGACATCTCCCGCGACGCGCCGTACTTCGGTTTCGAGATTCCGGGCGAGCCAGGCAAGTATTTCTACGTGTGGCTGGACGCGCCGATCGGCTACATGGCCAGCTTCAAGAATCTTTGCGAGCGCACGCCGGATCTCGACTTCGACGCGTTCTGGGCCAAAGACTCCACCGCCGAGCTGTACCACTTCATCGGCAAGGACATCGTCAACTTCCACGCACTGTTCTGGCCAGCGATGCTCGAAGGCGCGGGCTACCGCAAGCCGACCGGCATCAACGTACACGGCTACCTGACCGTCAACGGCCAGAAGATGTCCAAGTCGCGTGGCACGTTCATCAAGGCCCGTACGTACCTCGATCACCTGTCGCCGGAATACCTGCGCTACTACTACGCGGCCAAACTGGGCCGTGGCGTCGATGACCTTGACCTGAACCTCGAAGACTTCGTGCAGAAGGTCAACTCCGACCTGGTCGGCAAAGTGGTCAACATCGCCAGCCGTTGCGCCGGTTTCATTCAGAAGGGCAACGGCGGCCTGCTGGTCGACAACAATGCCGCACCGGAGCTGACCGAGGCTTTCCTCGCCGCTGCGCCAGGCATTGCCGACGCCTACGAAGCCCGCGACTTCGCCCGCGCCATGCGTGAAACCATGGCCCTGGCCGACCGCGCCAACGCCTGGATCGCCGACAAGGCCCCATGGTCGTTGAACAAGCAGGAAGGCAAGCAGGATGAAGTCCAGGCGATTTGCGCCACCGCCATCAACCTGTTCCGCCAACTGGTGATCTTCCTCAAACCGGTGCTGCCGCTGCTGGCCGCCGATGCCGAGGCGTTCCTCAACGTCGCCCCGCTGACCTGGAACGACCACACCACCCTGCTGGCCAACCACCAGCTCAACGAATTCAAGCCGTTGATGACCCGCATCGACCCGGTAAAAGTGCAAGCCATGAGCGACGCCTCGAAAGAAGACCTGACCGCCAGCCAGACCGACACCGGCGCCGCTGCCCCGGCCGGCAATGGCGAACTGGCCAAGGATCCGCTGTCGGCGGAAATCGACTTCGATGCTTTCGCCGCGATCGACCTGCGCGTCGCGCTGATCGTCAAAGCCGAACACGTTGAAGGTGCCGACAAGCTGCTGCGCCTGACACTGGACATCGGTGACGAGCAACGCAACGTGTTCTCGGGGATCAAAAGCGCCTACCCGGATCCGTCCAAGCTCGATGGTCGTCTGACCATGATGATCGCCAACCTCAAGCCACGGAAAATGAAGTTCGGTATCTCCGAAGGCATGGTGATGGCAGCCGGCCCTGGCGGTGAAGAGATCTACCTGCTGAGCCCGGACAGCGGCGCCAAGCCGGGTCAACGCATCAAGTAACACTTGGCAGTGAATCGATCCCACAGGCGTGCCCGGCATGCCTGTGGGATTTTTCATATCTGGCCGGATAATGCCTAACCTTAAGAGACAGCCGCCCGTTTCGCTGGCAAAACCATGACCGAACTTGTGCTTACGCTCATCAGTGCTGCGCTGCTCACCAACTTCGTGTTGCACTGGCCGCTGGGCGTCGATCCGCTGTTGGCGGGAAGTCGCCGGCAGGTGCATGCGCTGGGGCTGGCGACGTTGTGTCTGATGTTGATCGTCGGCGTCATCGGTTACGCGATCTGGCACTTTTTACTGGTGCCGCTGCAACTTGAGGCGCTGCGCCTGTTGGTGTTTCTGCCGTTGAGCGTCTTGTTGATTGCGCCGCTGTTGAAACTGTTGGCGCGCGGGTTGCCGAATCTGCATTTCGAAGGGTTATGGCCGCTGTTGTTGGGCAATGCCGGTGTGCTTGGACTGGCCTTGATCAATGTGCAAAACGATCAAGGCCTGCTCCACGCGACAGCGCTGAGCCTCGGCGCCGGCCTGGGTTTCTGGCTGGTGCTGAGCCTGTTCTGCGATTTGCGTGAGCGCACCGCCGACAACGACATTCCCCTGCCCTTTCGTGGCTTGCCGATCGACCTGATCGGCGCCGGATTGATCGCAGTGATTTTTCTCGGATTCAGTGGACTGATCAAAACATGAGTCTGATTCAACGCATCGATGCCCTTCTGCCGCAGACCCAATGCGGCAAGTGTGGCCATCCCGGATGCAAACCCTATGCGCAAGGCATCGTTGACGGCGAGCCGATCAACAAATGCCCGCCCGGTGGCGACGAAACCATCGCAGCGTTGGCCGAGCTGTTGAAAGTGCCGGTGCTGGAGCTCGATATCAGTCGCGGTTCGGCGCCGCCGCAGGTCGCCTATATTCGCGAAGCCGAATGCATCGGCTGCACCAAGTGCATTCAGGCCTGCCCGATCGACGCCATCGTCGGCGCGGCGAAATTGATGCACACGGTGATCATCGATGAGTGCACCGGTTGCGACCTGTGCGTCGCGCCGTGCCCCGTCGATTGCATTGAAATGCATCCTTTGCCCTTGAACACATTGCCGGTGGTCGGTGGCCTGGCCCTCAGCCTTGAAGATCAGCGCGCGCGAGCAGCCAAACGCGATCACGCGCGGCTGCGATTCGAACGACGCAATGACCGACTGCTGCGCGAAGAACAGCAAAAGCAGGCCGAGCGTGAAGCCCGCGCCAAACGCACTGCGCAGCCAGAAGCGACTACAAGCGATCCGGTGCAGGCAGCGCTGGAACGCGTGCGTGCGCAAAAAGCCGCGACGGCCGATGCCGCCCTGAAGAAAGCCAAGATCGATGTGGCGATGAGCCGTGCGCAACTGCACAAATCATTGAAAGCCTTCGGCCATCCGCCGACCTTCGAGCAGCAGGCGCAACTGATCGTGCTCCAGCAACAGTTCGAAGCGGCCGAGCAGGCGTTGGCGAAACTCGAAAGCATTGCGCCACCTGCCCCGACAGTGATCGCGCCGGCGAAAGATGCCGACCTCAAACGCGCAAAAATCCAGTTGGCCATGCGCCGTGCCGAATTGAAAAAAGCGCAAACCGCCGTAGCCGCTCCTGAACAGATCAGCGCACTGGAACAAGCACTGCGCGACGCTGAGCAGGCTTTGCACGACGCCGAAGCCACAAGCGATCAGCCTTTGCCTGACTTGGTTCGAGTAGAAAAACGCCCGATCGACAGCCAGCTTCGCCAGTTGAAAACCGAATTGGCCTACGCCCGCGCCGACCTCAACAAACTCGAACGCCGCGCCGACACGCCGGGCGACATCCTCGACAAGGCCCGCGCCCGCCTGCAAGTCGCCGAGCGTCAGGTGCAAGACCATGTTGCCCCTTGAGGCCCCCGACGATCGCCTGCAACAAGCGATGAAGCTTGTGCTGCTTGCCCTGCTGCCGGGGCTGCTGGCGATGTTCTGGTGGTACGGTTGGGGCGTATTGATCAACCTGGTGCTGGCCGTTGCCACGGCTACGACCGTCGAGGTGATTGTCACTCGATTGCGCCGCCAACCCTTACAGCCGACGCTGAGTGATGGCAGCGCGATCGTCAGCGCAACATTGCTCGCCGCCGCGTTGCCGCCCTATTGCCCGTGGTGGCTGACAGCGACGGCGGTGGCTGCAGGCCTGCTGTTCGGCAAGCATTTGTACGGCGGTGTCGGCAAAAATCCGTTCAATCCGGCGATGCTTGGTTTTGCCTTGGCCATGGTGATGTTCCCGCAACCGATGACCCATTGGCCGGCGCACGGCCTGGATCTTTCGGCAGCGGTTCAACAGGTGTTCAATACCGGTCAGGCGCCGGACGCCTGGGTGCAGGCCACTGCACTGGACAGTCTGCGCATCAACAAAAGCCTGACCATGGATGAACTGTTCGCCAGTCATTCGGCGTTCGGGCATTTCGGCGGTCGTGGGGGGGAATGGGTAAACCTGGCGTTTCTCGGCGGCGGGCTGTTTTTGCTACAGCGCCGCGTGATCGCCTGGCATGCACCGGTCGGCATGCTCGCCAGTCTGTTTGTGGTCAGCCTGCTGTGCTGGAACGGTTCGGGATCGGACTCGCATGGCTCGCCGCTGTTTCATCTGCTCAGCGGTGCAACCATGCTGGGCGCCTTCTTCATCATTACCGAACCGGTCTCGGGCGCCAGAAGTGCCCTCGCCCGCCTGTTGTTTGGCGTCGGCGTCGGGCTGCTGACTTACCTGATCCGCACGTGGGGCGGCTACCCTGACGGCGTGGCGTTTGCGGTGCTGCTGATGAATCTCTGCGTACCGACGCTGGAGCGTTTTGCCGCCAGCCGCCAGCCATCGGTGCAGTCATGAATCGGGCAACCCAACTGGTCACGCTGGGGCTGCTGGCACTCGTCGGGATCAGTGCAACTTATGTTGTACAGCGCATCAATGCGCCGCAGATCAGCGCGCAACAGCGCTTGCTCGACAGCCGCAAACTGCTCGACGTCCTCCCCGCAGAAGCTTACGACAACCAACCTTTGGCGCAGCCGTTGGCGTTGGTCGACCTTGCGCTTGCCCACAGCACGCTGACCGGCGGTTATCGTGCGACCAAGACCGGGCAAGCGGTGGCCATATTGCTGCGCAGTGAAACTCAGGGCTATGCCGGCCCACTTGAACTGCTGATCGCGATTGATGCCAACGGCAAACTGCTCGGCGTGAAAACCCTCAGGCAAAGCGAGACGCCTTCATTGGGCGGGCCTATCGGCGACTGGCCCAACAGCTGGCTGCAGATGTTTTCCGGGAAAACCATTGGCGATCCGCCAGACGCAGGCTGGGCGTTGAAAAAGGATCAGGGCCAGTTCGATCAGATGTCCGGCGCCACCATCACCTCCCGCGCGGCGATCAATGCCATCCACGATGCCTTGCGCTACTTTGATCAGCATCGCGCGCAATTACTGGGGAGTGGCGCATGAACCGGTCAATGGCCCTGTCGAACTCAATGATGCTGGTGCTACTGCTGGGGGCCACGAATTCGTTGGCCGCAGCGCTGGGGACAATGCTGGTGTTTGCCGTTGTGCTTGGCGGTTTCAGTTTGTGCATGGCTCCCCTGCGTTCGCGCATGGACGGCTCAAGAACCTTGATGGCGAGTCTGTTGCTCGCGGCGACGTTAACCGGTTGCGCCGACCTCCTCGCCCAACGCTGGTTTCTGCCATGGCAGCAGGCTTTCGGCCTTTATGGCGGATTGATCGCGCTGCAATGCGTGGTGCTGGAACACAGCGGTTTCTTTCGCCAGCCGCTGGCACAGCGCTGCAGGTTTTGCGCACGGTCTGCCGGCTTGATGTTGCTGCTCGCCGTGCTGCGCGAACTCATCGGTCATGGCACTCTCGGCCGGGGATTGTCCGAACACTGGCACGGTCTGGTTTTATTCCGCGACGGGCTGCCTCTGGTAACCCTGGTACCCGGCGCATTCCTGCTGCTGGGGCTGTTGCTTGCCGCCCGGGAGGCGTGCACCCGCTCGAACTCAATTTCCAAGGAATCGCATCGCCCATGAATGCCGCAAAACGTCTTGAGATCTTTCGCAGACTGCATGAAGACAATCCCGAGCCGAAGACTGAACTGGCGTATTCCTCGCCTTTCGAATTGCTGATTGCGGTGATTCTCTCGGCGCAATCGACCGATGTCGGCGTCAACAAGGCCACGGCGAAACTGTTCCCGGTCGCCAATACACCGGCAGCGATTCATGCCTTGGGCGTCGAAGGGTTGTCCGAATACATCAAGACCATCGGCCTCTATAACAGCAAAGCGAAAAACGTCATCGAGACCTGCCGCTTGCTTGTCGAGCGCCACGGCAGTGAAGTGCCACAAACGCGCGAAGAGCTGGAAGCCTTGCCCGGCGTAGGACGCAAGACTGCCAACGTGGTGCTCAACACCGCATTTCGTCAATTGACCATGGCGGTCGACACGCACATTTTTCGCGTCAGCAACCGCACCGGCATCGCCCCTGGCAAGAACGTAGTCGAAGTTGAAAAAAAGCTGATGAAGTTTGTACCCAAGGAATTCCTGCTCGATTCCCATCACTGGCTGATTCTGCACGGACGCTACGTGTGCCTGGCGCGCAAGCCACGCTGCGGCAGCTGTCGGATCGAAGATTTGTGCGAGTACAAAGACAAAACCTCGGACGATTGACTGGCTATTAGGTTTATCGATTCGTCGATTGAAAAAATCTTTTTTACCCGCCGCTGGATTATCGATATAAGGGGCGCCAAAGGCATTATTCGCCGGGAGTCAGCTTATGAGTAGCGACAAAGAGCAACTGGATATAGATGACGATATCGCTGCAGAAACTGATGACGCCGAACCTGTGGTCGAAGTCGCCAAGACCAATCTGAGCAAGCGCCGCACTATCGATAACATGTTGGAGGAGCGCCGTTTGCAGAAGCAATTGGCCGATTACGATTTTGATGACTGATACTTGAAAGCCTCCCGAACGGAGGCTTTTTTTTGCCTGCTACCCGCTGAAATCGATCGGCCCATGATCCTGTCGTGCGGCGAAATGATCAGACGAGCCCATTACGCTGCGCCAACTCAATCAGATCCACCAGAGATCGCGCATTAAGCTTGAGCAACAAGCGCGTCTTGTAGGTGCTGACAGTCTTGTTACTCAAAAACATGCCATCGGCGATTTCCTTGTTGGTTTTACCCCGCGCCAATTGTTGCAGGACCATCATTTCTCGCCCGGAAAGGCGATCGACCATATCGGCTTCGCTGGCATTGCCCAAACTGGTACGCACTGTATGCAATGCCTGATTGGGGAAATAACTATAGCCCGACAATACCGCCTTGATCGCACTGAGCAACTCCGTCAAATCCTGCTGTTTGCAAACATAACCCGCAGCGCCCGATTGCATGCACCGCATGGAAAAGTGCCCCGGTGCCTGAGACGTCAACACCAGGACTTTCATCGGCATGGCCACTGAACTTAATCGTGCAATAACTTCCAGGCCATCAAGTTTGGGAATGCCGATGTCCAGTATCACGATGTCAGGCATTTGTTCGCGCGCCAGTTGCAACGCATCCACACCATTATCGGTTTCCGCGATGACTTCGTAGCCATGACGTTCCATCAGCATACGTACCGCAAGACGAATGACGGGGTGATCATCCACGATCAGCACTTTATTCATGGGCAGGTCCAATTTCGCTGTTCGAATTTCTAGAACCCGCACCTTAGCTCAGTCATATCGCCCGTGGCATGACGGAGTTCCCTTGCACTTGCAGCGAAAGACGTGCCCTACAGTCAATGAAGATTATTCCTACAAAAAATGCATTTGAAACGTTCAGGCAAGCGGAACTTAATGCTTGCCGGTTATTTTTCTCACCCTGTGACGTTCCTCGACATCCCGTCTGACACCCATGGAACCCTTCTCCTGCGAGCGGCCAACGGGTGCCTGTTTGCAAGCTGCAAGTCGCAAGCCGCGAAAACAACGGCGCGTCAAAAACTATGCAACAAGAAACTTCAAGACAGCAGATAGCTTTTGATACCGGCCACTGACACTAATAACATCCGTTAAACCCGGCACAAACTAACAGACAACTTAAAACAACCTGGAGCGTCACCCAATGAGAAGAAAAAACATACTGAATATAAAAAGAAAAATATCCAACCCGATGACGGTGATCGCCATATTCGCTTTTATCTCAGAGACTTCGGCTGCGGTTTCATTGCCTTTTCTGGACAATGCCGAACGGGAGATTTACATCTGGTTTCTTATCAGTTTTCCTTTTTACCTGTTACTTCTTTTCTTCATCACACTCAACTTCAACTACCGCTCTCTCTACGCCCCTTCTGACTTCGACAAGGACGACCACTTCCTGAAAGCGTTTGAGGACAACAAACCCATCGGACGCCAACGGCGCGCAGACAATTCACCCGATCCTCCCCTGGCAGGGTGCCGCGTAAACTCCCCTTGGGTCGAGTACTGTATTCAACTGTCGAAATCAACGAACACACTGTCCGTCATTGATGTGCGCCTGATGAGCACCCAGAGTGAATTCGAGCAGTTAAAGGAGGACTTTCCACTGCCCGGCAAACACTCGCCGCGCATTATTCTGTTCCTCACTGACTCGACATCAGATGGACAACTCAAGCCCGTCATACTCTGCCACATCAAACACATCAGGAAGACCGCAGGCAGCACAATCTACATGGTGTACAACGCGAGCACACAGGTGGCGACAACGCTGAGAGGACATTGACCGGCGGGTGAAAAGCTTGCAAGAAAGACACGCCAGCATTGGCGCAAGACACTGCACGAGAAAGATTCGGCAAGTGAAAGACTTTTGAACAACAACGCCCTTGCCAGAGTGACAAGGGCGTTGTTTTTATTGCGCGTCTGAAGGGATCAGAACAGCTTGCGGCCCTTGTTGGCAGCAATACGCATGCGCAGCGCGTTGAGCTTGATGAAGCCCGCCGCGTCGGCCTGGTTGTAAGCACCGCCGTCTTCTTCGAAGGTCGCGATGTTGGAATCGAACAGCGAATCGTCGGACTTGCGGCCAGTGACGATCACGTTGCCTTTGTACAACTTCAGGCGCACAACGCCGTTCACGTTGACCTGCGAAGCGTCGATCATCTGCTGCAGCATCAGACGCTCTGGGCTCCACCAGTAACCGGTGTAGATCAGGCTGGCGTATTTCGGCATCAGCTCGTCTTTGAGGTGAGCGACTTCGCGGTCCAGGGTGATCGATTCGATGGCGCGGTGAGCGCGCAGCATGATGGTGCCACCCGGGGTTTCGTAGCAGCCACGGGACTTCATGCCGACGTAACGGTTTTCAACGATGTCGAGACGGCCGATACCGTGAGCACCACCAATCTTGTTCAGCGTCGCCAGCACGGTAGCCGGGGTCATTTCGACGCCGTCCAGCGCAACGATGTCGCCGTTACGGTAAGTCAGTTCAAGGTATTGCGCTTTGTCAGGAGCGTTCTCCGGGGAGACGGTCCATTTCCACATGTCTTCTTCGTGCTCGGTCCAGGTGTCTTCCAGCACGCCGCCTTCATAGGAGATGTGCAGCAGGTTGGCGTCCATCGAGTACGGGGACTTCTTCTTGCCGTGACGCTCGATCGGGATCGCATGCTTCTCGGCGTAGTCCATCAGCTTCTCGCGGGACAGCAGGTCCCACTCGCGCCAAGGGGCAATCACTTTTACGCCCGGCTTGAGTGCGTAGGCACCCAGCTCGAAGCGCACCTGGTCGTTGCCCTTGCCGGTGGCGCCATGGGAAATGGCGTCAGCGCCGGTTTCGTTGGCGATTTCGATCAGGCGCTTGGCGATCAGCGGACGTGCGATGGAGGTACCCAGCAGGTACTCGCCTTCGTAGACGGTGTTGGCGCGGAACATCGGGAACACGAAATCACGCACGAATTCTTCGCGCAGATCGTCGATGTAGATTTCTTTGACGCCCATGGCCTGAGCCTTGGCGCGGGCCGGCTCGACCTCTTCGCCTTGACCGAGATCAGCGGTGAAGGTCACCACTTCACAGTTATAAGTATCCTGCAGCCACTTGAGGATCACCGAAGTGTCCAGGCCGCCGGAATACGCCAGAACGACCTTGTTTACGTCCGCCATGCCATCACTCCACGGGGTTCTACGGAAAGCCGAGGAGTCTACCGCCCAAACGCGATAATTTACAGAGGCGCGACAGCTTAAGACGACAAAGCGACAGAATCTGTCGAGAGCGCGACGATGACCGGCGGGTCAGGAAGTCGCTGCCGTGCTGGCTGGGGTGCTCGCTTGCGGCGCCGGAGCGGTGACCGGAGCCACGCGCGCCAGTTTGACATTGACCCGGCGGTTCTTCGCGCGATTGGCCGCATTGCTGTTCGGCACGATCGGGTATTGCTCGCCATGGAAACGCACGGTGATCTGCGATTCCTGAATGCCGTTGGCCTTGAAGAAGTCGACCACCGCCAGCGCCCGGCGGCGTGACAGTTCGCGGTTGGTCAGGCGATTGCCGCTGTTGTCGGAATGGCCATCGAGTTCGATGTGATTGACCGTCGGATCGGCCTTCATGTATTCGAGCATCACCTGCAGCTTGGCCTTCGCGGCGGCGTCCAGATCAACGCCCTCGCCAGGGAAGCCGATTTGCGACTGCTTGATCTGGTCGAAATTCTGCGGCAGCAATTTCGCCACGCAGGACTGATAGTCGTTAAACGCCTTGCTGAATTTCACCGGCAATAAACGTACTTCCGACACGCGGCCATCGCCTGAAGCACGACGCACGACCGGACTGCGACCGTCGAGCAGACCGCTGATCAGACCGCCGGCCTGGGACTGCGAACTGCTGAACAATACGTTGCCACTGCCAAGCCTGACATTGCCCAGATTGATGTCGCCACGCCCCGGCTGCCATGGCGCGGCCGCGGCCAGCAGAGTCGCCGAACCGCCGCCAAGCATGGCGTTGTAGGCATTCAGACGGAAGATCGCCTGCTCGCCCGCCTTGCGCACGAACTCACCCGAGCCGAAATCGGTGATCGGCTGGCTCAGGCGACATTCGAACTTGTCGCCGGCGACCGTCCACTCAATGTTCTCCAGACGTGTCTGGTACGTGAGCGCCATCGCGGGAAGGCTGGCAAACACACTGAGCAAGGCTAAATAACGCTGGCGCACGGGAGGCTCCATTGGCTTCTGAAACACAAAGACCGATTCACACTATGTTTACGGCATACCTACGGGATATCGGAAGCTTCCCGCAAAACTTGATAGCGAGTGCCTGCAAGAGTCTTTTCCGGTAGCATTCGCCTCAGTTTGACCCGCCTGGAATCCCCTCATGTCCGACCGCCTGACCCTGCTGCGTCCCGACGACTGGCACATTCATCTTCGCGATGGTGCCGTGTTGACCAATACCGTTGCCGATGTTGCGCGCACTTTTGGCCGCGCGATCATCATGCCCAACCTGGTACCTCCGGTGCGCAACGCCGCTGAAGCCGACGGCTATCGCCAGCGGATTCTCGCTGCCCGCCCGGCCGGCAGTCGCTTTGAGCCGCTGATGGTGCTGTACCTCACCGACCGCACCCAGCCCGAAGAAATTCGTGAAGCCAAGGCCAGCGGTTTTGTCTACGCCGCCAAGCTGTACCCGGCCGGGGCAACCACCAACTCCGATTCCGGCGTGACCAGCATCGACAAGATTCTGCCGGCGATAGAAGCCATGGCCGAAGTCGGCATGCCGCTGTTGATCCACGGTGAAGTCACCCGTGGCGACGTCGATGTGTTCGACCGCGAAAAGATTTTCATCGATGAGCACATGCGCCGCGTGGTCGAGCGTTTCCCGACGTTGAAAGTGGTGTTCGAACACATCACCACCGCCGACGCCGTGCAGTTCGTCAACGAGGCTTCGGCCAACGTTGGTGCAACCATCACCGCGCATCACCTGCTCTATAACCGCAACCACATGCTGGTGGGCGGGATTCGGCCGCACTTCTATTGCCTGCCGATCCTCAAGCGCAACACACACCAGGAAGCCCTGCTCGATGCCGCCACCAGCGGCAGCGCGAAGTTCTTCCTTGGCACCGATTCGGCGCCGCACGCCCAGCACGCCAAGGAAGCCGCTTGTGGCTGCGCCGGCTGCTACACCGCGTATGCCGCCATCGAGATGTACGCCGAAGCCTTCGAACAGCGTAATGCGCTGGACAAACTCGAAGCCTTCGCCAGCCTCAACGGCCCGCGTTTCTATGGCCTGCCGGCAAACACCGATCGCATCACCCTGGTTCGTGAAGAATGGACCGCCCCGACCAGCCTGCCGTTTGGCGAGCTGACCGTTATCCCGCTGCGCGCCGGTGAAAAACTGCGCTGGCGCCTGCTGGAGGAACACGCGTGAGTGAAGACCATTTCGACGACGAACTGGACGGTCAAAGTGGTGGTGGCGGTTCCCGTCACCCAATGGCAGCACGCTTTCGCGGCTATCTGCCGGTAGTCGTCGACGTAGAAACCGGTGGCTTCAACTCGGCCACCGATGCGTTGCTGGAGATTGCTGCGACCACCATCGCCATGGATGAAAAGGGTTTCGTATACCCCGACCACACCTACTTCTTCCGCGTTGAGCCGTTCGAAGGCGCCAACATCGAAGCAGCAGCGCTGGAGTTCACCGGGATCAAGCTCGATCACCCACTGCGCATGGCCGTCAGCGAAGAAACCGCGCTGACCGACATCTTCCGTGGCATTCGCAAAGCGCTGAAGGCCAACGGCTGCAAGCGCGCGATTCTGGTCGGCCACAACAGCAGCTTCGACCTCGGCTTCCTTAACGCTGCGGTCGCGCGTCTGGACATGAAACGCAACCCGTTCCACCCATTCTCCAGCTTCGACACCGCGACACTGGCCGGTCTGGCCTACGGTCAAACCGTACTGGCGAAAGCCTGTCAGGCCGCCGACATCGACTTCGACGGCCGTGAGGCGCACTCCGCGCGTTACGACACCGAGAAAACCGCTGAGCTGTTCTGTGGCATCGTCAACCGCTGGAAACAGATGGGCGGCTGGGAAGATTTCGACGACTGATCCTCGTTGAGTAAATCCCGCGCATAAAAAAACCGGCCACTTGGGCCGGTTTTTTATTAATGCTTATACAGCCTGAATTCTCGATCAATCCACACGACATAAAAAATCCGATGTTTTTGTAACCCACCATCGCTACACGCTCGAAAGCCCGAAACACCAACAATCTGACATCACCTGTTAAAAAAGCAGGTATCCCCACTTTCAGGCTGTTTCTCTCAATTGTTTCACACCCATACCGATGCCTGTGCTCCTTGCGCAATTCTCTCCAAGGCATCTTTCCCAGGATCCTGAGACGCTCAAGCATTTTCGACCGTTCGACGGCCTCGCAATCTTGAATGCACCAGCCATTCTGCAAATACTCAAATGAGAAAACCGGAGGTCGCGCTTCCGATGAGTCCATTTCGATTGTGGACGTCCGTGCCGTTACTATCACCGCCGCATCGCGTTCCCTGCGTTTGAACTTGGCCATTTTTCAGTTCACCAAATGCTCCCGAAAATACTCCTGCATCTCGCAGGCGGGAATTTCTCGGCTGAACTCCCCTTCTTTGAAGTTTTTACGCCATGGGGCCTCTTCATGCGTCAACTGGCGCAGTTTCCACGCCGAGAATTGGCCATAAACGTCGAACACTTCGTTGAGCAGAGTTTGTTGTTTGCTACTGAAAACATCGGGATTGAAATCACTTGGAGGAGGAATGGCACTCGATCCAAATTGGCTGAATCTTCGATACAGATCCGGAACCACTGGCCCATGCATCCACGCTTCCAACTTTTCAGGGAAGAGAGCCTCGCCATGGACTGCCAGACTGAACCCTTGCGCGTAATAAACCATTTTTTGAATCTTGAGATTGGAGATCTCGCCCTCATGCCCTTCCAGGCAGAGGAAATAATCCGCAACGTCCAAGCTACTCGGCATTTGAATCCCCTTCCGCATCATGCAATCCATTGCACCGTCCTTACTGTACTGAGGCGCGATTCAGGCCAAGGCAATCGCCCTCTTCACCCGTTATCGCTCGACCATCACCCTATCCAACCACTGTTCAGTCATCCAGTATTTTTTCCCGGGCATTTGAAACAAATAATGCCGAGAGATTGCTGCTCACAATCCCGCGCATAAAAAAACCGGCCACTTGGGCCGGTTTTTTTGTACCTCGACGTTACGCCTTACAGGGCAGCAGCGTTCTCGGTCAGGTATGCCGCAACGCCTTCTGGCGAAGCGTTCATGCCTTTGTCGCCTTTTTTCCAGTTGGCAGGGCAAACTTCGCCGTGCTCTTCGTGGAATTGCAGAGCGTCGACCAGACGGATCAGCTCTTCCATGTTACGGCCCAGCGGCAGGTCGTTGATGATCTGCGAGCGGACAACGCCTTTGTCGTCGATCAGGAACGCGCCACGGAACGCTACGCCGCCTTCGGATTCAACGTCGTAAGCCTTGGCGATGTCGTGCTTCATGTCGGCAGCCATGGTGTATTTCACCTGGCCGATGCCGCCATTGTTCACTGGAGTGTTGCGCCATGCGTTGTGAGTGAAGTGCGAGTCGATCGACACAGCGATCACTTCAACGTTGCGGGCCTTGAAGTCAGCCATGCGGTTGTCCAGAGCGATCAGCTCGGACGGGCAGACGAAGGTGAAGTCCAGTGGGTAGAAGAACACCAGGCCGTATTTGCCTTTGATGGCCGAGGACAGGGTGAAGCTGTCAACGATCTCGCCATTGCCGAGTACGGCCGGGACGGTGAAGTCAGGGGCTTGTTTGCCTACGAGTACGCTCATTGATATCTCCTGGTGTAAAAACTTGAAGTTCAGGGTTTGCGCCAGCCTGCCATCCTCGGACGACAGCCCTGTGACACGAACCCCCTTCGCAAGGGCCGACCATCATACACTGCGAATTTGGCCTGTCCTTAACGGTTTTTCAAAGCGGGCGCAGAACGGCGCTGCATTTACGGGGCCAGGCAAATCGCCAGCAAATGCCGTTCGTCAGTCACAGCTGTCAATCTGCTGAAGCGCCCGGAAAGCACTTTGACAATCATTCTCGTTAACATTAAGATCCATCGCAATTGAGTCACAACCAGCGACGGTTCTCACTTATGTATGTTTGTCTCTGCACTGGCGTCACCGACGGACAGATCCGCGAAGCGATCTATGAAGGTTGCTGCAGCTATAAAGAAGTTCGCCAGGCCACCGGCGTCGCCAGCCAATGCGGCAAATGTGCCTGCCTTGCCAAGGAAGTGGTCCGCGAAACCCTGACCAAGCTGCAAACCGCTCAGGCTGCGATCCCCTATCCGGTAGAATTTACTGCTGCGTAATAACACCCCTTTCAAAGAACCGGACTTATGTCCGGTTTTTTTATGCCTGTAAATCAACTGCTTAGGCTCTAGACGCGGAACACAAACATTCTTATTCCGATTAATTTTCATATATTATTCAATAACTTAGGTTTGACACTTATAAGTACGAAGCTCAAACTCTGCCGTATATACAACGAATACAGGGCAGGACTCCGATCATGAAAGGCGACATCACAGTCATCCAGCATCTCAACAAGATCCTTGCCAATGAGCTGGTCGCGATCAATCAGTACTTCCTGCATGCACGCATGTACGAAGATTGGGGTCTGAACAAGCTCGGCAAACACGAATACAAAGAATCCATCGACGAGATGAAACACGCGGACAAGCTGATCAAGCGCATCCTGTTCCTTGAAGGCCTGCCAAACGTGCAGGACTTGGGCAAGCTGCACATCGGCGAGCACACCAAGGAAATGCTGGAGTGCGATCTGCGTATCGAGAAGACCGGCCACGCTGACCTGAAAACCGCGATCGCGCATTGCGAAACCGTCGGTGACTTCGGTAGCCGTGAACTGCTGGAAGACATTCTCGAATCCGAAGAAGAACATATCGACTGGCTGGAAACCCAACTGGGCCTGATCGATAAGGTCGGTCTTGAGAACTATCTGCAATCGCAGATGGGCGAAGAGTAGGAGCTGCCGCAGGCTGCGATCTTTTCAGATTGCACCGGTAACTTGCAGTAACGTTTCGGACGCACTAAAAAGCCCCGCCCTCTTTCGAGGTGCGGGGCTTTTTATTGGCTGAAGATCAAAAGATCGCAGCCTCGTTTCACTCGACAGCTCCTACACAAGCAGAAGGTGTCGGGTGAAACCCAGCCTTATCAGGCTTCGGACTTGTTCGCCGCTGCCGCTTCAACAGCCGACTTGATGGTGCTTTGCAGCGAACCGTCTGCAGCCATCTCGGTCATGATGTCGCTACCGCCGACCAGCTCACCACCAACCCACAATTGCGGGAAAGTCGGCCAGTTGGCGTACTTAGGCAGGTTGGCGCGGATTTCCGGGTTCTGCAGGATGTCCACGTACGCAAACTTTTCGCCACACGCCATGACAGCCTGCGCAGCTTTCGCGGAGAAGCCACACTGTGGGGCATTCGGCGAGCCTTTCATGTAAAGCAGAATGGTGTTGTTGGCAATCTGCTCTTTAATCGTTTCGATGATATCCATGGAGCACCTCGGCTGAACTTTCCGACTCATGGGTCGGCACGGTGACGCATTGTAACGGAATCCCGAGCGCCATGCTCGGTCTCCCCGACGGTCACGTTCAAGCCGCCGCCACCGTCACCGGCACGCCGTTCAGCGCAGCATTGCCGGACAACTCGTCGAGCTGACACTCATCGGTCAGGTCATTGGCGCTCGAACCCGGCTGACTACTGGCAATCGCCATCTGCACGCCCGGACGTGCATGGCCCCAACCGTGCGGCAGGCTGACCACGCCTTTCATCATGTCCAGACTGCCGAGCACTTCCACTTCAATCTGCCCGACCCGCGAACTGACGCGCACCAACTGACCATCGTTGAGCCCACGACTGGCGAGATCGTCCGGATGCATCAGCAACTGATGACGCGGCTTGCCCTTCACCAGGCGGTGATAGTTGTGCATCCACGAGTTGTTGCTGCGCACATGGCGGCGGCCAATCATCAACAGCTCATCGGCGGCCGGCGCCTGTAAAGCAGCAAAACGTGCGAGGTCGGCAAGAATCTCCGGCGGAGCGGCCTGCACCCGCTGATTCGGCGTTTTCAGACGCGACGTCAGATTCGCTTTCAGCGCCCCCAAATCAATCCCGTGAGGATGATCAAACAGCGTCGCCAGCGAAAGTTTTTGCTCGCTGGCGTCACCGTACATGCCCATGCGCAGGCCCATGTCGATCATCTTCGCCGGCGGCATCGTCGGTTTCAGTTCCTTGCCGGTTTTCTCGGCAAACGCCTTGGCCAGGCCAACGAAGATCTCCCAGTCATGCAGCGCGCCTTCGGGCTTGGCGAGGATCGCACGGTTGAAGCGAGTCACGTTGCGCACCGCAAACAGGTTGAACGTGGTGTCGTAGTGGTCATTCTCCAGCGCCGAGGTCGACGGCAGGATCAGGTCGGCGTAACGCGTGGTTTCGTTGATGTACAGATCGATGCTGAGCATGAACTCCAACCCGTCCAGCGCCTGTTCCAGCTGGCGTCCGTTCGGCGTCGACAACACCGGATTACCCGCCACAGTGATCAGCGCGCGGATCTGCCCCTCGCCCTCGGTGAGCATTTCTTCGGCCAGCGCCGAGACCGGTAACTCGCCGCCGTATTCGGGACGCCCGGAAACCCGGCTCTGCCACTGGTTGAAATGCCCGCCCGAAGTTGACGCCACCAAGTCCACGGCGGGTTCGGTGCACAGCGCACCGCCAACCCGGTCGAGGTTGCCGGTGACCAAGTTGATCAACTGCACCACCCAGTGACACAGCGTGCCAAAGGCCTGGGTTGAAACGCCCATGCGCCCATAGCAAACCGCACTCGGCGCCGCAGCAAAATCCCGCGCCAGTTGGCGGATCTGCTCGGCAGGTACGGCGCACAATGGGCTCATTGCCTCGGCGGTGAACGTCTGCACCGCAGCGCGCACGTCGTCCAGCCCATCAACCGGCAAATGGCTGTCACGAGTCAGGCGTTCTTCAAACAGTGTATTGAGCACGCCAAACAACAACGCCGCATCACCGCCCGGGCGCACGAACAAATGCTGATCGGCCATCGCCGCCGTTTCGCTGCGCCGTGGATCGACCACAACGACTTTACCGCCCCGCGCCTGGATTGCCTTTAAACGTTTCTCAACATCTGGCACGGTCATGATGCTGCCGTTGGACGCCAACGGGTTACCGCCGAGGATCAGCATGAAATCGGTGTGATCGATGTCCGGAATCGGCAGCAGCAGCCCGTGGCCGTACATCAGATAGCTGCTCAGGTGATGCGGTAACTGATCGACCGACGTCGCCGAGTAGCGATTGCGCGTTTTCAGCAATCCCAGGAAATAATTGCTGTGGGTCATCAGCCCGTAGTTGTGCACGCTCGGATTGCCTTGATAAACCGCCACCGCGTTCTGGCCGTGACGCTCTTGAATCGCCGCCAGTTTCTCGGCCACCAGCGCAAAGGCCTCGCCCCACTCAATCGGCAGCCATTCGCTACCCACGCGACGCATCGGCTGACGCAGGCGATCCGGATCGCTCTGAATATCTTGCAGGGCCACAGCTTTGGGGCAGATGTGGCCACGGCTGAAAGTGTCCAGCGCATCGCCCTTGATCGAGGTGATCGCGACGTTGCCATCGGTTTCAGTGGTTTCGATGGTCAGGCCGCAAATGGCCTCACACAGGTGGCAGGCACGGTGATGGAGAGTCTTGGTCATGGCCAGTCTCTGTCTTGTTCTGGGCGGGCAATTACGCCTGCGGGAACAAAACTATGGCCCTCGCACCGATCAGGCGCCAGCGACGTTCGTCTTGTGAATCGACGGTTATCAGGTGCGCCGATAGACCGCCGCGCTCAACTGGAGGGCAATTGGGGCGGCGCGGCCAGCTGGATTTCCTGGATGGTTTCGATCTGCTCGTGGGCGACGTGGACGCCAGTGAGTTCACCGATCAACCGCCAATGCTCGTCGAGCCCGGCGCTGATGGTGGCCATGCGATCAATCATGTGGCGACCGGCGGATTTGACCACTTCGTCTTCGCTGCGCAGCAGTTCGAAAGACATTGAAGTGACCGACGCGGTGAGATGGGTCAGTGAGCGTGCCGTGTGGCCCAGCAATTCCATTAACAGTTTTTCTTTCGATTCCATGCGGAGGCTTCCTGCGTCGCTCGAAAGTTATTTATAACCCAGCACTTTGCTTTAGCAAATGTTTCAGGCTGAGCATCCGACCAAGTGGTGGCATGGCGCCACGGTCGCAATCCGACCCAGCTGACTCGATCCACGCCACGCCGCATTGCCAAGCCCCGCGAGGCCAGTGTACAAAGAGGCTCGCGGCGGCCCTGAACCTGGCCGCCAATGCGCGACTGCAACATCCTGTGCACCCTTCGATTCCTGCAAAAACCGTAGCCTATTGGAAAAACGCGACATTTAGTGTCAATATCGCGCCTCCCCCTATTTCGTCGCCCCGTGCGGCTTACGCCGCAGGTCTCGCCCGTTGTTCCGTTAAACAAGGCTTTGAGCATCTGCGGTTTGTAGCAAAAAGGTAGTCAATGATGAGCGCAAGGCACTTTCTCTCCCTGATGGATTGCACGCCCGAAGAGCTGGTCAGCGTGATCCGTCGAGGCGTTGAGCTCAAGGACCTGCGTAACCGCGGCGTACTGTTCGAGCCTCTGAAAAACCGCGTGCTGGGCATGATCTTCGAGAAATCCTCGACCCGCACGCGGATCTCCTTCGAGGCGGGCATGATCCAGCTCGGCGGCCAGGCGATCTTTCTTTCGCCACGTGACACCCAACTGGGCCGTGGCGAGCCGATCGGCGACTGCGCCATCGTCATGTCGAGCATGCTCGATGCGGTGATGATCCGTACCTTTGCCCACAGCACCCTGACCGAATTCGCCGCCAATTCGCGCGTGCCGGTGATCAACGGCCTGTCCGATGACCTGCACCCGTGCCAGTTGCTGGCCGACATGCAGACGTTCCTTGAGCATCGCGGTTCGATTCAGGGTAAGACCGTGGCCTGGATCGGCGACGGCAACAACATGTGCAACAGCTATATAGAAGCGGCCATCCAGTTCGACTTCCAGTTGCGCGTCGCCTGCCCGGAAGGCTACGAACCCAACCCCGAATTTGTCGCCAAGGCTGGTGATCGCGTAACCATCGTCCGTGACCCGCAAGATGCCGTGCGCGGTGCACACCTGGTGAGCACCGATGTCTGGACTTCGATGGGTCAGGAAGAGGAAACTGCCAAGCGCCTCAAGCTGTTCGCGCCGTTCCAGGTCAACCGTGCGCTGCTCGACCTCGCTGCCGAGGACGTGCTGTTCATGCACTGCCTGCCGGCGCACCGTGGCGAAGAAATCAGTCTCGACCTGCTTGATGACCCGCGCTCCGTCGCTTGGGATCAGGCAGAAAACCGTCTCCACGCACAGAAGGCCCTGCTCGAGTTCCTCGTTGAACCGGCATATCACCACGCATGAGCCATGAATTACTGCTGAACCTGCGCAACCTCGCTTGCGGCTATCAAGATCAACGTGTGGTGCAGAACCTCAATCTGCACCTCAACGCCGGTGACATCGGCTGTTTGCTGGGTTCGTCCGGCTGCGGCAAGACCACTACCCTGCGCGCCATCGCCGGTTTCGAGCCGGTGCACGAGGGCGAAATCACCCTTGGCGGCGAGACTATTTCCAGCGCCGGCTTCACTCTGGCACCGGAGAAACGCCGGATCGGTATGGTGTTTCAGGACTACGCGCTGTTTCCGCACCTGAGTGTTGCGGACAACATCGCCTTCGGTATTCGCAAGCACCCGAACAAGGCGCGTGTGACCGAAGAGCTGCTCGAACTGGTCAACCTGAAGAACCTCGGCAAGCGCTTCCCGCACGAGTTGTCCGGCGGCCAGCAACAACGCGTCGCCCTCGCCCGTGCGTTGGCGCCGGAGCCGCAATTGCTGCTGCTCGACGAGCCGTTCTCCAACCTTGATGGCGAGCTGCGGCGCAAGCTCAGCCATGAGGTGCGCGACATCCTCAAGGCCCGTGGCACCAGCGCGATTCTGGTGACTCACGACCAGGAAGAAGCCTTTGCCGTCAGCGATCACGTAGGCGTGTTCAAGGAAGGTCGACTGGAGCAATGGGACACGCCGTACAACCTGTATCACGAACCGGCGACGCCGTTTGTGGCGAGTTTTATCGGTCAGGGCTACTTCATTCGCGGCCAGCTCGGCAGCCCGGAATCAGTGCAGACTGAGTTGGGTGAGTTGCGCGGTAATCGGGCTTACACCTGGCCGATTGGCGGGGCGGTGGATGTATTGCTGCGTCCGGATGACATTGTTTATGCGCCGGACAGTGAGTTGAAAGCGCGGATTGTTGGCAAGACCTTCCTGGGCGCTTCGACGTTGTATCGTCTGCAATTGCCGACTGGGGCGCAGCTGGAATCGATTTTCCCGAGCCATGCGGATCATCAGGTGGGTGCACAAGTGGGGATTCGGGTTGCCGCCGAACATCTAGTGTTGTTTCAGGCATCGGGCAGCACCGCTGCACAGATCCCGGCAGTGGAAAACGGCGTCCGCCGCTACAGCACTGCCCTCTGATCCAACACCGAATCGAAATGTGGGTGGCTTTTGTGGCGAGGGGATTTATCCCCGATGGGGCGCGAAGCGGCCCTTAATCCTGCCAGCGCGGAGCATCTGTTGCTCCGCATGCAATGGTTTTGGGGCTGCTACGCAGCCCATCGGGGATAAATCCCCTCGCCACAAAGCTTCACTCCTACAAGGGGTTCGGACTCATCCCAAGATCAGGGTGCCGCTGGCAACCAGCGTCGCATTGCCGCCGATCTTCACCCGCTCGCCTTCCAGCCGACAAAACAACTCCCCGCCCCGCGCCGAACGCTGGCATGCGGTCAGGCTCGATTTGCCCAGACGCTTGGACCAATACGGAATCAAGCTGCAGTGCGTCGAACCGGTCACAGGGTCCTCATTGATGCCAATTGCCGGGGCGAAATAGCGCGAAACGAAATCGTGCTGATTGCCGCGCGCCGTGACGATCGCGCCCAGCCACGGCAGCTTGGCCAACGCGACCATGTCCGGCTTGCAATCGAGCACGGCCTGCTCCGACTCCAGCACCACAAACAGTTCGTTGGAGCCAAGTACATCCACCGCCTCAACGCCAAGCGCGCGCTCGACATCCAGGGTTACACCAATCTCTGACGGCACGATCGACGGGAAGTCCAGCCACAAGCGGCCATCTTCGCGACTGACACTCAACGGCCCGGATTTGCTGGTGAAGTCGATACGCTCGGCGGTTTCCTTGTAGATATCGAACAGCACATGGGCGCTGGCCAACGTTGCGTGGCCGCATAACGGCACTTCAGTGGTCGGAGTAAACCAGCGGATATGCCAGGCCGAGCCCTCGCGCACCAGAAACGCGGTTTCCGCCAGATTGTGTTCGGCAGCGATCTTCTGCATCAGCTCATCGGCAAGCCACGCATCCAGCCGATAAACCATCGCCGGGTTGCCACTGAACGGCCGATCACTGAATGCGTCGACCTGATGAAACTCGAGCTGCATAACCTTCTCCTTAAGTCAGTCGGCAGAGCATGCAGCGTGGGCCGGATCAGCGCCAGTGACAGAACCGGCCAATTTTCTTCATACAGGGCGGGCGAGCGTCACGCACGACCGATGTCGGCAAATTTAGCTTGGGTGTGCTCAGCGAGCACCGCAGGCGCCAATTCGACTTCCAGCCCACGCCGACCGGCGCTGACATAAATAGTCGCAAAACCTTGAGCCGAATTATCGATGAAGGTGCGCAGGCGTTTTTTCTGCCCCAACGGACTGATGCCGCCCAACAGATAACCGGTGGAACGCTGGGCTGCTGCCGGGTCAGCCATCTCGACTTTTTTCACCCCCGCAGCGTGTGCCAGCCCCTTGAGATCAAGGCTTCCGACGACCGGCACCACGGCCACCAACAACTCGCCTTTTTCACTCGCCGCCAGCAACGTTTTAAACACCTGCGCAGGTTCAAGGGCGAGTTTTTCTGCGGCCTCCAGCCCATATGACGCCGCTTTGGGATCATGTTCGTAACTGTGCACGCGATGTTCGGCACGAACTTTTTTCAACAAGTCCAACGCAGGGGTCATGGCAGCTCCAGGCTCGGCAGTGGCAGAAAATTCTGCGCCGGATTCTAGGACATCGAGCCGTAAAACGCTCTATCCCGGCCCCGAATTACGCGGCTTCGCAGGTAATTCTCAAGGCGACGAAAGCAGTCATCCGGCGAGTCATTCACGTGACTGATAGTTCTATTGTGACTGACGGTTCACTTTCGACCTTTGACAGGTTTGTTTCTTGTCTATATTTTTTCGAATCTGAATAATGTAAGAATTATCGTCATCGCAGCACCCAGCAGTAAACCGGCAACGGAATGGGGATTCCTACCCGGCGAAAATCGCGCCCTGCCCTGACGGCATAGCGCCAGACAACAACAAAAACGAGGTTTTCAATGACAACTGCTTTACAGCAACCATCGCTCTCGAGCCAATGCATGGCCGAGTTTCTGGGTACTGCCCTGCTGATCTTTTTTGGTACCGGCTGCGTCGCCGCGCTCAAAGTCGCGGGCGCCAGCTTCGGCCTGTGGGAAATCAGCATCATCTGGGGCGTCGGCGTGAGCATGGCGATCTACCTCACGGCTGGGGTTTCCGGCGCGCATCTGAACCCGGCCGTGAGCATCGCCCTGGCCATTTTCGCCGACTTCGAAAAGCGCAAACTGCCTTTCTATATTCTTTCGCAAATCGCTGGCGCCTTCTGCGGCGCGCTGTTGGTTTACACGCTGTACAGCAATCTTTTCTTCGATTACGAACAAACTCACCAAATGGTTCGCGGCTCGGTCGCCAGTCTTGAGTTGGCCTCGGTGTTTTCGACCTTCCCGAATCCGGTGCTGTCGACTGCTCAGGCATTTCTGGTCGAGATGATCATCACTGCCATTCTGATGGGCGTGATCATGGCCCTGACCGACGACAACAATGGTTTGCCTAGAGGCCCGATGGCGCCACTGCTGATCGGTTTGCTGATCGCGGTGATCGGCAGCTCGATGGGCCCGCTGACTGGTTTCGCGATGAACCCGGCGCGTGACTTCGGTCCGAAACTGATGACTTTCTTCACCGGCTGGGGTGAAATTTCCTTCACTGGCGGCCGCGATATTCCGTACTTCCTGATTCCGATTTTTGCACCGATTGTCGGTGCCTGCCTCGGCGCTGCCGGGTATCGCGGGCTAATCGCCCGTCACCTGACCGGCGCCACACCTGCTACAAAGGATGCAGAACCGGCCATTGACGGCAAACCAAGAACTTCTTGAAACAGTCGGCGCAGGCTCCTGCCCTCTAGAGCCTGCGCCACGGCCCACTCTCCCTTATTTCGTCCAAGGCAATCGACATGACCGACATTCAGAATAAGAACTACATCATTGCCCTCGATCAGGGTACGACCAGCTCCCGCGCGATCATTTTCGACCGCGATGCGAACGTGGTCTGCACCGCGCAGCGCGAATTCGCTCAGCACTACCCGCAGGCCGGTTGGGTCGAACACGATCCGATGGAAATTTTCGCCACCCAGAGCGCGGTGATGGTTGAAGCGCTGGCCCAGGCCGGTCTGCACCACGACCAGGTCGCCGCCATCGGCATCACCAACCAACGTGAAACCACCGTGGTCTGGGACAAGACCACCGGTCGCCCGGTGTACAACGCCATCGTCTGGCAGTGCCGCCGCAGCACCGAGATCTGCCAGCAGCTCAAGCGCGATGGCCATGAGCAATACATCAGCGACACCACCGGCCTGGTCACCGACCCGTACTTCTCCGGCACCAAGCTGAAGTGGATCCTCGACAACGTCGAAGGCAGCCGCGAGCGTGCGCGCAACGGCGAACTGCTGTTCGGTACCGTCGATAGCTGGCTTATCTGGAAATTCACCGGCGGCAAAGTACACGTCACCGACTACACCAACGCCTCGCGCACCATGCTCTTCAACATTCACTCGCTGGAGTGGGATTCGAAGATGCTGGAGATCCTCGACATCCCGCGCGAAATGCTCCCGGAAGTGAAAGCTTCCTCGGAAATCTACGGTCGCACCAAGAGCGGCATCGCCATCGGCGGTATCGCCGGCGACCAGCAAGCGGCGCTGTTCGGCCAGATGTGCGTGGAGCCAGGCCAGGCGAAAAACACCTACGGCACCGGCTGCTTCCTGCTGATGAACACCGGCGACAAAGCGGTGAAATCCCAGCATGGCATGCTCACCACCATCGCTTGCGGCCCGCGTGGCGAAGTCGCTTACGCACTGGAAGGCGCGGTATTCAACGGCGGTTCGACCGTGCAGTGGCTGCGCGATGAACTGAAGATCATCAACGACGCCCACGACACGGAATACTTCGCCAACAAAGTGAAGGACAGCAACGGCGTGTACCTGGTACCGGCATTCACCGGTCTCGGCGCTCCGTACTGGGACCCGTATGCCCGTGGCGCGCTGTTCGGCCTGACACGCGGCGTGCGTGTGGATCACATCATCCGCGCTGCGCTGGAATCGATCGCCTACCAGACCCGCGACGTGCTCGACGCCATGCAACAGGACTCCGGCGAACGCCTCAAAGCCCTACGTGTGGACGGTGGTGCGGTGGCGAACAACTTCCTCATGCAGTTCCAGGCCGACATTCTCGGTACGCAGGTCGAGCGTCCGCAAATGCGCGAAACCACGGCACTCGGTGCGGCGTATCTGGCCGGTCTGGCGTGCGGCTTCTGGGGCAGCCTGGAAGAACTGCGCGGCAAAGCGGTGATCGAGCGTGAGTTCGAGCCGAGTCTGGACGAAGTCGAGAAAGAGAAGCTGTACAAAGGCTGGAAAAAAGCCGTCAGCCGCACCCGTGACTGGGCGCGTGAAGACGCTGAATAAGCCAACCTTCAGAGACTGATAGGCAACTAACTGGTAGGGAGCGGATTCCTGCGGCATCATGGGCAAATTTTGCACGGCAGCCCAAAGGAAGCCCCATGAATCTGCCTCCCCGTCAGCAGCAAATCCTCGAGCTGGTTCGCGAACGCGGCTATGTGAGCATCGAGGAAATGGCCACGCTGTTCGTTGTTACCCCGCAAACCATCCGCCGCGACATCAATCAGCTCGCGGAAGCCAATCTGCTGCGTCGCTACCATGGCGGTGCTGCCTACGATTCCAGCGTCGAAAACACGGCCTATGCGATGCGCGCCGATCAGATGCGCGATGAAAAACAACGCATCGGTGAAGCCATCGCCGCCCAGATCCCCGATCACGCCTCGCTGTTCATCAACATCGGTACTACCACCGAATCGATTGCCCGCGCCCTGCTCAATCACAATCACCTGAAGATCATCACCAACAACTTGCACGTAGCGTCGATGCTCAGTGCCAAGGATGATTTCGATGTGCTGCTGACTGGCGGCAATGTGCGTCGTGATGGCGGTGTAGTGGGTCAGGCGAGTGTGGACTTCATTAATCAGTTCAAGGTTGATTTCGCGCTGGTCGGGATTAGCGGTATTGATGAGGACGGCAGCTTGCTGGACTTTGATTATCAGGAAGTTCGGGTTTCCCAGGCGATCATTGCCAATGCGCGGCAGGTGATTCTGGCGGCCGACTCAAGCAAGTTCGGGCGTAATGCGATGATTCGTCTTGGCCCGATCAGTCTGATTGATTGTTTGGTGACGGATCAGCAGCCGGTGCCGGCGTTGGCGCAGTTGTTGAGTCAGCACAAGATTCGCCTGGAAGTCGTTTAACCCCCCAAGATCAAAAGATCGCAGCCTTCGGCAGCTCCTACATGGGTTCACTTGACCTGTAGGAGCTGCCGAAGGCTGCGATCTTTTGCTTTCAATGTTCGAAAATTTTCTTTTAACCGCCCTTCGATGAGTTTTTTCAATCGAACGTGACTGGCTGCGCGCGTGTTTATGGGCTACCATTTTCGCAAATGAACATTAATGTTCGATTTCCAATACAGAAAATCAAAAGAGCCCGAGGCCAGCCGATGTCCACCTCTACCTTGCGTACGCCCCCACTCTCCGAGATCTACGACATTGCCGTTATCGGCGGCGGGATCAATGGCGTGGGGATCGCAGCGGATGCCGCCGGTCGCGGTCTCTCGGTGTTCCTTTGCGAAAAGGACGACCTCGCCAGCCACACCTCGTCGGCCAGCAGCAAGCTGATCCACGGTGGCCTGCGCTACCTCGAACATTACGAATTCCGTCTGGTGCGCGAAGCATTGGCCGAGCGTGAAGTGCTGCTGGCTAAAGCGCCGCACATCGTCAAGCCAATGCGCTTCGTGTTGCCGCACCGTCCGCACCTGCGTCCGGCGTGGATGATTCGTGCAGGCCTGTTTCTGTATGACAACCTCGGCAAGCGCGAAAAGCTGCCCGGTTCGAAAAGCCTGAAGTTCGGTGCCGACAGCGCGCTGAAAAGCGAAATCAAGAAAGGCTTCGAATACTCCGATTGCTGGGTCGATGACGCCCGCCTCGTAGTGCTGAACGCCATGGCCGCTCGCGAAAAAGGTGCCCACGTGCACACCCAGACTCGCTGCGTCAGCGCCCGCCGCGCCAAAGGTTTGTGGCACTTGAACCTGGAACGCGCCGACGGCAGCCTGTTTTCGATCACCGCCAAAGCGCTGGTGAACGCGGCAGGCCCGTGGGTTGCCAAGTTCATCCGTGACGACCTGAAGATGGAATCGCCGTACGGCATCCGTCTGATTCAGGGTAGCCACATCATCGTGCCGAAACTGTACGAAGGCGATCATGCGCACATTCTGCAAAACGAAGATCAGCGCATCGTTTTCACCATCCCGTACCTGAACAACCACTTCACCCTGATCGGCACCACCGACCGTGAGTACACTGGCGATCCGGCAAAAGTGGCGATTACCGATGCCGAAACCGATTACCTGCTGAAAGTGGTCAACGCACACTTCAAAAAGCAGCTCAGCCGCGACGACATCCAGCACAGCTACTCGGGCGTACGTCCGCTGTGCAACGACGAGTCCGATAACCCGTCGGCGGTCACCCGCGATTACACCCTGGCCCTGTCTGGCAACAGCGAAGAAGCGCCACTGCTGTCGGTGTTCGGCGGCAAGCTGACCACCTACCGCAAACTCGCCGAATCGGCGATGGCGCAGTTGATGCCGTTCTTCACTCAGATGCGTCCAAGCTGGACAGCCACGGCCACCCTGCCCGGCGGCGAAGACATGACCACGCCGCAAGCCTTGAGCGCGCTGATTCGTGACAAGTTCGACTTCGTGCCGACCGAGATTGCCCGTCGCTGGTCCACCACCTACGGCAGCCGCACCTGGCGCATGCTCGAAGGCGTGGAAACCCTCGCCGACATGGGCGAACACATTGGCGGCGGGCTCTACACCCGCGAAGTCGATTACCTGTGCAGTGAAGAGTGGGCAACCACGGCGCACGACATTCTGTGGCGCCGCAGCAAGTTGGGGTTGTTTACCACGCCGGCCGAGCAAGAGAAGTTGGCCGCGTACCTGGGCAAGGTCGAGCAGAACCGTAGCAAGATTGAAGCGGCATGATCTGAACATCGCTTAAACAAAAAGCCCCTGAATCGCAAGGTTCAGGGGCTTTTTGTTGCGGCGTAACTTACTTTGCCTGCCATTCCCCCTGTGGCGAGGGGATTTATCCCCGATGGACTGCGAAGCAGTCCTCCCTTTTGCATTTAAAAGAAAGGCCGCTTCGCGACCTATCGGGGATAAATCCCCTCGCCACAGGGTTGTGTGGTGCTTGGGCGATCATCCAATGAGCGTAGTGATTGAAAGATTGTTCGGTTTTCCGAACGCGACTTCCGGGTCGATTCGGTTAACCGGATCAGCCGGGCTCAAAAAAACTGCCTTAAAAATTTAATAACCTTATAAATCATCAAGTTAACCAATCGAGACTGGTCTGGCACGACTCATGCTCTACACTCTCTCGACGAATGCCTGTTGTGCCAACACTTCAGGAGCCGTCAGGCATTCGAAGCACAAAAGGGCCGACGAACTGGCTCCATAAAAAAAACAATGTCGAGGAAAATTTGATGCGCATCGTTCCCCATATCCTGGGCGCAGCCATTGCTGCCGCTCTGATCAGCACGCCAGTTTTCGCCGCCGAACTCACCGGCACCCTGAAGAAAATCAACGATTCGGGCACCATCACGCTCGCTCACCGCGACAGCTCCATTCCGTTTTCCTACATTGCCGATGCTTCCGGCAAACCAGTGGGCTACTCCCACGACATTCAAGTGGCCATCGTTGAAGCCCTGAAAAAAGACCTGAACAAGCCAGATCTGCAGGTCAAGTACAACCTGGTGACCTCGCAAACCCGTATCCCGCTGATCCAGAACGGCACCGCGGATATCGAGTGCGGCTCGACCACCAACAACGCCGAACGCGCCCAGCAAGTCGATTTCACCGTCAACATCTTCGAAATCGGCACCCGTCTGCTGGTCAAGAAAGACAAGGATGGCAAGCCGTCCTACGCTGACTTCGCCGACCTCAAAGGCAAAAACGTCGTGACCACCGCGGGCACCACGTCCGAGCGCATCATCAAAGCGATGAACGCCGACAAGCAGATGGGCATGAACATCATCTCCGCCAAAGACCACGGCGAATCCTTCAACATGCTGGAAAGCGGCCGCGCCGTTGCCTTCATGATGGACGACGCCCTGCTGGCTGGCGAAGAAGCCAAGGCGAAGAAGCCGGCCGACTGGATCATCACCGGTACCCCGCAGTCGTTCGAAGCCTACGCGTGCATGGTTCGTAAAGACGACCCGGCCTTCAAGAAAGCTGTCGATGACGCCATCGTCGCCCTGTACAAGTCCGGCGAGATCAACAAGATCTACAGCAAATGGTTCGAGAGCCCGATCCCACCAAAAGGCCTGAACCTGAACTTCCCGATGAGCGACAAGGTAAAAGATCTGATCGCCACCCCGAGCGACAAGCCGGCGCCTGACGTAAAAATCTGATTCCTGACTAACCTTATCACCTGAGGGAGCCACCCTCCCTCAGGCGTCTGTTACTACCTGCTGGCTGTACTGTGGAACACTCGACCTGGCGGTTTCCGAGCCGATCGCGTGTGCCCGGCGTTCAACGTCGGGCGGGAAAGGATCTTCCCCAAGCGGGTGCTTGTACATCGATCGATTTCGAGGGGAGACCCTAATGAATTACAACTGGGACTGGGGCGTGTTCTTCAAGTCCACCGGCGTCGGCAGCGAGACTTATCTCGACTGGTACGTCACCGGTTTGGGCTGGACCATTGCCATTGCCATCGTGGCATGGATCATCGCCTTGCTGCTGGGGTCCATTCTGGGCGTCATGCGCACGGTGCCAAATCGTATCGTATCGGGCATCGCGACCTGCTACGTGGAGCTGTTTCGCAACGTGCCGCTGCTGGTTCAGCTGTTCATCTGGTACTTCCTGGTGCCTGATCTGCTGCCGCAAAACCTGCAGGACTGGTACAAACAGGATCTCAACCCGACCACCTCGGCTTACCTGAGCGTTGTCGTGTGCCTGGGCCTGTTCACCGCCGCGCGTGTCTGCGAGCAAGTGCGCACCGGCATCCAGGCGCTGCCACGCGGCCAGGAAGCCGCCGCCCGCGCCATGGGTTTCAAGCTGCCACAGATCTACTGGAACGTGCTGCTGCCCCAGGCCTACCGCATCATCATTCCGCCGCTTACCTCGGAATTCCTCAACGTCTTCAAGAACTCCTCCGTGGCGTCCCTGATCGGCCTGATGGAACTGCTCGCGCAAACCAAACAGACTGCTGAGTTCTCGGCCAACCTGTTTGAAGCCTTCACCCTGGCCACGCTGATCTACTTCACCCTGAACATGAGCCTGATGTTGCTGATGCGCATGGTCGAGAAGAAAGTCGCGGTGCCCGGCCTGATCTCCGTGGGGGGTAAATAATGGACTTCGATTTCAGCGGCATCATCCCCGCCATCCCGGGCCTGTGGAACGGCATGGTCATGACCTTGCAGTTGATGGTCATGGGCGTGGTCGGCGGCATCGTGCTGGGTACCATCCTTGCGCTGATGCGCCTGTCGTCCAGCAAACTGCTGTCGCGCGTCGCCGGCGCTTATGTGAACTACTTCCGTTCGATCCCGCTGCTGCTGGTGATCACCTGGTTCTACCTGGCGGTGCCGTTCGTGCTGCGCTGGATCACCGGTGAAGACACGCCGATCGGCGCGTTCACCTCCTGCGTCGTGGCCTTCATGATGTTCGAAGCCGCGTACTTCTGCGAAATCGTCCGCGCCGGTGTGCAGTCGATTCCCAAAGGTCAGATGGCCGCTGCACAGGCGATGGGCATGACCTATGGCCAGACCATGCGTCTGATCATCCTGCCTCAGGCGTTCCGCAAGATGACGCCGTTGCTGCTGCAACAGTCGATCATCCTGTTCCAGGACACCTCGCTGGTTTACACCGTGGGCCTGGTGGACTTCCTCAACTCCGCCCGTTCCAGCGGCGACATCATTGGCCGGTCCAACGAGTTCCTGATCTTCGCCGGTGTCGTCTACTTCATCATCAGCTTTTCCGCCTCGCTGCTGGTCAAGCGTCTGCAAAAAAGGTTCGCCGTATGATCTCTATCAAGAACATCAACAAGTGGTATGGGGACTTCCAGGTGCTGACTGATTGCAGCACCGAGGTCAAAAAAGGCGAAGTGATCGTGGTCTGCGGCCCGTCGGGCTCCGGCAAGTCGACCCTGATCAAATGCGTCAACGCGCTGGAGCCGTTCCAGAAAGGCGACATCGTCGTCGACGGCACCTCGATTGCCGACTCGAAGACCAACCTGCCGAAACTGCGTTCGCGCGTCGGCATGGTGTTCCAGCATTTCGAACTGTTCCCGCACCTGACCATCACCGAAAACCTGACCATCGCGCAGATCAAGGTGTTGGGCCGCAGCAAGGAAGAGGCGACCAAGAAAGGTCTGCAACTGCTCGAGCGCGTTGGTTTGTCGGCGCATGCCCACAAGCATCCGGGGCAACTGTCCGGTGGTCAGCAACAGCGTGTGGCGATTGCCCGTGCGCTGGCGATGGACCCGATCGTCATGCTGTTCGACGAACCGACTTCGGCGCTCGACCCGGAGATGGTCAACGAAGTGCTCGACGTGATGGTGCAACTGGCCCACGAAGGCATGACCATGATGTGCGTGACCCACGAAATGGGTTTTGCGCGCAAAGTGGCCGACCGGGTGATTTTCATGGACGCCGGCAAGATCATCGAAGACTGCCCGAAAGAGGAATTCTTCGGCGACATCAGCGCCCGCTCCGAACGCGCGCAGCACTTCCTCGAGAAAATCCTGCAGCACTAAAAGCCACACACCCGCTCCCCCCTCTGTGGGGTGCGGGCTGCCTGACAATGAGATCCCCTGTGGCGAGGGGATTTATCCCCGATGGGCTGCGCAGCGGCCCCAGCATTTCAAAGTCGAACCGCATGCAATGGTTTGACGACTGCTGCGCAGCCGATCGGGGATAAATCCCCTCGCCACAGAGTCCACCTGCAAACCAGCGGTGATTCACAAACAAGTGTTGTGGTTGACCCAAGGCATCTGTGATGAAATGCGACCCCAATCTCTATCGCGCCGCACCGCCATCACTTGCCGTGAAGCCCCGTCTGATTCGTCATTTGTTCCTGCCGCCACTGATCATCGCCCTGATGATCGGCCTGGGTTTTATCGGCTTCTGGACCAGTGAACATTTCGGCATCCGCAGCCTCGGCGAGAACGGCCAGCGTCAACTCGAACTGCACGCCCGCGCGGTCGAAAGCGAGATCAGCAAATACACCTACCTGCCCAGCCTGCTGGAACTCGAAACCAGTGTCTCGCAGCTGCTGGCCGACCCGACTCCGCAATACCGGGAAACGGTCAACGCTTACCTTGAAGGCCTGAACCGACGCAGCCGCAGTCGGGCCATCTACGTCATGGACACCACCGGCCGGGTCATGGCCACCAGCAACTGGCGCGATGTCGACAGTTATCTGGGTGAAGACCTGTCCTTCCGCGCCTATTTCCAGAAAGCCGTGCGCGGCGAACCCGGGCGTTTCTACGGCATTGGCAGCACCAACGGCGAACCTGGTTATTACCTCGCCCACGGCCTCGAAGAGCACGGCAAGATCATCGGCGTCGCCGTGGTCAAAGTGCGTCTGGAAGCCATGGAAGAACGCTGGCAGCGCGCGCGTCTGGAAGCCTTCGTCAGCGATGAAAACGGCATCATCATTCTCTCCAGCGATCCGGCCCGCCGCCTCAAGTCGGTGATTCCACTGAGTGAAATCACCAAAGAAAAACTCGCGCGCAGCCTGCAGTATTACTGGTTCCCGCTCAACGAACTGCAACCGTTGGCCCGCGAAACCTTGTCCGAAGGCGTGGAGAAACTGACCTTTCCTGCCAACAGCGAAGTGCAGTCCGGCGAGGACGACATCAGCTACCTGGCGCAGACCCGACCGCTGAGCGACACGCCGTGGAATTTCACTCTGCTCACGCCATTGCAGGATTTGCGTCGCGAGGCGATCAACCAAGGCATTCTCGTCGCCGTGGCGTTTGCCCTGGTCGCCTTCCTGCTGATCGCCTGGAACGAGCGACGCAAGGTCATCGCCACCCGCCTCGCCGCCCGCGAAGCCTTGCAGGAAGCCAACAATCAACTGGAGCGTCGGATTACCGAACGCACCACCGACCTGCGCGCCAGTAACGAGCGACTGAAGAGTCAGATCCGCGAACGCCGCCAGGCCGAAGAGACCTTACGCCGCGCGCAAGATGAGCTGGTACAGGCCGGCAAACTCGCCGCCATCGGCCAGATGTCGACCAGCATCGCCCACGAACTGAACCAGCCGCTGGCCGCGATGCGCACGCTGTCGGGCAACACCGTACGCTTTCTGGAGCGTGGTCAGCTCGATGTCGCCAGCACCAACCTCAAGACCATCAACGACCTGATCGACCGCATGGGCCGCATCACCGCCAGCCTGCGCTCGTTCGCCCGGCGTGGTGACAATCAGGGCCAGGCCAGCCTCGGCAAAGCCGTGGACGCGGCGCTGCAATTGCTCGGTGCGCGCCTGGAGAGCTCGGCGCTGGACCTGCATCGGCAGTTCATTGACGTTCAGGTGCAGATCGACCAGACCCGCCTCGAACAGATTCTGGTCAACCTGATTGGCAACGCCCTCGATGCCATGCAGGCGCAACCGCTGCCCGAGCTGTGGCTGGAAGGCGAAGAATTCAACGGCAAATATCGCCTGCGCGTGCGCGACAACGGTCATGGTGTCGACGCCGAAGCGCGCAAGCATCTGTTCGAGCCGTTCTTCACCACCAAGCCCGGCGAACAAGGCCTGGGCTTGGGCCTGACCCTTTCCGCCAGCCTCGCCGCCGCCACCGGTGGGCATCTGGGTGTTGAACACCCGGCCAGCGGCGGCACCACTTTCGTCCTCAGTTTACCGTTGGTAAGCCCTACTCCCGCCGAGCCAATATGAACCCCGAACTCAGTGTACTGATCGTCGAAGACGACCCCCATGTGCTGCTCGGCTGCCAACAGGCGCTGACCCTTGAAGACATTCCCTGCGTCGGCGTCGGCAGTGCCGAAGAAGCGCTGGAGCGAGTCGGCGACAACTTTGCCGGCATCGTCATCAGCGACATTCGCCTGCCGGGCATCGATGGCCTGGAACTGCTGACCCGCCTCAAGCAACGCGATCGCAGCCTGCCGGTGGTGTTGATCACCGGCCACGGCGACATTTCCATGGCCGTCGGCGCGATGCAGAAAGGCGCCTACGACTTCATGGAAAAACCGTTCTCGCCGGAACGTCTGGTCGATGTCGCACGGCGAGCGCTGGAGCAACGCAGCCTCGCCCGTGAAGTGTCGTCGCTGCGCCGGCAACTGGCTGAACGTGACTCCCTTGAAGGACGCATCATCGGCCGCTCGCCAGCCATGCAGAACCTGCGCGAACTGATCGCCAACGTCGCCGACACCTCGGCCAACGTGCTGATCGAAGGCGAGACCGGCACCGGCAAAGAACTGGTCGCCCGTTGCCTGCACGATTTCAGTCGGCGCCACAGCAAACAGTTCGTCGCGTTGAACTGCGGCGGTCTGCCGGAAAACCTCTTCGAAAGCGAAATTTTCGGCCACGAAGCCAACGCGTTCACCGGCGCGGGCAAACGGCGCATCGGCAAGATCGAACACGCTGACGGCGGCACGCTGTTCCTCGATGAAGTGGAAAGCATGCCGCTGCCGTTGCAGATCAAATTGCTGCGCGTCTTGCAGGAGCGCACCCTCGAACGCCTTGGTTCAAACCAGAGCGTGGCGGTGGATTGCCGGGTGATCGCGGCGACCAAGTCCGACCTCGACGAATCGAGCAGGGCCGGCGAATTTCGCAGCGACTTGTACTACCGCCTCAACGTGGTGACGCTGGAATTACCGCCCCTGCGCGAACGCCGCGAAGACATCCTGCAACTGTTCGAACACTTCACCCAGCAGTCGGCCCTGCGCTTCGATCGTGCGCTACCGGAGCTGGACAACCAGACCCTGTCGAACCTGATGAGCCACGACTGGCCGGGCAACGTGCGTGAACTGCGCAACGTCGCCGAGCGGTTTGCTTTGAGTTTGCCGGCGTTCAAGAAGTCCGGTGCCAACAGCGGCGGACAAGGGTTGGGCTTTGCCGAAGCGGTGGAAGCCTTCGAGCGCAACCTGCTCAGCGACGCCCTGCAACGCAGCGGCGGCAACCTGACCCAGGCGAGCCTGGAATTGGGCATGGCCAAGACCACGCTGTTCGACAAAGTGAAAAAATACGGCCTGAGCCATTAAGCGAGAACGACGTGGACCTGTTTTTCAAAGCCCTGTTGGGCGCCGCGGTGGTGCTGATCATCGCGGCGCTGTCGAAGACCAAAAACTATTACATCGCAGGCTTGGTGCCGTTGTTTCCGACGTTTGCGCTGATTGCGCATTACATCGTCGGCAAGGGACGTTCGATCGAGGATTTGAAGACCACGATCGTGTTCGGGATGTGGTCGATCATTCCGTATTTTGTGTATCTGGCGACGTTGTACGTGATGGTGGATCGGATGCGGTTGGAGGCTTCGTTGGCAGTGGCGGCCGTCGCGTGGCTGATGGCTGCCACCGTGCTGGTCAGTGTTTGGGTCCGCCTGCACAGCTAACCCATGTAGGAGCTGCCGCAGGCTGCGATCTTTTGATCTTGCCCTTAAAAAGATCAAAAGATCGCAGCCTTCGGCAGCTCCTACAGGGGTAGGTGTTTAGCCATTGACGGTGCCACCTTTTGACTCGGCCATGATCTGGCGGATCGCGCCGACAAATGTGTCTACCGGTTGTCCGCCCGTCACTGCGTACTGACCGTTGAACACCACCGTCGGCACCGAACTGACCCCGCGCTGCAGCCACCGCTGTTCTTCTTCGCGCACCTCGTCGGCAAACTCATCCGTCGCCAGAATCGACTCGGCGCGCTGACGACCCAGCCCGACACTTTCCGCGATCTGCACCAGTTGGCCGTGATCGGAAGGATTGCCGCCATCGCTGAAATACGCCTTGAACAACGCCTCTTTCAACGGCAGCTGCAAACCCTCAAGCCCCGCCCAATGCAGCAAGCGATGCGCATCGAAGGTGTTGTAAATGCGGCTGTTGCCGTCGGTGCGAAAAGCAAAACCCAGTTCAGCGCCACGGGCGCGAATGGCTTCGCGGTTTTTCTGCGATTGCTCCGGCGTCGAGCCGTACTTTTCCTGAATGTGTTCGGCGATGTTCTGCCCGTCGGTGCCCATTTTCGGATTCAGCTCGAACGGCTGGAAACGGATCTCGGCCTGCACTTCGTTGCGCAAGATCTCCAGCGCTTGCAGCAAGCCATACAAACCGACAACGCACCACGGACAGGAGACATCGCTGACAAAATCGATTTTCAAAGCGGAATTCATCAAACACCTCGCAGGGGAAATCGTGCGGGAAAGTTTGCACGATACACCCTGATCACTCTGCAAATGTAGGAGCTGCCGAAGGCTGCGATCTTTTGACGTTGTGCTTGAGATCAAAAGATCGCAGCCTTCGGCAGCTCCTACAGGGGATGTATTCCAAATGTGGGAGCAAGGCTTGCCCGCGAAGAGGCCAAAACGCGCACCGCAATCCTGATGGTTACAGCAAATTCCCGCCCACCACCGGCTCAATCTGCGCCCAATGCGAAGTGTCTTCTCGGTGCTGCTGCAAATACGGCAACACTGCCGCCAGCAGCGGCTCCTTGAATGCCTCCTGAAACCGATGCGCCAACCCCGGAATCAGCTTCAATTGACTGCCGCGAATATGCGCCGCCAGATGCACACCATGCATCACCGGCAACAACGGATCCGCCGTGCCGTGCACCACCAGCGTCGGTACGCGTAACTGGTTAAGCAATGCAACGCGGCTCGGTTCGGCGAGGATCGCCATGATCTGCCGCTTCACACCCTCGGGATTAAACGCGCGGTCATAGGAAGCCGCTGCCTGTTGCAGCAAATTCTGCCGATCATCGGTCACCGCCGGGCTGCCCAGCGCCGCCAACAAATCAGCCTGCTGCTCCAGCGCCACCTGACGATTCGGTGCGCCGCGCCGCGACAACAACTGCACCAGCGCCGCACTCGGTGCCGGCAAACCTTCAGCGCCCGAGGTGGTCATGATCAGCGTCAGGCTCTCGACCCGCTGCGGCGCCATGGCCGCCATGTGCTGGGCGATCATCCCGCCCATGCTCGCGCCCAATACGTGGAATTGCTCGACGTGCAGCGCGTCCATCAGGCCCAGCGCATCGTCGGCCATGTCAGTCAGGCTGTACGGCGCCGACACCGGCAGACCGAGTTTGTAGCGCAGCACTTCGAAGGTCAGGTTGGCCTCCTCCGGCGCCTGGCGCCAGGTCGACAGACCGACATCGCGGTTGTCATAACGGATCACCCGAAAGCCCTGCTGACACAGCGCGACCACCACCTCGTCCGGCCAGTGAATCAACTGCCCGCCCAGGCCCATCACCAGCAGCAACGCCGGATCCGACGCGCGACCAATGCTTTGATAAGCAATGCTGACTTGTTGCAGATCGACGTGCTCGGTCGGCACGTTGACATCGCAACGCGCAGCCGCCATTGACGGCGCACCGAACAGAAGCGCGGCCAACATGGCCGCGACTGATAAAAACAGCTTGTGCATGAAAAACACCGAAACGCAGAACCCCAGTAGAGCGCGAGTCTGATGAAGTTTGTTCAAGCGCGCTGCCACAGTTGCGTGACAGTTTGATGAAGAGTGCCGAGCGGTCATTGCGCCGCTCGCTCAGTCGCGGTCGACAGTCTCGCCAACATGAGACAAACTCACCACCATCGCTGAATCAGCAAATTTTGTTCATGGAGCCATCGGTGCTTGAGATCCGCCACTTGAAAACCCTTCATGCCCTGCGCGAAGCCGACAGCCTCGTCGACGCGGCTGATCGCCTGCACCTGACGCAGTCGGCGCTGTCCCACCAGTTCAAGGAACTGGAAGAGCGCATGGGCATGCAACTGTTCGTGCGCAAGACCAAACCGGTGCGTTTCACCAGCGCCGGTCTGCGCCTGCTGCAACTGGCCGATGCGACTCTGCCGCTGCTGCGCGCCGCCGAGCGTGACATCAGTCGTCTGGCCGGTGGCACTGCCGGGCGTCTGCACATGGCGATCGAATGCCACAGCTGCTTTCAGTGGCTGATGCCGACCATCGACCAGTTCCGCGATGCCTGGCCGGAAGTTGAACTCGACCTCGCCTCGGGTTTTTCCTTTGCACCGCTGCCGGCATTGGCGCGGGGTGATCTGGATCTGGTGGTGACGTCCGATCCGCTGGAAATCGCTGGTATCACTTATGTGCCGCTGTTCACCTATGAAGCGATGCTGGCGGTGGCCAATCAGCATGCGCTGGCGAGCAAACCGTACATCGTGCCTGAGGATTTGCTCACGGAAACATTGATCACTTATCCGGTGGAGCGTGATCGGCTGGACATCTTCACGCGCTTCCTAGAACCGGCGGATATCGAGCCGGCGCAGGTGCGTACCTCGGAGCTGACGGTGATGATGATGCAACTCGTCGCCAGTGGTCGTGGCGTGTGTGGCATGCCGCATTGGGCGCTGCACGAATACAGCTCGCGCGGTTACGTGAAGGCCAAGCGGCTGGGCGAGAAAGGTCTGTTTGCCACGCTGTATGCAGCGATCCGTGCGGACATGCTGGATGCGCCGTACATGCGCGACTTTTTGCTGACGGCGAAGGACACTTCGTTTTCTACCTTGGATGGGGTTAGCGCAGTTCGCTGATCACACCAGAGAGAAACACTGTGGCGAGGGGATTTATCCCCGATGGGTTGCGCAGCAGCCCCAAAATCTACGCATGCGGTCTTTCAGGTAAACCGTGGTGAATGGTTTTGGGGCTGCTTCGCAACCCAACGGGGATAAATCCCCTCGCCACAAGAGATCCATTTGCCACAAAGAGGTGTTCATTCGCGAGTGAGTTCACGCCACATATGGACCTTGTCGAAGTAATCTTCGCCGACCCGCACCGCCAATGGCTCAAGGCCGAACTGGATAAAACCGCAGCGCTCATAGAGCTTGAACGCCGCATCATTCCCGGCAGTAACGGTCAACTGAACGACCTTCAGCGCCGGATGGTTCTGCGCCTCGGCAAGCGCCGCCTGCACCAGTTCAAACCCCAAACCGCGCTGGCGAAAATCCGCCGACACATACATCCCGAACAATGTGGCTTTGTGCCGAGCCTTTTCCCGAGGTTCAAACGCCAGCCCGACAATCCCGGCCAGCGTCCCAGCCTCAAAAGCCCCGAGCACCACATCGAGCTTGCTGGTCAGCCGCGCCTCCCACCAGCTTAACGGCATCACCGCCCGCTCGCGCACGCTGGAGGTGAACGCCTGCGGATGGCGATCATAGGCCTCAAGCATCAACGCCCGATAAGCCAGGGCATGACTGGCGTCCAGCCGTTCGATCCACATGATTCAAGCCGTCCTGCGTTGCTCGATCATCAGCCGTACCGCGAGCCCGGCCAAGACAAACCCCATGAAATAGCGCTGCATCGCCAACCACGTCGGGTTGCGCACGAACCACGACGCAATCCCCGCCGCGAACAACGCGATCAACAGATTGACGGTGAAACTGACGCTGATCTGCGTCAGCCCCAGAATGATGCTTTGAGTAAACACCGAACCGTGCTCAGGTGTGATGAATTGCGGAAACACCGAGAGATAAAACACCGCAATCTTCGGGTTCAGCGCGCTGGTGAGAAAGCCCATGGTGATCAGTTTGCGCGACGAATCCGGCGGCAATTGCTGCGCTTCGAACGGCGAACGCGCACCGGGTTTCACCGCTTGCCAGGCCAGCCACAACAAATACAGCGCCCCGGCCCACTTCAACACTTCGTAGGCCATCGGCACGGCGAGGAACACCGCCGTCAAACCCGCTGCCGCGGCAAACATATGCACAAAGAACCCGGCGACCACACCCAGCAACGAGGTCACCCCGGCCTTGCGCCCCTGGCAGATCGAACGCGAGATCAAATAAATCATGTTCGGCCCGGGCGTCAGCACCATCAGCAACGCGGCGGCGGCGAATATCAGCAAGTCTTGAAGCGGGATCATGGCAACGTCCTTTGCATGGATGATCAAGCGATGGCGGTCAGCGAGGCTCGATAAAACGGCAGGATCTTATCCCGTGTCAATGGCGCCAAAACGACATCGCCGTCGGTGGTCGGGTCGATCCAGATCACCTCTTCGATCTCCGCTGCCGGGGAAACGACGACGTTGATCGTCAGAAGAAAGAGGTCTGCCTGTACGACAAATCCCGGCTCGTTGGCGGCCGGCGCAGAAAACTGACCCAAGAAGGTCGCCTGCGCCGGATCGATCTGCAGATTCAGCTCTTCTTCCAGCTCACGGGCCAGGGCATGTACCGGCAGCTCATGCGCTTCAATCTTGCCGCCCGGTTGCATGAATGCAGTGGTACCGCGTTTTCGCACCAGCAGGGTGCGACCGTCCGACCCGATCAACAGGGCGGCGGCGATGCGGATAATGGAAGGAGTAGCACCGGAAAGCGTCGACATAAAAACGGCCCTTGTTTCGAAAAATGCAAAGGATCCCACGCAAACCCGCCATACGCCACACAACCCTGTAGGAGCTGCCGAAGGCTGCGATCTTTTGATCTTGATCCTGAAAAAAACAAGATCAAAAGATCGCAGCCTTCGGCAGCTCCTACAGGGGGAGTGACTCGCCCGGCCAATTCCACGATTGCCCCGTGCGTAGGTCTGGGCCAGTATGCGCAGCAGCATCCGGCCGGCTATTCAAGGTAAACCGATGACACTTTCCTTCGACGACATCACCTGGCATCGCGCTGTCGGGCAATTGATCGAGGCGCTGGACAAGCCGAATTTCTGGGCACAACTGGTGCGTCTGCTCGACCAGTACATGCCGTTCGATAGCTGGGTGGCGCTGCTGTTCAGTTCAGACCAGCACCCGCAAGTGTTCGCCGCCAGCCCCGGCGAAGAAGGCATTCCGGACGCCTTGTTTGAAGATTATCTGCGCGGGCTGTACTTGCTCGACCCGTTCTATATCGCCAGTCGCGAGCAATCACGTTCGGGACTGTTCCGCCTGTGGGAAGTGGCGCCCGAGCATTTCGAGCTGACCGAGTATTACCAGCGATACTTTCGTCTGAATGTCGTCGCCGACGAAATCCAGTTCAATTGTCAGCTTCAGGGCGAGCGCACGCTGTGCCTGTCGCTGGGCAGCAAACAGCGTTTCAGCAGCGAGCAGATTGCCTTGTTGTCGTTGATCCAGCCGTGGCTGCTCGCGCTGTTGCGCCAGCGTCTGCCCTATGAGACCAACGAAACCGCCGCGCCTGCCGCCGCCGATTGGCGGCTGCAACTGGAAACCTCGGTGCAACAACTCAAGGGCGCACAACTGACCGCCCGCGAACTGGATGTCGGGCGATTGATGCTCAGCGGTTGCTCCAGTAAAGAAATCGCCCGTAAGCTGGAAATCTCCGTAGAAACCGTGAAAGTCCATAAGAAACACATGTACAGCAAGCTGGGGATCAAATCCCAGTCCGAGCTGTTTTCGATTTTTCTTCAGGCCCAGAACGCCTGAACAGCGCTGAAATGCTCTCCTGTGGGAATCGATTCCTGTGGTGAGGGGATTTATCCCCGATGGGTGGCGAAGCCGCCCCAAGTCGATGCATGCGGTCTTTCTGTTAAACCGCAGTGAATGGTTTTGGGGCTGCTACGCAACCCGTCGGGGATAAATCCCCTCACCACAATAGATCCCACCAGCAGGCCCACCTGCTAGCCCGCCTGCTGGCACAGGGTTGCAACCCACTGAGTCCGAACCAGGGAAACCGTATGAGCCTGTCACTCCTGAGCCGCTACGCCTTCTTTGCCGTCTGCGTGATTTTCACCCTCGCCAGCCTGCCTTTCCTCGACCACGACTGGCTGTGGCCGATCACCGCCGTCACCGGCGTCCTCAGCCTGCTCGGTCTGTTCGACCTGCTGCAGACCCCGCACGCGGTGCGGCGCAACTACCCGATCCTCGGCAACATCCGCTACCTGGTCGAAGGCATCCGTCCGGAAATCCGCCAATACCTGCTGGAATCCGACAGCGACGCCCTGCCCTTCTCCCGCGCCCAGCGCTCGCTGGTCTACTCGCGAGCGAAAAACGAGACCGCCGACAAACCGTTCGGCACGCTGATCGACGTCTATCAAGCGGGTTTCGAATTCATCGGCCACTCGATGCGCCCGGCGCCGCTGAGCGACCCGAGCAGTTTCCGCGTCACCGTCGGCGGCCCGCAGTGCTCGCAGCCGTACTCGGCGTCGGTGTTCAACATCTCGGCGATGAGTTTTGGCTCACTCAGCGCCAACGCCATTCGCGCATTGAACCAAGGCGCCAAGCTCGGCAACTTCGCCCACGACACCGGCGAAGGCAGCATCAGCCCGTATCACCGCGAACACGGCGGTGACCTGACCTGGGAACTGGGCAGCGGCTACTTCGGTTGCCGCACCAGCGATGGCCGTTTCGACCCGGAACGCTTCGCCACCCAAGCGCAAAACCCACAAGTGCGGATGATCGAAATCAAGATGAGCCAAGGCGCCAAACCCGGCCACGGCGGCATCCTGCCCAAGCACAAAGTCACCAAAGAAATCGCTGAAACCCGCGGCATCATGATGGGCGAAGACTGCGTGTCGCCATCACGTCACAGCGCGTTTTCCACGCCGATCGAAATGATGCATTTCATCCAGCAATTGCGTGAACTGTCCGGCGGCAAACCGGTGGGTTTCAAGTTCTGCCTCGGCCATCCGTGGGAGTTCATGGGCATCGCCAAAGCCATGCTGGAAACCGGCATCCTCCCCGACTTCATCGTCGTCGACGGCAAGGAAGGCGGCACCGGCGCTGCACCCGTGGAATTCACCGACCACATCGGCGTGCCGATGCGCGAAGGCCTGCTGTTCGTCCACAACACCTTGGTCGGGCTGAACCTGCGCGACAAGATCAAACTCGGTGCCAGCGGCAAGATTGTCAGCGCTTTTGACATCGCCAGCGTGCTGGCCATCGGCGCCGACTGGGCCAACTCGGCGCGCGGTTTCATGTTCGCCATCGGCTGCATTCAGTCGCAGTCTTGCCACACCAACAAATGCCCGACCGGCGTCGCCACTCAGGACGCTTTGCGCCAACGCGCGCTAGTGGTTCCGGACAAGGCACAGCGTGTGTTCAATTTCCATCGCAGCACGCTGAAAGCGCTGGCGGAAATGCTCGCGGCGGCGGGGCTTGAACATCCGTCGCAACTGTCGGCCAAGCATTTGGTGCGGCGCATGTCGGCGACCGAGATCAAGCTGTTCTCGCAGTTGCATGTGTTCCTGAAACCGGGAGAACTGCTCACCGGAGAGGTGAACGGCGAGTTCTATTCGCGGATGTGGCAAATGGCGCGGGCGGACAGTTTTGAGCCGAATGAAATCGCGGCGGCATGATTACTCGGGTGGCCAGCCTTGCTCAAGGCTGGCGCCATTTTTCGCGTGAACAGGTGGGCGGAAATATTCCCACCGTCTAACACTTGCAATTGCTCCCACTCTTCGGGAAACAGCCATCGTGGGACAGAAACGGATTCGGCTGTTAACCACCAGATTCTTTGTCCCTGAAACTGCAGGCGATGCGGATAGACCCACTTCATCTCATCGGGTATCAAGGCATAACCAAACCTGGAAACCTCAGACGTAAGATCCGCAACAAATAACGTCGGTTTGATACCGGATTTGTTGTAGTAAGCAACTGGCAGATACCACATGACTGAATCGACTACGATCTGGTCTCCCTCCTGGATTTGCTTATTGATCTCTTCCGTCAGCAGTTCGATTTTGTATGCATTTCGCAAGTCGCCTCGGTGAACGTTTTCCGTTTGTTGATAAACCGCTTTCAACCCATGTATCTGAGTCATCAACAACAACGATAAAAGCAGGGTCGTCGGCAGGCGCTGACGCGCTCCCCAGAAGTCCAGCGCCATCGCGGTGACCATCGGCAAACCCATGGCCGCAAACATCAGGTACCGCGGGACAAACAAAGGAACCAACAAGCTCATGACATACAGCGTGATCGCCGGGACAAAGAAATAACCTGCCAACAGACACTTGTAACTTGATGCCAGCGTTTTGTCGGTCACCACTGTTGCGACGAAAAACAACATCAGGATCAATGGTATGAATTGCCAGACAATGGACTGCGCGGACACCTCATCCACCACCGTAAATTGCCAAATCAACGTCAGAGCCCCTTGCACAGATACCGGTTTGATCCATAAAGCCCCATGCGGGTGGGACATCTGATCAATCAGTTGTGGAATCCAGGGGATGTAAAACAAGACGATTAGACCGTTGGCAATCACCCACTCAAGAAGAGACAGGCGGGCCTCCCCGTCCGCTCTGCGACTTTTCCACCAATACAACCAGTGCACCAGAACACATAGCCCGGCGAAGTAGTGAGTGTAAAACGCAGCACTCATCAGCAATACATACGCTACGACAAACCGTTTGCGCTCCGGCGCCTGTGACCAACACACCAGCGCCACTGTTGCTGCCATCAGCCAGAAACCGAGCAGGGTGTACATCCGCACTTCCTGGCTGTAACGAACCGAAATCGGCAACAACGCCAACAGCAACGCTGCCATCCAAGTGGCTCGGCGTGTGGCGATCAGGCTCATCAGTTTGATACACAGCAAGAGGGTGCCGATATCCGCCAATACGCTCAACGCTCGAGCGGGCAATGCCCCTTCGCCCCAAATCATTAACCAATAATGCAGCAGCACGTAGTAAAGCGGCGGATGTACATCCAGAGCAGTCAGTTGCCAGATTCGAGCGGGCCCTTCCCGCGCCAACAACAAGCTGTAAGCCTCGTCGTACCAGATTCCTGGCTGCTCGATTGCATAGAGGCGCACCCACAACGCAAGAACAATCACTCCCGCCAGCGCGAAGCGATCAAGCAAGACTGACAGTGGGTATTCACTACGCAATGAAGCAGCGGGCAAGTGCTTCACACGCGCTGCCCGCGAAACAGCACGAATCTGAAAAAAACGTATCCCAACAACAGATTCGGTCCGGTAAAGGAAGCAACCGTCACCAGTCCGGGCCAGTTGAACGTATCCGCTAATGAACCCATCGCAAAACTCACCCCGCCCATCATCGCGATGAACAACAGATAAGTGCAAACACAGGTTCCAGACTCAAAGGTGTAAAGCGCATTCATATAAAACGAAAACGCTGCGGCCACACAAAATGCCGCGAAGTTGCTCGCCGCTTGCGTCAACCCGAAAGCGCTGCACAATACGAAAAACACCTGCCAATGGATCAACCCATCGGCAAGGCCGATGATCATCAGCGCAGAGAATCCTTTCATCACCGCTCCTTGCAACCACCCAGTTGCCAGAATTTAAAACTAAGGCAGGAGGCAGGTACGGTCTACTGTCAGAAATCACAGGTGCAGGCCCTCTTCCGACGAATGGTCGTGACAGCTACCAATGCAGAGAGTGAAGGCGCTGCGGCTCCTTCATCACAATGAATCCGTAATCGCCTATCAGATAAATCCGGTAATACTGGCTCTCCACAAACGTCGGATAACCCAAGTAACCGACGTGCGTGGCATTGCGTCTTTCTCGCTCGGCGATCACGTTGGTGATGCCTGCGCTCGGCAAGTTTTCCGCGAGCAGGTAATAGTCGATATTGAGTAAATAATGCAGCACCGGCAGCTGTTTGAAAGTCGCCTGCGCACCGATCAGCCAGTGCTCGGAATAGCTCACCGACAGGTAAATTCGCTTGGCTTCGCGCAGTTCCCGATGCGCGGCGATGTCGTGGCTGAGGCTGTAGAGCGCATGGTTGGCGAAGGTTTTCTGCATCGTCAGCACGCGTCCGTAAGCAAAGGACAGCGACAGCGTTGCCAGCAGCGGGACGATCAGCAGTAAGGGTAATCGTCGGTGCTGCGACGCCAGGCCAAGATGGGCAAGGTAGAACAGCAACACCAGCAGTACGCCGAAGCCCATCAGCGTGCGCGCACCCTCATTGAAATCGCGGAAGATCAGGGTGATGCCGGGGATCAGCAGCATGAGGATTGGCAGGGTCAGCAGGCTGATCAGCTTGAACGCCAGAGCCTGTTTACGGTGCTGGAAAACCTGCGTGCTGATCCGCACAGCGCCGAACAATGCACACAGCACCAACCCGGCGAATACCCACGCGTAACCGCTGTGAAACAGCAACGCGACCTTGTCTGAAACCCGCCCGATATTGATGCCCATCTGCAGCAACGGATCGGCACTCCATTGCTGCAATTCGCCACGCCCGGACTCCATGAACGGGTACGCGGTGATGGCGTAAATCAGTATCCCCAGAACCAGTTGCGCGAGTTTGCAGCCGAGCATTTCCAGCACATCGGTTTGACGGACAATTGCCCGAACCAACTCTACTGCGCATAACCCGAGGAACACGTTGAGGCTGATCTGGTACAGCCCGATCGCCAGCGCCAGCAACGTCGCCGGGAACAGCCAGCGTTGCACTCGGGATGAGCCGTGAAAGGTAATGGCGTAAACCACCGCGACCAGGCTGAGCGCCATGCTCGGGCCGTCGTATTGGTAGGACAGATTCTGTAGCAGGAACGGGTTGTACCAGAGCGGCAACGGCACCAGGCAACTGGCCAGCGTCGGTTCGGGGAAGTAGTGAAAGGTCAGGCGAGTCAGGGCCAGACTCATGGCCCCGGTGGCGATGATTAGCGGCAGCGGAAAGATGTCCGGCGCAGCGCCAGTGAAGGTCAGCGCCTGATACAACCAGTCAGCGAACAATCTCCCCTGCCCGGCCCAGGCATCGCCAGCCGCGAGAGCACGCCAGTTGTCGTCGATATAGGGGAAGTCAGCGAGGATCAGCGGCAGTACATACAGCGAAGTCGCGAGCAAGAAGAACAGGACGACCTGACGGCGGCCGAGTTCTCGCACGAGAAAATCACTGATTTTCATGGCCGCGCCTCTGGGTGGAGATAAAGCTTTGAACCTGCGCCGTGGTTTTTTATCGCCTTATCAGACCGGTGGTTACTTGGGTCCCGGCAGGATTTGGATAGGCGTCCCTCTGGTGACTGCTTTACCAGTAGTGACCAATTTTCATGTGATGACTGCTGCTTCACCTGTGGCGAGGGGATTTATCCCCGATGGGTTGCGAAGCAGCCCCAAGACCATTCACCGCCGACCGCATGCACAGGTTTTACGACTGCTGCGCAGCCGATCGGGGATAAATCCCCTCGCCACAGGTTCATACGATCCTTAAGAACAGCGCCCACAAAAAAGCCCCGATCTCTCGACCGGGGCTTTGTCGTTACAACGCTTACGACTTACGAAGCCGAACGCGCCGCACCTTGCGACACTTGTGTCGGTTGCAGTTTGAACACGTAGAACAACACCGTCAGCAGCACCAGGAACGCAGGCCCGACATACAGCGCCACGCGCGTGTCCGGGAAGTACGCCATCAGGCCGACCACCAGCACCAGAAATGCCAGGGCAAAGTACGAGCTGACCGGGTACAGCCACATCTTGTATTTGAGGCCGGCACGTTCGCTGGCGCTCAGGCCTTTGCGGAATTTCAGCTGGGCCAGCAGGATCATCACCCAGGTCCAGATCGCGCCGAAGGTCGCAATCGAGGTCACCCAGACGAAGACTTTTTCCGGCACCAGATAGTTGAGCATTACGCCCAGAAGCAATACCGCAATCGACAGCAGCAGCGCACGACGCGGCACACCGTTGTTCGAGGTTTTGGCGAAACCAGCCGGCGCCTGACCGTTCTGCGCCAGGCTGTAAAGCATGCGCCCGGTGCTGAAGATGCCGCCGTTGCACGACGACAGTGCGGCGGTAATCACCACGAAGTTAATGATGCCGGCGGCAGTCTTGATGCCCAGACGCTCGAAGGTCATCACGAAGGGGCTGCCTTGCGTGCCGATTTCATTCCACGGGTAGATCGACAGGATCACGAACAACGCACCGACGTAGAACAGCAGAATCCGCCAGAACACCGAGCCGATCGCATCGGGAATAGTCTTCTGCGGGTTCTTCGCTTCACCGGCGGTCAGGCCGATCATTTCGACGCCGAGGTAGGCGAACATGACCATTTGCAGCGACATTAATACGCCGGTCACGCCATTCGGCATGAAGCCGCCGTGCGCCCACAGGTTGGAAATGCCCAGCGCCACGCCATCGTTGCCGAAACCGAAGGCGATGATGCCAACGCCGCCGATGACCATGGCAATGATCGTGACGATCTTGATCAGGGCGAACCAGAATTCGAACTCACCGAAGGCTTTCACCGCGATCAGGTTGATCGAGCCCATGCTGATCAGCGCCGCCAAGGCCCAGATCCAGCGCGGCACATCGGGAAACCAGATGCCCATGTACACCGCCACCGCGGTGATTTCCGCAACGCAGGTCACCAGCCACAGGAACCAGTAGTTCCAGCCAGTGAGAAAACCCGCCAACGGGCCGAGGTAGTCTTGCGCATAGCGGCTGAACGAGCCGGCGACCGGGTTGTGCACAGCCATTTCGCCGAGGGCGCGCATGATCACCAGGATCGCCAGGCCGCCAAGAATGTAGGAAATCATGATCGCCGGGCCGGCCATTTCGATGGCCTTGGCCGAACCTAAAAACAGACCGACGCCGATACAGGCACCGAGCGCCATCAGGCGAATGTGCCGTTCGCCGAGTTCGCGTTTGAGCGGACCGCCCTGAGCGGTGTCGCCGTGAGGCAGGTGATTGCCAACTGGCATGGGGGTGCAACCTCGTCTTGTTATTGGATATGACCACCGAGTGTCGCAGCGTCGGCCGGTAAGCCTTGGCTGCCCTGAAACCGCGCCGGCCTCGTGGGCAAACGCGTCTTGTAGGACAAAACCTGCAAGATCAGCGGGGCGTGCAGTATAAAAAGCCTTGGGCAGGGCTTTTCACTCTATAAACCACAACATTCAGCGACAACTCTCGGCATAAGCCCGGTTTGCGGAGAGGCATCCCCTGTGTTTCGTAGGAATTTTCGCCACCGAAAAAGGCGGCGAGTATTGCACAGCATTGGTGCATCGTCATGCCCCTGCCTAGGTGCAATTGCTCTTGCGAAGGCTCTAGCGCAGAACTCTCTGACTCCCAATCCCCTGTGGTGAGCGGATTTATCCCCGATGGCCTGCGCAGCAGGCCCAAACCTGCCAATGAGATATATCTGGAGAAATCAGATGTCTGCTTTGGGGGTGCTTCGCACCCCATCGGGGATAAATCCCCTCACCACAAATACTTCACTGGATTCAGAAATTTCGCACAACAGTTACAGATTCAGAGCTACCAACCCGGAACTAGCCTTGAGGGTTCGACAAACCAAACAAGGAAGTGAAGTGCCTAACTATCCAAATTCATACCGTCTACGCCAAGGCCGATTCTCCGAACCCGGCCGCGCCTATTTCATCACCTCAGTCATTCACCAGCGCCAACCCGTCTTCGCCGATTGGCAAACAGGCCGATTGCTGGTGGCAGAGCTTCGCAAGGCACATGACCAAGGCTGCGTAGAGTCCATTGCGTGGGTGGTGATGCCTGACCATTTCCATTGGCTGGTGCAGCTGCAAAGCGGTTCGCTCGCGGAGGTCATTGGCGGAATAAAGGCCCGCTGTACTCAGGCCGTCAATCAGAAAACCGGGAAACATGGGCCGTTGTGGCAAAGCAGTTTTCACGACCGTGCGATTCGTGATGATGAGGATTTGCTGCCGTTCGCCCGGTACATCGTGGCGAATCCATTGCGGGCCGGTCTGGTCAAGAAGATAGGTGACTACCCGCTCTGGGATGCCTGCTGGCTGTAACCCCCCCTTTCAATTGTTCACATTACCTGTGGTGAGGGGATTTATCCCCGATGGACTGCGCAGCAGGCCCGCTTTTCGAGGGGAAAAACAGGGGCGCTTCGCGCCCCATCGGGGATAAATCCCCTCGCCACAAAAACCCCTCTACTAAATGGATTCCTTACTACGGATGAATGAGTTGCCCCTCATTCCAGATTTATTCAGCAACTCCCCACCCCCAACCCATCACAATTTTTTCACCACTGCCAACCACCGTCTAAGCTTCAAACAAGTCCGATCAATCTGCGTGAATGGATCAATCGACTATGGGCGCTTTGTGGCAAACCGATTCGAGTAAAACCGTGGTTCCGACTGAGAGTGTGGATCAAGCGCCTGTCCCCAAAAAACCACGCCGTCCTCGGCATGGCTGGAAGGCTTTCTGGTTGCTGCTGCTGATTATTGCCATCGTGGTTGGCATGGGGGCGGCCAAGGAGATGCGCACCTCGCGTTTCCAGTCCACTGAGGTCAGCAAATACGCCGCATCGCTGACTTACACACTGGAGCCCGGCCCCAGTGAAGCGATTCACTACCCCGGTAATGGGCCATTCGATTTGCGCCTGGGTTACAGCTCCCTCGATGAATTCCTGCCGCGCCTGCTTAAACGCAATTATGTGATCACCGAGCAGACCCGCTTCTCCCCCGCCCTGCTCAGCTACACCGACAAAGGCCTGTTCGTGCCCTACTCGGAAAAGATCCAGGCCGGCCTGACCATCACCGATTGCCGCGCCGCGCCTCTGTATAAATACAACTACCCCCAGCAACTCTATTCCAACTTCGCGGCGATTCCGCCCGTGGTGGTCAACAGCCTGCTGTTCATCGAAAACCGCTTTCTGCTCGACCCCAAACAGCCCCGCGCCAACCCGGCCGTGGACTGGCCGCGATTCGGCATGGCGGCGTGGTCGCAAGTGGCGAAACTGCTGCACTTGCCCGGTCAGTCGGCAGGCGGCAGTACCTTGGCGACGCAACTGGAAAAGTATCGGCACTCGCCGGATGGCCTGACCGTATCGGGCGCGGAGAAGATCCGCCAGATGGTTTCCGCCAGCGTGCGCGCTTATCAGGCCGGACCTGAAACACTGACTTCGCGGCAGAACATCGTCCGCGATTACCTCAACAGTGTGCCGCTGTCGGCAGTCCCGGGGCACGGCGAAGTACACGGTATGGCTGAAGGCTTGCGCGTCTGGTACGGCAGTGATTTCAACAAGGCCAACGAACAACTGAACAGCCCGGCCACCGACCCGAAAACCATGGCCGACAAAGGTCTGGCTCTGCGCGAAATGCTCTCGCTGATGATCGCCCAGCGCCGCCCTTCGCATTACCTGACCAAGGGCCGCGAAGAACTCGCCGACCTCACCGACAGCCACCTGCGCCTGCTCAAGCAGAACGGCGTCATCGACAACGCGCTGGCCGATGCCGCACTCGCCAGCAAGGTCACGTATCGCGACTGGCAAACCCAGCCAACCATCCAGCCGATTGAAACCAACAAAGGCATCAGCGTCGCCCGCAGTCGTTTGGCGAGCATGCTCAACCGGCCGCTGTATGACCTTGATCGTCTCGACCTATCGGCCACCAGCACCCTGCAAGGCGACCTGCAAATGCAGGCCACCGAGTACCTGAAAAAACTCGCCGACCCGGCCTTCGCCGCTGAAATCGGCCTGATGGGCGAACGACTGCTGACGCCCACCAGCACCACGCAAGTGCGCTACAGCTTCACCCTGTTCGAGTTGACCCCGGACGGCTCGCGCGTACGCATCCAGACCGACAGCACCGATCAGCCGTTCGACATCAATGAAGGCAGCAAACTCGAACTCGGCTCGACGGCGAAAATGCGCGTGCTGACGACTTACCTGCAAATCATCGCCGAACTGCACGACAAATACGCCGGCATGTCTGTACCGGAACTGAAGAAAGTCGACGTGCCGGATCAGGATCGCCTGAGCCAGTGGGTCATCGATTATCTGGTGCAAAACAAGGATCGCGATCTGTCGAAAATGCTCGGCGCCGCGCTCGACCGCAAATACTCGGCAAGCCCCGGCGAAGCGTTTTTCACCGGTGGCGGTCTGCATGTGTTCCATAACTTTCGCAAGGAAGACAACGGCCGCATGCCGACCCTGCGCGATGCCCTGCGGGAGTCGATCAACCTGCCGTTCATTCGCCTGATGCGCGATGTGGTGCGCTACGTCACCTACTCCGGCCCCAACAGCAGCGCCGAACTGCTCAAGGATGACCGCGACCCCCGGCGTCAGGAATACCTGGCCAGTTTCGCCGACCGCGAAGGCACGTCGTTCCTGCTCAAGTTCTGGAAAAAGTACAAAAACAAAGACACTCCAGCGCGCCTCGACACCTTCCTCGACAGCATGCGCCCGACCCCGATCCGCATGGCGGCGGTGCATCGTTATCTGTTGCCGGACGCCAGTCAGGAAGACTTCAACACCTTCGTCCGCGCTCACCTCAAAGGCGCCAAGCTTAACGAAAAACTCACCGATGATCGCTTGATCCGTCTCTACGATTCCTATGGCCCGGGCAGCTATGATTTGCCCGATCAGGGCTTCATCGCCAAGGTTCACCCGTTGGATTTGTGGATGATGGGCTATCTGCTGCATAACCCGGACGCAACCTTCAGTCAGATCGTCAAAGCCAGCCACTTCGAGCGTCAGGAAGTCTATAGCTGGCTGTTCAAGAGCAAACACAAAGGCGCGCGCGACAGCCGCATTCGCACCATGCTCGAAATCGAAGCGTTCCTTGAAATTCACCAGCGCTGGCAGAAAGTCGGCTACCCGTTCGATCACTTGGTGCCATCGCTGGCGACGGCGATCGGCAGCTCCGGCGACCGCCCTGCGGCACTGGCCGAGTTGATCGGCACCATCCTTAACGATGGCGTACGCATGCCGACCCTGCGCATCGACAGCCTGCACTTTGCCGCCGGCACACCGTACGAAACCCGCGTGACCAACGATCCGCATGTCGGCAAACGGGTGATGCCATCCGAAGTCGCCACGGCCATGCGCGAGGCGCTCTCGCAAGTGGTCGACTCCGGCACCGCCAAGCGTGTTTCCGGCAGTTTCAAAACCGCCGACGGTACGCCGTTGGTCATGGGCGGCAAGACCGGCACCGGTGATAACCGCATCGAAGCCATTGGCTCGGGAGGGCGCATTCTCAGTTCGAAATCGATCAACCGCACGGCGACCTTCGTGTTCTACATCGGCGATCATCACTTCGGCACGCTGACGGCATTCGTGCCGGGGCGCTCGGCGGAGAACTTCAAGTTCACCTCGGCGCTGCCCGTGCAGGTGCTCAAAGGCATGGCACCGATTCTGTCGCCGTACCTGCAACCTGACTCCCACACCCGCTGCGAGGTGCCTGTCGTCGCCCAGCGCAATTGAAATCAGCGGTAAAACCCGCCTCCAAGTGAACGCAACTGTGGCGAGGGAGCTTGCTCCCTCGCCACAAAAGTCTGTGTGCACACAAGCCGATACACAAGCGATAACTATGTACCGCACACCCGGCCAGACAGCCGCGCAAACTGAAATCCTTTCGACGCCAAAAGGATTTTGCGCATGTCTGACTCCCGTGCTCGGGGCATCCACTTCGAGACCTTGAAAAAGGCCATCCCCCCCGTACTGATCAAGGCCTCGGCGACACGCCGCGCCGAGCTGCGCGAGATCCGGCCGGTGCTGCCGGCCTGGCTCACCAAGGCGTCCTCAGACCAACAACAGACACTCAGGGACGCCACCGAAGCCCTGCACCTGCGCCAGAACCAACGGGACGCCCTGTTCGACAAAATCCAGAGCATCGACAGCTTTGCGAAAAAACTGCTGGAACCTGAACTGCAGAAACTTGACCCCAGTTTAGATGCCGACAACACCTGGCTGCGCTTGTACGCACCAAAAAGCCTGGGCATTTTCGGTCTGAAAAGTGAAGCGCTGACGGTTAAAACCCTCTCGCTGTTGCAAGCGGCGTTGCACAACTTCGAATATGACGAAACCCGACCGGGGTTCTATGACACGAGTTCGTGTTTTATCAGCCGCCCCGATGTTAATGGCCATTTCGAACCGATCGCGACCCCGGTCAGCGTCGACGTATTCGCGCGCCTGTGCCGGCGTCTGAACATCGGCGAGCACTATCAGCGCTACCTGACAGACTTCCTGCGCCCGCCGAACAATCGCCTCGTCGAAAACCTGCTGCGGCAGATCAACGGCGCGTACTGCAAGCAATCCCTGCAGACAGCAGCCTGTCTGGCGCTGATCAAAAAAGACATCGGCCAGGCCGAATACAATCAGCTGATGAAAGTCGTCAAAGGCGACAGCGTCATCATGGACGGCAAGAAACAACTTCGCTTTTGCGGCTTAAGCATCATGGGATTGCGCCTGACCGATTGCGTGTTGTTCATTCCGTGCGAGTTACATCGCTACAGCACCGGGTCGATAATCGCCTGGATCCCCGGTGACCCCGAACATCCGGTCAAACGCTACGCCAGCTTCGAGGCGTTCCAACAGGAACTGACCCGCCAACTGACCGCCCGCGCCAGCAACATTGGCACCGATGCCGGCTCGCCAACGTCCTATCAACTGTTCTTCAGCCGTTTCGTTGCGCAGAAGGACAGGTCGTATTACTTCAGACGCTTCAACGAGACTGTCAGCGATGGCCCGCCACGGTCTTTTGTCGAGAAGTGGCGCCATCACGAGCTGGTGCAACTGGGCGAACGACTGATACTCCACGCAGACATCCCACCACCGCGCGAATTCGGAGTTCGTCAGGATCCGCTGGAGTCGCCGAACTTCCACATCAGCGACTGCACCTTGCCGGGCAAAGGCCCTTGGGAGGACTTCGAACTGTGGCCGGTGTTGCATGAAACAACCCTCGATCAAATGATCAGCGACGCCAGAGTCATCGCCGTGCCCAACGCCGACGAGGACGCCAAGGCACGTTCCGAACGCTGGGCCAATTATCTGAATATCGGCTTTGTCGCCCTCGGCGCCTTTGCGCTGGTGGTGCCCGGACTGGGCGAACTGATGCTGGTGGTGACGGGAGGTCAATTGCTTTACGAGGTGTTGGAAGGTGCGGTGGAACTGAGCGAAGGTGACCGGCAAGCAGGCTGGGCCCACCTCACCGACGTCATCGAAAATCTCGCGGCTGGCATTGCGCTGGCGCCGGTTTTTCACTTCACCGTTTCACCCTTCATCGAAAGCCTGAAAGCAGTGCGCCTGCCAAGCGCAAAGACTCGCCTGTGGAAACCTGATCTGCTGCCGTACCGATTCAAAGGCAAGCTGCCGCCCGAACTCGCGCGGGGTGAGCACGGGCTGTACGCGCACGAAGGCAAATCCCTGCTGCGGGTCGGCGAACACCATTACCAACTGTCGAAACAGGCGACGACCGATGCACTGGTCGTGCGCCACGCCACGCGCCCGGATGCTTTTGAAGTACCGGTTCGGCACAACGGTTCCGGCAGTTTTGTACTCGAAGGAGAAACGCCTCGAAGCTGGGATGACACTACGTTGATGCGCCGCCTGGGCCATTCGGTCGAAGGGTTTACCGATCCGCAGGAACTTGAGCTGATTCGACAGACCAGCGGCACGTCGCCCAACGTGTTGCGCCGCATGTACCACGAGAATGCGCCCATACCGCCGTTGCTGGCCGACACCGTGCAGCGCTTCAATATCGAGCGCGATGTGCAGGCCTTCGTCGACAACGTCAGCAGCGATGACCCGGTCAGGCAGGCCCGGGCCAGACGTGATCCGGCCAGCCAGCTGCAAATCATCGAAGCTCAAGGACTGTGGCCTGCCGACGTCCCCCTGCGGGTCAGCAACAATCGCGGCGAGACACTCTGGCAATCCGCAGCGGCCAGGTCATCCCAAGGCCGAAAACTGGTGGTTCAGTTGAGTGATCAACAACTCAACGGAGGGCAGGGTTTGAATACAGTCCTGCAAACGCTGGAGGCGAATGGCGCACCGATTGCCCTCGACGTAGCGCCCGCCGAGCTTGAAGCGCATCTGCAGACACGCATTGCCGACAGCGCAAACAGTCTGCGTCGGCAATTATTCGAGCAGCGTTACCAACCTCAGGTACAAACGTTCAACCCGGCGCGAACAGTGTTGACCGAGGCATTCCCGGCGCTGCCGGCGCCGCTCGCCGACACCTTGCTGGGCAACGCCACGCCAGCCGAACTCAACCTGATGAAGCAGCAACAACGCTTGCCATTGCGCCTTAAGCAACTGGGCAACGAATTGCAATTTGAAACCCGCAGCACTCATGCCTGGCAAGGTTTTCATCATGACTGGCTGGCGACCGCCGACACTGAACGCCTGGCCCTCAATGCCCTGCGTATCCACAGCGATGCGCTGGCCCGACTGCGCATTGAAGTGCGCCAGCAATCGCTGGATGGCGAGCTGATTTGCAGCGTTGGCTCCGCTGACGCCACGACAGTAAACACACTGATCAAGGACGCCGATTCTCGCTACACCGCGCATGACGCTCAAGGCCAGCATCTGCAAGACCGGCCGGGCGATCTGTTTCAAGCAATCCTTAACGCCCTGCCCGCTGATCAGCGCCAGACACTGGGTTATCGCCTCGATGACGCCGCCGGTTTCAAACACTGGATTCTGGCGAAAACCGAGCCGGCGAGCGTACGTCGCACGTTGCTCGCCGAACCACCGATCAGTGACCGCGTAGCGACTGAAACCACTATTTTGCTCGGTGGTCCCGGTTACTCCAGAGCCGGGCAAACCCTGCTCGACCGTATTCAGGACATTTACCCGCACCTCAATGAAACCGAAGTGCAAGGTTTTGCCCAAGCGCTAAGCACCCAGGGCGATGCCGAGTCTGGCATCCGGCGTATCGAAAACGACCTCGACACATTGCGCATCGCCCTCGACACCTGGCGCTTCGAGGAAGTGATCAACTGGCACTCCGGCAATGGTGGCACGCATAACCTGACGTTTATGCTCGACGGCGGCCTGCATCTGTCCGAAAGACTGATGGCCTGTTTTGAACGTAAAGCCACGGTGTTTGGCGAACGCAGCGTCGCACCGCAAGCCGGTTATACGCTGGATCTTTCCTCTGAAATGCGTCGCTACAATCTTGAGCACTGGTGGAAAAAACTACCGGACATCAAGCCTTATCTCGATCAGATCACTACCCTCGCCCTCGACAACGTGCCGCTCGCCACCGACGGATCGGGACTGCTCAAGGACTTTCATCACCTGCGTCAATTGAGCGCCAGAAACTGCGAGTTGAAGCAACTGCCGAAAGACATCGGCCGCATGCGTCAACTGGAAACCTTGCGCCTCTCGGGCAACCAGATTCAGTTGACGCCGCAAACCGTGGAGGAACTGAAGAACCTCACGCGCCTGCAAACCCTGCGTCTGGATCTGAACCCCTTGGGCCTGGCTCCCAATGTCAGCCGAATGCCGCGTCTGGGTATCCTGACGCTGAACGAAACCGGGCTGACCACCTGGCCTGAGGGACTGTTTGAAAAGCATCGGCCACGACAGTTTTTCCTCGACATGCTGGGCAATCCGATCGAGGAAGTTCCGCGTGTCGTACCGGGTTCCAACAACGCCTTCATCATCGCGCGCACCCGCCTGATTGCCAGTGAGTTGTCTGACGTCAATCGTGTTCTCTACGAGAAATATCGCACTTCCGTCGGCCTTATCCCCGAACATGTCACGTCGACAACCACCACCGAAATGATCAGACGCTGGCCTTTGAAGACCGATGCGTTATTCAACCGGATGCCGGGAATCGGCATTTATCGCCCGGAAGCGTGGCCCGATCTGGCCTCCGAACCGAACTCGCGGGGCTTCTTCAAAATCATCGATGACCTGACCCAATCGGCGGATTATCGCAGCGGCGGCTCGGCACGGGAGCAATTGAGCGAGCGTGTCTGGCGAATGATCCATGCGATCGATATCGACAAAAACCTGCGTCAGGATCTGTTCGAGATGGCCATCGCGCCAGTCAATTGCCGGGATGCCGGGGCACAGGTGTTCAATCAGATGGGCATCAGGGTGCTGGCGGCCGAAGCCCGGTTGTCTTCGACCTCAAGAGCCATGCTCGAACAAAAACTGGTGACATTGGCCCGAGGCGCTGCGCGACTGGATTACGTCAATGATGTCGCCCAAGCGGACATCCAGAGCCGTGGCGGTAATCCCGACGTGGTCGAGGTGTACCTGGCCTATCAGACGGGGCTGGCGCAGCGCCTCGATCTGCCGTGGCAGTCGCAGAACATGCTGTTTCGCATCACTGCAGGTGTCGATCAGGCGAAAATCGACCTGGCATTCGAAACGGTCAACGCGATGGAGGCTGGCGACGGCCTGATCAACCGCATGCTCGAACAGCCGTTCTGGACGGACTATCTGCGCGAGGCTCATCCCGACAGTTACTACGCCAACAAGGCCCGCTTCGAGGAGCGGTCATCACAGCTCGACGACTTGCGTACGGCACAAGCCGACTGGGCAGGCTCCAACGATCCTTACCAGCAAAAAGCGGCTTTGCGCGACAAGCTCAAGGATCTCGCACGAATACTGGGCGTCCCCAAAGAGCAAGTGCTGACCGGGCAACCCATGCCGGATTCTTTATACGAACATCTGATCAATGATCTGGGCGATCAGGAGCAGCAGCTCAGCCGCCAGCAAACCCGCGATGCGTTGGAAAAACTCGCACTGCCCCCCGGTTAACCGACCTCGGAATCCCAGATGACCGTGACGTTGCCTTTGTACGTTGCCGCGCCGCCGGACAACACGTGTTCGACATCCGCCTGCTCGACCGCGAAGTGCAACGTGCCCGGTTTGCGGTCAACGTAAACGCCCGGCTGGAACAGTTCGGTACCTGTGCCGCTGATCCGCAACGGTTGGCGGATTACTGCGCCGCCAGCTGCCGATGTCAGACCAGCGGGTAACGTCACTGCAACCTGCAACGGTACGGAACGACCTCCTCGCGCCTCCAGACCACAGGTATCGCCCACCGCGAACTCGCACGTCATCTGCATTTTGAAACGGGAGCTTGTCGAGATATTAAAGGTCTGGTCACGGAACAAACGCGTCGGCTTACGTCCTTGATTCAGCCAGGCCTGCCAGCCGCCCAGAGGCACCAATTCGACACGAGTGCCACCCGGTGGAATATCGACTTTGAGGGTGTGCTGCACCTCCAGCTCAAAGTTCAAGGTCAATGCGGAATCGGTTGGCAACATGATGTCGCCGAAATCGAAATCCGCTCCGGGGCCTAGTGTGTAGGTCAGAGTACCCATGTATTTACCCGAGGACATTTCCAGCGGGCTGGGGGTTTCCAGTTCATAGGCGAAATCAAGGTAGTCATAACGCAACCAGGGGATGTCGAACTTCGCTTGTCGTGAACAGACGCCCTCAGTGGGCGTCTTCCAGAAAAAACCATAACCGTTTTCCCAGATCACACCGACACCGCTATACGTGCAAGGAGGCGGTGTATTGACCCAAGTTCCATCCCACAACGCCCAGTGTGCATCCCGATAGTCTGGACGAGGGCCCACAAGTTTCATGATGTTTTCAGTCAGATACTTTGAGCCGAGCCCGGCAATCCGTACTTTCAGCGTTTTCGTTTCAGCCGTGCCCTGATGTGTCACCGTCAGATCGCGCCACTGGGTCGGGACTTTGAACATGGCACCCTGACGAATCGATGGATGATTCGCCACAATCGGGCCGGCAGAATAGAAGCGGATCGGCACCTGCAAACTGAACATTTCATTGTCTTTGCATTGCTGGGCATAACCCGCGCAATAACCGCTGGACGGTGTGTCATTGATGAATTTATTGCGTTGCGGATAGGCCGAATCCGGTTTGAAAGATGCGTTGATCGAAACCTGTTCGGCTGTCGCCGATGATAACCACACGAAAACCAAAGCCAGCGAGAATGCACCTCGCAGGAATACTCGAAAAAAAATCATCCATTGAACCTCGTACAGGCCGCCAACCATTTCCCTGATCGGCAGCCGGTTTTGACCAGATCAGCCGACCTCGGAATCCCAAACAACCGTGACGTTGCCTCTATAAGTGGCAGCCTCGCCGGACAACATGCGCTCGACATCAGCCTGCTTGATGTCAAAGTGCAAAACCCCCGGTTTGCGATCGACATAAATTCCGGGCTGAAAAAGCTCGGTACCCACGCCACTCACCCGCAACGGCTGACGAACGACCGGCTGGCCGCCCGCCGAGGTCAGGCCGGTGGGCAAAGTCACCGCAACTTGCAACGGCACGATGCGACCTCCCGGCTCCTCAAGACCGCAGCCATCACCCACGGTGAACTCGCATGTCATCTGCATTTTGAATTGCGAGCTGGTCCAGATATTGAAGGTCTGATCACGGAACAATCGGGTCGGTTTACGCCCCTGGTTCAGCCAGGCCTGCCATCCGCCTTCAGGGATCAATTCAACCTTGTTGCCACCCGGAGGAATTTCGACTTTGAGCATGTGCTCGACGATCAGAGTGAAATTGAGCTGGAGCAAGTTATCGTTGGGAATCATCAGGTCGCCCATGTCGAAATCTTTACCGGGCCCCACCGAGTACTCGACGCTCCCGTGGTAACGACCAGACTTCATCGTCAACGGGCTGGGGGTGCGCAGTTCATAGCCGTAAACGAAGTAGCGAAAGAAAAAACCGGGAATCAGAAATCGTGCCTGTTTGGCACAGACTCCAGCATTAACCGGGACTTTCCAGAAACTGTTGTAACCGACAGGCCCCATCGTGGCACTGGAGACGCCGATACAGGGCGCTGGCGCCTCTCGCCAAGAGCCGCCAGTCCACAAAATGCTCCATGCCAGCGAAAGATCCTTACCGGCCTGCCCCTCCACAATTTCAGTCACTGGCTGAAAAAGTCCAGATTCGTGACCAACTCCCGCGATACGTAACTCAAGAATCTCCCTGTCGCCTGATTCATGGGTCATTTCAATGCGCTGCCAATGCGAAGGGACTTTAGCCATTCCGCCCTGACGCGGGTCTGTGTGAAAAGCCTGAATCGGCCCACTGGCATTGAAAACAATCGGTGCGACCAAGGTGAACAGGCCTTCCGGCTTGCACTGGCCGGGCAACTGCAGACAAAACCCCTCAGAAGGTGTCTGGTTTATAAATTCGTTACTCTGCGGATTTGCAGAGTCCGGCCGAAACAACGCCTCGATGTCTTTAACCGCTGCCGACACCGACATCACGGCAAAACCGCTCACTAGCACAACCACCAAACGTGCATAAATATTCATCATGTCCCTTCACCTGTTCAGTCCGGACAATCGGTCTCAAGCACCGGGTAAAACGGCGTTGAACATCATGTTGACGTTGCCGAAATAACTGCCCGGTTTATAAACCCCGTCTTCCGGTCTCTGCGGGGTGATTTCCAGCAACACGCGTCGCCCCTGCTTGGCGTCAACCGAGGAAACCACTTCAACCGCCTCGCCGACTTTCAGCACTCTGCCGTTGAACACCACCTGCAGATTGATATTGTGCTGGCTCTCGCCACTGGACAGATAAGCCACACCGTCCAGTTGCGCCTCGATCGCCCCGCCCTCGTTTTTCACATCAAAATCCTTGCGCAGACCACCGAGCGTCGAGTTGAGCAAACTCCACGGCAGCCGCTGTTCGCGACTGATCCAGCCAGGATCTGCCGGCAAGACATGGAACCCTGAAGAGGGAATGCTCACCGACACTTCAAACTCCTGCACCTCGCGCGCCGCGTGGGCACAGGTGCAGGCCAGTAACAAACCGGTCAGCGTCACCCGTGCAATTTTTCGCCTGTTCATGATCGTTCCTCTGCCATCCAAATCGCGGTGTGCCTAACCCTTCACGTCGACTTTCTTTTTCGCCGCGCCTTCAACCACCGTGAAGCGGTAATTGCGCCCGGCCTGCTTGTCGAAACGGAAAGTGCGCCCGGCCAGAATGTGGTGTTTGGTGGTCGGCTGGCAGTCCTGGTCATTGCCCACGGCACAGTCCTTGAACTCGTCGATGACCACCACGCTGTTGCCGTTATTGCGGATTTGATATTGGCCGTTGCCGTCATCGATGACGCTGTCGAACCGGGTGTTTTTCGGCCGCACGAAAAACACCGTGCCGTAACCGGCCAGCACCGTAACGCCGGCCGCGAAGTCTTTTTTGTAGTCCGCCTGCTCTTCATCCGTGAGCGCAAATTCGTCGGCGGCTTCAGGCACCACCGGCACAAAACGGACGCGAAAATAGCGTTCCTGATCGCGCGCGCCCATGTACAACAAGCGCGTGCCTTGAGTGCCGTTGGCCGGCACGATCAGCCGCGCCGGGCTGGCCATCAGGCCGTCGCGTGCCGTGGCACCGGCCTGGGATTGCAGAGGAATTTCGCGGGCAGCGCCCTGCTCATCGAAGATCATTTCGAGAATATTGATCTTGATGAACGCGGTACTGTCGCCGCCATTGAAGATGCGTTTCAGATAGGTGCTTTTGTCAGCATCCAGATAGTCGTAGACCACGCCGACGTTGATCTGCGGAGCAGCAAAAGCGAGGGGCGCACACAAGAAAAAACCAACTGCCAACAAACGTTTCATGTTCGATTTGCCTCTGTATATTCAACACAGCCGCAACGGGCTGTCACAGCGAGTGACGGGTTTAAGGTCGGATCAACCAGCGGTTTCATTGCCATTGGCGGTGTCCGCCAAGGTGTCCGGCGTGCAGCGCAAATCGCCAATCATCAGCACGTTGTTTTCCACCCGGGCGGCATCGGTGTTCAGGCGGAAGCGGCAGAGCAATTGATCGCCCTGACGCACTTCCAGGGTCGGCGCGCCGGCGTTCATTTCCATCGAGAAGAACCCGTCGACTTCACTCACCCCACGGCTGGCGTGGTTGATGATGTGGTGGCCCTTGAGCGGTTGACCTTTGGGGTCGATCAAGCGGCCGAGCACCGTCAGGGTTTTCATCACGCGGATTTTTCGATAGTCCACGCCCCCCTTGTTCAAGTGATAACTCATGCGCGCCGGCTGGATCGCGGCGGCCGGCACGTCGTTGCCTTCAAAATCGAAGCTCACCGTGCCTTTTTTGTATGCGGTGATCGGGATGAAATTGCGTCCCGGCCGCAAGTTGGCGCTGCCACCACTGAGGTCGTCGGCGCGCAGGGCGATGTTGTCCAGGTCGGACTCGACGTCGACGATCATTCCGGCGCCACCTCGGTCGTGTTGACGGGTCATGGCCAGGTGCTGACCGCTCAACGCGATGGTGCTGTCGAGGTTCAAGCCCCCCGTGAGATTGCCGTTGAACGACGAACGCTGAACGAAACCGTCGCCGTTGACCGCGTCACTCTGGAAGCTGCCAGTCCCGGAAAGCCCCAAACCATAGGTGTCGGTGATCGCTGTGGCCGAGACGCTTTGCAGCAGGTGATCCTGCAGGTCTTTGCGGTAGGTGACGGACGCGTTGTTGTCACGTCCGCCATCACGCGAAGTGCGCGAACCAAGGCTGCCGGAAATCTGCTCACCCGGTGCACCAAGCGCCAGACTGACACTCAGATCGACCCCGCGATTGCGCGCATCGCCGCTGCTGAAACTGCCGGGGCGGTCGAACACCGACAGACGCCAGTTGGCATCGCTGCCAAACAATTCGCCGCGCTGCGTCCAGCCGAGATCGAGACCGACACCTTCGATATTGCCGTCACTGTGCGACACCCGCGCATTGATCGAACTTTTGTTGCTGACCCGATGATTCACCGACAGCGCCGAGTTGCTGGTCTGGCCGATGAACACGTTGCGCTGCCGCACTCGTGTGCCGTCGGGCAAGGTTTCGTAGGTGTTAGTGGTGTCGAGCCAGCTGCGGTTGTGGGTCAGGAAAATACTGCCGGAGCCGTAGCTGTACATGCCCTGCAGATCGAGGCCGGTGCCGTGGTCTTCGGTTTGGTAAACGTTGCCGAACACGCTGGTGTTATTGGCCAGCGTCCAGTCGATCGAGGTGCCGTACTGCAGTTTTTCGCTGATCTGGCGTCCGGAGAACCCGACGATGACCCGAGGGTGCAGCAGGTAGTTGAACGCCGCGCCAGCGGTCATGCCGCCGGAGGCCTGATCGTCCCAGTTGCTCCACAATTTGCTCTCGCGCCCGGCGAACACGTTGTAGCGCCAGCGCTCGTCATGATTGCGCCAGTTGTTCGGTTTGTAGATCAGCTCGGACGTGGTGGAGGTGATCTGACCGTCTTCGATCAAACGCACTTCGACTTCATAAATGCCGCCGGGCAACGGTCGGGTGTCCAGAGTTTGCAGACCGGCGTCGACCGGTTGTGTGTTGATCAACATGCCGTTGCGATAAATCTCCACCGAAGCCTGGCGGTTCGCGGTGACGTAGAGCGGATAAACGCTGGGTTTCGGATTGTCGATGGCGAGGCTGTCGGAGCTGCCGTACATGGCGCCCACCGCGGTGTCCGGGCTGACACCGAACGAACGCGGCTGACGGGTCAAGCCTTCCGAATCAGGCATGAAATAGCCTAGGCGAATAAAACGGCCTTGCAGTTCTTTCTGGCTGTAGAGCTCTTGCACGGCGTGATACATCTGCTCGTCCGAGCCGCCGAGACGGGCCATTTGTACGTTCAGGCTTTGCGTCCAGTTACCAAGGCTGCTGCTGGTGACCAGACCGTAACGGCCTCCGAGATCCTGATCCTGACCACCGTTGAGGTTGAGCTGATTGCGCACAATCAAACCGGTGCTGCCGGCTTGCGGTTGCAGGTAGTAACGTGGGGCCTGACTGTCGCGCTCGGCATTTTCGGTGACGATCGACACCAGCGAATTTTCCAGGTTGTAGTGCACCGCGAGCATCTGCTCCGGGCAACTGCCCTGACAGGCGCCCAATGCGACACCACGACCGAGATAGTCGGCCCAGACATCGCGTTCAGTGGCGCTAAAGTTGCTGTCGACACTCTCGGTAAACTCGAGGAGGGTGATGCGATCATTGCGTGATAGAACAATCATCGCCTCGCCCAGAAACTGTTGATCCAATTCAACACGCACCGCCAGCGGCACATCAAAGAAGTGCTCTTCGAATTCGCTCGGCAGCCCTTTGGCCTGCGCCAACAAGTTACGCGGTGTATGACTGGCATCGGTAGACGCAGCCAAGGCATTGGCACATAAAAAAAGTGCAAGCGCTGCCGCGATGGGTGTCATCGGAAACATGAACTTAGTTACTCTTTTTGTTTGATTGGCCAAACGCCGGCCGAACACTGTTTATTAGCGATCGGCCGGACGAACGCATTGCCAAAAACGGCAATGACCGACAGCGCTTTACGGCGTGATGCGCGGAATCGCGTCGAACATCACCACCGGCGTGGCGGTGTACAGGCCGGACTGGCCATCGGCCGGTTTGGCGGCGGTGATCACCAGATCGGCACGCATGCCGCCATTGGATTCGGTGTCGCCTACAACTTCTTCAGACACGCCGGTGAGGGTTTTACCGTTGAAGGTGTACGTCAGGGCAATGGTATTGGCACCGTTGAACAAAGGCTGCGGCCCACCTTCAACGTAAGCGCCTACCGAGCCCTGGCTGTGCTGGATGTCATAGGTGCCGCGCACCGGGGACAACGTGCCAGCGCCGATGACGTAGCGCATTTCTTCGTTTTTACCGAAGTTCGGATCGACCGGCTGGGCGTGGAACACCTTGCTCGGAATGTCCGCGACGATATTGATGGCGGTGCGCGATTCTTCAGCCGCAAAGGCCACCGAAGCACCCAGCGTCAGGATGGCCAGAGGAGTAGCGATTGCAAGTTGCTTGAGCATGATTAACTTCCTGTCATTTCGTTGTGGGAGATGGCTGAAGTCCAGTGCTGCTTACATGAACAGAAGAATGAAGACCAGCCGGCTTCAGACATGTAAGAAAGTGGACGTTCAACGCCGAGGAATATTCCCCTATTACCACCACGAAATAAGCAGGCCGTTTCTGACGAGTGCGTAGCCAAAGGGCGATTCGACTTGAAAGAAAAACAGCAACTTTCAAGAAAAACACTTGAGTAACTGTAAGACCGATACTACATCAGGACAAAATGAAAAAGTTGCAGGCCATGCAACTTCTGTAAGAAGCAAACTACACACGCAATAAAATAAGGACGACATCGATGCTTTAGAGTAATTAATCAAACTAACTGAAAGTTGTATAGGCATTTATTGTTACCGGCGCGGCGAAAAAATCCTCCTCGGGCGCCCCTTGCGCCATCTGCGCGCCCGTGCAGACCTGCTCGACCGTTGGTCATTTCAGCTTGATTAAGCCATAAGATATATCTTAAGTTGTATCTAAACACGACGAGAGAAGACTGAAATGAGAGACCATCATTCCCCCCACCGCGAACATGGCGACGGCCGTGACGGCTTCGAAAAACGCCCCGGTCGCGAACGCGGCGGCCGCGGCCCACGGGTATTCGCCCCCGGTGATTTGAAATTGCTGCTGTTGGCGTTGATCGCCGAACAGCCGTGCCACGGCTACGACTTGATCCGACAGATCGAAGGCATGTTCGACGGCGCCTACAGCCCGAGCCCCGGCGTGATCTACCCGACCCTGACCTTCCTCGAAGAAAGCGACCTGATTGCCGGTGACGCCGAGGGCGGCAAAAAACGCTACAGCGTCACCGAGGCCGGTCGTTTGTCTTTGGGCGAGCAAACCGTGGCGCTCGATGGCGTGCGCATGCGCATCGACGTCAGCAAACGCTCGCTGCGCGGCCATGACCGTCCCGCCGAAATCCATGAAGCCGTGCACAACTTGCGTCACGCCCTGCAAATGCACCACGGCCGCTGGAGCCCGGAAGAAATCCTGCGCGTGCGTGACCTGCTCAACGACACCGCCAAAGCCATCGTCGACGGCCCCGCCGTTCAACCTGCCTCGGAGAAAGCCGAATGACTGCAGTCGATACCCAAACCATTCACCGCGTGATGCACGAAATCAAACGCCGCAAGCTTGAAGTGTTGCGCGTGGTCGACCTGACGCCGCGCATGCGCCGCATCACCCTCGGCGGGCCTGAGCTGGCCGGGTTTATCAGCCTGGGCACGGACGATCACGTCAAACTGCTGTTCCCGCAGAACGCCGAGCAGGCCGCCGCGCTGGAAACCATGGTGCTCAGCGCCGGCAAGGACGATGGGCCGAAGCCCGAAATGCGCGACTACACGCCGCGTCGTTATGACCTGGATGCGCTGGAGCTGGACATCGATTTTGTACTGCACGGTGACGGCCCTGCGTCGACCTGGGCCGAGCAAGCTGCACCGGGGCAATTCCTGCACATCGGCGGGCCGCGTGGCTCGATGATCGTGCCGGATATCTTCGACAGCTACCTGCTGATCGGAGATGAAACCGCCCTGCCCGCCATCGCCCGTCGCCTTGAAGGTTTGGCGGCGAATCGCAAAGCCTTGGTCGTGATCGAGGTGGAAAACGGTGCTGAACAGCAAGTGCTGGAGAGCGCAGCGCAGGTCAATGTGATCTGGGTGTTGCGTGAGGGCGGCAAGGACAACCTGCTGAGCACGGTGAAACAGTTGCAGGTGCCCAAAGGCAATCTGTATGCGTGGGTGGCGACGGAGACCAAAGTCTCACGGCAGATTCGCCGTGTCCTGATCGATGAGCACGGGCTGGATGAGCAACTGATCAAAGCCGTCGGCTACTGGCGCGCCGAAGGTTCCGAAGAAGAGTGATATCCCCTGTAGGAGCTGCCGAAGGCTGCGATCTTTTGATCGTTGATTGTTCAAAAACAAGATCAAAAGATCGCAGCGTGCCGCAGCTCCTACAGAGGTACGCATTCCAATGTAGGAGCTGCCGAAGGCTGCGATCTTTTGAGGGTCATCGGCGAAATCGGTCGAGGCCGATCACCAGCAACCCAATCACCACAAACCCCAGCAATATCCCCCCGGCATTGATAAACACCTGTGGATAACCCAACACCGCCACATCAATGAACGGATATGCATACGCGCCGAGCAAATGCCCGCGCAGCAAGGCGTAGATGAAGTACACCAGCGGATAAATCAGCCACAGCGGCAGATGCCACCAGCGCAACGTGCCCTTCAGTACGCACACCCACCAATACCCCAAAAACAGCAGCGGCATCACGTCGTGCAGCAGCTCATCGGCGACAAACTGCCAACCTTCCGGGTGCCACAAATGCCGCAGCAAAATGCTGTAGGCCAGGCCGACCACGACAATGCTCACGGCAATCCCACTGCTCACCCACGGCTGTAGAAACCAACGGCGTGCGGCGGATTCGCGAGCGGTCACGGCGCAGGTCAGCACCGTCGCCACCAGCGTATTCGTCCATATCGTGAAGTAACTGAAAAAACTCACCAGCCCGCCCAACAGGCTGGCGCCGACGCTCAAACGCGCAAAAAAAATCAGATAAAGCTGAATACCCAGCCCCGCCCAGCCCATTACAGCAGCGCAGGTGATCAGGCGTCGCCGCCGGACGGTGTCCATTTCAGAGTGGTCGCTTGGTGCGCATCAACTTCACGTACAGGCGCTCGACTTTCTCCCGCGCCCACGGGGTTTTACGCAGAAACGTCAGGCTCGATTTGATGCTCGGATCGCTTTTGAAGCAGCGAATATCAATGCGCTCGGCCAGCCCCGACCATTCGTAATGAGTCACCAAAGCGTTGAGGATCTGTTCGAGGGTGACGCCGTGCAGCGGATCGGGGGTTTGGTCGTTCATGCCAGGCCTTTGGGCAAGTGAAAAATGCGGAAGCCGCGCACCTTAGCCGAGGGGGTGGTTCGGTGGAAGGGCTTCCTTCAAATGTAGGTCAAGGTCGAAAGATCGCAGCCTTCGGCAGCTCCTACTGGTGCACGCATTTCAATGTAGGAGCTGCCGAAGGCTGCGATCTTTTCGCACTGTTACCAAATCTGAAAGGATGCATGTTCACAAAAGGCCTTTCTCAATTTGTTACAGATCATTATCCTGCCGCCCTTCAGCTGAATCGCTTCACTGCCTGCGACATATTGAAGCGCTCAGTTTGCACCCCGAAAACACCAAAAAAAGACTTATTCATGCCCGATTTTTCCTTCTCCCGAGACAGCGCTATCTCAGCCCTGCGCGCCATCGGTGGCTGCACCGCCCTTGGCCTCGCCACTTGCGTCCAAGCGGCTCCCGCGTTCGACAGCGAATCACCGTACATGCTCGGTGACTGGAACGGCACGCGCACCGAACTCTCGGAAAAAGGCTACGACTTCAAACTCGATTACACCGGCGAAATGGGCAGTAATCTGCACGGCGGCTACGATCACGACCGCACCGCGCGTTACAGCGATCAGTTCGGTCTCGGCACGCACCTCGATCTGCAAAAGATCCTCGGCTGGGACGATGCCGAGTTTCAACTGACCATCACCAAACGCAGCGGCAACAACATCAGCAACGACCGCATCAACGATCCGCGCGTCGGCGGCTTCACTTCGGCCCAGGAAGTCTGGGGCCGTGGCCAGACCACGCGCCTGACGCAGATGTGGTATCAGCAGAAATTCTTCGATCAGAAACTCGACATCAAAGTCGGCCGTTTCGGCGAAGGCGAAGACTTCAACAGCTTCCCGTGCGACTTCCAGAATCTCGCGTTCTGCGGCTCGCAGGTCGGCAACTGGGTCGGCGGCATCTGGTACAACTGGCCGGTCAGCCAATGGGCGCTGCGCGTCAAATATCACCTGACCCCAGAGTTGTACGCGCAGGTCGGTGCCTATGAGCAGAACCCGTCGAACCTTGATCGCGGCAACGGCTTCAAACTCAGCGGCAGCGGCACCCAGGGCGCGATCCTGCCGATCGAACTGGTGTGGACGCCGAAGCTCAACGGCCTGCCGGGCGAATACCGCGCCGGTTACTACTACAGCAACGCCAAAGCCACTGACGCTTATAAAGATCAGAACGGCCAACCGGCGGCCCTCAGCGGCGAGGCCTATCGCAGCGCGTCGAGCAAACACGGCATCTGGCTGGGCATTCAGCAGCAAGTCACCAGCGTGGCCAGCGACAACAGTCGCGGATTGAGCGTATTCGCCAACGGCACGATGCACGACAAGAAAACCAACGCGATCGACAACTACGTGCAGGCCGGCATTACCTACAAAGGCCCGTTCGACGCGCGCGCCAAGGACGACATCGGTTTCGCCCTCGCCCGCGTGCACGTCAACCCGGCGTACCGCAAAAACGCCGAAGCGACGAATCAGGCCAATGCCGTTTACGACTATGACGATCCGGCGTTCTTGCCACCGCAAGACACTGAATACAGCGCCGAGTTGTATTACGGCGTGCATGTAACAAATTGGCTGACCATACGTCCGAACCTGCAATACATCCGCCACCCCGGTGGCGTGAACGACGTCGACGACGCCCTGATCGGCGGGATCAAAATCCAGTCCTCGTTCTAAAGAAACACTGAGATCCAATGTGGGAGCGAGCCTGCTCGCGAAAGCAATTTCAACTTCACCAAAGAAGTCGACTGACACACCGCTTTCGCGAGCAGGCTCGCTCCCACATGAAATTCGTTAGCTAGACAAGTTTTTATCTGAACCATGCCCGCGCTCAATCGTCATCTACAGTGACTACAGCGCGGGACTACATAAACGTCACGGAGAATCACACTATGAGCACCGAAAGTGCTTCGAGTCGGGGCCGTTTGCTACCGAGCCTGCTCGGCATTCTGCTTCTACTGATGGGCCTGGCCATGTTGGCCGGAGGGGTCAAGCTGAGCATGCTCGGCGGCTCGTTGTATTACCTGCTGGCCGGTATCGGCATTGCGCTGAGCGGCATCCTGTTGCTGATGCGCCGTCGCGCGGCGCTGGGCCTGTACGCCGTCGTCCTGTTTGCCAGCACCGTTTGGGCGCTGTGGGAAGTCGGTCTGGACTGGTGGCAACTGGTGCCACGTCTGGCCCTGTGGTTTGTCCTCGGCTTCGTGATGTTGCTGCCGTGGTTCCGTCGTCCGCTGCTGCTTGACGGCCCGGCGCCAATGGGCACTCGCGGCCTGACCGTGGCCGTGGTTCTGGCCGGTCTCACCGCGCTGATCAGCCTGTTTACCCATCCGGGCGAAACCTTCGGCGAACTGGGCCGCGACACCGCCGACACCAGCAGCACCGCACCAGCCATGCCCGATGGCGACTGGCAGGCCTACGGCCGCACCGAATTCGGTGACCGTTATTCGCCGCTGAAGCAGATCACCCCGGCCAACGTCGGCAAGCTGCAAGAAGCCTGGCGCATCCAGACCGGCGACCTGCCAACGGCGGATGACCCGGTCGAGCTGACCAACGAAAACACCCCGCTGAAAGCCAACGGTATGGTCTACGCCTGCACCGCGCACAGCAAAGTGTTGGCCCTGGATCCGGACACCGGCAAAGAACTGTGGCGCTTCGACCCGCAGATCAAGAGCCCGGTCGGCTTCAAAGGCTTCGCCCACATGACTTGCCGTGGCGTGTCGTACTACGACGAAGCCGCGTACGCCAAAACTGAAAACGCAGCGTCCGCTGTGATTTCCGAAGCCGGCAAAGCCGTTGCTCAGGCCTGCCCGCGTCGTCTGTACCTGCCAACCGCTGATGCCCGTCTGATCGCGCTGAACGCCGACACCGGCAAAATCTGCGAAGGCTTCGGCACCAACGGTGTGGTTGACCTGACCCAAGGCATCGGCCCGTTCACCGCTGGTGGCTACTACTCCACCTCGCCGGCCGCGATTACTCGTGATCTGGTGATCATGGGCGGTCACGTCACCGACAACGAATCGACCAACGAGCCATCGGGTGTGATCCGCGCCTTCGACGTGCACGACGGTCACCTCGTATGGAACTGGGACAGCGACAAGCCAGACGCCACCGAGCCTTTGGCACCGGGCGAAACCTACAGCCGCAACTCGGCGAACATGTGGTCGCTGGCCAGCGTCGACGAAAAACTCGGCATGGTTTACCTGCCACTGGGCAACCAGACTCCAGACCAGTGGGGCGCTGACCGCACCCCGGGCGCCGAGAAATTCAGCGCCGGTATCGTTGCTCTGGATCTGGCCACCGGTAAAGTGCGCTGGAACTACCAGTTCACCCACCACGACCTGTGGGACATGGACGTTGGCAGCCAGCCAACCCTGCTCGACATGAAAACCGCCGACGGCGTGAAACCGGCGCTGATCGCCCCGACCAAACAGGGCAGCCTGTACGTCCTCGACCGTCGTGACGGCACGCCGATCATTCCGATCAAGGAAATCCCGGTACCGCAGGGCGCCGTCAAAGGCGACCACACCGCACCGACCCAGGCCCGTTCGGACCTCAACCTGCTGGCCCCGGAACTCACCGAAAAAGCCATGTGGGGCGCGAGCCCGTTCGACCAGATGCTGTGCCGCATCCAGTTCAAAGAACTGCGTTACGAAGGCCAGTACACCCCGCCGTCGGAACAGGGCAGCCTGATCTACCCGGGTAACGTCGGCGTGTTCAACTGGGGCGGCGTTTCGGTCGATCCGGTTCGCCAAATGTTGTTCACCAGCCCGAACTACATGGCCTTCGTTTCGAAAATGGTGCCACGCGAGCAAGTTGCCGCCGGCAGCAAACGCGAAAGCGAAACCGCTGGCGTGCAACCGAACACCGGCGCGCCATACGCCGTGATCATGCACCCGTTCATGTCGCCACTCGGCGTACCGTGCCAGGCCCCGGCCTGGGGCTACGTTGCCGGTATCGACCTGACCACCGGCAAAGTCGTGTGGAAACGCAAAAACGGCACCAGCCGCGACAGCTCGCCAATCCCGATCGGCTTCACCCTGGGCGTGCCTAGCATGGGCGGCTCGATGGTCACGGCTGGCGGCGTCGGCTTCCTCAGCGGCACCCTCGACCAGTACCTGCGCGCGTACGACGTGAACAGCGGTAAAGAGCTGTGGAAATCGCGTCTGCCGGCGGGTGGTCAAGCGACCCCGATGACCTACACCGGCAAAGACGGCAAGCAATACGTGCTGCTCGTTGTCGGCGGTCACGGCTCGCTGGGCACTAAAATGGGCGACTACATCATTGCCTACAAACTGCCGGAATAAGTTTCAACGGCGGTAAAACAAAGGCGATGTCTCGTGAGGGACATCGCCTTTTTTGTGCACCACATATCCATGTAGGAGCTGCCGAAGGCTGCGATCTTTTGACTTTTGACTTTTAAAAGCCAGATCAAAAGATCGCAGCCTTCGGCAGCTCCTACAGGGCGGAATGGGTTGGCTGTGGGAAGTGTGCTCGTCCTACAAATGCTGGTGATTGAACGGAGTTTTTCCCACAAGTCGCGTCGGTTGTGCCTCGGAAATTGGGTGGATAGGCTCTTAGGGTCGCTGCAAATTCAGCGAACGGGCGTCGCGGCCCGAGCAGTTCATTCGATTTGATGCATAATCGCCGACCCAAACGGGAGCGCTCAGGTGCTTGTTGTTTGGTTTGATGGTGGCTGTGCGCGGGATACCTTCGGGTATGCCGAGATTGCCGAATGGCTCGGTCCGCGAACCTGCGTACAGCTGCCACCCTTTGTCGCGTCGCGGCGATTGAGAGTGACAGCACCACTCATCATTCGGAGCTTCACCATGATCAAACCAACACCCAATCCGCCCGCAGCGGAAGACACCACCCCTTACGAATTCCCCGGCTCAAAAAGATTCCACGACGCCGCCGAACGCGCCCTCGACCACTACCTCAAACCCAACGCACTCACCCTGCGCTTCCACAAACCCAGCACCATGTTCCAGGTCGCCCCCGATCAAGACAACGAAAGCCTGCTGGTCCACGCCTGCGAATCCCTGGCCCAAGCTAGCCTCATGACCAGCGACATCGCCGCCTACATCGAACTGCCGCAGCGACGCACGATTCTGGCGATCCAGCAAATCATCATGCTCGCCGAACTCGCGGTGAACCGCGCACTGGATAACCACGAACTCCCCACCCAAAACTGACACCGACCTGTAGGAGCTGCCGAAGGCTGCGATCTGTTGATCTGGATTTTTAAAATCAAAAGATCGCAGCCTTCGGCAGCTCCTACATGTGAATCGAGTTCATCCGCCAGAACCAGGTCGGCTGGCAGGCCGTTATCGCGAGCAAGCTTTACTCCTACAAGATCAAAAGATCGCAGCCTTCGGCAGCTCCTACATGTGAATCGAGTTCACCCGCCAGACACAGGTCGGCTGTCAGGCCGTTATCGCGAGCAAGCTTTACTCCTACAAGATCAAAAGATCGCAGCCTTCGGCAGCTCCTACATTTGAATCGAGTTCATCCGCCAGAACCAGGTCGGCTGTCAGGCCGCCATCGCTGGCAAGCCAGCTCACAGGAATTGAGTTCACCCGATAAATTTTCGCATCGAGCCCGCTCTTCACCACTCAACAGGATGAGCGTTAGCTCGGCTGCAGCTCTTGATCTTGATCTTGATCCACGAGCGACGTCGGAAGGCTGAGCGGAGGGATTGATCCGGGGGTGGGAGCGCAGCGACCGTTTGGCGCAGCCAAACACATCGAGAGGAGGTGCAGCGAAGCAAACCGTAGGCGATGCCCCCCGGATCAATCCCGCAGCGAAGGAACCCCGAGCCCCAGCGAGCGGGCCGCACGTAGGAGCAAGCGTTTTTTTGCTTACTTTTTTGAGGCGTTTGTCAAAAAAGTGAGTCGCCGTCAGGGCGAAACCCTAAGCAGCCGTTACCGCAGCAACGGATATACACCCAAACCCCAAGAACATGGTCGGCCCAAAGGCCGCCAACCCCAAAGCGTGACCCCTGTCAAAACCCTGAACACACAAGCAGAAACATCCCCTCCCATTGAAACCACCGAAAGCCTGCCCCATCTAAGACCCATACCCCATTGCGCAGGTGCCCCATGAGCGACCAGCAAGAATTCCCCGATCACCCCGACGACTACACCGAAGACGACCACATCGAACACACCTCCTCCGGCAAAGGCCTCGCCCTGCCAGGCCAAAACCTGCCGGACAAGGTCTACATCATCCCGATCCACAACCGCCCGTTCTTCCCGGCGCAAGTCCTGCCGGTCATCGTCAACGAAGAACCCTGGGCCGAAACCCTCGACCTCGTCAGCAAATCCGACCACCACTCCCTGGCCCTGTTCTTCATGGACACGCCCCAGGAAGACCCGCGCCACTTCAACACCGGCGCCCTCCCCGAATACGGCACGCTGGTCAAAGTCCATCACGCCAGCCGCGAAAACGGCAAACTGCAATTCGTCGCCCAAGGCCTGAGCCGCGTACGCATCAAAACCTGGCTCAAACACCACCGCCCACCGTACCTGGTCGAAGTCGAATACCCGCACCAGCCGACCGAGCCGACCGACGAGGTCAAGGCCTACGGCATGGCGCTGATCAACGCGATCAAGGAACTGCTGCCGCTCAACCCGCTGTACAGCGAAGAGCTGAAAAACTACCTCAACCGCTTCAGCCCCAACGACCCGTCGCCGCTGACCGACTTCGCCGCCGCCCTGACCTCCGCCACTGGCCCCGAGCTGCAAGAAGTGCTCGACTGCGTGCCGATGCTCAAGCGCATGGAAAAAGTCCTGCCGATGCTGCGCAAGGAAGTCGAAGTCGCGCGCCTGCAAAAAGAGATCTCGGCGGAAGTTAACCGCAAGATCGGCGAGCATCAGCGCGAGTTCTTCCTCAAGGAACAACTCAAGGTCATCCAGCAGGAACTCGGCCTGACCAAGGACGACCGCAGCGCCGACCTCGAACAGTTCGAACAACGCCTCGAAGGCAAAGTCCTGCCTGCGCAGGTGCAGAAACGTCTCGAAGAGGAAATGAACAAACTGTCGATCCTCGAAACCGGCTCGCCGGAGTACGCGGTCACCCGCAACTACCTCGACTGGGCGACCTCGGTGCCGTGGGGCGTGTATGGCGAGGACAAACTCGACCTCAAGCACGCGCGCAAAATTCTCGACAAACACCACGCCGGCCTTGATGACATCAAGGATCGCATCCTCGAATTCCTCGCCGTCGGTGCTTATAAAGGTGAAATCAGCGGCTCCATCGTTCTGCTGGTCGGCCCGCCGGGCGTGGGTAAAACCAGCGTCGGCAAATCCATCGCCGAATCCCTCGGGCGGCCGTTCTATCGCTTCAGCCTCGGCGGCATGCGCGACGAAGCCGAGATCAAGGGCCATCGCCGCACCTACATCGGCGCACAGCCGGGCAAACTCGTACAGGCGCTGAAGGACGTCGAAGTGATGAACCCGGTGATCATGCTCGACGAGATCGACAAGATGGGCCAGAGCTACCAGGGCGACCCGGCCTCGGCGCTGCTGGAAACCCTCGACCCGGAACAGAACGTCGAATTCCTCGACCATTACCTCGACCTGCGCATGGACTTGTCGAAAGTCCTGTTCGTCTGCACCGCCAACACCCTCGATTCGATTCCCGGCCCACTGCTGGACCGGATGGAAGTGATTCGCCTGTCGGGTTACATCACCGAAGAAAAAGTCGCCATCGCCAAGCGTCACCTGTGGCCGAAATTGCTGGAAAAGGCCGGTGTGTCCAAGGGCAGCCTGAGCATCAGCGACAGCGCGCTCAAGTCCCTGATCGACGGTTACGCCCGTGAAGCCGGCGTGCGCCAGCTCGAAAAACAGATGGGCAAACTGGTGCGCAAAGCGGTGATGAAGCTGATCGACGACCCGAAAGCGGTGATCAAACTCGGGCCGAAAGATTTGGAAGCGTCGCTAGGTCACCCAGTGTTCCGCAACGAACAAGTGCTGTCCGGCACCGGTGTGATTACCGGTCTGGCCTGGACCAGCATGGGCGGCGCGACGTTGCCGATCGAAGCGACGCGCATTCATACGCTCAACCGGGGTTTCAAACTCACCGGGCAACTGGGCGATGTGATGAAGGAATCGGCGGAGATCGCCTACAGCTACGTCAGCTCGCACCTGAAACAGTTTGGCGGCGACGCGAAGTTCTTCGACGAAGCCTTCGTCCACCTGCACGTACCCGAAGGCGCCACCCCGAAAGACGGCCCGAGCGCCGGTGTGACCATGGCCAGTGCGCTGCTCTCGCTTGCGCGTAATCAGCCGCCGAAAAAAGGCGTAGCCATGACCGGCGAACTGACGTTGACCGGGCATGTACTGCCGATTGGCGGCGTACGCGAGAAGGTGATTGCGGCGCGGCGGCAGAAGATCTTCGAGTTGATTTTGCCGGAGCCTAACCGCGGTAACTTCGAGGAGCTGCCGGATTATCTGAAGGAAGGGATCACCGTGCATTTCGCGAAGAAGTTTGCCGATGTGGCGAAGGTGCTTTTCTAAGAAGTCATCATTTAATGACCTTCGTCACGGGCATAGCGATTCCCCGTGATGAAGGTAACAAGTCCGCAGCAGGGCATTAAAACGTAATCTTAATTGCAAATAGTGTTTAAAAACTGACAGAGCTGACAGTACCCAACCCGTACCAGCTCCTTTAACGTTCCTCGGCATGAATTTTAAATTTATGAGAGGAGCAACATCATGAGGGCGCACGAAGATTGCGACGGACTAAAAGACAAAAAAACATTTATAGCCACGAAAAACGGTAGTCCGCTTTTTGAAACGGACCTTATCACCGTAGATAATCAGAGCACTTACATCATCATCGAAGGTTCCTACAGGCTTGGATTCAGAGAGGGACAATCGATCAGGTTAGTCATCGATCGATCCACACCTGACGGTGAGCAAACGTTTGTGCCCAACCAAAGACTGAGAGAAGTTTTCTATCTCAGCATGGCAGGAAAACACTACGCTAAAGCGGGTACATTCAATTCCACCCTCGACAACATCAATCTGAAATACCGGTTGAATTTCAAACTGACATTTAATACACACGCCGAGGACATCGAAGTTGATCTGGTTATACCGTGATCACATCTAATTTTCCTCGCCGGTAAATCCGCTATCGCTGGCAAGCCAGCTCCCACAATGTTCATTGGTGCTCACCAATCTTGTGTTCAACCAAGAAACCTGTGGGAGCTGGCTTGCCAGCGATGGCATCAGTGCTACAACACTGGACTTGCTGACTGTCACACTTTGTCTCATCTTCAGTTATGCTCGCCGTTCGTCGTGAACGCCCGGAGCCGCTGACCTTATGTCCCCCACTCGCCTGTTTGTCCCCCTCGCCCTCTCGTTGCTGGCCGCTTGCGCCAGCCAACCGAAACACAACGTGACCGTGGAAAAACAGAGCGAATGCCCGGTGCGGCTGACCAACGGGCAAAACCTGATCGTCATGTTGCCAAGCAATCCAACCACCGGTTATCGCTGGGCCATTCAGGACTCGGCCGGTGGCGTGCTGCGCGCACTGAGCCCCGAGGTGTACAGCAATCCGGAGGACGCCGGTGTGGTCGGCGCGGCCGGACTCTCCACCTGGCGCTTTCAAGCGTTCGCTCCTGGCACCGGGCGTCTGCGTCTGACCTCGCAGCAACCATGGGCACCGGAAGTGTTGCCGGTGGAGACCTTTGACTGCGCCATTTCGGTGAACTGATCGTGGGCTGGCTGATTCTGGCGCTGATGGGCGCGGTGACCTTTCTTTACGGTGTCAGCACGCACGCAGCGCTGCTTTGTCTGTTGGTCAAACCGTTGCCGGTACTGGCGTTGCTCGGCTGGTTACACGATGCACCGCCCAGCGACTATCGGCGCTGGATCAGCCTCGGCCTGATTTTCTCTCTGCTCGGCGACGTGCTGCTGGCGTGGCCCGGCGATCTGTTTGTGTTCGGGCTCGGCGCGTTTCTGGTCGCGCATCTGGCATATCTCAAGGCCTATTTGAGCGATTGCCGGCGCCTGGCATGGCTGCCACTGCTGCTGGCCGTGGGTGTAGGCGCGGTGCTGCTGGGAATTCTGCTATCCAATGGACTTGGCCCGTTGCTGGTGCCGGTGATCGTCTACGGCACGGCCATCAGCGCCATGCTCTGGCGCGCATTGGCCCGGCTGGGCACCGACGTGCCGAAACGCTCGGCATTGTTGGCGGCCGCCGGTGCGCTGGCGTTTGTTTTTTCCGACAGTGTGATCGGGATCAACCGATTTGTTTCGCCGTTCCCCGCTGCGCCGTACATGATTATTCTCAGTTATTGGTTGGGACAATGGGGGATTGCAGCGTCAGCGTTCACTCAAAAGCAGCGTGCTGATCACACTTGAACTTCGATAGTACCCGGCACTTATTGCGAAAGGCTCTAAGGAACTGTCAGTTCTGACAGTAGCTCGTATTTTCTTACCTACCTACCATCTCAGTGGCGTTATCTCCCACGAATGTAAACCAAGGAAGAAAATCATGAGTTTGTTCAAAAGCAAAAAATCGAAATCCACCGACCTGGTCTTCATCACGGTCAGTGCCGAGATTGAAGCCAAAGTTTCGGGCCGCGTGAAGCTGCAGACGCAGAATGTAGAGTTTCAGGAGCAGGAAGACGGGACGTTAATTGGCTATATCGCTCGACAAAATGTTGACGACCTCTCGCATCGATCCAAAAAAGGCATGACATTCGTTTTTGATAAAAACATTGCGTCGGGTACCTATTCAGTCACAGGCCCGTCATTCCCCTTCCTCGGTAGCTACTATTACGAAGATGCCGCCGCCATCGGCTTCACGACCTCCTACCAGTACAAACCGAAGTCCGGCACTTTTACAGTCGAAGTGATCGAGAACAATTCAGACGAAGTGAGCCATCTCATCGAGTTTGACTTCACAGGTACAGACAACAGAAACAAAGAGCTGCATATCGCGGGCAAAGCCGAACTTCGTGTTTTCAAGCACAGCTTCTGATCTCGCGCCGAATAATGAATGATCAAACATCGTTGCTCGTTTGATCATTCATTGGTCTTTTCTGAACGCGTCCTTCAAAAAATACCCGACTCGCTCCTCACGCTTTATCAGACAACCCAAGCAACCTCGCGCCAGTTTGGCTAAAATGCCGGCCTTTTCCACCGACATCGCCGGACACCGCCGTGAGCAAAGAACCCGATCGCATTTTCGCCAAGCCGCTGGCCCAGGTGCCTGACTTCGCCTTCAACGAGGACGTGGTGCGGGTGTTCCCGGACATGATCAAGCGCTCGGTACCGGGTTACCCGACCATCGTCGAAAACCTCGGCGTACTCGCGGCGCAGTTCGCTCAGCCGCACAGCGTGCTCTACGACCTCGGCTCCTCGCTGGGCGCAGTCACTCAAGCCCTGCGCCGCCACGTGCGCACCGACGGTTGCCGGGTGATCGCGGTGGATAACTCGGCGGCGATGGTTGAGCGCTGCCGCGAATACCTCAACGGTCAGGACTCGATGTTTCAGGAGTTGCTGCCGGTCGAAGTGATCGAAGGCGACATCCTCGCCCTCGACTTCCAGCCCGCCTCGGTGGTGGCGCTGAACTTCACCCTGCAATTCATCGCCCCGGATCAACGCACCGCGTTGCTCTCGCGCATCCGCCAATCGCTGCTGCCGGGTGGCGCGCTGATTCTCTCGGAAAAGCTGCGTTTCAACGATACCGAAGAGCACGCGCTGCTCACTGATCTGCACGTCGCCTTTAAACGCGCCAACGGCTACAGCGAACTGGAAATCGCCCAGAAGCGCAGCGCCATCGAAAACGTCATGAAGCCCGACAGCCTCGAAGAACACCGCGAACGCCTGTTGGCGGCCGGGTTCTCGAAAGTCGTGCCGTGGTTCCAGTGTCTTAACTTTGCCTCGTTGATTGCCTTGCCATGATTGATCTGTCCCCCCTCGCCCGCCGTCTGGCCGGCACGCCGCTGGCTGAATGGGCCAACACCCTGCAGCGTCAACTCGACAACAAAATGGAGAAAGGTCACGGCGACCTGGAGCGCTGGCAGAGTGCGCTGGATGCCTTGCCGAAGATCCAGCCAAGCGAAATCGATCTGCTCAACGGCCTGAAGCTCGACACCGATTGCGACGACGAAACCCGCGCGCAGATGCGTACTGCGTTGATGGGACTGTCGCCGTGGCGCAAGGGGCCGTTCGACTTGTTTGGTGTGCACGTCGACACTGAATGGCGTTCGGACTGGAAGTGGTCACGCGTCGCTCCGCATCTGGACCTTAAGGGCAAACGCATCCTCGATGTCGGCTGCGGTAACGGTTACTACATGTGGCGCATGCTCGGCGCGGGTGCAGACAGTGTGATTGGCGTTGATCCGAACTGGCTGTTTTTTTGCCAGTTCCAGGCAGTACAGCGCTATCTGTCAGAGCCGAATGCCTGGCACCTGCCGTTCCCGTTTGAAGATCTGCCGGCGAATCTGGAAGGTTTCGACACGGTGTTTTCGATGGGCGTGTTCTATCACCGTCGCTCGCCGATCGAGCATTTGCTGGCGCTGAAGGACTGCCTGGTCAAGGGTGGCGAACTGGTGCTGGAAACGCTGGTGGTGGAAGGCGACAAGCATCAGGTGCTGGTGCCGGAAGACCGTTATGCGCAGATGCGTAACGTCTGGTTCCTGCCGTCGGTGCCGGCGCTGGAATTGTGGTTGCGGCGTGCGGGGTTTACCGACATTCGTTGCGTGGATGTGAGCACGACAACGGTTGAAGAGCAGCGCGGTACGGAGTGGATGAAGTATCAGTCGTTGAGCGACTTCCTTGATCCCGAAGACCACAGCAAAACCATCGAAGGGTTGCCGGCGCCGATGCGTGCCGTGATCGTCGCCAAGAAGTAATCCAATCTCGCAAACGCTGCAAAAACCTGTGGGAGCTGGCTTGCCAGCGATGGCGTCGGCACATCCAGCATTGATGTCAACTGAAACACCGCTATCGCTGGCAAGCCAGCTCCCACAGGGTTTGATGTTGTTCCTTATTCAGTGGGTTTCGCGCGGCGGGCTCTAAAAAATTCGGTCAGCACAGCGCCACACTCTTCGGCCAACACCCCACCTTCATACAACACTCGATGGTTGAGAAAGCCCTGGGTAAAGAACTGCCCCTGACTCTGCACAATCCCCGCCTTCGGCTCCAGCGCCCCATACACCACGCGCGCCACCCGCGAATGCACGATCAAGCCCGCGCACATGCTGCAGGGTTCCAGCGTCACATACAGCGTGCTGCCCGGCAGCCGATAGTTATCCACCGCCTGCGCCGCCGCACGGATCGCGACCATTTCGGCATGCGCACTCGGGTCGCTGGCGCTGATCGGGCAATTGAAACCACGACCAATGATCACGCCATCCTGTACCAGCACCGCGCCCACCGGCACTTCACCCAGCGCTGCACCTTGCGCGGCAAGGGCCAGGGCTTCACGCATGAATTCACGATCACGGCTGCGGTCGATGATCGCTGCGGGGCGAATCTGGCGCATCACTTCACCTCGATGGCGGCCATCAGGCCAGTTTCCATGTGGTCGATCACATGGCAGTGGAACATCCACACCCCCGGATTATCGGCCACCAGCGCCACTTGCGCGCGCTCGTTCTTGCCCAGCAGATAGGTGTCGGTGAAATACGGAATGACCTTGTGCCGGTTCGAGGCGATCACCTTGAAGCTCATGCCGTGCAGGTGGATCGGGTGCTGATACTGGGTCATGTTTTTCAATTCGAAAATATAGCTCTGCCCCAGTTTCAGGCTGGCGATTGGCCGATCAGCACACGTCTTGTCGGTGATGTCCCAAGCCTTGCCGTTGATCTGCCACAGGCTCGGCGGCCGACCGTTGTCGACGTCGACCGACACCGATCCGACCCATTCGAAATTGAAGTTGAGTTTCTCGGCATTGGCCAGGTCCGGTTCGGCCACCGGGTTGGCCGGCAGGGCTTTCGGCCAGTCCGTCGGCGCGTCGGTATTGGCCACCGAACGCAGCGTGCCCAGACGCACCGGGCCGTTGCGCAGCGATAACTCTTCGCCGGCCGCCGGTGCCTTGATCGCCAGGCAAATACGCATGCCGGGGCCGAGCCAGTATTCCTTGCCCAGCGGCCGTGGCTCGACCGGATTGCCGTCCAGCGCGTAGATCTTCGCTTCGACGCCGGGGATGTTGATGCGATACGTCAGGGTGTTATCGAGATTGAGCAAGCGCACGCGGGTGATCTGCCCGGCGGGCAACTCGATCACCGGCGTCGGCTCGCCATTGATCGTCGAAAGACGCCCCGCCGTACCGCCACGCGCCGCTTCACGCGGGATGCTGAATTCGACGAAATTGCCTACGTCATCAATGTGCCAATTCTTCAGGCTCAAGGTCTTTTCGTAGACGAAACCGGTCGGCTCGCGCTCTTCGATGATCAGCGGCCCGACCAGCCCGCGCCCCAACTCTTCGCTGCTGCTGACGTGCGGGTGATACCAGTAGCTGCCGGCATCCGGCACGCGGAATTTGTAATCGAAGTATTCACCGGGAAGCACCGGCAGTTGCGACACGTACGGCACGCCGTCCATCTCCAGCGGCAGACGGATGCCGTGCCAGTGGATGGTGGTCGCCACCGGCAAGTGGTTGATGAAGCGCACCCGCAGCCATTCGCCCTGACGCACACGCAGCTCGGTTCCTGGCGCCGAAGGGCCGAACGCCCAGGCTTCGGTCTTGTGCCCTGGCACCAGCTCAACGTCCAGCGGCGCAGCGATCAGCTCGTAATCGTGGCCAGCCTCAGCGTCGGCCATCTTGCCCAGCCAGTAACGCGACGCGCCCCCCGCCCCGACACCAACGACAACAAGACCGGCCAGGCCACCGAGGATTTGGCGACGGGTAAAGGACATGAACTCAACTACCTCACGTATCAGCGACAGGCCCGGGGGCCCGTTAAAAGGCGAATACGATACACCTGCAACTGCGAAACAGTAAGGCCGGCGTGGCAATGCGACACAGGTTTGCCACCTGTGCGGGGGCGGTTTCTTACAGGTCCTGTCCTCTTTCGTTACCTTGAAATGGCCTGAGCCCTACAGATTCGTCCCTATGAAAAAGCCATAGTGCTGATCAGTTTTTTATCCCCCATTTCTCAAGGAGCGAGAAGTGAACATTTCTGTAACCCTGCCCCCGTCACTGCTGCCGAACCCGGCGGATGAACAGTCTCTGCAAGCGCTGGTGCTGCCGTTTACCGAGGCTTGTCCCGACTTGCACGACATGGCCCACGAAGCGGCCCAAGGCATTCTCGAAAAGTACGGCATTAAAGACATCGATCCCGAACATGTCTGGTGGCATCGCTTCAGCAACACCTCGGTCAGCAGCGACAAGGCCTTTCTGGGGTGGGAGCATTACCCGAAACCTTCGGAATCACTGACGCTGGCGGAGCTGGTGGTCAAACGCTTTCACGCCCACGATCAGGACAATTCCGACCTGCTCGACGGCTATGGCGGTTTCTACAACGTAGGCGCGGACGCGGCGATCTATAACGAGACCAATGAAGTCCGGCTGCGCCCCAGCGAAGTCTTGAAAGACCTCTGGGCGATCAACTTCAGCGAGCTCTACCGAACGAAAATGCAGCAGTTCTGGGCGCTGCACTCAGACGACTTCCGCACGCTGGCCAAACTGAATTTCCTCGCCAAGGCCCTCGATGAACACGATGGCGAGCGGCTGAATAATGAAAATCTGAAGACGCTGATCAAGGCTGTGGCGAGCGATATCGACTGGCCCGTCTCGCGGGCTTATTTGCAAACTGAAGCACCGGTCGCTGAAGGTCTGCGTGTGTGCGCGCTGAATATCGGCGGCTACAGCGCAACGGACATTCTGTGCATCAGCGACAGCAACGGCACGCAGATTCTCTACACTCCCGGTGAACTCGACTGCTTCCATATTCTCGCCAGCGAATCCGATCTGCACTGGTGGCTGCTGATGCAAAACAACCACGCGGAAAATCGCGCACGCTTCATGGCGCATTTTCCGTTGGCGGCCCAGCAACAAGACGACGGCAATATCGGTCTGAATGCGATGATCGACTTGCTTTACTCGACGTGGGGCGCCAGCGATCACCACTTGATCAATCAGAATCCTGCAGCGATCACCGGTGATGCATTCAGTTGGCTGCGCGACTCGGTCAAGGCGCGCATGCACAGCGATGCCGACCTGTCGCTGCATTCCAATGGCGAGTTGCGCAAAAAGATGTGGATCGGCTACCTGAATGCCTTTCTTCGGGTTTTCGGCTCCATGGCCGCCGTGGGCTGGCCCGTTGCGCTGGCAGTGGTCGGTGCGGGGCTGGCCGACATGGGCTTGAACATCGATCAGGCCATCAACGGCACCAGCAAGGCCGATCGCAAGGCCGGAGTGATGGGGGCAATTGCCAGCGGAATCGATGTGCTGTTCAACCTGACTTATCTGCGCGGTGCAGCAGAGGTCGCGGAAGTTGGCGAAGCCAGCGAAACGTTTAACGTGCAGGACGAGTTTAGCGAACCCCTCATCGACGAATCGTCTGCAGATATTACAGATGTCCCGCCTATTGCGCGTTACGCCCCGGGACCCGCTTATGCGCAACAAGGCGCAGACTTACTGGAGTCTTTCGAGACCAATGAAGTGCTGGACGGATTATCGCCTGTCTCGCGAGAAGGCCAGTATCAGGGGATCTTTCAACCGCCGGGTGGTGGACATTACGTACTGATCAACGACAGTTACTACCTGGTTCGCTTCATCAAAGAGCTCAAGAGCTGGGCGATCATTGATCCAGAAAATCCTTACTCGTTCTATCGCAGTTTGCCGATTCGACTGGATGAAGCTGGCGAATGGCAACCGATCAACCGCCCGGGTCTGATGGGCGGCGGCAAGTGCATCGGACTGTGGCCATGGGGTCGCGTCCGCACTCCGTTGCCCGAGGTGGACAGTCCGCCGACTGCTTACGACATTCCACCTGCTTCCCGTGATGCGCTCAACGAAATAGCTCAAGGAAGGGGGACCAAATACGAGCTCAAAGATTACATGGCCACCCTGCCAAAAACGGACGCGAGTAATCCGCACGCTGAGTTCAAGGCGTTACGCCAGACGTTGTACCGCGATGCCACTGCCTTTCTGGAATCCCACACGTTGCCATCGCGCCCGCAAATCCCTGAATTGCCAGCGAAACTCGCGCCGAAAGAAATCATCAAGAAGCTGTATAAATCGGCGTCCGGGCTGATCATTGGCGAAAATCACTCCAGTGTCGGCAGCAAACAGTTTCTGATCGAAAACATGGCGGTGCTCAGCAAACAGAAAGTTAAAACCCTGTATCTGGAGCATGTGCTGACAGACTTTCATCAGGCCGATCTGGATGTTTTCAATCGCACCGGGAAGATGTCGGAGACGCTGGAAACCTACCTGAAGACCATGGATGGAGGATTCAAAACCGACACCAGCGGCCAGTACACCTTTCTCGAACTGGCCAAAGCGGCGCAAAGTAATCATATCCGTATCCAGTCGATCGATTGCCTGGCCAGCTATAGAAGCACCGGCATGAGCGGTGTCGACAAAAGCACTTTCCGCCAGAAGATGATGAATTACTTTTCGCATGAAGTGATCACGGCGGATCAGAACGCTCGTGGCGCCCATCGCTGGGTCGCGCTGGTAGGCGACAGCCATGCCAATACCTGGGAAGGCGTACCGGGTTTAAGCGAACTGGAAGGCGGCATCGGCCTGCGTATAGAAAGCACCCCGGCCGGAACTGCCCGAGGCATAGAGCCGGATCCCGGGCGCATTCCTACCGACGAGTTTGCCCGCCCGTTATCGCCCGTCAAAAGCGACCTGCGCCTGCAAATCGACACGCCCGCCAGCGTTGCCTTGGCCGACTCATTAGAGAAAACACTGATCAATCCCGGCGATTGCACGGTGATGAACATCGACGACGTCGCCACGCTGATTCATCGCAGCAGCGATGGCAACATCGTTCGCACGCCGATCCTTAACAAGGGCGGGTTCTATTACGTTGAACGACCGAGCTGGCCCATCAGCGGCCGACGTTACCCCAACCTGGCCGAGCTCTCGGCTGCGTTGCGGATCATGGGGTTCAAACCGATCAAAATCAGCTGACGTAAAAAAGCCCATCGCCTGCCGCGAGCCTTCAGGCGGCGATGTGCCCGTCAGATCAATAACGCCGTTACTCGTCCGTTCGGTGAACAAGCAACTTGCCGCTCATCAGCCCATTCTTTGCCGACGCAGCTTGTAACGGTTGAAGCAAACGACAACCTGACAAACAACGACAACGTTACGTAGAATGCGCCCGTGGCTATGGAACACCTTCCTTCTAAACCTCCTATGACCTAGGGGTTTCGCTCTCCACAACGCGCCTGCTTTTTGCAGGCGTTTTTTTTTATCGGCTGTAGGATGCTGCAGCTCGTTCACGACGGCGGCCAAAGGAGAAAATCAAGCATGAATCAGGAGCTATTCCTACGTCGCCGTAACAAAGTTCAAGTCCCGCTGGGCACGGGCGGTGCCACGCGCGCTCAGGTCGCGTCCGCTGTCCGGGAAGTCGCGGCTTTTCGATGCCTATTCTCAGAATCTCTGATTGAGCAAATCGGCGGGTTGTCACCCAAAGAACTCAAGTACTGGCTGCGCGACATTGTCGGAATGCTTCGGCGCCGGGCTGGCGCTCATGTACACCACCGGCCGTTTTATCCTAACTTTCCAGAACAGGTTCTGAAGGCCTCGGAGGCGGAGCTGTACCTGAACGCCGTCATGCACTATTTCACGCTTCGGCGCTTACCAAAGACAGAAAACTCTCGACCGCCCTTGTTTGAGGGCAACTTCATACCTTGGGTGATTGATTCTGGAAGCTCCTCTGAGTTCGAGGCACTGCTTGAACCGCTGGTTTCATCGCGCACCTCGCTTTCCGAAGAGGAGACTGCCGATGTCGTCTGGTTTATCCGCGAGTACAAAAGCGATGTGTTCCGTCTGCTGCCCGAGACCATCCCGTTCCGGGAGATCCGTGCACAGGTTGGCGGCGCGTTGATCCTGCATGTCTCCGGCGATGCACGGGTGGACGCATTTCTGGAGCGAAACGTCGAGACGGCAACGGACGTTCTACGACTGGCGGTCGCATTGAGTGGAGGAGATGTGTCACTGACGACAGCTTCGATACGTTTCAAAGCAATGAAGCGCTCGATGCGCCGCCAGTTTTTGCGCATGCTCGATAACATTCCAAACGCTGTAGAAGACGTGATGCGCCATGCTGAGCGCTGGAAACGATTGGCTGAAGTACTGCATCCGGGAGACTACGCCGATAAGTACCCACGAGCGCTAGCCGCAATTACAGCGGCGCGTCGTAACGAACCGCCCGCCACCTTCAGTTCACGTGTCGAAATATTGCTGGCCCAGCATGACATCGCCGCTCTTACGCCTCTACTACAAAGCCGTCCTGGTGAGTTCGCACGACGACTAGACGTGACCCTGCGCCGCGCGACACAAGCAGACTCTGTACTCAACGCATTCGAGGCTGTTGCGGCACAAGTCTCCTCGCCTGTCCTGCTGCAATTGCTGGCCCAATTACGTGCACCGCGCCCTCTGCCCTTGCGCGCGTTCACACCGAAAGGTTCACTCGCCAAAGTCTATGCGATCATAGATCGACGCGAACCTCTAACACCTGAAGTGTTGGCCGCAGCGGCTCGTATCTGCGAGGAAGCTCTCGTACAGCGTTTTGCCTCACTGCCGCCATTAGGCCGCTGCTTCATTGACCCGGCATTACGCGAATACAAGGTGCCGCTGGCGCAGCGCGCTGCATCGAAGTCGCTACGCACACTGGTGCGGGGCAGTCGCTTGCCTGTGCCCGACACACAATTCATTCGCCTGTTTCTGTGGTGGAAGAATGGCAGTGAACGCACGGATATCGACTTGTCCGCCGCATTTTTCGACGCCGACTTCGTGTTCAAAGATACGGTCGCGTACTACAACCTGCAGGGCTACGGCGGTTACCACAGCGGCGACATCGTCGATGCACCCGAAGGGGCTTCGGAGTTCATCGACCTCGACATCGACGTCCTTATCGAGAAGGGTATCCGTTATGTCGTCACGTCTATCAACTCTTACACCGAGCAGCCGTATTGCGATCTCCCGGAATGCTTCGCTGGCTGGATGGCCCGCTCTGATACAGCGTCGGGCGAAGTGTTCGAGCCGCGATCGGTGTTCGACCGTATCGATATCGCATCCGACACAGTGATCTGTCTGCCATTCGTGATGGACCTGCAGGAACGACGCATGATTTGGGCCGACCTGGGACTCACTTCAGCTCCGCGGTGGAACAACGTCGGGAACAACCTCAGCGGGGTGTCATTGATGCTGCGGGCTTTAGTGCATACACCACGGCCGGATCTGGAGACTTTGTTCGATTTACATGTTCGAGCGCGAGGGGAACGAGTGGCTTCGCCACAGCAGGCACAGGTGGTATTTAAACCTGACCAAGGGATAACGCCGTTCGATACCGACTTGATTCGGTCACAGTTTCTTTAATACCTGAGCCAGCCCGCTTGCGAATCTAGCGCTGCACTCTAGTCAGGCTTCGAATGATTGCTCTGGCCAGGGACACACCCAACAAAAAAGGCGCCTAAGCGCCTTTTTTGTTCACCACGAAACAACCAGCAGGATCACTCCCACTCAATGGTCGCCGGCGGCTTGCTCGACACGTCATAAGTAACGCGCGAAATGCCTTCGATTTCATTGATGATGCGGCCGGAGACGGTTTCCAGCAGTTCGTAAGGCAGGTGAGCCCAACGCGCAGTCATGAAGTCGATGGTTTCTACGGCACGCAGGGCAACCACCCAGGCGTAACGACGGCCATCACCAACAACACCAACCGATTTCACTGGCTGGAACACCACGAAAGCCTGGCTGACTTTGTGGTACCAGTCGGCTTTGCGCAGTTCTTCGATGAAGATGTGGTCGGCACGACGCAGCAGGTCGGCGTATTCCTTTTTCACTTCACCGAGGATGCGCACGCCCAGGCCCGGGCCCGGGAACGGGTGACGGTAGACCATGTCGTACGGCAGGCCGAGTTCCAGGCCCAGACGACGGACTTCGTCCTTGAACAGTTCGCGCAGTGGCTCGACCAGTTTCAGGTTCATCTCTTCCGGCAGGCCGCCCACGTTGTGGTGCGACTTGATCACGTGGGCCTTGCCGCTTTTCGCGCCAGCCGACTCGATCACGTCCGGGTAGATGGTGCCCTGAGCGAGGTACTTGATGTTGTCCAGTTTGTTCGACTGGGCATCGAATACGTCGATGAAGGTGCGACCAATGATTTTGCGCTTCTTCTCTGGATCGGCTTCGCCGGCCAGGTTGTTCAGGAACTGCTCTTCAGCGTTGGCGCGGATCACCTTGACGCCCATGTTCTCGGCGAACATGGCCATCACTTGCTCGCCTTCGTGCAGACGCAGCAGGCCGTTGTCGACGAAGACGCAGGTCAGTTGGTCGCCGATGGCTTTGTGCAGCAGCGCGGCAACCACCGAGGAGTCAACGCCGCCGGACAGACCCAGCAGCACGTTGTCGGTACCGACTTGTGCGCGGATGTTGGCGATGGCGTCTTCAGCGATCTTCGACGGCGTCCACAAGGCTTCACAGCCGCAGATGTCGAGAACGAAGCGCGACAGGATGCGACCGCCCTGTTTGGTGTGGGTCACTTCCGGGTGGAACTGCACGCCGTAGTAGCCACGGTCGTCGTTGAACATGCCGGCGATCGGGCAGCTTGGGGTGCTGGCCAGGATGTGGAAGTCTTGTGGCATCTTGGTGACTTTGTCACCGTGGCTCATCCATACGTCGAGGCCGAACAGGCCGTCAGCGTCGATGTGGTCTTCGATGCCGTCGAGCAGACGGCTCTTGCCGACTACGTCAACGCGGGCGTAACCAAACTCACGCAGCTCGGAACCTTCAACCTTGCCGCCCAGTTGCTCGGCCATGGTTTGCATGCCGTAGCAGATACCGAAAACCGGTACGCCCAGATCGAACACTGCCTGTGGGCAGCGCGGGCTGTCGGCAACGTGTACGGACTCGGGGCCACCGGCGAGGATGACGCCTTTAGGAGCGAATTCGCGGATCGCATCTTCGTCCATGTCGAACGGGTGCAGTTCGCAGTACACACCGATCTCGCGCACGCGGCGGGCGATCAGTTGGGTGTATTGCGAGCCGAAGTCGAGGATCAGGATGCGGTGAGCGTGAATATCGAGGGCCATGATTCAGTCTCGTCTAAGTCATTCAGAAACAGTCGTGATACAGAAACAACTCGGGGCTGAATAAAACAGCCCCGGTTGCTTAACGATTTGCTTGAAGCATCAACCTACGCGGTAGTTTGGCGCTTCTTTGGTGATCTGCACGTCGTGAACGTGGGATTCGGCCATGCCGGCGCCGGTGATCCGCACGAATTCAGGCTTGGTGCGCATTTCTTCGATGTCGGCGCTGCCGGTGTAACCCATCGAGGAACGCAGACCGCCCATCAGTTGGTGAATGATCGCGCTCAGGGTGCCTTTGTACGGCACACGGCCTTCGATGCCTTCCGGAACGAGTTTCTCGGCGCCTGCCGAGGAGTCCTGGAAGTAACGGTCGGAAGAACCTTGAGCCTGGGACATGGCGCCCAGCGAACCCATGCCGCGATACGCCTTGTACGAACGGCCCTGGAACAGTTCGATTTCGCCCGGCGCTTCTTCAGTACCGGCGAACATCGAGCCCATCATCACGCAGGAGGCACCGGCTACGATGGCCTTGGACAGGTCACCGGAGAAACGGATGCCGCCGTCGGCGATCAACGGAACACCAGTGCCTTCAAGGGCAGCGGCAACGTTGGCGATGGCACTGATTTGCGGGACGCCGACACCGGCGACGATACGGGTGGTGCAGATCGAGCCAGGGCCGATACCGACCTTGACGGCGTCAGCGCCTGCTTCGGCCAGAGCCTTGGCAGCGGCGCCGGTGGCGATGTTGCCGCCGATCACCTGCACTTCAGGGAAATTCTGTTTAACCCAGCGAACGCGGTCGATCACGCCTTTGGAGTGACCGTGAGCGGTATCGACTACCACCACGTCAACGCCAGCAGCGACCAGCGCAGCTACGCGGTCACCGGTGTCTTTACCGGTACCGACCGCAGCGCCAACGCGCAGACGACCTTGATCGTCTTTGCTGGCCAGCGGGTAGGCTTTGGCTTTTTCGATGTCGTTGACGGTCATCATGCCTTTGAGGGCAAATTTGTCGTCGACGATCAGAACGCGTTCGATGCGGTTTTTGTGCAGCAACTCGCGAACGTCGTTCTTGTCAGCGCCTTCCTTGACCGTGACCAGACGCTCTTTAGGCGTCATCACTTCACGGACGGTGGCTTCCAGACGGTTTTCGAAACGCACGTCACGGGAAGTGACGATGCCGACCAGGTCGCCATCGTGCAGTACCGGAACGCCGGAAATGTTGTGCAGACGGGTCAGTTCGAACAGTTCACGCACCGTGGCATCGGCCTCGATGGTGATTGGGTCCTTGACTACACCGGCTTCGTAACGCTTGACCTTGCGAACTTCGGCAGCTTGCTGCTCGATGGTCATGTTCTTGTGGATAATGCCAATGCCACCTTCCTGAGCCATGGCAATTGCCAGACGGGCTTCAGTGACGGTGTCCATTGCGGCAGAAACCAGAGGAATATTCAGCTCGATGCCACGGGTTAGGCGGGTCTTGAGACTGACTTCGTTAGGAAGCACCTCGGAATAACCAGGCACTAGGAGAATGTCGTCGAATGTCAGAGCTTCTTGGCTGATACGCAGCATCGCGGGGGCTCCCGAGCGGGAAAATGGAAGCGCGCCATTATAGTCAGACACCCCCTGCTGTTCAACGTAAAACTCAGCCTAATTGATATACGGAAAAACCGCTCCCTGTAGGAGCTGCCGCAGGCTGCGATCTTTTGACGTTGTTTGTTAAAAGCCAGATCAAAAGATCGCAGCCTTCGGCAGCTCCTACAGGGGATGTTTGAAGGTCAGAGTTCTACTTTTACCCAACTGACGGGCAGGTCGAGCCAGTCGGCGAATTCGTCGAGGAAGCTTTGTTTGAAGCCGGCTTCGAGCCAGTTGTTGAAGATGAACCCCAGGTTGGAAAAACCACTCTCCTGCAAATACAGGAAACCATTGATGTCGTCTTCGTGACCGCATTCCGGGCAGGTGAAGTTGTCGGTGCGCCCGGGCATCCAGTCTTCCAGGCTTTCGAACAGGGCTTCGCCGATCTCGCGGCGGCACTCGGCGCAGCCGGCCTCTTCAAGAAAACCTTTGGCCGGGGTGTAGATGCAGCGCTTGGTGACAATCTCCAACCCATTGATCGGCTCGCCGAACGGCAACGCCTGCGGGTGCAGCACCACGGCACGCGCGCCGTCGGCAATCGCATAAGCCATGCGGTTGCCGGTACGGCCACAGGTGCTCAGCTCTTCCTTGACGATGTTCTTGCGCACCAGCCAGCGCACGATCGCCCGGGCCCGGGGTTCGTGGACCGGCAGGGTGGAGATTTTCGGGACGATGATGCTTTGCGAATTCATGGTGCAGCCTGCGACGTCAAATGGAATTTCTGCGATGCTCGCTCCGCCGCCATCGCGGGCAAGCCCGCTCCCACGGGGATCTCGGCCGGTCACAAATGTTGTGTACACAGTGAGACCTGTGGGAGCGGGCTTGCCCGCGATGGCGTCAGTGCGGCGGGCAGCTTAATCCCTGACGAAATCCGGTCAAGTGCTGAGGTAGCGCCCGATCAGCGCAATCCCGCTCGCCAGCACCAGCCACGTCACCAGCCGCACAAACGCCTCGCGCGACAAACGCATGGTCAACCGCCGCCCGATCCACAACCCCAACGCCATGGCCGGCAACAGACAAAGCGCCAACATCAACAAGGGTAGCTCGGCATACACACCCGCGATGGCAAACAGGCTCAAACGCACCACCGTGCTGCAACTGATCAGCGCACTTTGCGTGGCCCGCGCCGCTTCCTTGGGCAATCGGCTGTTCAAATAAATCGCATATAAAAAGCCGCCGCTGCCAAACAGCGCACCAAATAGCCCGCCCACCGTGCCCATCGGCACCGCCCATCCGGCCGACAATTGCGTCGGCCGCGCTTTCACCCACAAGCTGTAAATCGCATAAGCGCTGATAAACAGCCCCATCAACAGCAACAGCAGCTCGGATTTGAGGTTGAGCAGAAAAATCACCCCCAACGTGCAGCCGATCGCCATGCACGGCAGCAGCCGCAACAACTCCGGCTTAGCGACATCGCGCCGCGACGGCAGCAGATTGCCGAACGCCGCGACGAAATCCAGCAACACCAGGAGCGGCACGATCTTCGACAACGGCATGAACAGAATCAGCACCGGCCCCGCCACCAGCGCGGTGCCAAACCCGGCAATACCGAACACGATGTACGCCAGCACGATGCCGAGCCCGATGACCAGCCAGCCCTCAATGCCCCACGACCATTCACTCAACAACCCCACCACGCTCATCGCTGCACATCCTTTATTAGCCTGAGATGACTTTAGCCAGCGCCGAGCATTGCGACTAATATCTTCAAAGCCGCCCACCCATCTCGAAAAGGCATACCTGGTGCTCTCAACCCGTCAATTGCGCTACTTCGTGGAGATCGCTGAATGCGGCAGCTTCAGTGCGGCCGCCGAGCGTTTGTTTATCGCGCAGTCGGCGCTGAGCCGACAGATCAAAGACATGGAAACCCGCCTGCAAACCCCGCTGTTCGAACGTACCGCGCGCCAGCCCCGACTGACGGCGGCGGGCGAAGCGTTTCTGCCGCGAGCGCGCAATCTGCTCAATGAATTGGGTAAAGCCAGCGCCATGGCCACCGAGGTCGGCAATGGCCAACTCGGCACGTTGCGCTTGAGTCATTCGAGCACCGTGTCGATCAGCGGCCGCTTGCTCCGTGATATCGGCGCCTATCTTGAGCAGCAGCCCGGCGTATCGCTGGATATCGGCAAATTGTCTTCCGAAGCACAGCTTGAAGAACTGGCCGAGGGCCGACTCGATGTCGGCTTGCTGCGCCTGCCCGTGCTGCGTCAGCGCGAAGGCATTCAGCTCGTGCCGCTGTTCACCGAACGCTTGCTGCTGGCGGTGCCGGTCGATCATCGACTGACGGCGTGCAATACCGTCGAACTGGCACAGTTGCAGGACGAAGCGTTCATCTCGATCCCGCACCCGCAACGCGGCGGTTTGAGTTATCTGTGTGCCGACCTGTGCATGCGCCAGGGTTTCTTCCCGAAAGCGGCGCGGGTGATGTCGCGCAAGACCACGCAGTTACAATTGATTCAGGCCGGATTCGGCATCGCCCTGCTGCCGGAATCCATGCAAGACATCGCCCCGAGCGGCGTACGCTTTCTGCCACTGAGCGATCCCGACTGCCAAAGCACCGTCGCCCTCGCCTACCGCCAATCCCCGCCCCCGTTGATTCACCACTTCATCCAGACCTTCACACCCCCCATGTAGGAGCTGCCGAAGGCTGCGATCTTTTGACCTTGATCTCAAAAAACCAGATCAAAAGATCGCAGCCTCGTTTCACTCGACAGCTCCTACAGGGATCGTGCAATGACGGCGAAAATGCCTTTAAACTGCGCCCCATGATTAAAGATCCCTTTGCAAGACTCGGCCTGGACCGTGAAGTCCTGACCGTCAGCCAGCTCAACGGCCGCGCACGGGTGTTGCTCGAAGACGTGTTCAGCAACATCTGGGTCGAAGGCGAAATCTCCAACCTCGCCCGACCGGCGTCCGGGCACATCTACTTCACGCTCAAGGACAGTGGCGCGCAGGTGCGTTGCGCGCTGTTCCGGCAGAACGCCGCGCGCGTGCGCCAAGCGTTGAAGGATGGCATGGCGGTGAAAGTGCGCGGCAAGGTTTCGTTGTTCGAAGGCCGTGGCGACTATCAGTTGATTCTCGACACCGTCGAGCCTGCCGGTGACGGCGCGCTACGTCTGGCGTTCGATGCGCTGAAAGAAAAGCTCAGCGCCGAAGGCCTGTTCAGCGCCGAACGCAAAGTGCCGTTGCCTGCTCATCCGCAGCGTATCGGCATCATCAGCTCGCCGACCGGCGCGGTGATTCGCGACATCATCAGTGTGTTCCGCCGCCGTGCACCGCAAGTGCAACTGACGCTGATTCCGACTGCCGTTCAAGGCCGCGAGGCCACCGCACAAATTGTTCGCGCGCTGAAAATGGCCGATGCGCGGGGTTTCGACGCTTTGATCCTCGCCCGTGGCGGCGGCTCGCTGGAAGACCTCTGGTGTTTCAACGAAGAAGCCGTGGCCCGCGCCGTCGATGCTTGCGTGACGCCGATTGTCAGCGCTGTCGGCCATGAGACCGACGTGTCGATCAGTGACTTTGTTGCTGACGTGCGCGCACCAACGCCATCTGCGGCTGCCGAGTTGCTCGCTCCGGATTCCAGCCATTTGATTCGTCAGGTCGAAAGCCTGCATCGCCGTTTGGTGATGCGCATGCGTGACCGTCTGATGCGTGATCGTTTGCGCCTCGAAGGCATGGCCCGTCGCCTGCGTCACCCCGGCGAGCGTTTGCGCCAGCAAGCGCAACGGCTGGACGATCTGGACATGCGCATGCGTCGGGCGTTCGAGCGCAGCCTCAACACCCGTCGCGAGCGGCTGATTCGTCTGGAAACCCGCCTCGCCGGGCAACATCCGGGCCGCCAGTTGGCGATGTTGCGCCAGCGTCTCGAGAGCCTCGCCGAGCGTCTGCCCCGCGCCATGCGCGAAGGCCTGAAAAACCGGCGCCTGCAATTGCACAGTCAGATGCAGACGCTGCACGTGGTCAGTCCGCTGGCAACGCTCGGTCGTGGCTACAGCATTCTGCTCGATGAACGCGGCCATGCCATTCGCAACGCCGCGCAAACCCACACCGGCCAGCGCCTGAAAGCCAAACTGGGCGAAGGCGAACTGCAAGTGCGCGTCGAGGACAATCACCTGACGCCTGTCACCCTCTCTTTACTGGACTGATCCATGCCGCGTTTTCTGGCTCCACTGTTTTTGCTGTGTCTGACCTTCAACGCCCATGCCGACAGCTACATCACCCGCATGCTCAACAAACCGGTACCGGGTGGCGTCGCCGTGGTTGATCTGGGCACGGCCGCGCAGGCGCCGACCGCCACCTATCAAGGCAAACCGGTGCTGGTGGTCAAGGAACAGGACAACTGGTTGGCGATCGTCGGCGTGCCGTTGACGGTCAAACCGGGGGCGCAGCAGATCAGCAGTGGCGGCCGTAATCTGCCTTTCACGGTGGGTAACAAGAAATACCCGGAACAGCACATCACCCTGAAGAACAAGCAACAAGTAAACCCGGATCAGTCGAACCTCAAGCGCATCGAGGGGGAACTGGCCGTGCAGATCAAGGCCTATCGCAGCTTCAGCCCGAACACACCGAGCAATCTGTTGTTGGATAAACCGGTCAACGGGCCACTGTCGAGCAAGTTTGGTGTGCGCCGTTTCTTCAACGGTGAGGAACGTAATCCGCACGCCGGCCTCGACTTCGCGGTGCCAGCCGGCACGCCGATCAAAACCCCGGCGGCGGGCAGGGTGATTCTGATCGGTAACTACTTCTTTAATGGCAACACAGTGTTTGTCGACCATGGGCAGGGCTTTATCAGCATGTTCTGCCATATGTCGAAGATTGACGTGAAGGACGGCCAGCAACTGGCACGTGGCGCGGTAGTGGGCAAGGTGGGCATGACCGGCAGGGCGACCGGGCCGCATATGCACTGGAACGTCAGCCTGAATGATGCGCGGGTGGATCCGGCGATTTTCATTGGTGCGTTTCAACCCTGAGCTTTATAGCGAGGCGACCGGCCTCATCGCGGGCAAGCCCGCTCCCACAAGGTTCTCGGTGAACATGATTTTTGTGAACACCACCCCACCTGTGGGAGCGTGGCTTGCCCGCGATGACGGACTCACTACCACCGAAAAACCTGTTGACACCCACCACCTTCAATTGCGCCCCAATCAAACCTCGCGCAAATATCACAACGATCAGCGATATCCTGCGCAATAAAATACTGCAAAATCTAGCTTTCCGAGTATTCCTCTCAATTTTTTTCGACTGCTTGCCATCCTCTCCCCTCGCGGTTAGGGTTGAAGGCATGAAAACCTCTCACACCCTCATTCAGCTTCGCCAGCACCGCAGCCTGTGCCTCGTCAGCGCACGACTGCCAGGCTGAATCGCTGCGCCTCGTCCAGAGCTTTTCCCGACATATTCGTAACACCGGCAGGCCGCCTCTTTTCGGCCCAGACAATAAGGAATTTCCCGATGAGCATGCTCAAAGATCCGTCTTCGAAATACCGCGCGTTTCCTGTCATCAACCTGCCGGATCGCACCTGGCCGTCGAAAACCATCGACACCGCGCCGATCTGGTGCAGTTCCGACCTGCGTGACGGCAACCAGTCGCTGATCGAGCCGATGGACGCGGTGAAGAAGCTGCGCTTCTGGAAAACCCTGGTGCAAGTCGGCGTGAAGGAAATCGAAGCCTCGTTCCCGGCCGCTTCGCAAACCGACTTCGACTTCGTGCGCACCCTCATCGAAGAAGGCCACATCCCGGACGACACCACCATTCAGGTGCTGACCCAGGGTCGTGAAGACTTGATCGAGCGCACCTTCGAATCCCTGCGCGGCGCGAAGAAAGCCATCGTTCACTTGTACAACGCCACTTCGCCTTCTTTCCGTCGCATCGTCTTCAACCAGGACAAGGACGGTATCAAGGCCATCGCCGTGAACGCCGCCAAGCTGTTCGTCAAATACGCAGCGATGCAGCCGGACACCGAGTGGACCTTCGAATACTCGCCGGAAACCTTCAGCGCCACCGAGCTGGAATTCGCCAAGGAAGTCTGTGACGCGGTGATCGAGGTCTGGAACCCGACACCTGAGCACAAGATGATCCTCAACCTGCCCGCCACCGTCGAGTGCGCGACGCCGAATATCTACGCCGACCAGATCGAGTGGTTCGGCCGCAACATCAACCGTCGTGACAGCGTGATCATCAGCCTGCACACCCACAACGACCGCGGCACTGGCGTCGCCGCCACCGAGCTGGGCCTGATGGCCGGCGCCGACCGCGTCGAAGGCTGCCTGTTCGGCAACGGCGAGCGTACCGGCAATGTCGACCTCGTCACCGTCGCACTGAACATGTACACCCAGGGGCTCGACCCGCAGCTGGACTTCTCCGACATCGATGGCGTGCGCAAAGTCGTCGAGGAGTGCAACCAGATTCAGGTTCACCCGCGTCACCCGTACGTTGGCGACCTGGTGCACACCGCGTTCTCCGGCTCGCACCAGGATGCAATCCGCAAAGGCTTCTCCCAGCAGAAACCGGACGCACTGTGGGAAGTGCCGTACTTGCCGATCGACCCGGCCGACATCGGTCGCAGCTACGAAGCGGTGATCCGCGTCAACAGCCAGTCGGGCAAGGGCGGCATCGCTTACTTGCTGGAGCAGGAATACGGCATCAGCCTGCCGCGTCGCATGCAGATCGAATTCAGCCAGGTCGTGCAGCGTGAAACCGATCGTCTGGGTCTGGAGATGACCGCCAAGCAGATTCACTCGCTGTTGATCAGCGAATACCTGCAAGCCAACACCCCGTACGCGCTGGTCAGCCATCGCTTGCAGGAAGAAAACGGCAACAGCAATGTTGAAGTGGAAGTGGCGAGCAAAGGTCAGGGCGAAACCAACCTGCACTGGCGCGGCAAAGGCAACGGTGCGCTGGAAGCACTGGTCGCCGGCCTGCCGGTTCCGGTGGAGATCATGGACTACAACGAACACGCGATCGGCGCGGGCACCAACGCGAAAGCGGCGGCGTACATCGAGCTGCGCGTGAACGGTGAACGTGCGGTGCACGGCGTGGGTATTGATGAAAACATCACCACGGCCAGCTTCAAGGCCCTGTTCAGCGCGCTGAACCGCTCGCTGAGCCAGCCTGAGGCGAAAGCGGCGTAATCACCGCTGAAATGCAAAAGGCCCCGAAGTGCGAACTTCGGGGCCTTTTTATTGAAGATTAAAAGATCGCAGCCTTCGGCAGCTCCTACAGGAAACTCATTGCGATCTTTTGCCTTTAAACCTTACGCGTGGGTGTCGACGCTCAACATCGCCTGCAGCAACGTGGCTTGCAGCACTTGAATGTTGCTTGCGGTCACCGCGATCTGGGTCTGCATCTCCATCATCTGCTGAGCTTTTTGCTCCGGCGAGGCCTGGCTGCGTTGGGTGCTGGCCAGTTGTGCCTTCTGCTCGGCCAACAGTTTCTGCGCTTCGGCGATCTGTTTTTTCAGGGCTTCGATCGGGCTGCCGGCATCGCCGACAGAAGCGATATTGGCTCCCGCACTGTTCACGCGCAGCTCACCGTCGCCATTGGCATCGGTGGTGTTCAATGGATTAACCGCTAATTCCTGCGGATCGCGGATCGAGACTTTCGACGGCGTAACCGGGTACGGATTGACGGTGGTGGCGCTGATGCTGGTCATAAGAAAATCCTCCTTGGCTGATCTTCCTATCGGCACACAGCGCCAGAACTGAATACGTTTGTATGCGCTTTTATACAAACATCAGGTGAACTCGAAGGTATCCGCGTCAAGGTTTGCCGGAAAACGCTCGCGATATGCCGCCAACGGTGCAGCCTCCAGAATGGCCTTGAACACACCGTCCGCCTCCCCCGCTGCGAGCAGGGTTTCGCCCTGGAAATCGAGCACCTGACTGTCGCCGGTGTAGGCAAAGCCCTTGCCATCGGTGCCGACCCGGTTCACCGCCGCCACGTAGCAGAGGTTTTCGATGGCACGCGCCGGCAACAGGCGGTTCCAGTGCAGACGACGAGCGCCCGGCCAGTTGGCGGTGTACAACAGCAGATCGGTGTCCTGCGCGTCGCGGCTCCACACCGGGAAGCGCAGGTCGTAACAGATCAGCGGACGAATCCGCCAACCCTTGAGCTCGAACTGCACCTGACGCTCGCCCGGGGTGTAGTGATTGTGTTCGCCGGCCATGCGGAACAAGTGGCGCTTGTCGTAATGCAGCACTTCGCCGTCCGGGCGCGCCCACAGCAGGCGGTTGCGATGACTGCCGTCCGCGGCCTGAATGATCACGCTGCCAGTGATCACGGCGTTGAGTTTCGCCGCCTGCACGCGCAGCCACTTACTGGTCGGGCCGTTCTCGGCTTCGGCCAGGGTTTCTGACTCCATGGAGAAACCGGTGGTGAACATCTCCGGCAGGATGATCAGATCAGCGCCCTGCGCCTGCTCCAGCAGCATTTCGAAATGCTCGAAGTTCGCCTGGCGGTCATGCCAGGCCAGGCTGGTCTGGATCAGCGCCAGGTTCAGATCGGGTAACGCACTCAGATCACGCATAGTTTTGCCGCCGCTTCACGCAGCGTCTCCTCGCGTTTGGCGAAGCACAGACGCACCAGGCGCTGGCCTTCGGGTGGGTTCTGGTAGAAGACCGACACGGGAATGCTCGCCACCCCGTGTTCGCGGGTCATCCATGTGGCCATCTCTACGTCGTTCAGATCAGGGCGGATCTGCGAGTAATCGACCAGTTGGAAATAGGTGCCAGTGACACGCTTGAAGGTAAAGCGCGACGGCGCGAGCAGGTCGCAGAACAGATCACGTTTGGCCTGATAGAAACCCGGCAGCTCTTCGACGTGTTCCGGGTGCTCGGCCATGTAATCGGCCAGCGCATATTGCAGCGGGGTCACGCCGCAGAAGCTGACGTACTGATGAACTTTGCGCAGCTCGGCGGTCAGTGCTGGTGGCGCGACGACGTAGCCGGTTTTCCAGCCCGTGACGTGATAGGTCTTGCCGAATGAGCTGACCACGAAGGCGCGCTGATAGAGCTCTTCGTGCGCGAGCACGCTGACGTGGGGCACGCCGTCGAAGACCAGGTGTTCGTAGACTTCATCGCTGATCAGGTAGATGTCGCGGTCGCGGATCAGCGCTGCCAGTTGATCCAGTTCCGCGCGGGTGATCAGGGCGCCGCTCGGGTTGTGCGGGGTGTTGATAACGATCATTTTCGTACGCGGACTGAGCGCCGCGGCGAGTTTGTCGAAATCGATGGAGAAGTCGTTCGGGTTCAGTTGCACATGCACGCAACGACCGCCCGCAAACTCCGTCGCCGGTGCATAGCTGTCGTAGCACGGATCAAACACGATGACTTCGTCGCCGCTGTGGATAACCGCCTGAATTGCACAGAAGATCGCTTGGGTCGCGCCCGGCGTCACGGTCACTTCGCTATCGGCATTGACCTGGACGCCATAGCTGCGAGCGATTTTCGCTGCAATCTGTTCGCGTAATACCGGCAGGCCAGTCATCGGCGAATACTGATTGTGGCCACTGGCAATGTGCCGACCGACCGCATCGCGCAACGCCTGCGGGCCGTCAAAATCAGGAAAACCCTGGGACAGGTTGATCGCGCCGGTCTGCGCCGCGAGCTGAGACATCTGCGTGAAAATAGTGATGCCGACATTCGGCAGCTTACTGGTGATCATCGGGGGTTCCCTGCTCAACACCCGGCTCTGACGACGGCGCGGGAGAGCCCGAGGATAGCCCATCCGACGCCCATAAAAAAAGGGCGCTCTGGTGAGCGCCCTTCTTATCGCCGAACCCATGTAGGAGCTGCCGAAGGCTGCGATCTTCTGATCTTGCCTTTAAAGCAAAATCAAAAGATCGCAGCCTGCGGCAGCTCCTACAGAAGCCATTGAGCATTCCCACACCAAGGCAGGAATGGCCACCTCAATCACTTCTTGTCGCGGCGCTTTTTGTCGGCTTTCTTGCTGTGCGACATCATCCGACGCTTCCTGTTGACCTGGCGGTCGGTCAGCGTGTTTTTGTTGCCTTCATACGGGTTCTCGCCGCCCTTGAACTCGATGCGGATCGGCGTACCGACCAGCTTCAGCACACGACGGTAAGTGTTCTCCAGATAGCGCACATACGACTTCGGCACTTTCTCGATCTGGTTACCGTGGATCACGATAATCGGCGGGTTAGCGCCACCCAAGTGAGCGTAACGCAGCTTGATTCGGCGGTTGTTGACCATCGGTGGTGCGTGCTCGCCCACCGCGTCTTCCAGAATCTGGGTCAGACGGTTGGTCGGCCAGCGGGTAACCGCCGACTTGAACGAGTTCTGCACCGAAGCGTAGAGGTTACCCACGCCGGTACCGTGCAGTGCCGAGATGAAGTGGATGTCGGCGTAATCAACGAAGAACAGACGACGCTGCAACTCGACCTTGACGAAGTCGCGCTCGCTCGGCGTCATGCCGTCCCACTTGTTGATCGCGATCACCAGCGCACGACCCGACTCGATGGCGAAGCCGAGCAGGTTGAGGTCGTGGTCGACCACACCTTCACGGGCGTCCATCACGAAGATCACCACGTTGGCGTCTTTGATCGCTTGCAGGGTTTTGACCACGGAGAATTTTTCGACTTCTTCGTGGATCTTGCCGCGCTTGCGCACACCGGCGGTGTCGATCAGCGTGTACTTCTCTTCATTACGCTCGAACGGAATGTAGATACTGTCACGCGTGGTGCCGGGTTGGTCATAAACGATAACCCGGTCTTCACCGAGCATACGGTTGACCAGAGTCGATTTGCCGACGTTCGGACGACCGATGATGGCGATCTTGATGCCGTCTTTTTCGCTTGGGCCAGGAATGCGCTTGGCTTCCTCACCTTCGGCAACGATTTCTTCTTCACCGTCTTCCGGCTCTTCTTCGTCTTTCGGGAAATCACCCAAGGCGATTTCCAGCATCTGGGTGATGCCACGGCCGTGAGCACCGGCGATCGGGATCGCGTGGCCCATGCCCAACGGAGCGAATTCAGCGCGGGCCATTTCCGGGTCGATGTTGTCGACCTTGTTGGCAACCACGTAGGAGCGCTTGTTACGTTTGCGCAGGTGTTCGGCGATCATCTGGTCGGCGGCGGTGAAACCGGCCTTGGCATCTACCAGGAACAGCACAACATCTGCTTCTTCAATGGCCAGCAGCGACTGCTCGGCCATTTTTTCGTCCATACCGTGCTCGTCACCGGAGATACCACCGGTGTCGACCAGAATGTAGGAACGCCCTTGCCACTTGGCCTCACCGTACTGGCGATCACGGGTCAGACCGGACAAGTCGCCGACGATGGCGTCGCGAGTCCTGGTCAGGCGGTTGAACAAGGTGGACTTGCCGACGTTCGGTCGGCCCACCAGGGCGATTACGGGAACCATGCGGCTCTCCACTTCGTTATTTCAGAAAATACAAAAGCCGCTGCGAGGCAGCGGCTGGTGCTCGGGGCAACGCCTGTTAGCGCTGCAAGCCCCATGAATTCGGGGCCGCCTGGGGGTTTAACCCCAAGCATAGTTGTTACTTGATGGTCAGGGCTTCCAGTTTGCCGCTGTTGCCATACACATAAATCGTGTCACCCACCACCAGCGGACGGGCACGCAGGCCGTCGCTGTCAATGCGCTCACGGCCGACGAAACGACCGTCAACCTGACTCAACAGGTGCAGATAACCTTCCAGGTCACCCACTGCCACGTAGCTGGAGAACACTTCCGGCGCCGACAGTTGACGGCGAGCCAGCGAATCGTTGCTCCACAATGCTGTGGTGGAACGTTCGTCGACGCCTTCAACAGTGCCCGAGGACAGGCTCACGTAAACGCTGCCGAAACCCTGAGCAATACCAGCGTAGCTCGACGCATCGCGCTGCCAGAGTTGACGACCGCTTTCCAGATCCAGTGCCGCGACGCGACCCTGATAGCTGGCAACGTACAGCGTACCGCCGGACAACAGCAGACCGCCGTCGATATCGACTACACGCTCCAGCTCCGAACGACCTTGCGGAATCGCAATGCGTTGTTCCCAAACCGGCACGCCGTTGGAAATGTCCAGAGCGACTACTTTACCGGTCGACAGGCCAGCCACCGCGAGGCGGTTGGTGACCAGCGGTGCACTGGTGCCACGCAGGGTCAGTACGGCCGGAGTGCTGTCATACACCCAACGCTGAGTACCGGTGGAAGCATCCAGACCGATCAGACGATCGTCCTGAGTCTGCACCACCACGACGTCACCGTTGTTGGCCGGTGGCGCAAGAACTTCGCTGTTGACGCGGGCACGCCACTTCTCTTCACCGTTGATGGTGTCCAGAGCAACGACTTCGCCACGCAGGGTGCCGATCAGAACCAGCCCATAACCAACGCCGACAGCGCCGGAGACAGGCAGATCAAGATCCTGCTTCCATTTCACATCGCCATTGCCGCGATCCATGGCCATCACCACGCCGGTTACATCAGCGGCGTAGATGGTGTCACCGTCGATCGCCGGCACCAGCATGTTGTAGGTTTCGCCCTGACCGTCACCGATCGAACGACTCCACTGCTTTTGCAGAACCACTTCTTCTTTGAAGTCGGTCAGTTCAGCCGGTGGCAATTCTTTCTTGCTGTTGCTGCTGCAACCCGCGGCCAGAAGGGCCAGAGCCAGCAATGCTGCATGCTTCCAACGGATCACGTCACGCATCCCCTTTGGCCAGGTCGTCGAGCTTGATTTGAAGGCCACCGACCGCCGCTTCATCCGACAGTGCCGCCTTGGCTTTTTGATACGCCTTGTTCGCGTCATCGGTACGGCCCAACTGCACCAGCAGGTCGCCCTTGAGTTCTTCGCGAGTGGCCAGGAACGCTTTGTCGGCATCACCGTCGAGCAGTTTCAGGGCGTCGTCGGCTTTGTTCTGTGCACCCAACACCTGCGCCAGACGCTGACGGGCGATTTCGCCCAGCGCCGGGTTGGCCGGTTTGTCGACGATGGCTTTCAGCTCGGTGGCGGCGTCATCCAGCTTGCCGCTGTCGACCGCCACTTTAGCCACGAACAGGCTGCCGTACTGCGCGTAGGCCGAACCGGCGAACTCGCTGTTGAGCTTGCCGGCCAGATCCGCAACGCGGGCAGCATCAGGCTTGCCGTCAGGCGTCAGCGTGGTTTCCAGCAATTGCTGATAGAGCACCGAGGCGCCTTGCGACTGGTTGCCCTGATATTTGTGATAAGCCTGCCAGCCGAACACGATGACCAGCGCCAACAGGCCGCCGGTGACCAGAGGTTTGCCGTTGCGTGTCCACCAGTCCTTCAAATCCGCCAACTGTTCGTCTTCGGTACTCGACACCCCAATACTCCTTAATCGCTAAATCGGCTGTTTAGACAGCTTCAACCCTGCACGACGCAGGTGGCCAGGTGAGCGGCGAGCGCATCCCAGGCAATGCTTTGTTGTTCGCCCTGGCCACGCAGGGGTTTGAAACCTACCACTTGCTGGGCCATTTCGTCGTCACCGAGGATCAGTGCGTACAGCGCACCGCTCTTGTCGGCCTTCTTGAACTGGCTCTTGAAGCTGCCGGCGCCGGCATTGACTTGCAGGCGCAGGTTTGGAAGTTGATCACGAACACGTTCAGCCAGGGCCAGCCCCGCCAGCTCGGCTTCTTCACCGAATGCGCAGAGGTAGACATCGACCTGACGGGAGATTTCTTCCGGGATCTGCTCAAGGGTTTCGAGCATCAACACCAGACGCTCGATGCCCATGGCGAAACCGACGCCAGTGGTTGGCTTGCCGCCCATCTGCTCGACCAGACCGTCGTAACGGCCACCCGCGCAGACAGTGCCCTGGGCGCCGAGCTTGTCGGTGACCCATTCGAAAACGGTTTTGCTGTAGTAGTCGAGGCCACGCACCAGCTTCGGATTGAGTACGTACGGAATGCCGACGGCATCCAGACGCGCTTTCAAACCTTCGAAGTGTGCACGCGACTCGTCATCGAGGTAGTCGGCCATCTTCGGCGCATCGACCAGCACCGCTTGAGTGTCGGCATTTTTCGTGTCGAGCACGCGCAGCGGGTTGGTTTTCAGGCGACGCTGGCTGTCTTCGTCAAGCTTGTCGTGGTGCGCCGAGAGGTACTCGACCAGCGCTTCACGATAACGCCCACGGGATTCGCTGGTGCCCAGACTGTTGAGCTCGAGTTTGACTGCATCACGAATGCCCAGCTCGCCCCACAGGCGCCAGGTCATGGTGATCAGCTCGGCGTCGATGTCCGGACCGTCGAGGTTGAACACTTCCAGACCGATCTGGTGGAACTGGCGATAACGGCCTTTCTGCGGACGCTCGTGGCGGAACATCGGGCCGATGTACCAGAGTTTCTGCACCTGGCCACCGCCGGTGATGCCGTGTTCAAGCACCGCACGCACGCACGCCGCGGTGCCTTCCGGACGCAGGGTCAGGGAGTCGCCGTTGCGGTCTTCAAAGGTGTACATCTCTTTTTCGACGATATCGGTCACTTCACCGATCGAGCGCTTGAACAGCTCGGTGAACTCGACGATCGGCATGCGGATCTGCTTGTAACCGTAGTTATCCAGCAGGCGCGCAACGGTGCCCTCGAAATAACGCCACAGGGGAGTCTGTTCGGGCAGGATGTCGTTCATGCCACGAATGGCTTGCAATGACTTGCTCACTTTAAATCCTTAAATTCGTTCGGCTCTTCAGTCAGGGTCAGCCGCGCGCAATTACGGCAGCGTCAGCTTCGACCTTTTCGGCCGCTTTCTGGCGGATCAGCCTTTCCAGCTCGTCCACCAGATTGTCATTCGTCAGTTTCTGCGCCGGCTTGCCGTCGATGTAAATCAGGTTGGGCGTGCCGCCGGTCAAGCCGATATGGGCTTCCTTGGCTTCGCCGGGGCCGTTGACCACACAACCGATCACCGCGACATCCAGCGGCACCAGCAGGTCTTCAAGGCGCCCTTCCAGCTCGTTCATGGTTTTCACCACATCGAAGTTCTGCCGCGAGCAGCTCGGGCAGGCGATGAAGTTGATGCCACGGGAACGCAGATGCAAAGACTTGAGGATGTCGTAACCGACCTTCACTTCCTCGACCGGATCGGCCGCCAGCGAGATGCGGATGGTATCGCCAATCCCTTCGGCGAGCAGCATACCTAGGCCCACGGCGGATTTCACTGTGCCCGAACGCAATCCACCGGCTTCGGTGATGCCCAGGTGCAGCGGCTGGACGATTTCTTTCGCCAGCAAGCGGTAGGCTTCGACGGCCATGAACACGTCAGAGGCTTTCACGCTGACCTTGAAGTCCTGGAAATTCAGGCGTTCGAGGTGCTCAACGTGGCGCAAAGCAGACTCGACCAGCGCGGCCGGGGTCGGCTCGCCGTATTTCTTTTGCAGGTCTTTTTCCAGGGAACCGGCGTTGACGCCGATGCGGATCGGAATGCCGCGATCACGCGCGGCATCGACCACAGCACGAACACGGTCTTCGCGACCGATGTTGCCCGGGTTGATGCGCAGGCAGTCGACGCCCAGTTCGGCTACACGCAGAGCGATTTTGTAGTCGAAGTGGATGTCGGCAACCAGTGGCACTTTGACCAGTTGTTTGATCTTGCCGAACGCCTCGGCGGCGTCCATGTCCGGCACCGAGACGCGAACGATGTCGACGCCAGCGGCTTCCAGACGGTTGATTTGCGCAACAGTGGCGGCAACGTCATTGGTGTCGCTGTTGGTCATGCTCTGCACCGCGATCGGCGCATCGCCGCCCACCGGTACGTTGCCGACCCAGATCTTGCGCGAAACGCGACGTTTGATTGGAGATTCGCCGTGCATGACTTATTGACCCAACTTCAGGCGAGCAGTCTCGCCACTGGTGAACGGAGCAACATCGACCGGCTGGCCGTTGTAGCTGACCTGCGCGCCACGGGCATAGCCCAGGCGTACGGCAAAAGGCGGCTTGCCGGCAACGGCCAGGCTGTCGCCTTTGCGCTTGAGACCACTGAACAATACTTTACCGCTGCCATCGGAGACTTGCGTCCAGCAGTCAGCGACAAATTGCACCGATACCTGGCCTTGGCCGGCAACCGGGGCTGCAGCAGGCGCGGCCGGTGCCACCGGGGCAGTCACGGTCGGAGCGGGCGTGCTCGGCACAGCAGGCGCCGGCGTGGCAGGCGAGGCAACCACGGGGGCAGGCGTATGAGCGGGAGCGGCTGGCGCTGCCGGAGCAACCGGTGCAGCAGGCGCAGACTCGGTGGCCGGAACGGCAGGCTCGGCACCCGTCGATTCCGCCGTGGTTTCGGCTTGCGGCAATGCCAGAGCGGTCGAGCCCTCGGTCTGGTTTTCCGCGACAGCCTGATCTTCCGGCTCGTCGATCGGGTGAATCTGGGTAGTGCCATCAGCCCCTTCGACTTCAACGTGCTCAGGCGCCAGAGACGTCAGGTCCTTGGTGCGCAGCGAGGTCTGATCCTGCCACCAGACGAAACCACCGCCGATGACCGCGATCAGCAACAACAGGCTGACGATACGTAAAATGGTGTGGGAAACCCGTACAGGCTCTTCGATACGGCCGAGGGCGTGGACGTTGCTGCCCTGCGAGTCGGTGCCGGTGGACTGGTCGAATTGCTGAACCAGAACGGTCTGGTCCATGCCGAGCAATTTGGCATAGGCGCGAATGTAACCGCGAGCGAAGGTATGCCCCGGCAGCTTGTCGAAAGCGCCGGCTTCAAGATTGCCCAGAGACGTCACGGTGAGGTTGAGCTTGAGGGCCACTTCGGCCAGCGACCAGCCATTGCTTTCGCGGGCCTGGCGCAGGGTCTCACCGGGGTTAACGCGATTCGCTGCTACAACTTCGGGATGCGCCGCTTTCATCATTGCTCCGACAGGTATTGCTGATATTCCGGCGTACCGGGATAGAGTCGTTTTAGTTGCAGGCCATAACTGGCGGCCTTGTCGCGATCTTCAAACACTTTTGCCAGCCGAACGCCGAGCAATAGACTACGTGCATTTTGTTCGGTAAGCAGGCTGAAACGGTCGTAATAGTCACGCGCGGGCACATAATGCCTGTCTTCGAAGGACAACTCAGCCATTTCCAGCAACGCACGTGGCTGTTGGCGGTTCAGACGCAGCGCCTTTTCCAGCTGTTGCTGTGCCAGATCACGCTGACCGAGCTTCGCTGCCGTCATGCCGAGGTTCTCGAACACACGCGAACGCTCAGGATACAGGGTATCGGCGGCGGCCTGTTCAAAACGCTCGTAGGCTTCTTTATAACGCTGTTCTTCGTAGAGGAAACTGCCGTAATTGTTGAGGATGCGCGCATCGGCAGGACGGGAGGACAAAGCCTTGCGGAAGTGTTCGTCGGCAAGTGCAGGCTCCATTTCAGACTGAAACACCAGCCCGAGGGCCGCGTTGGCATCCGGATCGGAACTGTCCAGTTCCAGGGCCTTTTTCAACGGCACCTTGGCCCGCTCGGTCATGCCTTGCTGCAAGTACCCCAGCCCCAACTGCACGTAGGCAGCCCGCGCTTCATCGCGGCCCTTGCTGGTCTTCATCGGGTTGTAATCACCCGACAGGACACAACCAGCACACAGGCTGGCCAACAGCAACAGCAGCGCAAAGCGCAGGGACATAGAGATCCTCTCTTAGTTAGTGTTCGCGGCGTTCTGTGCCAGATCGCTGTCGGCGTTCAACTCACGCACGGCGATATAACGTTCGCTGCGACGGGTGCGATCCAGCACCTGCCCTACCAATTGACCACATGCAGCGTCGATGTCTTCACCACGGGTGGTGCGGACAGTGACGTTGAAACCGGCCTGATGCAACTGATCCTGGAAACGACGGATCGCGTTGTTGCTCGGACGCTCGTACCCGGAATGAGGGAACGGGTTGAACGGAATCAGGTTGATCTTGCACGGAATGTTTTTCAGCAACTCGACCATCTCGACGGCGTGTTCAACCTTGTCGTTGATGTCTTTGAGCAAGGTGTACTCGATGGTCAGCACACGTTTTTCGCCCAGGGACGACATGTAGCGCTGGCACGACTCGAGCAGCATCTTAAGCGGATATTTCTTGTTGATCGGCACCAATTGGTTACGCAATGCGTCATTCGGTGCATGCAGGGACAACGCCAGGGAGACGTCGATGTGCTTGGCCAGCTCATCGATCATCGGCACCACGCCCGAGGTGGACAGGGTCACGCGGCGCTTGGAGATCCCGTAGCCGAGGTCATCCATCATCAGATGCATGGCGGCGACGACGTTGTCGAAGTTCAGCAGCGGCTCACCCATGCCCATCATCACCACGTTGGTGATGGCACGGTCGACGGTTGCCGGGACGCTGCCGAAAGATTTGTTGGCAATCCACACCTGACCGATGACTTCGGCGGCGGTGAGGTTGCTATTGAAGCCTTGCTTGCCGGTGGAGCAGAAACTGCAATCCAGGGCACAGCCTGCCTGGGACGAAACGCACAGAGTGCCGCGTTTGCCCTGGGGAATGTACACGGTCTCGACGCAGCTGCCGGACGCCACACGCACCACCCACTTACGGGTGCCGTCGGTGGAGATGTCCTCGCTGACCACTTCCGGACCACGGACCTCAGCAATAACCTTGAGCTTGTCGCGCAAGGCCTTGCTGACGTTCGTCATGGCGTCGAAATCATCGACACCAAAGTGGTGAATCCATTTCATTACCTGACCGGCACGGAAACGCTTCTCCCCGATTGAGTCGAAGAATTTTTCCATTTCCTGTTGAGTCAGACCCAGCAGGTTGGTTTTTACAGTCGATGTAGTCATGGATTCACCTTCACTCTTAAGCCAATGCTTAGCGAGTGGTTACTTCAGTAGCTGCGAAGAAGTACGAGATTTCACGAGCAGCTGCGGCTTCGGAGTCCGAACCGTGAACAGCGTTGGCGTCGATGGAATCAGCGAAGTCAGCGCGGATGGTGCCGGCAGCAGCTTCTTTAGGGTTGGTAGCGCCCATCAGCTCACGGTTCAGAGCGATAGCGTTTTCGCCTTCCAGAACCTGAACAACAACAGGACCGGAGATCATGAAAGCAACCAGGTCGCCGAAGAAACCACGAGCGCTGTGCTCAGCGTAGAAGCCTTCAGCTTCAGCTTTGGACAGTTGCTTCAGTTTCGAAGCTACAACGCGCAGGCCGGCTTTTTCGAAACGAGTGGTGATTTCGCCGATGACGTTTTTTGCAACAGCGTCAGGCTTGATGATGGAGAAAGTGCGTTGAACAGCCATGGTGTAACTCCAGAAACGGTAATTTGCGAAAAATTAAACCCGCGAATTATACGCGGGTTCTTGGGTATTGCCTAACCTGCGAGGACGATCAGTCCAATTCTTCAGCCCAGAGCGTCTGAACCGCTTCCAACACCTTCTCGCCAACTCGACCAGAGGTATTGTCAAAATCAGGCAGCTCTTTGATCCATTGCTGCAGATCGACGAAATTGACAGAAAACGGATCTACACCCGGCTTGGCCTCGGCCAGTTCTTCTGCAATACGTTGAACATCATTCCAACCGTAGCTCATGACAGTCTTACCAGTCAGTGCGGCGCTTCAGCCGCATGGTTAAGCGAATATTTCGGAATCTCGACGGTGATGTCTTCTTCACCGACGATGGCCTGACAGGCCAGGCGCGATTGCGCTTCCAGGCCCCAGGCACGATCGAGGAAGTCTTCTTCCAGCTCGTCAGCCTCTTCCATCGAGTCGAAACCCTCACGGATGATGCAGTGGCAGGTGGTGCAAGCGCAGACGCCGCCGCAGGCGCTTTCCATCTCGATGTGGTGTTCGTGAGCCAGTTCGAGAATCGATGTGCCGGGCGCAGCATCGACCACCATGCCTTCAGGGCAGAACTTCTCGTGGGGCAGAAAAATGACCTGCGGCATCAGATATCCTCGATTTCATTCAGATTGCGCCCCGACAGAGCGGCTTTCACCGTCAGATCCATGCGGCGGGCAGCAAAAGCATCGGTCACTTGCGACAGACGCTTGGTCTGCTGCTCGATGGCATAACCATCGGTACCTTTCATCAGTTCGGCCAATTCCTGCAACTGCAGGTCGATGACCATGCGCTCTTCGGCGTCGAGCAAACGCTCGCCATCAGCCTCCAGAGCGCCCTGCACCGCTTCGATCAGGCGCTGGGCATCGACTTGTTGCTCGCGTAGAACGCGGGCGACTTTATCGTCATTGGCGTGCTGGAACGAATCTTTGAGCATTTTGGCGATTTCGCCGTCGGTCAGACCGTAGGACGGTTTGACCTGGATGCTCGCTTCAACGCCTGAACCCAATTCACGGGCAGCAACGCTGAGCAGACCGTCGGCATCGACCTGGAAGGTCACGCGAATCTTCGCTGCGCCGGCCACCATCGCTGGAATGCCACGCAATTCGAAGCGCGCCAGCGAACGGCAGTCACTGATCAGCTCGCGCTCACCCTGCAGAACGTGGATCGCCATGGCCGACTGGCCATCTTTGTAGGTCGTGAAATCTTGTGCGCGAGCGACGGGGATGGTGGTGTTGCGCGGAATCACCTTCTCCATCAGGCCACCCATGGTTTCCAGCCCCAGGGACAGCGGAATCACGTCGAGCAGCAACAGTTCGCCGCCATCGCGCTTGTTGCCCGCCAGGGTATCGGCCTGGATCGCGGCACCGATGGCCACCACTTGATCCGGGTCGATTTCGGTCAGAGGCTGACGACCGAAGGCTTCGGCAACAGCTTCGCGAACACGCGGCACGCGAGTCGAACCGCCAACCATGACCACGGCGTGCACATCTTCCAGCTCTACACCGGAATCACGAACAGCGCGGCGGCAGGCTTTCAGGCTGCGCGCGACCATTGGCTCGATCAGCGCATCAAAGGCTTCGCGGGTCAGCGGCGCTTTCCAGTCGCCGTAGGCCACCTCAACGCTGGCCGAGTCGGTCAGGGCTTCTTTGGCCGCGCAGGCGGTTTGCAGCAGATTACGTTGTGCGCCCGGATCGAGATCGGCGGACAGACCGGCGCTCTCGATGATCCAGCCGGCAATCGCGTGATCGAAGTCATCGCCGCCCAGCGCGCTGTCGCCGCCAGTGGCCAGCACTTCGAAAACACCGCCAGTCAGACGCAGAATCGAAATATCGAAAGTACCGCCGCCCAGGTCATAAATCGCGACCAGGCCTTCGGCATGCTGATCCAGACCATACGCCACAGCGGCCGCAGTCGGCTCGTTGAGCAGACGCAGCACGTTCAGACCGGCGAGTTTGGCCGCATCTTTGGTGGCTTGACGCTGAGCATCATCGAAGTAAGCCGGAACGGTGATCACCGCGCCAACCAGTTCGCCACCCAACGTCGCTTCAGCGCGCTGACGCAGCACCTTGAGGATATCGGCGGAGACTTCGACCGGGCTTTTCGGCCCCTGCACAGTATCGATGAACGGCATGTGCGATTCGCCACCGACAAAGCGGTACGGCAGTTGGTCGCCCAATTGCTTGACGTCGGACAGGCCACGACCCATCAAGCGCTTGACCGACAGCACAGTGTTCAAAGGATCGGAGGCGGCAGCCAGTTTGGCCGACTCACCGACTTCGACGCGATCGGCGTGGTAACGCACAGCGGACGGCAGGATGACCTGCCCGTTTGCGTCGGCCAACGGTTCGGAAAGACCACTGCGCAACGCAGCGACCAGCGAATTGGTAGTGCCCAAGTCGATCCCCACAGCCAGACGACGCTGGTGCGGTTGAGGACTTTGGCCGGGTTCGGCGATCTGCAGTAGGGCCATCGTGATCAGGACTTATCTGTATATCAGGCGTGCGACCGGAGCGGCACTGGGTTAATCGTCGAGGCGCTCTTCTAACTGGCGCACTTCGTAGGTGAGCTTGTCGAGGAACTGCATACGCCGCATCAGGCGTTCGGCCTGTTCGCGTTGCGCTGCATCATCCCAACAGGCTGCGAAGCTTTCGTTGAGTTCTTCCTGAGCCACTTTCAAGCGACGCTTGAACACCGCGACACCGTCGAGGTCGGCACTGTCCTGGAGGTCCTCAAGCTCTTCGCGCCACTGCATCTGCTGCAGAAGAAACTCGGGATCATGGACCGTGACTTCCATCGGCACTTCATGCCCGCTGATGGTCAGCAGGTAGCGTGCACGCTGGGCCGGACTCTTGAGCGTCTGATAGGCGTCGTTGAGCCGAGCAGACTGCTCAAGTGCCGACCGCTGCTCACGCTCGGAAGCGTCGGCAAAGCGGTCAGGATGAACGCCGCGCGCCAACTCACGATAGCGCGTGGCCAACTGCTCGAGATCCAGACGGAAACTCGGTTGCAGCTCGAATAAAGCGAAATGACAAGGAATACCCACGACAAGCCTCAGATGTTGAAGCTTTCGCCGCAGCCACACTCACCGCGTACGTTGGGGTTGTTGAACTTGAAGCCTTCGTTCAACCCTTCCTTGACGAAATCGAGCTCGGTGCCGTCCAGGTAGGCGAGGCTTTTCGGGTCGATGATCACTTTTTCGCCGTGACTCTCGAACACCTGATCCTCTGCAACCACCTCGTCGACAAACTCCAGCACGTAGGCAAGGCCGGAACAGCCTGTGGTGCGAACACCCAGACGAATCCCTTCACCTTTGCCGCGCCCGTCGAGGGAGCGCCGCACGTGTCGAGCAGCCGCTTCTGTCATGCTGATAGCCATCGGTGACTCCTTACTCGTCGCCAAATCCAGAAAGTCAGATCAAGCCTTTCTTCTGCTTGTAATCGCGAACAGCCGCTTTGATAGCGTCTTCAGCCAGTACCGAGCAGTGAATTTTCACTGGCGGCAGGGCCAGTTCTTCGGCCAGCTGAGTGTTCTTGATGGTTTCTGCTTCGTCCAGGGTCTTGCCCTTCATCCACTCGGTAGCGAGGGAGCTGGAAGCGATAGCGGAACCGCAGCCGTAGGTCTTGAACTTGGCATCTTCGATGATGCCAGCGTCGTTGACCTTGATTTGCAGACGCATCACGTCGCCGCATGCCGGAGCGCCGACCATGCCGGTGCCGACATCAGGATCTTCCGCGTTCATCTTGCCGACGTTGCGCGGGTTTTCGTAGTGGTCGATGACCTTTTCGCTGTAAGCCATGATTCTTAATCCTCACTCATCAGGGCCGCTCTTGAGACCCTGCAACTGCGCTGCGTAAACCGCCGCGTCGCTACAGGATCTGTATCCGGCGGCTTCTATATTTAGTGTGCCGCCCACTCGATTTTCGAGATATCGACGCCGTCTTTGTACATGTCCCACAGCGGCGACAAAGCGCGCAGCTTGGTAACGGCCTCGCAGACTTTCTGCGCGGCGTAGTCGATTTCTTCTTCGGTGGTGAAACGGCCGAAGGTGAAGCGGATCGAGCTGTGTGCCAGTTCGTCGTTGCGGCCCAGGGCGCGCAGTACGTACGAAGGCTCCAGCGACGCCGAGGTGCACGCCGAACCGGACGATACCGCCAGATCCTTGAGCGCCATGATCAGCGACTCGCCTTCAACGTAGTTGAAGCTCAGGTTCAGGTTGTGCGGAACGCGGGCGGTCAGGCTGCCGTTGACGTACAGCTCTTCAAGATGCTCGACCTGCTTGTAGAAGCGGTCGCTCAAGGCTTTGATACGGACGTTTTCGGCAGCCATGTCTTCTTTGGCCACACGGAACGCTTCGCCCATGCCGACGATCTGGTGGGTCGCCAGGGTGCCGGAACGCATGCCACGCTCGTGACCGCCGCCGTGCATGGTCGCTTCAATGCGCACACGCGGCTTGCGGCTGACGTACAGCGCGCCGATGCCTTTAGGGCCGTAGGTTTTGTGGGCGGAGAACGACATCATGTCGACTTTCAGTTTCTGCAGGTCGATCTCGACCTTGCCAGTGGACTGAGCGGCGTCGACGTGGAACAGAATGCCCTTGGCGCGGAGCATTTCGCCGATCGCGGCGATGTCGTTAACGGTGCCGATTTCGTTGTTCACGTGCATCACGGAGACCAGGATGGTGTCTTCGCGCAGTGCCGCTTCAATCATGGCCGGAGTGATCAGACCGTCTTCAGTAGGCTCGAGGTAGGTCACTTCGAAACCTTCACGCTCCAGTTGGCGCATGGTGTCGAGGACAGCCTTGTGCTCAATCTTGGAGGTGATCAGGTGCTTGCCCTTGGAGCCATAGAAATGTGCCGCACCCTTGATTGCCAGGTTGTCGGACTCAGTGGCACCGGAGGTCCAGACGATTTCGCGCGGATCGGCGTTGACCAGATCGGCCACCTGACGACGAGCGTTTTCGACGGACTCTTCAGCTTTCCAGCCGAATACGTGGGAACGGGAAGCCGGGTTACCGAAGTTTCCGTCGACCAGCAGGCATTCACTCATTTTTTGCGCGACACGCGGATCAACCGGGGTGGTCGCAGAGTAATCAAGGTAAATCGGCAATTTCATGGACTATCTCCTAAATCAGGGCTGGCGTGCCGCTAGCTCTCTGGCTGTCATTCGACGGCGGACGCTTCAATCTTGTCCAGGCGTGGCGCCTTGCTGTTGCAACGGCGCTGGTCCTGACGCTGGGCTACTTCTTGCACCTCACGGCGAGTCACAAGATCAGCCAAGCTGATACCACTTAGAAATTCGTGAATCTGCAGGCTCAAATCGCACCACAGATGGTGAGTCAGGCACGTGTCGCCGGAATGGCAATCGCCCTGGCCCTGGCATTTTGTGGCATCGACCGATTCGTTTACCGCATCGATCACCTGGGCGACCTGGATGCCCTGCATGTCGCGGGACAACTGGTAGCCACCACCCGGGCCGCGAACACTGGAAACCAGGTTGCTGCGGCGCAGCTTGGCGAACAGCTGTTCGAGGTAGGACAGGGAGATGCCTTGGCGCTCGGAGATATCGGCCAGGGACACGGGCCCGTGCTGCGCGTGCAACGCCAGGTCAAGCATGGCGGTCACGGCGTATCGGCCTTTTGTAGTCAGTCGCATGGACAGTTACCACGGAGTTCAGAATGGGGCGAGTATGCAATTCCCGAGTATTTAAGTCAACTTTAAGACCTAGTACTTTAGTCAGGATTACCCGCAAAAGAGCGCGCGAATGATAGCAGGGTCTGCGGCCTAATGGCACACCGGCCGGCGCAAGCCTCTGTAGGAGCTGCCGCAGGCTGCGATCTTTTGATCTTATGGAAAGCAAAGTCAAAAGATCGCAGCCTTCGGCAGCTCCTACAGGGGCGCTAGCTGGCTTTGGATTCGTCTTTGCCTTTGACGCAGGCGAAGTCTTCTTCGCGCAGCTCAGGCAGATCTTTCGCACAGTAATTGCTGCCCAGATCCTTCAACGCGCCGCACATGCCTTCCAGCCGTCCGTCCACCGCTTGCAGGTGATCAAGCAACTGACCGATGGCGCGCGCCACCGGGTCGGGCATGTCTTCGCTGACGCCGTAGGCATCAAAACCGATCTTCTCGGCCATGGCCTTGCGCTTGGCATCCTGCTCTTCGTCGGATTTGACGATGATTCGCCCCGGAATCCCCACAACAGTGGCGCCCGGCGGCACTTCTTTGGTCACCACGGCGTTGGAGCCAACCTTGGCACCTGCACCGACGGTGAATGGGCCGAGCACCTTGGCGCCCGCCCCCACGACAACACCGTCACCCAGCGTCGGGTGGCGCTTGCCTTTGTTCCAACTGGTGCCACCCAGGGTCACGCCCTGATAGATCGTCACGTCATCACCGATCTCGGCGGTTTCACCGATGACGATGCCCATGCCGTGGTCAATAAAGAAGCGTCGACCGACTTTGGCCCCAGGATGAATTTCGATCCCGGTCAACCAGCGACCGAAGTTCGACACCAGCCGCGCCAGCCATTTCAGCTCGTTGCGCCACAGCATGCCGGCCAAGCGATGGATCCAGATCGCATGCATGCCGGGGTAGCAGGTCAGGACTTCAAAAGCGTTACGCGCCGCCGGGTCTCGATGGAACACGCTCTGGATATCTTCACGCAAACGCTCAAACATTGTTTAGTCCTTCCGCTTTAGAAGCTCACCACGGGCCGCTTTTTGGGTTTCCGTGAGGATGCCACGCAAAATATTCATTTCCGCCCGGCTGACCGAGCTGCGTCCGTACAACCGGCGCAGGCGCGCCATCAAGTGCCGTGGTTTTTCCGGATCGAGGAATTCGATCGCGACCAGCGTTTGCTCCAAGTGCTCATAAAAGCGCTCCAGCTCATCCATGGTCGCCAGCTCGGCGCTTTTCACCGAAGCCACTTCTTCTTTCTCGATCTTGCTCGGCTGACCTTGTGCAGCCAGCCAGGCCATGCGCACTTCATAGCTCAACACCTGCACCGCCGCCCCAAGGTTCAGTGAACTGAACTCAGGATCGGAGGGGATGTGCACGTGAAAGTGACATCGCTGCAACTCGTCATTGGTTAGGCCAGAGTCTTCACGACCAAATACCAAAGCGATCTCTGCGCCCTGCCCGGCCTCCTCGACCACTTTGGTGCCGCATTCGCGCGGATCCAGTAGCGGCCAGGGGATTCGGCGGTCACGGGCACTGGTGCCGAGCACCAGATTGCAGCCGACCAAGGCGTCTTCCAGGGTGGCGACGACTTGCGCATTTTCAAGGATGTCGCCGGCACCGGAGGCGCGAGCATCGGCCTCGTGGTGCGGAAACAGGCGCGGTTCGACCAGCACCAAGCGCGACAGACCCATGTTTTTCATGGCGCGCGCGGCCCCGCCGATGTTGCCGGGGTGGCTGGTATTGACCAGGACGACACGAATGTTCTGCAGCAAGGGAGGCGCTCTCGGACACAGGAAAGGGGTGCAAATCTTACAGAACAGCCTACCGTTAAGCTATGAAAGCGAACAGCGTCCTTCACCTGAAGAAAAGTTCTGATAGAATGCGCGGCTTTCTTTAACAACCTTAGGTGACACATCCATGCAGCCCATGCTGAATATCGCGCTGCGCGCCGCCCGCAGCGCCAGTGAACTGATCTTCCGCTCCATCGAGCGCCTGGATACCATCAAGGTCGACGAAAAAGACGCCAAGGATTATGTATCCGAGGTCGATCGCGCCGCTGAACAGAAAATCATCGACGCGCTGCGCAAGGCTTACCCGAACCACTCGATCCGCGGTGAAGAGACTGGCATGCACGCCGGTACCGGCATCGAGGGCGAAGAGTACCTGTGGATCATCGATCCGCTGGACGGCACCACCAACTTCCTGCGCGGCATTCCTCACTTCGCTGTCAGCATTGCCTGCAAATACCGTGGTCGCCTGGAACACGCAGTGGTTCTGGACCCGGTTCGCCAGGAAGAATTCACCGCCAGCCGTGGTCGCGGCGCTCAATTGAACGGTCGTCGTCTGCGCGTCAGCGGTCGTACTAGCCTCGACGGCGCACTGCTGGGCACAGGCTTCCCGTTCCGTGACGACCAGATGGACAACCTGGAAAACTACTTGGGCATGTTCCGCGCCCTGGTTGGCCAGACTGCCGGCATCCGCCGCGCCGGTTCGGCGAGCCTGGACCTGGCTTACGTAGCTGCCGGTCGTTTCGATGCATTCTGGGAGTCGGGCCTGTCCGAGTGGGACATGGCTGCAGGCGCCCTGCTGATTCAAGAAGCCGGCGGCCTGGTGAGCGACTTCACCGGCGGTCACGACTTCCTTGAAAAAGGCCACATCGTTGCCGGCAACACCAAATGCTTCAAGGCAGTTCTGACGGCGATCCAGCCGCACCTGCCGGCTTCGCTGAAGCGCTAAGCGTTACGCGAAACGAAAAAAGCGTCCTTCGGGGCGCTTTTTTTATGCCTGAATTTTACACCCACCCCCTGTAGGAGCTGCCGAAGGCTGCGATCTTTTGATCTTGGTTTTTAAAAGACAAAGATCAAAAGATCGCAGCCTTCGGCAGCTCCTACATTGGGAATAGGTTTCATGCGGGTACAAAAAAGCACCCCGCAGGGTGCTTCTTGTTAAAACAGTCGGTCTTTATTGACCCGGCTCATTCTGCGACAGAATCAACTTGCCTTCCTTGTCGACCGGAATCTGGTTGCCCGGATCACGATCCATGCGCACCTTGCCTTCCTTGCCGTCCAGCGAGTAACGCACGTCGTAACCAACGACCTTGTCGCTGATGTCATTCACGGTGTTACAGCGAGTCTGGGTGGTGGTGTAGGTGTCGCGATTCTGCATGCCTTCCTGCACTTTGTTACCGGCATAACCACCACCGACTGCACCAGCGACCGTGGCAATCTTCTTGCCGGTACCGCCGCCGACCTGGTTACCCAGCAAACCACCGGCTACCGCACCAATGGCGGTGCCGAGAATCTGGTGTTGATCCTTGACCGGCGCCTGGCGGGTCACGGCTACATCCTTGCACACTTCACGTGGCGTCTTGATCTGTGTTTTAACCGGTTCAACGGCCAACACTTGCGCATACTCAGGGCCGCTTTTAACCAGGCTGTAGGTGGCAACAGCACCCCCGGCAGTCACACCGACAGCACCCAATACCGCACCAACCAGCAACGACTTGTTCACATGAACCTCCTGACCATCACATGCGGGACACGCCCGCGCTTCTCCCAGCCTTGGAGCATAAAAAAAGGCGCGAGTTCAACTCGCGCCTTTCTTGGGCTGACAGCCGGGAAAACGATGACCGTTATGGACGGTCGTCGACTTCCTTCTCGGTGTTGGCCGGAGGAATCAGATCCTCGGTGGTCAGGTTCAGCCAGATCAGCACCACGTTGGCGATGTAGATCGACGAGTAAGTACCCGCCAATACACCGATAAACAGCGCGATCGAGAAGCCGAACAAGTTGTCACCACCAAAGAACAGCAGCGCCGCGATCGCCAGCAAGGTCGAAATCGACGTCGCCATGGTCCGCAGCAGGGTCTGCGTGGTCGAGATGTTGATGTTCTCGATCAGCGTCGCCTTGCGCAGCACGCGGAAGTTCTCACGAACCCGGTCGAATACCACGATGGTGTCGTTCAGCGAGTAACCGATGATCGCCAGCACCGCCGCCAGTACGGTCAGATCGAAAGTGATCTGGAAATACGACAGGATACCTACGGTCACGATCACGTCGTGAATCAGCGAAACGATGGCGCCGACCGCAAACTTCCACTGAAAGCGGAAAGCCAGGTAGATCAGGATGCCGCCGAGCGCCAGCAGCATGCCGAGGCCGCCCTGGTCGCGCAGTTCTTCACCGACCTGCGGGCCGACGAACTCGACACGCTTGACCGTCGCCGGGTTGTCGCCGCCGAGCTTCTGCAGCGCTTGCGCGACCTGATGACCCAGCTGCGGGTCTTCACCCGGCATCCGCACCAGCAAATCGGTAGTCGCACCAAAGCTCTGCACGATGGCTTCGTGGTAACCGGAAGTTACCAGCTCTTCACGCACCTTGGTGACGTCGGCCGGACGCTCATAGGTCAGCTCAATGAGCGTACCGCCGGTGAAATCCAGACCCCAGTTCATGCCCTTGTGGAAAACACTGAACAAGGCAATGACCGTGAGTAACACTGTGACGCCGAACGCAACGTTGCGAACGCCCATGAAGTTGATTGTACGTAACATGGCAGCCCCTTAAATCCACAACTTCTTGAAGTCACGTCCGCCAAAGATCAGGTTGACCATTGCGCGGGTCACCATGATGGCCGTGAACATCGAGGTAAAGATCCCGAGGGACATGGTCACTGCGAAACCTTTGACCGGGCCGGTGCCCATGGCAAAGAGAATCCCGCCGACCAACAAGGTAGTCAGGTTGGCGTCGAGAATCGCGGTGAATGCCCGGCCGAAGCCTTCGTTGATTGCACGCTGCACGGTCATGCCGGCGGCGATCTCTTCACGGATCCGCGAGAAGATCAGCACGTTGGCATCGACCGCCATACCCATGGTCAGCACGATACCGGCGATACCTGGCAGGGTCAGTGTGGCACCCAACAGCGACATCAACGCCAGCAGCAGCACCATGTTCACCGCCAGTGCGACAGTGGCAATGACGCCGAAGAAGCGGTAGATGGCGATGATGAACAGCGACACGAACAACATGCCCCACAGCGACGCATCGATACCTTTGGTGATGTTGTCAGCACCCAGGCTCGGGCCGATTGTGCGCTCTTCAGCGAAGTACATCGGCGCGGCCAGACCACCGGCACGCAGCAGCAGCGCCAGCTCGGACGACTCACCCTGACCGTTCAGACCAGTGATGCGGAACTGAGCACCCAACGGCGACTGAATGGTCGCCAGGCTGATGATCTTCTTCTCTTCTTTGAACGTCTGAACGGCGACGTCTTTCTCGACACCGTCGACCACTTGCTTGGTGTAAGTGGTAACCGGACGCTGCTCGATGAAAATCACTGCCATGCTGCGACCGACGTTCGAACGGGTCGCGCGGCTCATCAGCTCGCCACCGTGACCATCCAGACGGATATTCACTTCAGGCGTGCCGTGCTCACCGAAACCGGCCTTGGCGTCGGTCACCTGGTCACCGGTGATGATCAGACCACGTTCGATCTGCGCAGCGGGACGATTGCCTTCACGGAACTCGAAAGTCTCAGAGGTGGCTTTCGAAGCACCCGGCTCAGCAGCCAGACGGAACTCAAGGTTGGCCGTCTTGCCGAGAATACGCTTGGCTTCGGCAGTGTCCTGCACGCCCGGCAGTTCAACCACAATGCGGTTGGCGCCTTGACGCTGAACGATCGGTTCGGCAACACCCAGCTCGTTGACGCGGTTACGTACCGTGGTCAAGTTCTGCTTGATGGAGTATTCACGGATTTCCGCCAGCTTGGCCGGGGTCATCGCCAGACGCAGCACCGGTTGACCGTTGAGGTCGGCCGGAACAATGTCGAAATCGTTGAAGTTTTTGCGGATCAGTGCACGGGCCTGCTCGCGGGAATCTTCATCGCTGAAGCCCAGCTGAATGGCACCGCCCAGTTGCGGCAGGCTGCGATAGCGCAGCTTCTCTTTGCGCAGCAGGCTCTTGACGTCGCCTTCGTAGACTTTCAGGCGTGCATCGAGGGCTTTGTCCATGTCCACTTCCAGCAGGAAGTGCACACCACCGGACAAGTCCAGACCCAGCTTCATCGGGTGCGCGCCCAGATTGCGCAGCCATTGCGGGGTGGTCTGTGCCAGGTTCAGCGCGACGACGTAGTCATCACCCAATGCCTTGCGCACAACGTCTTTGGCCGGCAGCTGATCTTCAGCCTTGGTCAGACGGATCAGGCCGCCCTTGCCATTTGCCGCCAGCGTGGCCGCCTTGACGTTGATCCCGGACTCCTTGAGCGCAGTGCTCACACGATCCAGATCAGCCTGATTGACTTGCAGCGCAGTGCTTGCACCGCTGACCTGAATGGCCGGGTCATCGGGGTATAGATTCGGAGCGGAATAAATCAGACCGATCGCCAGCACCGCCAGGATCAGAATGTATTTCCACAGAGGATATTTGTTCAGCATCACGCCGCCCGTTATGACGCGGGGCGCCTTGCGCGCCCCGTCGATTGAGTAGAAGTTGTTGCTCTTAGATCGCTTTCAGCGTGCCTTTTGGCAGCGTGGCGGCGATGGCGCCTTTCTGGAACTTCATTTCCACGGTGTCGGAAACTTCCAGAACCACGAAGTCATCGGCAACTTTGGTGATCTTGCCGGCGATGCCGCCAGTGGTCACAACTTCGTCGCCCTTCGCAAGGCTGCTCAGCAGGTTCTTCTGCTCTTTGGCGCGCTTGGCCTGTGGACGCCAGATCATCAGGTAGAAGATGACCAGGAAGCCGACCAGGAAAATCCACTCGAAGCCGCCGCCCATTGGGCCTGCAGCAGCCGGTGCAGCTGCGTCAGCCATGGCGTTAGAGATAAAAAAGCTCATTTAGCACTCCAGTTGCAAATGTTGAATCTTGGGGTCAGAAAACTCAGTCCAAAGGCGGAACGGGGAGCCCGCGTTTGGCGTAGAAGGCATCGACAAAGGCGGCCAATGTACCCTGTTGAATAGCCTCGCGCAAACCAGCCATCAGCACCTGATAATGGCGCAAGTTATGGATGGTATTGAGCATGCTTCCCAGCATTTCGCCGCACTTGTCCAGGTGATGCAGATAAGCGCGAGAGAAGTTCTGGCAGGTATAGCAATCGCAGGTCGGATCCAGCGGCGATTCATCATGGCGATGAAACGCGTTACGGATCTTCAGCACGCCGGTATCAATGAACAGATGCCCATTGCGGGCATTACGGGTTGGCATCACGCAATCGAACATGTCCACACCGCGGCGCACACCCTCAACCAGATCTTCCGGTTTGCCAACGCCCATAAGGTAACGAGGTTTGTCAGCCGGCATCATGCCCGGCAGATAATCCAATACTTTGATCATCTCGTGCTTCGGCTCGCCCACCGACAGACCACCAATGGCCAGGCCATCGAAGCCGATTTTGTCGAGGCCTTCGAGCGAGCGCATGCGCAGATCCTGGTGCATGCCGCCCTGAACGATACCGAACAGCGCTGCGGTGTTTTCACCGTGGGCATTTTTCGAACGTTGAGCCCAGCGCAGCGACAATTCCATGGAGATCCGCGCGACGTCTTCGTCAGCCGGGTACGGCGTGCATTCGTCAAAAATCATCACGATGTCGGAGCCGAGATCGCGCTGAACCTGCATCGATTCTTCCGGGCCCATGAACACTTTGGCGCCGTCGACCGGAGAAGCGAAGGTCACACCCTCCTCCTTGATCTTGCGCATTGCGCCGAGGCTGAACACCTGGAAACCGCCGGAGTCAGTGAGGATCGGGCCTTTCCACTGCATGAAATCGTGCAGGTCGCCGTGCTCCTTGATCACTTGGGTACCAGGGCGCAGCCACAGGTGGAAGGTGTTGCCCAGAATGATTTCCGCGCCAGTGGCGACGATGTCACGTGGCAACATGCCCTTGACCGTGCCGTAGGTGCCCACCGGCATGAACGCCGGGGTCTCGACGGTGCCACGCGGGAAGGTCAGACGACCACGACGGGCCTTGCCATCGGTGGCAAGGAGCTCAAAGGACATGCGACATTCGCGACTCATTCTGTTTCCTCTGGGCCGGTTTCTTTAGGGGCAGTAGGTGCGGGATTACGGGTGATGAACATCGCATCACCGTAGCTGAAAAAGCGGTAACCGTTGTCGACGGCGGCCTTGTAGGCGGCCATGGTCTCGGGATAACCGGCAAAAGCCGACACCAGCATCAACAGCGTGGATTCCGGCAAATGGAAATTGGTCACCAAGGCATCGACCACATGGAACGGCCGGCCCGGGAAGATAAAGATATCGGTGTCGCCACTGAACGGCTTGAGCACGCCATCGCGCGCGGCACTTTCCAGCGAACGCACGCTGGTGGTGCCGACAGCAATCACTCGACCACCGCGCGCACGGCACGCAGCGACTGCGTCGACCACGTCCTGGCCGACTTCCAGCCACTCGGTGTGCATATGGTGATCTTCAAGCTTCTCGACGCGCACCGGCTGGAACGTCCCCGCGCCCACGTGCAGCGTGACGAACGTGGTCTCGACGCCCTTGGCGGCAATCGCCTCCATCAGCGACTGATCGAAATGCAGCCCCGCCGTCGGCGCCGCCACCGCGCCGAGACGCTCGGCGTACACGGTCTGATAACGCTCGCGATCCGAGCCTTCATCCGGGCGGTCTATATAAGGAGGCAACGGCATGTGCCCGACGCGGTCGAGCAGCGGCAACACTTCTTCGGCGAAGGCCAGCTCGAACAACGCATCGTGACGCGCGATCATTTCAGCTTCGCCACCACCGTCGATAAGGATCTTCGAACCCGGCTTCGGCGACTTGCTGGAGCGCACATGGGCCAGCACGCGGTGCGAATCGAGCACGCGTTCGACGAGGATTTCCAGCTTGCCGCCGGACGCTTTCTGCCCGAACAGCCGCGCCGGAATCACCCGGGTATTGTTGAACACCATCAAATCGCCCGGGCGCAAATGCTCAAGCAAATCAGTGAATTGACGGTGTGCAAGGGCGCCGCTCGGCCCATCAAGGGTCAGCAGGCGACTACCGCGACGCTCGGCCAAAGGGTGGCGGGCGATCAGCGAATCAGGGAGCTCGAAAGTAAAGTCAGCAACACGCATGATGGGGTTCGTCTAGCAGGGCCGGAAAGTTTAGCGGAAATATCGAAAATAGACCATGAAACGTGATTGACCAACGGTAATCTCATCTCTATACTTCGCCGCCATTGAGCCCTGATGGCGGAATTGGTAGACGCGGCGGATTCAAAATCCGTTTTCGAAAGGAGTGGGAGTTCGAGTCTCCCTCGGGGCACCAAAATTAAGAAAGGTCTTGCTAAGCAAGGCCTTTTTTTTCGCCTGCCGAAAAGTGGGTAGCTATCCTTTCCTCGTTCACTCCCTACGCGGCCATGCCTGCGCTGCGCTATCAAATTTGAAATTAATCAGCACGACTGCCGGTTGTTCAATTTCACACCGCCTGCTCATTGCGCTAATCCTTTGTCTCAACGAATTGAAAACCTCGAGACCGAAATGGACATAAGAAGTGTCGAGTTCAGCGCATACATGCGCCCCCCACTGAAGCCTGCGAATTTCTCCTGACTTTATCCAATCGGCTGCGCTAGCCAGCGCATGCAACGCGCAGCGCTGATCAAAGCTGAGTGACAGGCGCCCGACTCCTTCCCGTTCGACAAAAACACTTTAGATACAAATCTCCGAAGCTAACAAACGCTGACGCCATGTTCGGGCAACCATTCTGCGCCGCTCGTGGTGAGGCTTTATCGCCCAATTGTTCCTAGCATTCGCCATCGGGCAAGCACGCCTTCTCCTCGCTCGCGTGCGTATAAAACCCGCCTGTACCAGCAGGCAACTTCGAGGGCGATGCGATCTTGGCGCGACTGCGCCAGGTGATCGAGCGGTTCGGTGAAAGCCGCTTCACGCGCTTGGAATCGGCGGCGGCAAAAATCGATTAGAACGGGCCGGCGCCCAGGCGCAGCTCCGACCGCCAACACACGCAAACCACGGGAACTCAAGGTCTACAAAAACCCGAACAATGGTGAAGTCAGCGAAACAAAGGGTGGAAATCACAAGGCGCTAAAAGAGTGGAAAGCAAACACGGCGCTGACGTCATCGACGGATGGCAAAAGAATTAACAACCGACTCACCTGAAAAAGGGCCTGAAGGGCCCTTTTTTAAGCGTTTTTAGCCAAAACGAAAATTTTGTCGCCCGCCTAAAGCCGGAAGACGATTTCCTTCCAAATGTACTCGTAGTTATATTGCAGCCAGCGAACGAGCAACTTATCAAATTGCCTGCGAAACCAATTATTTTTCCTCGCGGCATGCCTTTCTTCGATCATGGCATTTAGGGAGTCTGGATCGAAGCCTGTCCATACTGTTGGAAGCACTGCCGCAATATTAGTAAAGCACACAGGAGCAACGTCGGAATAAAGAATCTTGTAGAGAATATTAGGGTCTACACCTCTCACCTGCTTAGCGATGTAATCGTAATCAACTGGAAAATCATTGAAAGGATCTGAAAGTGCGACTCTAATCTTCGTCAACTCAGACTTACTCAAAGAATGTCCCAATGCGAGAACTCCTCTAATTCCTCATCAAGCGAGTCCGCTGCCGCCCCGCCTGCGAGGCCCCCGGCGACGGTACCCAAAAATACAATGGCAAATGCACAGATCGGAGCGCCAGGACCGCAGATAACGCTGACTCCCAGCCCTGCAAGAAGACCACCGGCCGCGCCGCCACTCACAATGAGGCCTTGACGCGCCGTTTCCTTCTGCTTGTTTTCAGCATTTAGAATTTGATACGTCGCCAGAGCGGCGGTTACTAAGATGCCAAGCTTGCCCATCATCCGCATAGTCTTGGTGCCCTTTGAGAACCTCGCGTCATCTCGTCCGGCGGCCTCCAAAACTGTGTAATGGACCTTGCTCTGCTCCGAACGTGAAAGATTTTCGTAAGTCTTTTGGAAAAGTTCCTTCGAATAGCGATCAAGAATTGCCTGAAGCGGTCGGCCCGCTGCTTTTTTTCGCTGCACGACGGCAAGGCCCTGTGCGGAGGTAACCTTGCGGTGTTCCATCAGAATTTTGTTTCGCATCTCATGACTAAACTGGACACCTTCTAGCGCTGAAATCTTCCCAGATTTCACATCGGCTAATGTCTGCAGTGACATCCGCTTTATGTTTCTGAGATAGTTCGCCCTGACTTTTTCGTCAGAGATAGCATCTAGTGAGAATCTGAGAGCAGTGCCCTCCATCAATTCTAAGGCTCGGTCGAGGGGAGAATCCTGTAAAGCGTGTTCACGTTGGACGACGTAGCTGCCGGTAACGAGATAGGGTTCTGTCATAGGATGTTCCTTATCCTAAAATACGGTTCAAAAAACTCTCAGTTAGCGAAGATGCATTACTGGAGGCGTCATCTTCGAATTTAATCATCACGCAAGTCCTACCGGACGGGTTCGAAAATTTCACAGCGTTTTGTCCGTCGAACACACCCGGAAGTGATGAACCATCGTCGAAATGCGCGGTACAGGATAAGCCCTCGTAGCTTTCGTCAGCGGGAATTTTGAAACCAATCCAGCGCGCATAACCAGTCAACAGCGCCGGTGGAACGAATTCGCAGGGAGTGTGAGTGCCACCGATAATTACAGTGCCTGAACCACCTATTACAATTCCACCGTGCAAACCTCCTGTATCAATGGTTGCTGCATTCTTGCCGTTAATGAAAACCGTCGGCGATAGCGCTGTAGAGAGTGCACTGCCGCAGGTACATGTGTCGCCTTGCCGCGCAGCTGGAAGGCCGTCAAAGAAAACGTCAGGTGACCCTGATGCAATGGGGTTGGTGCCATGTCCCGGCAGAGGACAGTCATATGAATCACTTTTACGCGCTGCAGGCTTCGCCACGTTGACTCCTTGTCATGATCATGTGTGACTTGACCTTACCAGAAGGCGAAAGCTAAGTCCCACCTAGGAAGAGTTCCCACACTTAGCCAGAAGGATCAGTTTCTTCCCGCCACCGACATCAGCGCTTAGCTATAAGCGAACGAACATTAAGAGGCTGCTATCGGCATGAAGCGGACGATCATAGCGAGAAATTAATTAGACTAGCACCTCCAATATTTAGAATAGGTGGCAGCAAGAAATAGACGTCGGGTATAGATCCACTTCCGCTTTATTAAAATCTTTTAAAGTCTTCGATTATTCCACATCACCTACTCAGCCTGATGAAGCTGGTGCTTCCAAAAGAAGGTGAAGATTTCCACAGTTGGAATTGGCGCGAGCTGGCGGATCGATCCGGCCAGTACAGCGTGCAAGACATCCTAGCGCTTTAACCAACTCAGCCACTTTAAACAGCCTGCACACGCAGGCTGCTTGAAACCCCTGTCGAGCCTTTAGATCATGAATACTCAATTTGAAATTAATGCTGGCGCAAATACGAATGACGTTATTAAATCGCGAACAAGCCATTTAAAATGGTTTGCTCGACATCTTAGATATAAAACCGAACAAATAACAAGAGCCCAGACGATGACTACCGATCTTATCAATTAAGGCAGAAATAGCCGTATAGAAGGCCGTCTAAAAAACAGTTGTTGGCGCTGGACATGTACGGGATACGACCATTCAAACCACCACGACCCACTATACGTATCAATACATACACTAACAAGAATCAAAAACCATTCAAATTTTTCTCAGATTTGTCTGACCAAGCAAACAATATAAGAGGATTTAGTACAGCCTTCTTATCCCCCATTTAAAAACACATAAAAACCCCAATTCATACAGTTAGCGATATAGTCCGCAACGATGCAAAATCACCTAAAGCCAAATCTGCGCAACTGCATCCTGATGCCGCTGTATTTATGTAGTGTGGCTGGCCCCCATATCAATGGTGAGGCAAGCGTCAGCCCGCTCTTCGCCAGAGAAGAATGCACGAACCGAAGATCCAGGCTCTCTGTCGGCATTTTTTGAGAATTTTCTTCCTACCATGCAATAATTATTAGATTAAGCTGATTCCTGTCTAAGGACGCGGCCCGGGATATAGCCGCCACCAGAAGGAATTGCCTATGCCGATCTCTGACCAGTCAACATTCCTCGTCCCCGCTCAATCCACCCTCGCTCAAGAATCACCTTATCGCCTAAGGATATCTAGGCTAACGGTCGACAAATTGGGTGTAAAACTCTACGACAAGGCAAGTGCAGTGGTGGCTGAGCTCATCGCTAACGGATATGACGCAGACGCCGAAACGGTCACCGTACGCCTCCCCCTAAACATTCAGCTAGCATCGCAATCCGGCGGCGTGCTGGCTGATCTAGGACATGTGATAGATGTGGAGGATGACGGCCACGGGATGTCACCAGAAGAAGCGAACGATTTTTTTCTAAGGGTTGGCGCCGACCGGAGAGCCAGGCTCGGCCAAGATGGAGGGAAATCAAGACAGAAGAAACGCCCTGTAATGGGGCGTAAGGGTATAGGAAAATTAGCACCTTTCGGAATTTGTAGGAAAATTGAAGTGTGGTCTGCGGGTGGGGAAAAGACACCCAAAGGCTATGCCATAACCCATTTCCACATGGATTTCGACAAAATTGTCACAGACGAGGATGATGCTGTACCGTTGGAAATTGGCGACGAGGATCTAAAATGGAGTCCTAAATCCGGCACGCGGATTCGGATGACATCTTTTTTAGCTAAGCGTGTCCCAGATCAAAAAACCTTCCTGCGACAGCTATCTGTGAGATTTACCTTTGCCAAGCCAGACTTCAGAATTGTAATCGTTGATAAAAACAAGCCAGAAGATGAACCCGTTACGGTGGACCCATTAGATATTCCGCTTCTCCCAGGTACCCGTGTCGATGTATCTAGTAGGCCAGTTATCGCCGATGACGGTACTATGCTCGCAGTTACAGGTTGGCTGGGAATGGCCAAAGAAGCGTATAAAAACGAAGAGATGATGGGCGTGAGAATTTACGCACGGGGAAAAATTGCGGGGGTCACTCGTGATTTCAATCAACCGGCGGGCTTCACTGGCGAATTTGCAATGCGCTCATATCTTGTCGGGCAAGTGGAGGCAGAGTGGCTCGATCTTGACCAAGGAGAAGATCTGGTTCGAACCGACCGTCAAGATATACTGTGGGACTCCGATTATGGCCAGCTACTTCGTAAGTGGGGTGCTGAGCTTATCAAGGAAATAGCCCGCACTTCTCGAGAGCCCCGCCGAATTCGGATTAGAGATGAATTCCTCAAGAAATCCGGCATTGAAAGTAAAGCCAAAGAGCGTTTCGGAGATAGAGAAGTCGCGCGTGTAGCGATTGAGCTTGCAAAAAAATTCGGTGGATTTGCAGCTGAAGATGAACTCAACGATGAAACTTATGTCGAGGACCTGTCTCAAATTATTCTCTCCGTTGCGCCGCATCAAGCCTTAATGGAAGCTTTTCACGAATTCACCAATCAGGCGATCAAAGGTGAAGCCTCGTTGGATCAAATGCTAGACATATTTAATAAGGCTCAAATTGCTGAGCTTGCGTCATACGCGCAGATAGCAGCTCAACGTGTACGAGTAATAAAAGACTTAGAACGCATCATCGATGAATCCATGGATGAGAACCAATTCCAGGCTCTTATTGCCAAAGCTCCCTGGCTTATCGAGCCATCTTGGACCGTCATCACAAAAAATCAAAGTTTGAAAAACTTCAAACATGCATTTGAAGCATTTTGGAAGAAACAGCATGGAACTGTAATATGTTTAGCTATCGGCTACGAAGACAAACGCCCAGACTTTACGCTTGTTACTATCGACGGACTTTTACACATTGTCGAAATAAAAAAAGCGTCACATACACTGGATGATAGCGACTTTGAACGACTTATAAACTATCACGATGCGTTCAAACAATTCTTTGAAGAAAACAAAATCACAGTATCTGAGTTTTATCGTGAGTGGCGAATAGACTTGGTAGCGGATGGCGAAAACTTAAAAAAAAGCGCAAACAAGCATACCTATCAAAGTTTTGAAAACAGTGGAAGAATGAAACGCGTAACATGGCGAGATTTTCTTAGTCGCGCAAAAAAAGTCCATGAACAATTTTTGGATGTCTACGAGCTAGGCAAAGAAAAAAGACAAGGCAACACGATATGAAAAAGCTGCGAGCAGTAAGCTTATTCTCTAACTGCGGAGCTGGCGATGTCGGCTATCGGAAAGCAGGGTTTGAATTTGAAGTAATGGCCGAACTAGATCCGCGAAGACTAGAGGTTTGCCTATTAAATCATGACGGAGCGGAAGGAGTAGCTGGGGACTTAAGAGTTACTTGGCCAACCGTCATAAAAAAATATAGATCTAGAGCTGGAAAAGCTCGTCCAGCTCTTCTCTGCGCCTGTCCTCCGTGCCAAGGAATGAGTTCAGCACGCTCCGGAAAGGGAAGCCATGACGATCCCGAAGCAGGTTCAAAAGACGAGCGTAACCTCCTTGTCACCATTGTCGCGAAAGTCGCCCTAGAGCTACAGCCGGGAATTTTGGTTGTAGAAAACGTACCGGCCTTCTTTTCACGCAAGGTGCACCACCCCGAGGATAAAGAGCCTGTCTCTGCTGCGAATTATCTAATAAGTACGCTTGCTGACAACTATGTCGCCTTTCCCATTATTACTGACTTATGTGACTTTGGTATTCCTCAATCTCGTAATCGAGCGTTTCTCACACTAGTTCGCAAAGACTTACCTGGCTTAAAGGACATGTTAAAAATTGGACGTGCTCCTTTTCCTAGAGCTACACACACCCTAGATGTCGGCAATAGTCGGCCCGTTACAATTATGGAGGCTCTCGATAGCTTTGGCTTACCAGAGCTAGATGCAGCCACATCAACTTCAGCAACTGCTGTGGAGTACGCGGGCTTTCATTCCGTTCCTGTTTGGAACGAGCGAATATATGCAATGGTAGCTGCGATACCTAAAGCATCAGGTAAAAGTGCTTGGGAAAATGAAAGATGTATCGATTGCGGCCCCGTCAATGTTAACGCTGAATCAATTGTGTGCCCAATTTGCAGATCGCCTCTATTGAGACCTATCGTCCAGGACGAAGGGACGTATCGCTTTGTAAAGGGGTTCAAGAGCAGCTACCGTCGAATGCATGCCGAACGACCAGCAGCTACAGTGACCACCGCAAGCGGCCATATTGGTAGCGACTATACAATTCATCCAACGCAGAATCGCCTACTCAGTCCTATCGAATGCGCCCTTTTACAAACTTTTCCCTCTGATTTTAAATGGGGAAACACACTGAGTAAGTACGGACATTCAAACGTTCGAGAAATGATTGGTGAGGCAGTTCCACCGGCATTTACGAAAATGCACGGACAAGTGCTGCGGAGCATTTTCTTGAGAAAATGGGAAATCGCACCTATGCCACAAAGTGACGAGCGCGTTAAAAAAGGCTGGGATAAATTAGCCGTAGCTGCTCGCAAAGACGGGCGTACTGACCCTAGAACCTTTTTCGACCTAAACACTTTTCAGAAACTGAGTAAAGAAAAAAACACACCCTCAACTTTCGAAACATCTGAATGTAATCTTTGATCATTCCGACAATTTAGCTGCGCGAATATACTATTCGCGCAGCTGCTCACCTTCGAATCACTTAGGTGAACCCGGTACAGGCTTAAGCTTGGTTACCAAGTCGCGCAACAGCGGCTCTCTTTCACTCATTTGAGTCAGGAAATCTTGCACAGCTTGCCCACCCAATTCACAAACCTGCTGTACTCGGGAATCATCACCATATGGGTCCGTACCGACCAAGAGGGCACTAAGCAAATCCATATGCCCACGGCGCGACCGAAGCAAAACATTATCCCAAGTTTCAAACTTAATCACTTCGGATTCAAGCCTCGATATATAAGGAGCATGTGAACCCGCTACTAGAAGCCCAGTTACAGTAGCGGTTTGAAACCGTGAAGACAAATATAAAACGTATGAGTGAAGCTGTTGATATTCTTCATTTTCCGCTACATCGCCTGGCCCTTTCAGCTCCACAATCAGTATATCCCTATCTTCCGGAGTTCCAAAAAAAACAAAGTCGGGCAGCGTTCTATCTGCCGGCATTGCCGGAAAAGGATTTCGTTTATCAATAAGGTGCGCTTCATCTTTAACAATGGTTGCTAACGCTTTACGATAGACGTATTTTTCGTATTTTGTGTTTAGAATCCAAGGAAAACTTTCGATTAACTGCTGAAGCTGGGTTTCTTGCCCCTTGAGAATATGCCCGTGAAGTTGCGTTAACGCAAACACCCGCAAAGAGAATGCTACGGCCAGCGAAAGGCTTTCTGGGACAAGCTCATCGTTTAGCCTATTAATTGAGCCCACAAATCCGTCCGGCTCGAACGTAGTCACTTCCTTCCAAAGCTCTTTAATGAGCTTACGGGCGGGCTCGTGGACCCACGCTTTGGCTGCGGCCTCAATCAATCGGATTTTTGCTTCCTGATCCTTACCGAGACGCGGAGAAACGTCACTTATCAATGATGCGAGATGAGTTTTTTCTGATGCACGCAATTTAATATTAGGCGACTTTTCAATAACGCGATTTATTAACTCTTGATCTTCCTTATCGGAAATCTCTCTGCGTTTTTTCTCGTATTCTTTAATCCAAGACAAAACTGATTTTGCCCCCCACTCATGTAAAGACTCTAAGTCAGGATCCTCCCAATTAACGCTAGTGCGATCTGTCGAAATAGTGTCTTGCTGCAATTCATCTATCCAATCGGCCTCGACAACGGCGTACATATATCGAGAAAAAATCTCACGACCTTTGACACCGAAAAAGAAAGGTCTGTCTTGGCCAATTTTCCCGTGAGCATAGACCCCCACCCCTGCCTCTTCTTGTGACCATGTTGCCGACTTTACGAACCCAACCCAGTATTTTATCTTTTTCTCGCCTTGGGGAGTACTCAGAGACTGCTCTAACATACCTTCCGAAGGTATACGCAACTCCCACTCGGGGAAAGCGTCGCCTTCACCGAGAACGTCCCCATTGATATGAACTTTAAAATCAGGTCTAGTGAGGGTGACAGTAAAGCGTCTTCCTAAAGACTCACGCAATTGAGTTACCGGAATAGAGCGCTTTGAAGTTAGCTCTGTTGCGAAAATTAAAGTTCCAGACTTAGTAACCTCAATAGCCTTACTAAATCTGGCAAGCGTCTTTTCCATCTCTGGAAATTCGTTATTTTTCAATTCCGCCAACGGCACCTGATCTGCAACAATTCTCGGTGCGTATATTGCTGTCGCCGAAACGTCTTCATTTTCCGACTGCAACATCAGGTTGTAATCGAATCTTAGCCACATCACTGACCCTTCGTGGACCGTAACCACATGGACAATACGTGCGACGCCGAACGGTGCAAGCTTTCCAATTCCTTTGCGGCCCATGGGATAACGCGATTCGACTTTCTTAACATCTTCTGGTCTAGGCTTGGGTCTTCCCACTACCAAATAATTGCTAACCAATAACGCTTTGCTCATTCCTACGCCATCATCAAACACACTGATCGCGTCAGGTATACCAATATCATTGGTTAACAAATCAACATAAACATTTTTGGCCATTGCATCCCAAGAATTGGACACAAGCTCGGCTAAAACATTCGTAGGCTTATTCTGATATAGCTTTAGGCCTAAATGCTCAATCACATTATGCGCAAATCTAAGGGTGAGGGGCACATTCTTTAGGGGGTCAGTCACTATATCCAGCCTTCCATTTCGTGCTCGCGCTTTGTCCAGGTCTACATGACCATCCCTGCGCTTTGTGGGTTAATGGCCACTAGAATGCCACGCTCTTCCTGCGATTGCAGCTTAAGACATCATCGCTGTATCTGCTGGAACCATTCTGGGACATATTATCCAGCCTTGAGGCTCCATGCTTCTGTTACACCGCTCGTAGATTTAACCTCGTACCCCAAGGCTACGACAAGGAATGCCATCAACATAAATCCTATATAAATCAACCACTTAAAAAATCTGTAACTTTCGTAACACCTGTAACCTCCTATAACACCACTCCCCGGTGAGCAATGGCCATCCGGCGAGTATAGGCGTCGATATAGACGTTGGTCGTGCGCTCCTTGCCTGCTGGGGCCCCTGTGAGTGTAGAAAACATACGGGGTCGGAAACCCGCCGGACTTTGTTAGCGGGAGAACTCCCATCTTAGTGAACTGACAGTTCACCTGTGCATCTGCACCACGGAATGGCCGATCTGAGGTCATCATTACCTGTACGGTAAAGATGTCCCTTTTTCTTTAAGATCCTTTCAATTTCAACGTTAAAATTTCAGTAAGCTGGAGCACCTTCCACTAAAAAGATCCCGCGGGTTTCCGACCCCGTGTGAAGACGAATGTCTCAGGGCCCCCCGGGTGTTTCCATGCGTAAAATGACATCGACCCGGCAATCGCGAGATGGCCAAAATATCGGCTCAAATAAAGCTAGGAGATATCGTGCATGGAGACGTTCGAGATGCAACAAATGCTCCTCAACGTTGGTGCAATCGCACAGCATGAGGCTGCTCACTGTGTAACAGCGAGGGCGTGTGGGTTCGACGCTCATCAGATTAGCCTTCACTACCAGTTATACCCCCAGGCACATCATGGTAAAGCTCACGGTGACTACAACATACGTTGCGAATCACTGACTGAGCTGCGTGATTTCATGAACAAAAGAGCCGTAATTACCCTATCGGGTGCAATGGGCGAGGCGATTGACCGCTCCACTTTCAAGGTAAATGCCGCAAACGCGTACAAGATTCTCGAAGAGGGAGCCACTGGGGCTGGCCAAGATTTCGCGGTTGCGAGAGAGCTTGTTAATTTAATACATAATTCCTCTCCCGTTACGACGAACGCTGAAACGGGCAAGGAAAGCACCTCTGCGGACTTGCTACGCTCTCTTCTTGCTACTTCACTCCGGCTGGTAGAATTGAATGCGAAGCCGATATGCGTGATCGCTGACGCTCTCGTGAAAAAGGTAGTAGAGGGAAAAGGCATTGGTAAATTGGATAGGATTGAAATCGAACAGTTGTTAGCACCTTCCGCAACGTGACGAGCCTAGCCAACCGAACCTTGTATCCCTGCTTGTATCCCTGACCTTATAATCTTGCTGCAGGCCGTGTATTTTGTGGAACCCGACATCTCCCTCGGGGCACCAAAATTAAGAAAGGTCTTGCTTAGCAAGGCCTTTTTTTTCGCCTGCAATAAAGCCCTTGCCCCTGTAGGAGCTGCCGCAGGCTGCGATCTTTTGACCTTCAGCTTCTCGACCGACGAAAACCCCAAGGATCAACACCATGGAAACGTCACTGGAAACAGTCGCCCTCTTCTCCCTGAAACTCGCGTATGAGGAAGAGGGCCTGAGCCCGATCCTGCGCGATGACATGGTCATGGGTGACTACCAGCGAGATATTTTCGAGTTATTGGTGAAACGTGGCGATGTCGAGACTATTCAATTCAAGATGAATGAGTGCCTCGGCCTGGCGCTGGATTCATTGGGCGGTGTCGAGAAACCGCTCGGGCGCGAGTTGCACAAGCTGTCGGCGGACTTCAACCATGCGCAGTCGCTGGAGCAGCTCGATCAGCCGCTCCTTGCGCTCAAGGTTTATCTGAAGGACATTCTTTGATTGAGCGCGTCGCGCTCTTACAACAGATGTTTGGAGATGTACTTGGAAATCTCCACCATCGACGTCTTCCCGGTGAATTCAAACTTCACCTTGCCCAGCGATGAAAAGTAAATCTCCAGCTCCGAGTCCAGGTCAAACGTCCCCGACGTTTCCACGGAGTAGGCGACGATGTTCTTGTACGGCAGCGAAGTGAAATCCTTCTTGCTGCCCGTGATGCCCTGGACGTTGACGGCGATGATGCGTTTGTTGGTAAACACCACGCCATCGCGCATGGCCTTATAAGAGTCGATCACCTCTTCCCCTTCCAGCAACAGGGCGCTGACGCGCTCGGCGTATTCGTCGTTCTGCTTGAGTTTGAAGAAACCCTTGTTGTTGAAGTCGATCATCTGTCCATCCTCTGGTTGAAGAAAAATCCTGTCCTTCATCACTATTGCCCACCGTTTGGCACCGATGAAGAGAGTGGCGCGACGCTACTATTTTGTTATCTTGCCGTCCATCTTCAGCGCGACTGATCAATACGCGCTGCCTCAGGATTTTTGCAGGTTAAGGAAAGGATCGAATGGCGTTTCTGTGTCTACTCGCATTTCTGGCGACATGGGGTTTGATGTGGCGCTGGGTGGTGAAGAACCGCGGCAACTGGAATCTGTTTTTCGGCAACGTTCTCGGCGCGGGGGCGGGCTTTATTGTCGGTGTCGTGGTGTTCTCCATCTCGCTGGCGCTGTTCACGCCGGAGCTTAAAACTGCAAAAAAACAGGTACAAGAGACGGTGACTCAAGAGGTCGCGCCTGTTGCGCCGAAGCCTGAGCCTGTTCCTGCGCCGGCCCCTGTTGCTGTCGCGCCACCCGCACCCGCACCAATCCCTGCACCTGCACCTGCACCTGCGCTGGACAACTTTCCGGCCTTTGTTGCCGGCAAACCCCAGAATGAGCCTTCGCCACCCGAATCCGCGTTGCTGCCGAACTACAGCAGTCGTCTGACCAGCACGGTGTTCGAGAAGCCGATTACGGATGCGCTTGGCCAGGACTTCGTCGCCCTGCGCAAAATGCTCGGCAAGGACCCGGAGGCTGATAAGTCCATGATGGCGGCGGTGATGTGCGCGCCCTTCCTGCACGGTGCAATGCGTTTCCCGGCCACGACGGTCGTTGCCCCGCAAATCACCAACAAAAACCAGCGCTTCAAGGATCAGATCTACACCATCAGCAATAACGTCAGCGCCCGCAATATGCTCGGCGACGATGTGAGCTATCGCTACACCTGCACCGTTCAGCCCGTGGCGGGCAGCACTGCAGAAAATACCGAATGGCGATTGCTCGATCTGAAGCTGAAGAAGGCTGAATCTTAAGCCTCGCTTAAGGGTTGCAGGCGCCGGCTGCGCTATCATCGCCGGCTGTGCGCCTTGAGCCTTGCCCACCGATGTCCCGACTTTTAGCTGACCCTTCCTTGCTGCCACCGGTTTTGGCCGGCCCACTGCTGCGCCGCCTGGAGCCGACTCGACTGGTCATGTGGCTGGTCGGCACGCGCCCGCTGTCACTGGTCTTGCGTCTGCACGGTGTAGGAGACATTCCTCTCGATGGCGAGAAATGCACGGTGGTTCCTGTAGGCCGTCATGCGTTTGTCCATCTCATCGACGTCCCCCTTGAGCGCGCCCTGCCCTTCGACACATGTATCGACTATGACCTGCTGATTGACGGCGCGATGGGCATCGCCGAATGGGCGCCACATCTGCTGTATGGCGATGCGAAGTGCCCGAACTTCGTCCTGCGTTCGCGCATTGATCAATTGCTGCACGGCTCCTGCCGCAAACCGCATCACCCGGCGGCGGACGGTTTGCTCTGCGTCGATCAACTGTTGGCCGCCGAAACCGAACCGCACGAGCGCCCCGCCCTGCTGATGATGAGTGGCGATCAGGTGTATGCCGATGACGTCGCTGGCCCGATGCTGCGGGCGATTCATGCCTTGATCGAGCGTTTGGGCCTGTTCGACGAACACCTCGAAGGCGCCGTGGTCAGTGACAGCGCCAAGCTTTACGACCACCCGGCCAGCTATTACCACCGTGCGGATTTGTTACCGGCGCTGGAGAGCAACGAGACATTGCGCGAGCGATTTTTCGGCGGCGCGCGTAAGCCGATTTTCACCAGCAGCAGCGCCGACAATCACCTGGTGACGTTCGCCGAAGTCATGGCGATGTACTTGCTGGTATGGGCGCCGACCGCATGGACGCTGATCGAGCCAACGGCGCCGACGCTGACGCCCGAACGGCTCGAGCGCTACGCCCTGGAACAGACGCGGATCGACGGTTTCAAGGCAGGCCTGGGCAACGTTGCCCGGGCATTGGCGCATCTGCCGAGCCTGATGATTTTCGACGATCACGACATCACCGACGACTGGAATCTTTCCGCGCAATGGGAGGAAACGGCCTACGGCCATCCGTTCTCCAAGCGCATCATCGGCAACGCCTTGATCGCTTATATGTTGTGTCAGGGCTGGGGCAATAACCCGGATGCCTTCAAGGATCTGCTGGAGAAAACCCTTGGCTTGAGCGCCAGCGGTGATGATCAATACCTCGACAGCCCGGTGCAGGACGAACTGATCGACGACCTGCTGCGCTTTCAACATTGGCATTTCGTACTGCCCACCCGTCCGGCGCTGGTGGTCATCGACACCCGCACCCGCCGCTGGCGCAGCGAAATGGCGCTCAAGCAACCGTCCGGTCTGCTCGACTGGGAGGCCTTGAGCGAACTGCAACAGGAACTGCTCGATCATCCCTCGGCAATCATCGTTTCACCGGCGCCGATCTTCGGTGTGAAACTGATCGAGACGGTGCAGAAAGTCTTCAGTTGGTGCGGTTATCCATTGCTGGTCGATGCGGAAAACTGGATGGCCCATCGCGGCGCGGCACAGGTGATCCTGAACATTTTCCGACACTCGCGTACACCGGGTAATTACGTGGTGCTGTCCGGCGATGTGCATTATTCCTTCGTCTATGAAGTGCTGATCCGCCACCGCAAGGCCGGTCCGCGCATCTGGCAGATCACCAGCAGCGGCATCAAGAATGAATTCCCGAAAACCCTGCTGGAATGGTTCGACCGCCTCAACCGCTGGCTCTACTCCCCGCGTTCGCCGCTGAACTGGTTTACCAAACGCAGGCTGATGCGCATCGTGCCGTACACCCCGGAACACGCAGAAGCGGGTGAACGGCTGTGGAATTCGGCGGGGATCGGTCAGGTATTTTTCAATGAGAAGGGGCAGCCGCGGGAAATCATCCAGCACAATTCGAACGGGGCGGCGAAGACGCGAATGCTGGCGCCGGATCTGGCGGATTATCCGGATTGACGCGCACCTTTTTTCCTACGAATAAAATGCGATATGACGACATCGCGATGGCTTCTCACTGCTTGCAGCAGTAGATAAGGATTACAACCTTCTCAGAAACGTCTTCGCCGCTTCCAAGTGATACTGAACGTGCTCGCAGTCAGCCCTTCTGCGAAATAACCACTAGTAGGTGTCGCCTTGTCATCCTGTACCCATTTCTGTACGTTCTTTGCCTCCAGCGAGGACTACTACATGCAAACCATCAACTACACCACCGCCCGTGCGCATTTGGCAGAGACGATGGATCGCGTCAATGAAGATAGAGCCCCGTTGCTGATAACCCGGCAAAAAGGTGAGCCTGTCGTCATGATGTCTCTCGCGGAATACAACGCACTTGAAGAGACCGCCTACCTGCTGCGTTCCCCGGCGAACGCAGAGCGGTTAATCAAATCGATCGGAGAAATGCGCGCTGGTAAAGCCAAAGTCAGGCAATTGATCGAAGAATGAAAATCGAGTTCACGCCGACTGGATGGGAAGACTATTTATGGTTTCAGCAAAATGATAAGGCCGGACTCAAGCGAATCAATCTGCTGATAAAAGCTATCCATCGACAACCGTTTGAAGGTGTTGGTAAGCCCGAGCCGCTCAAGCACAACATGAGCGGCTTGTGGTCTCGGCGTATAACCGCCGAGCACCGTTTGGTTTATAGGGTAGAAGGCGGTGAAATTTGCGTTATCAATTGCAAATATCACTACTGAACGACACGTCCCACACCTCGAGCAATCATCTCCACCTCACGCTCATCAATCGTCAGCGGTGGCAGCAGCCGTATCGTCTTGCCACGCGTGACGTTGATCAGCAGCCCGTGGTCGCGCGCAGCGATCAGTGTCAGATCGCGCACCGGTTGTTTCAACTCGATACCGATCATCAAACCCTGCCCGCGAATCGTCAGCACATTGGGGTTGTCCGCCAACTCTGCGTGCAGGCGGGTCAACAGGCGCTCGCCCTGAACTCGTGCGTTGTCCAGCAGCCCTTGTTCCTCGATGATATCCAGCACTGTGCAAGCGACCCGGCAGGCCAGCGGATTGCCGCCGAATGTGCTGCCATGGCTGCCAGGCGTGAACAGATCCGCCGCCCTGCCCCGTGCCAGGCAAGCGCCGATCGGCACGCCGTTGCCCAGCCCTTTTGCCAAGGTCATGACGTCGGGAACGATGCCTTCGTGCTGAAACGCAAACCACTGACCCGTGCGGCCGATGCCGGTCTGGATCTCATCAAGCATCAGCAGCCAGGCGTGGCGATCACATAATCCACGAAGCGCTTTCAAATAGCCGGCAGGCGCCAGTTGCACACCGCTTTCGCCTTGAATCGGCTCGACCAGAATCGCCACGATGCGCTCGCCGTGTTGACGCTGCAGTTGCTCCAGCGCAGCGAGATCACCAAACGGGACTTTGATGAAATCTCCCGGTAATTCATTGAAGCCCAGCCGCACCGCCGGGCCATCGCTGGCGGACAACGTGCCGAGGGTACGGCCATGGAAAGCGTTGGCCATGACCACCACCAGCGGCTGTTCTATTCCTTTGCGCCAACCGTACAACCGCGCCAGTTTGAGCGCGGTCTCGTTAGCCTCGGCACCAGAGTTATTGAAGAACGCCCGCTGCATCCCCGACAACGCGGTCAGCCGCTTTGCCAGCTGTTGCTGCCAGTCGATGCTGTACAGATTGGAGGTGCGCAGCAGCAATCCCGCCTGCTCGCTGATGGCCGCAACGATACGCGGGTGCGAGTGGCCAACATTGGTCACCGCGACCCCGGCAACCGCATCCAGATACTCGCGACCGGCCTGATCCCACAGGCGAGTGCCCAGGCCTCTGGTGAAACTCAGGGCCAGCGGTTGGTAGGTGTTCATCAGGGCGGCGGTCATGACTTCAAACTCCAGTGAAGGTCGGTGTGCTGGCAGTATGGTTAGCCACCAGAACTGGATAAACTCGCTACAACTTCATTCATTTAAAAGCAGGGCTTGATAATGGACCTGTTCCAGTCGATGAGCGTATACGTCAAAGTCGTCGAAACCGGGAGCATGACGGCGGCGGCGCTGCAATCCGACATGTCGACGACGATGGTTGGCAATCATCTACGGGCGCTGGAGCACCGGCTCGGTGTGCAACTGCTGCAACGCACCACCCGACGGCAGCGCCTGACTGAATTCGGCAGCGTCTACTACCAGCGTTGCCTGGATGTCCTGGGGCTGGTGGCCGACTCCGAACGTCTGGCCGAACAAGCACTCGATGAACCCCGTGGCCTTTTGCGCATTACCGCGCCGCTGACCTTCGGGGTAGAACGCCTGGCACCGGCGCTGAGCGATTTTTCCCTGCAATATCCGCAGGTGAAGATGGATGTGGTACTGACCAACAGCCGTCCGGACCTGCTGGAAAGCGGCCTCGACGTAGCGTTTCGGCTGGGTCATTTCGAGGAGTCGAACCTGATCGCCCGTCCCTTGATCGATTACACCCTGACCGTGTGCGCGTCCCCGGAATACGTGGCCCGCCGTGGTATGCCGAAAACCCCTGAGGACCTGCAACAACACGACTGCCTGTCGTTCGCCTATCCTGCTGGCGACGATTGGCAATCGGTGGAAAAGCGCTGGCGCCTCAGCGGCCCGGACGGAGAAATTCTCGTCGACGTCAGCGGGCCAATGCTGATGAATACGTCAGCCGGGTTGCATCAGGCTGCACGCACCGGCATGGGCATCGTGATGCTGCCCGATGCACTGGTGGAACAGGATTTGCGCGAGGGCAAACTGGTGACCGTGGTTGCCGACTACCAACCTCCCAGCCGTCCCCTGCATTTGCTGTACGCCCCGGATCGCTATCGCCTGCCGAAGCTGCGCCGCTTCGTCGAATTCGCGATGCAGACCTGGGGCAGATCCTGACATCAAGGGATAGGCCAGTCTCGAACAACTGCTGACAAGGAGTCGAACCATTGATGAACGACAATCTGAGCGTACGCGACCTGCGCCCTGACGAGGTGGAGTCGGTACGGCTGTTCCTCGGGCAACATGGCTGGGGTCACCGCACCGGCTCCAGCGAACACTTCATGCAACTGATCAACAACTCTCAACGCACGGCGGTTGCCCTGCGCGGCGCCCGGATCGTTGGCTTCGCCCGGGGCATCACCGACGGCTTGTCCAACGGTTACCTGTCGATGGTCGTGGTTGACGACCAGTACCGACACGCAGGCATTGGCCGCAAACTGGTCGAGCATGTCATGGGCGATAACCCCGACATCACTTGGGTATTGCGCGCCGGTCGGGAGGGTGCCGAGGCCTTTTTTGCCCGTTTGGGTTTCGAGACGTCAGTGATTGCCATGGAGCGGCCGCGATTAAAATAAGCGGCGTCCACCCTGGCAACGGATATGATCTGCCTTCTCTTTCCAGCATGGACGCTGTGCGATGCTCGTCACTCTTCAAAATACTCCCTTGTGGGTTTATGCCGTTTTTCTGGTTCTGCTGTATTTCGGCCTCAAGACCCTCAAACCTCAACACGAAAGCCGGCTGTCCCTGCTGTCGACCCCGCTGGTGTTATTGGCGTGGTCGCTGTTGTCGTTGAACCTGACGAATGACCCAGATCTGACCCTCAGCGGCTGGCTCATTGCTTTGTTACTCGGCGCCCTGTCGGCATGGCTGATTTTCCCCAACAAGGGGGTAAATCTTGATGATCCGGAAACCGGGCTGGTCGTGCCGGGCACCTGGAAAGCGCTGATTCTGCTCCTGCTTTTTTTCGCAGTGAACTACTACTTCTGCTATCAGGATGACGTGTACCCAGAGCGGGCTGCCGCCCCGGATATGGTGTTGCTCAAAGCCGCAGCATCGGGCTTTATCAGTGGTCTGATCAGCGCTCGCTCACTGAAATATTACCGTTTGCTGCGCACCCTTCAGGCTCATCGCCCGCCATTGGGCGCCCGATGATTCAGGAGCCGCTTTTCACCAGCACCGGTTTTTCCTGATAACGCTGGGCAAACACCTGCTTCAGATTCGCCACCTTCGGCATGTCGTTAATCACGATATAGGGATAGCTCGGGTGCTCGGTCAGGAAATCCTGGTGATAGTCCTCCGCCGGGTAAAAGCCGTTGTAGCTTTCCAGCTGGGTGACGATGGGTTTGTTGAACGCATGCGCCGCATCGAGTTGCGCGATGTAGGCCTGCGCGAGCTTCTGCTGATCGGCGTTGACCGGGAACAGCGCCGAGCGATATTGCGTGCCGCTGTCCGGGCCCTGCCGATTAAGTTCGGTAGGGTTATGCGCCACCGAAAAGTAGATCTGCAGCAGGCTGCCGTAACTGACCTGCGCCGGATCGAAGGTAACTTGCACCGACTCGGCATGGCCCGTATCGCCCTCGCTGACACGTTCATATTCCGCCGTATTCGCAGCGCCGCCGGCGTAACCGGAGACGGCTTTCTGCACGCCTTTGACGTGTTGAAAAACCCCCTGCACACCCCAGAAACAGCCGCCGGCAAATACCGCCGTTTCGCTGTGTGCCTGAGTCACTTCGTCGAGGGTGGGCGGTGGAATGACCACCGCGTCTTCTCCTCCCAGGGAGAACGCTGAAACCTGGCCGATCACGCCTGCCACCGCGACTCCCAACAACATACGACGCCATGTGATTTTCATTGCAATGACTCCTGATTAGCCGAAGGTAAAGGCGTAGGCCGACACGCCCGGGTCAAGAAACTCGATGCTGAAGGTTCGATCCTTCACAGCCTCGGTCTGTCGCACCAACTGATACAGGCGTTGCTCGGTGACGCGGCCCGTGCCGTCAGGGGCAACGTCGACGCCGTGGGCATCCGCCGGCACCTGACCGTCGATCAACACTTTGAAGCGCACCGGTTTGCCCTCCGCGCCCGGCCCCAGGACCAAATGCAGGTCACGGGCATGGAAGCGATAAACGATGCGGCTCGCCGGGGCACTGGCCGTCGCGCGCTCGGCACCGACGTTCCATTGGCCACCAAGGCTCCAGTCATTCAGCGCGAGATTCGCCGGTGGGGTGTAAGCCGCAACCTTGTCAGGCACCAGGCTGGTATCCGGTACGAAATGTTCCGCACGCTGGTAGCCGACATAGGTTTCCGGTGATTGTGCTTCGCGCATGTCCGGGGCCAGTTGCACGCCCTTCGCGTCGGCATTGATCAAGCCATCGGCGACGGCTTTCGAACCAGCTTCACGCAACAGTTGTTGAATGACGCGTTCCGATTCGGCGTAGTCGCCTTCGCCAAAATGGTGGTAACGAATGCGTCCCTGAGCGTCGGCAAAGTAATGCGCCGGCCAGTACTCATTGTTGAAAGCGCGCCAGATCCTGTAGTCGTTGTCGATCGCTACCGGGTAGTTGATACCGAGTTCCTTCATGGCTTTGGTGACGTTGCCGACGTCACGCTCGAAAGCGAATTCCGGGGCGTGTACACCAATCACCACGAGGCCCTGATCGCGATACTTCTCGGCCCAGGCTTTGACGTACGGCAGGGTGCGCAGGCAGTTGATGCAGGAGTAGGTCCAGAAATCCACCAGCACCACTTTGCCCTTCAACGCCTGGGCATCCAGCGGTGGAGAGTTAAGCCATTGCACAGCACCATCGAGCGGCGGCAACTGCCCCTCGACCGGCAACGTGCCCGGTGCTTTCGCGGCCATTTTCATCGCGCCGCCCGCAGCCATCATGCTGCCGTTGGCCGAGTCATCCGCCGGCGGGATCTGCGCCATCATCGTGCCGTTTGTATTAGCGGATTTGCCCGAAAGCTTGCCGACCAATGTCTGTTCCAGCCCACTGGTAGACGCCGTCGATAACCGAGCGAGAATCCCGGTATCGAGACCGAGAGCAATGGCCGCTACGCCGGCCAACATCAACGCGCCGAGGCCACGTCGAATCCACTCACCGGTGCCGATCGAGCGCTTCATCAGCGCAAAGACCTTAGCGCCGAGCAGCAACGCCGCCGCCAGTGAAGTGGCGGCACCTGCCGCGTAGGCGAGCAACAACAGCGTGGTGGCGATGCTTGCCCCCTGCAGTGCGGCGCCCGTCAGAATCAGCCCCAGAACCGGCCCCGCGCAAGGTGCCCAGAGCAGCCCCGTGGCGACCCCGATCAGAAACGAAGCGCCGGGACGCGGGCGATTGTCCTGCCCGGCGGCCTCCGACAGACGACTGCCGGCCGACACCAGCGGCCGGGTCAGACGCTCGGCCACACGCGGCAGCAGCAAGGTCAGCCCGAACAGTGCAACGGACAGCAACGCGAGCCAGCGCCCGTACTGATTGACTTGCACCACCCAACCGCCGCCCACCGCCGCCAACGAGGCGACGAGCGCAAAGGTCAGCGCCATCCCCGCCAGCAGCGGCAAGCCACTCTTGATAAACGGCTGCCCGGTGCGAGCGAAGACAAAAGGCAGAACCGGCAGGATGCACGGGCTGACGATCGTCAGCACACCACCGAGATAAGCGAGAACCAAGAGCCACATAAATTCGTCCTGTGTGAAGTGAAGATCGCGAGCGGGTCATGACTCAAGCCGCCACGGCTTTGAAGGTCATCGCCAGGCCATTCATGCAGTAACGCAGGCCGGTAGGCTTGGGCCCGTCATCGAAAACATGGCCCAGATGGCCGCCGCAGCGGCGACAGTGAACCTCGTCGCGGGACATGCCGAACGAGCGGTCCTGACGCGTGGCCACTGCATGTTCCAGCGGCGCCCAGAAACTCGGCCAGCCAGTACGGCTGTCGAATTTGGTCGCCGAGGAAAACAGCGCCAGAGCACAGCCGGCACAGGCAAAAGTGCCGGTGCGATGTTCGTTGTTGAGCGCGCTGGTGTAGGCCCGTTCGGTGCCTTCCTCGCGCAGGACCTGATACTGCTCGTCACTGAGGATCGAGTGCCATTGACTGTCGCTGTGAGTCACTTCGAACGCCTCGTCGGCCCGCGCCTCACTCACCAGCGCCGTGCTGGTCGACAATTTTGGCAATACACCCGCGACCAGGGCTGCAACCCCTAGCCCGCCGCCCGCTAACAGAATCTGTCGCCTTGAAAACATGGTCGTCTCCCGAAATTCCAGATGCCCTTTCTGGAACACAGCCTAGGCTTGGTTTGATCGCCAAATCCTCACGGGAAGTTAACGAATTCGTGATAACTCGCCCCGAGGAAAACCCGCACAATGCGCCTTATCGCGCCGAAGGATTGAGCTTCATGGAACAGACCAAACGCGTTCTCGTGGTCGAGGACGACCTGCACATCGCCGACCTCATTTGCCTGCATCTTCGCGATGAACAATTTGAGGTAACCCACAGCGCCGACGGCGACGAGGGCATGCGCCTGCTACAACAAGGTCACTGGGATGCACTGATCCTCGACCTGATGCTGCCGGGGGTCGACGGTCTGGAAATCTGCCGCCGCGCCCGCGCGATGGCCCGCTACACACCGATCATCATCACCAGCGCTCGCTCCAGTGAATTGCATCGCATCCTTGGCCTGGAACTGGGCGCCGACGATTACCTCGCCAAACCGTTTTCGATGCTCGAACTGGTGGCGCGGGTCAAAGCCTTGCTGCGCCGTGTTGACGCGATGGCGCGCAATCTGAAGATGGACGCCGGTAGCCTCAGCCTGGATGGGCTGACCATCGACCCGATCACCCGCGATGTCAGTCTCGAGGGGCAGCGCCTCGATCTCACGCCACGGGAGTTTGACCTGCTGTATTTCTTTGCCCGGCAACCGGGCAAAGTCTTCTCGCGCATGGACCTGCTCAACGCTGTCTGGGGTTACAGCCACGAGGGCTACGAACACACGGTCAACACCCACATCAATCGCCTGCGGGCGAAGATCGAAAAAGACCCGGCCCAGCCCTCTCGCATCCTCACCGTGTGGGGTCGCGGTTATAAATTCGGTACCGAGCAGCCATGAAACTGACCCTGACGCAGCGCCTGTCCGTGGTATTCGCCGTGTTGCTGCTGGTGTGCTGCGGCACGTCGGCATGGTTGCAGGTGCGCTCCAGCAAGATGCATGAACTGGAAGTGGTGCAGGGGCTGTCGCGGGATCTGGCGCAACACATCGCCCACGACACGGTGCTGATGGACAGCAACGGCCTGATGCCCGGTGCCGTGCGCGCGTTGTTCAGCCAACTGATGCTGGTCAACCCGAGTGTCGAGGTGTATCTGCTCGACACCGAGGGACGGATCGTCGGCAATGCCGCACCGGAGGGCCGGATTCGCCGGCAGCAGGTTGATCTGGCGCCGATCCGCCAACTGCTCAACGATCAGCCTCTGCCGATCCTCGGCGACGATCCGCGCAGCGCTGATGGTCGCAAGGTGTTCAGCGCTGCGCCGTTACGGGTCAACGGTAAACCTGCCGGTTATCTGTACGTGGTGTTGCTCAGCGAAGAACATGACCGTTTCGCCGAGCGCGGGGCGACCAGCGCTGCGCTCAACACTGCGCTGCTGTCGATCGGGCTGGTGGCGTTGCTGTGCCTGATTGCCGGTCTCACGGCGTTCAATCTGATAACCCGGCCGCTGCGGCGACTGACCGAAACGGTCAGCCGTTTTGATATCGACGGTGCGCCGCAGCCCGTACCGGCACCTGTGGATAAATCAGCTGACCCGGATGAAATCGCGGTCCTCGACGCGGCTTTCCGGCAGATGCAAAACCGCCTCGGCGAGCAATGGCGTTCATTGACGCGCCAGGATCAGGAACGCCGCGAACTGGTGGCGAACATTTCCCACGACCTGCGAACGCCATTGGCCTCGCTGCACGGTTATCTGGAAACGTTGTCATTGAAGGACGCCACGCTGTCCCCGGAAGAGCGCCGTCGTTATCTGGGCATTGCCCTTGATCAAAGCCGCAAAGTCGGTGGTCTGGCGCAATCGCTGCTGGAACTGGTGCGTCTGGAGCACGGGTTTGTGCAACCGGTGCTGGAGCGGTTTTCCCTGATCGATCTGGTGCAGGACATCTTTCAGAAATTCGAACTCACCGCCGAAGCGCGGCAGGTGGAATTGAAGGCACATTTCGTGCCGAACCTGCCAGCGGTCTGTGCCGACCTCGGGTTGATCGAACGGGTGCTGACCAATCTGATGGACAACGCTTTGCGCCATACGCCTCAGGGCGGTGAAATCGAACTGGACCTGAAACCCCACGGCGCGCTGGTCGACGTCACGGTCAGCGACACCGGCCCGGGGATTGCGCCTGAACTGCGCGAAGGCCTGTTCCTGCGGCCGTTCAATATCGGCGGCGCACGGCGTGATGGTGGATTGGGCCTGCGCATCGTGCACCGTATCCTGCAATTGCACGGGCGCGAGATTCAGTTGCTGGACATCGGCGGGCGCGGTGCAACATTTCAGTTTTCGCTGCCAACAGACCCGCAAACCGCCGAACAATGGATGGTGCGCTCAATGAACCTGAACACCCCGGGCAAATAGTTGGGACCGCCGGCCCGTTGCTCCGTGACAACGCCGCCGCGCTCCCCTAAATTAGTCGGCCTGAAAAAGCCCTCGGGCTTGCTCATCTCCACTCAAGTTAAATAGTAGTGAAATTTCAATGTCCGATTTCAACACCGCTGAATCCGTAGTCACCGAATCGTCCAAAGCGGAATACGAAAACTCCATCAATCTTTCACAACACCTGCCACAAGCCAAAATCATCAGCGAGATGGTCCTGGACGCGTTCCAGTCGACCCGCGAAAGCGACCAGATCCGCGAACTACGTACCGCAATCCGTCACGCTCACGACAGCTTCGACGACGACAAGGCCTACGAACTGATGGGCCAACTCAAGTCTCTGAAAGACGCCGAAGCCGCCGACCTCGCCGCGCTTGAAGACCTGAGCAGCAAGTTTTCGATCGGCCGCATCCTGTCCAGCTTCAAGGACGATCCGGCCTTCCAGGAAATCGTCTACGGCCTGGCCCTCAAAGTGCTGAACCAGACCCATCAGGCGATCAGCAACCCGAGCGGCGGCAAGAGCAAGGCTGCGAAGAAGAAAGAAGTCGAAATCTTCACCATCAGCAAGGACGGCATCAGCGTAACCCTGCCATTGCGCACACCGCGTTCGCGTTTGAGCGTTGACCGTGAAGCGCTGGAATTCCTCGGTTTCACCTTCGTCGGTGAAGGCGAAGAGGCGGAACTGGAAAGCGAAGTCTTCGTTGATAACGACGGCACCGAGCAAGCGGTGAACCGCAAGAACATCATCACTGCGCTGCAGAAGCAGACGGCGTTTGATGGCTACAGCATCGCTGCGCAGTAATTTTCAGCGCTGACGAAAAAGCCCCACTCTGAGATTCAGGTGGGGCTTTTTGTTGTCTGGCTTTCGGGGGATTACGCTCCCGAATGCACTGCCACAATCATGTCCACTTCAATCGCCGCATTCTTCGGCAACTGATACACGCCAACCGTCGTTCGCGTATGCCGCCCGGCATCACCCAGCACATGGCTGAACACGTCTGAAGCACCGTTGGCCACTTCACTCAGATCCACAAAATCAGGCGTCGACTTCACATACACCGTCACCCGCAACAACGCCTTGATCTTGTCCAGCGAACCCACCGCATCAACAATCAGCGCCAGGCAACGCATCGCACTGATACTCGCAGCGGCTTGCGCATCCTTGAGCGTCAACTCCAGCCCTACCCGACCAGGATACTGAATCTTGCCGTGGGTGCGCGGCACCATGCCGCTGATGTACAGCTCATCATGATGACGGATCAGCGGCGCGTAATTGCCGCCGGCGGTGTTCTCACCATAGATGTCGTAATTCAGCTCTTGCGCCAGGGCAATAAAACGCTCGTCGCAGGTCATCCTCTCAGTCATTTCGCCCTGCCTCTCAGTCAATAATTGGATAACCGCAGTTAAAAACAGTAAAGCACCAGTTAAGTGGCATGGCGCTATCACTGATAGATTTGAGCGAGTCTATGTGGTTTGCCATGGCACCGCAGATTGCCCCGCGAGAGCCATAAAACAAAGGCCCTACGCTTCACTCGAAAGGTAGGGCCTTAAAACTGTAACGCTTTTTAATCACACAGCACTCAAGCGTTCAACCATGTCAGGGAATTTCTCAACCAAACGGATCAACAACGCTGCTTGAGCATTAGGCTTCGACTTTTCCTGCTCCCAGTTTCTCAGAGTGCTGGGGCTTGTCCTGATTCGCTTGGCAAAGACTGCCTGAGACATATGTAACCTTTCGCGCAGGGCCACAATTTCCTGAGCACCGACCTCGGGGACAGGTTTGTCCTCGAACGTCGTATTACGTAACGTAATTTTTCCTTCGCGTTGAGCTGCCATCTCATCAACGCCCTGCATCAATTCTGCAAACAGGTCGCGTTTTTTCATGGGGTGCCTCTTGTTTTCAACTCTTTATCAATGGCTTTCTTGAGCGCCTTCTCTTGCTCGGCTGTCAGATTCTCAAGCTCATCTTTGTCGTAAATGGCAAACATCCAGAACTGACTATCATTCATAAGCCAATAGTAGAGAACCCGCAAGCCGCCTCGTCGCCCTTTACCACGGCGAACATCAGCCCAACGCAGTTTCCGAAAACCACCTGTTCGCGGCATCACGTCACCCGACAGCGGATTACTCAGCAAATAGCTCTGCAGCTCTCGATACTCGTCGTCCGTCAGGTAATGACCAACGCTTGCGGTAAATATTGTGGTTTCAAAGAAGACTGTTCGCATGGGCAAACTATAGGCAACTCGCCTACAGATAGACTATCAACAAATTCCACATCAGATAAACAAAAAACCCCGCACATCTCTCAATGTGCGGGGTTTTTCTTCAAGCCTTTCAGCCTTACGGCGCGTACGTCAGCAGCAGCTCTGCCGGCACCTTGAAGTCCAGGGACATCATGACGCTCAGTGCAGTGATGGTGAAGATCGAGAACACGAACAGCTTGCGTGCCCAGACCGTGTCATCCACCGCTTTGTAGCCGGTCCAGGCCATGTACAACCAGTACATGCCCATGGCCGCGGCGACGGCGAGGTAGCTCATGCCGGCGTAGCCGCTGAAGGTCAGCATCAAGGTCGCCACGAGGAACGCCAGGATGTAGAGCAGAATGTGCTTCTTCGCCACTTGAATCCCGCGCTTCACTGGCAACACCGGAATCGATGCGGCCAGGTAATCGTTGAAGCGGAAGATCGCGATGGCGTAGGAATGCGGCATCTGCCACAGGCTGAACATCACCAGCAACGTCAGCGCGGCCATGTCGAAGCTATTGGTTACGGCAACGTAACCGATCACTGGCGGCATGGCGCCGGACAGACTGCCCACCAGCGTGCCGTGAACCGACTTGCGCTTGAGGTACAGGCTGTAGAAGCCGACGTAGATAACGAAGCCGATTACGGCGAACAGGGCAGCCAACGGGTTGGCCACCTTGTACAACAAGGCAACGCCGAGAACACCAAGGATGGTCGCGTAAACCAGTGCCAGTTTCAGGGAGATCAAGCCCTGTACCAGCACGCGGTTTTTGGTGCGTTCCATCTTCAGGTCGATGTCGCGGTCGATGCAGTTGTTGAACACGCAACCGGAGGCGACGACCAGGGATGTACCGATCATGGCGGCGAGAAACACCGCCAGATCAACATGCCCTTTCGAGGCCAGGAAGAACCCGCCTGCCACAGAAAGCACGTTACCGAAAATGATCCCCGGTTTGGTGATTTGGATAAAGTGCTTGAGCGACATCGGGTCTACCTCACTTCGCCATCATGTACGTGTGGATGCTGAACATGATCCACAACGACAGGCCAACCAGCAGCACGATCACGATCGCCGTGAAGACGAATGCAATCACGTTGTTACGCTGAGCAATGGAACGGTCCAGGTGCAGGAAGTAATACAGGTGAACGATCACCTGGATCACTGCGAACAGCAGAACGATTGCCAGCGTGGTGGCCTTCGGCAGGCTCGGGTACATCACCAGACCGAATGGGATAACGGTCAGGATCACCGACAGGATGAAGCCAATGGCGTACGACTTTACGCTGCCGTGGCCAGCATCATGGCTGTCATGGGAGTGTGCATTAGCCATTACAGAGTCCCCATCAGGTAAACAACGGTGAATACGCAGATCCACACCACGTCCAGGAAGTGCCAGAACAGGCTCAGGCAGCTCAGACGGGTCTTGTTGGTCGCCGTCAGGCCGTGCTTGTTGACCTGGTACATCATGATGCCCATCCAGATCAGACCCGCCGATACGTGCAGACCGTGGGTACCGACCAGGGTGAAGAACGCGGACAGGAAGCCCGAACGGCTAGGACCGAAGCCCTCGGAGATCAGCAGGTGGAACTCGTTGATCTCCATGGCGATAAAGCCTGCGCCCAGCAGGAAGGTCATGAACAACCAACCCAGAACCTGCTGCTTCTTGCCTTTGAACAACGCCAGCATGGCGAAGCCGTAGGTGATCGAACTGAACAACAGCAGAGCGGTTTCGCCCAGCACGTATGGCAGTTCGAAGATGTCGTGGCCCGCAGGGCCACCGGCGACGTTGTTTACCAGTACCGCGTATACCGCGAAGATCGACGCAAACAGAATGCAGTCGGTCATCAGGTAGAGCCAGAAACCGTATACGGTCATCTCGCCCGAATCGTGGTGATGGTCATCGTGCCCATGTTCACCATGGGCGTGTCCAGCATTGGTCACTAAATTCGACATGGTTTAAGCCTGTTCCAACGAGGTTTCAACACGGGTGGCGGAGGCCGGGATTTTCCCTGCCGCGACCAGACGCTTGTGCTGCTCGGCTTCGATACGCTCGATCGTTTCAACCGGAACCATATAGCCCTGGTCGTCACGTGCAGCGTGGATCACGAAGTAGATGACAGTACCGGCCAGGCTCGCGATCGCCAGCCACCAGATGTGCCAGATCATCGCGAAACCGAATACGGTCAACAGCGCGCCCATCACCACACCAGTGGCGGTGTTGTTCGGCATGTGGATCGGCTCGTACTTGGCCGGTTGCTGGTACGCAGTACCGTTTTCCTTGGCTTCAGTGAACGGGTCGATGCAGTCAGCTTTTGGCAGCACAGCGAAGTTGTAGAACGGCGGTGGCGACGAGGTCGACCATTCCAGAGTGTGTGCATTCCACGGGTCACCGTGATCGCAAACGTTCTCTGGCTTGTTGCGGTCACGCACACTGACGTACAGCTGAATCAGTTGGCAGGCGATACCGGCAGCGATCATCACCGCACCGAACATGGCAACGTACAGGTACGGTACCCACTCAGGGTTGGTGGTGGCGTTCAGACGACGGGTCATGCCCATGAAGCCCAGTGCATAGAGCGGCATGAATGCGACGAAGAAGCCCGAGATCCAGAACCAGAACGCTGCTTTACCCCAGCCTTCGTGCAGCTTGAAGCCGAACGCTTTCGGGAAGTAGAACGCGAAACCTGCGATGTAACCGAATACCGCACCGCCGATGATCACGTTATGGAAGTGCGCGATCACGAACAGGCTGTTGTGCAGAACGAAGTCAGCACCCGGGATGGCCAGCAGTACGCCGGTCATGCCGCCGATGGCGAAGGTCACCATGAAGCCCAGGGTCCACAGCACTTGGCTGGTGAAACGCAGACGGCCCTGGTAGATGGTGAACAGCCAGTTGAATAGCTTCACACCCGTCGGGATGGAAATCAGCATCGTCGCCAGACCGAAGAAGGCGTTGACGCTGGCACCCGAACCCATGGTGAAGAAGTGGTGCAGCCAAACCATGAAGCCCAGTACCGAGATCGCGCCCGAGGCGTAGATCATCGAGTGGTGGCCGAACAGTTTCTTACCGGTGAACGCCGAGATCACTTCCGAGAAGATGCCGAATGCCGGCAGGATCAGGATGTAAACCTCAGGGTGGCCCCACGCCCAGAACAGGTTGACGTACATCATTGGATTGCCACCAAGTTCATTGGTGAAAATGTGGAAATCCATGTAACGGTCAAGGGTCAGCAGTGCCAGGGTAGCGGTCAGGATCGGGAACGAAGCCACGATCAGAACGTTTGCCCAGGTGCAGGTCCAGGTGAAGATCGGCATGTCCATCAGTTTCATGCCAGGGGTACGCATTTTCAGCACGGTCGCGAGGAAGTTAACCCCCGTCAGCGTCGTACCTAACCCGGATAACTGTAGCGCCCAGATGTAGTAGTCCATGCCCACGCCAGGGCTGTATTGCAGACCCGACAATGGTGGATAGGCAACCCAACCGGTCTTGGCGAATTCGCCAACGCCCAGGGACAGGTTGATCAGCACAACGCCGGACACCAGCAGCCAGAAGCTCAGGGAGTTCAGGAACGGGAACGCAACGTCACGCGCGCCGATCTGCAGCGGCACTGCAAGGTTCATCAGGCCGGTGAAGAATGGCATCGCCATGAAGATGATCATGATCACACCGTGAGCGGTGAAGATCTGGTCATAGTGTTCAGGTGGCAGGTAGCCAGGCGAACCCTCGGTGGCCATGGCCAACTGGGTACGCATCATGATGGCGTCGGCAAAACCGCGCAGCAGCATGACCATGGCGACGATGATGTACATCACGCCGATTTTCTTGTGGTCAACCGAAGTCAGCCACTCGGTCCACAAGTACGTCCACTTCTTGAAGTAGGTGATTGCAGCGAACAGCGCCAGACCACCGAGGGCGATCATGGCGATGGTAATCATCACGATCGGCTCGTGGAATGGGACTGCTTCCCAACTTAATTTACCAAACATCGTTTACTCCTCTGCCCCGGCAGCTGAATGCGAACTCGAGTCAATTTCCGTGGCCGCCACTTCTTTCTCTTTCTTCTCGTGCTTCAGCGGCTTGCCCGGCTTCATACCTTCGTACTTGTCGACGATGATCTGGAACTGGTTCGGCGTGACCGAGGAGTAGAGCTCGACTGGGTTGTTCTGGCTTGGCTTGGCAAGGGCTGCGTATTCAGCTTGATCAAGCTGTTTAGGTGACTTCTTGACTTCACTTACCCAGGCGTCGAAATCTTCCTGAGTGGTGGAGATAGCTTTGAACTTCATGCCGGTGAAACCCGCGCCGCTGTAGTTGGCGGAGATACCGTCCATTTCAGCGTTACGGTCAGCGATCAGGTGCAGCTTGGTCTGCATGCCCGCCATCGCGTAGATCTGGCCGCCCAGACCCGGGATGAAGAACGAGTTCATCACAGCGTCAGAGGTGATCTTGAAGTTGATTGGCGTGTGCGCCGGGAACACGATCTTGTTGACCGTGGCGATGCCTTGTTCCGGGTAGATGAACAGCCACTTCCAGTCCAGCGCGACCACTTCGATGGTCACAGGCTTGACGTCGGATTCGATTGGACGATATGGGTCCAGTTCGTGGGTGGAGATGTAGGTGATGTAACCCAGGGCAATGATGATCAGGACCGGGATGGTCCAGACTGCCACTTCGATTTTGGTCGAGTGCGACCATTTCGGGGTGTAGACGGCGTTCTTGTTCGACGCGCGGTATTTCCAGGCGAACAGGAAGGTCATGACGATAACCGGCACAACGACCAACAGCATCAGCAGGGTCGCGGTGATGATCAGGTTGCGCTGTTCCAGGCCGACCTGGCCCGTTGGATTGAGCAAGGTCATGTTGCAGCCTCCCAGCAACAACGTGCCGAGCAGCGGCACTAGGCCTAGTAATCTGGGGTACCTGTTTTTACTCATCTCACGACCTCTAAAGCAGCTTGCGCAATGCAGTTGGGTTTTGATCGCCAACACTTCACCCTGCCAAGGGTTGGCATTTTCTTTGGATTGAATAAGGGCCGCCCGTCGCGCGTCAGACGCTCGACAAATCCTGGGACAGCGTTAAGTTCTTATTCGAATTCGTGGTCAAAGGCCTTGTTACAGACCAATTCCATTTGGTGCGGAAAGTTGGAAGGCACCGACACCTGGGTGTCTTGAAAGCCTTCCGACTCGCTCGACACCCGACTTTCTGCGCAGCGCCTTAATAAAGTCTTCCTTAATAAAGGCTGAACAGTGCCGGGAATTCAGTGCGGGCGATTGTAGATAGGTAGCGCCCTATACACCATGTCTTATCCCGAAATAATTTTTATCCGTTCGAGCAACAATCCATCACCATTTTTGCAAAAGTTCCGCATGTTATCGAAATCGATTCTCAACAAAAACACCAAAAAATGTAGGTGTATCCGCCTCAGTTCAGACAGCTCCGAAGGCTTTTTCTGAACCCCCGATCGGCGCAAAGCCCGATATTCCAAGGGCTCTGGCCATTTGCCAGAGCTTGTTAAAACTGCCTGATCTGGCACTTGCGTTCAAAAGCCGCAAAACGTTGAAACAGACCAATGATTTTGTGTAACAAGAGACCAATCCGGCACTTCGCGACACCCTGCGACACGGCGCGTGTGACAACATGTCGCACACTCGCCGCACCCACTATTGCCGTTCGTCACGGTGTTTTCACAAACACTCTGAAATGCAAAACGCCCCGATTTGCTGATCCGCAAATCGAGGCGTTTTCTGTATCGGCCTGATCGCCGAATAGTTGACTCAGCGCAGTGCTTTTCGGTTACGCGAGGTCAACAGCGGCACCAGGATCACCACCAGCACGAACGCCACCAGCGCCCATTGCGCCAGCGACAGACCGAGGATCGGCGGGTACGGCGTCGAGCAGAAACCGTCGACCTGGAAGCCCAGCGGGAAGATCTTCGCCAGTGGCAGATCATCGACAATCGGCTGCAGCACATCGATGCCACAGCTGACCGCCGGGTAGAACTGCGTGTACACGTGATGCCCGGCCACTCCGGCGCCGGCAATCGCACAGATCACCACCAACACTTCAAACACGGTAATGCTGCGGCGGGTGCGCATGGCCGCGCCAATGAAGGCGAAGAGCGCAATCAGCAGCAACGCATAACGTTGCAGAATGCACAGCGGGCATGGCGCTTCACCGAGCACGATTTGCATATAAAGCGCGCCACCGATCAGCGCCAGGCAGATGATCCCCAACAGCACCAGAAAGCGCCGCTCACGGCCCAACCGAATCGTTTCCTCGCTCATCGCGTTTCCCTTTTATGTCCATGGTTCAGCCGGCTCGCGACTGAAGGTTGTCGCAAGTCTACACCGGGGCAATAAACGATAAAGCGGTTAAGCAACCATTAAGTCGTAGTGAGGTTTGCCAAATCAGAATGGTGTAACGGCCATCGCGGGCAAGCCCGCTCCCACAGGATTGGCGGCGTACAAAAAATCTGTGAACGACGCCTGACCTGTGGGAGCGGGCTTGCCCGCGATGAAGGCGACTCGGTCTTGGATCATTCCAAAGCCGAGGCCGGCCCAAAGAACTCGTAACGGCTTTGCTTCTCCGGCACACCCAACGCTTTCAAATGGCGCTTGATCGCGCCCATGAACCCCTTCGGCCCAAGGAAGTAAGCGTCGACATCACGCTGCTCCGGCAGCCATTCGCCGAGCAATTCCTGGTTCAGCATTCCGACCTTGTCCGCCGCCGGGCTCACGCCATCGTCTTCGGCGTAGCAGTAGAAACGTTTGAGCTGCGGATGACGCGCCGCCAAGCCATCGATCCAGTCACGAAACGCATGGACACTGCCATTGCGCGCGCAGTGGATAAAGTGCACCGGGCGCTCGGTTTCCAGCGCCGCTTCAAGCATCGCCAGGGTCGGAGTGATGCCGACGCCGCCGCTGATCAGCACCAGCGGTTTATCGCTGGCGGTCAGGGTGAACTCACCCGATGGCGGGAACAACTGGATGCTCGCGCCGACATGCAACTGATCGTGCAGATGGTTGGACGCGCGGCCACCCGGTTCGCGTTTGACGCTGATACGGTACTGTCCTTTATTAGCCAGCGCCGACAGCGAGTAGTTACGGCGGATTTCTTCGCCGTCGAGGATCAGCTTCATACCGATGTACTGACCCGGCTCAGCCGCCAGAATCGGGCCTTTGTCGGCAGGCTCGAAGTAAAAGGAGATGATTTCCGCACTCTCCTCGACCTTGGCCGCGACGATGAATTCACGCGCGCCGCGCCAGCCGCCGACCGCTTGTTCTTTCTGGTCATAAATAGCGGTTTCGGCGCCGATCAGGATGTCAGCCAGTTGACCGTAAGCTGCGCCCCAGGCGCTCATCACTTCAGGCGTGGCAATTTCTTCGCCGAGCACTTCGGAGATGGCGCGCAGCAGGCAGGCGCCAACGATCGGGTAGTGCTCCGGGAGGATTTGCAGGGCGACGTGCTTGTTGATGATTTTCGCCACCAGATCGCCCAACTGATCGAGTTGATCGATGTGGCGGGCGTACATCAGCACACCATTGGCCAAGGCACGCGGCTGGTCGCCGCTGGCCTGATGCGCCTGGTTGAACAACGGACGCACTTCAGGGTATTCAGAGAGCATCATGCGATAGAAGTGCGTGATCAGCGCTTCGCCGCCGCTTTCCAGCAGAGGCACGGTGGATTTGACGATGGCACGATCCTGGACGCTAAGCATAAGAGTGACTCCTGAGCTTCTTTGAAAAGTTACTTTTGCTTTATCAGTTTCCGTGCCAGCTTTTTAATCCATATAAATCAATAGCTTGAAAACGAGATAGTCATAATGACTCAAGAAGACTTATAGTCATCCAGACTACATCTTGTCTCTTTGACTACAAGACCATGACTGCCAAATCCCTGCTCACCGCTCTGCTGCCCCTGGTCTCTGACCTGTCCCGCGAATTGCCCGAGGGCGAACGCTATCGACGCCTGCTCGAAGCCATGCGCGCCTTGCTGCCGTGCGATGCCGCCGCGTTGTTGCGCCTGGACGGCGAATCGCTGGTGCCGCTGGCGGTGGATGGCTTGAGCACCGACACCCTCGGCCGGCGCTTCAAAGTCAGCGAGCATCCGCGTTTCGAAATCCTCCTGGCCGGTGCCGGGCCGACCCGCTTTGCCGCTGACAGTGACCTGCCCGACCCTTATGACGGCCTGGTCGACGGCCTCGACGAACACCTCGAAGTCCACGATTGCCTCGGCTGTCCGCTGTTTGTCGATGAAAAGCTCTGGGGCTTGATCACCCTCGACGCCCTCGATCCCGAGCGATTCGAACCGATCGAACTCGACGCCCTGCAAGCCTTCGCCAGCCTCGCGGCGGCCACGGTCAATGCCGCCGAACGCATCGAACGCCTGGCGACTCGCGCCGAAGACGAGCACCAGCGCGCCGAGGTCTACCGTCAGGCCAGCGGCCAACAGAACCGCGAAATGATCGGCCAGAGCAAAGCCCTCAAACGCTTGGTGGAAGAAATCAATCTGGTCGGCGGCAGTGACCTGACCGTGTTGATCACCGGTGAAACCGGGGTCGGCAAAGAACTGGTAGCGCAGGCGATCCACGCCGCTTCAGCGCGTGCCGACAAACCGATCATCAGCCTCAATTGCGCCGCCCTCCCCGACACACTGGTCGAAAGCGAATTGTTCGGCCACGTGCGCGGCGCGTTCACCGGTGCCACCAGTGACCGTCGTGGCAAGTTCGAGCTGGCCAACGGCGGCACGCTGTTTCTCGATGAAGTCGGCGAGTTGTCGCTGACGGTGCAGGCCAAGTTGCTGCGCGTCTTGCAGAGCGGGCAGCTGCAACGTTTGGGTTCGGACAAGGAACACCAGGTCGATGTGCGCCTGATCGCCGCGACCAATCGTGACCTGGCGGAAGAAGTCCGTAGCGGGCGTTATCGCGCCGACTTCTACCATCGTTTGAGCGTGTACCCATTAAAGGTACCGGCACTGCGTGATCGTGGTCGCGATGTGTTGTTGCTCAGCGGTTTTTTCCTCGAACAGAATCGCTCGCGCATGGGCCTCAACAGCCTGCGCCTGAACAGCGACGCCCAGGAAGCGCTGCTCGCCTACACTTGGCCGGGCAACGTGCGCGAACTGGAACACTTGATCGGCCGCAGCGCGTTGAAGGCTTTGGGCAATTGCAAGGTGCGGCCGAAGATCCTCAGCCTGAGTGCGGCGGATCTGGATTTGCCACATGAGGTTGTGGATAACTCGACCGCACCGACTGCCGAAGTTGCAGTGGCGGCGCCGTTGATCAACGGCGATTTGCGCAGTGCCACTGAGGAGTATCAGCGCCGTTTGATCAGTGCGGCGCTGGAACGCAATCAGGATAACTGGGCAAGCGCAGCGCGAGAGCTGGGGCTGGATCGGGCGAATCTTGGGCGGATGGCCAAGCGGTTGGGAATGAAATAACCCCATCAACTGGCTTGAGTGGATTCCCTCACCAGAGGATATTTTCACAGGCCACTCCGTAGGAGCTGCCGCAGGCTGCGATCTTTTGATCTTCACCTGCCCAATGGCCCTAAAGCCTGCCCCCGACAAGTCGATAACCCGGCATCAATAGTTTCTGGCGATTTCCACCCTCGCCCACCACCTTTCCACAGAAGGTTTATATGTCCTCCACCAAAGCCCGCGCAGATTCACTTTCGCTTCTGCTGTTTACCTTGCGCAGCGGCAAGTTGATGGCGATCAACCTGCTGAAAGTCAGTGAAATCATCCCCTGCCCGCCGCTGACCAAGCTGCCGGAGTCGCACCCGCACGTGAAGGGCATCGCCACTTTGCGCGGCGCGTCGCTGTCGGTCATCGACCTCAGCCGCGCCATCGGCGAGCGGCCGCTGGAAGACCCGAACGGCGGCTGCCTGATCGTCACCGACGTCAGCCGTTCCAAGCAGGGCCTGCACGTGCAGGCGGTGAGCAAAATCGTCCATTGCCTGACCACTGACATCAAACCGCCGCCGTTCGGCTCCGGTGGCTCGCGCGCCTACATCACTGGCGTGACTTCGGTGGACGGCACGCTGGTGCAGGTGCTCGACATTGAAAAGGTGATCCACAGCATCGCCCCGGCGCAGATCGAAATGGCCCCGACCGACCTGAGCATGGAAGACGCTGATGTGCTCGGCAACGCACGGATTCTGGTGGTCGATGACAGCCAAGTGGCGCTGCAGCAATCGGTGCACACCCTGCGCAACCTCGGCCTGCAATGCCATACCGCGCGCAGCGCCAAGGAAGCCATCGACTGCCTGCTCGACCTGCAAGGCACGGCGCAGCAGATCAACCTGATCGTCTCCGACATCGAAATGTCCGAGATGGACGGCTACGCCTTCACCCGCACCCTGCGCGAGACGCCGGACTTCGCCCACCTCTACGTGCTGCTGCACACCTCGCTCGACAGCGCGATGAACAGCGAGAAAGCCCGACTGGCCGGGGCAAACGGCGTGCTGACCAAGTTCTCCTCGCCGGAACTGACCCACTGCCTGATCGAAGCGGCCAAACACGTCGCGGCGCACGGGCACTGAGTCTTGGGCGAGACGTACTGTTTTTTGATGCGCCGCGACCTTGGCAAGGAAGCGCTGGATGCGCTTCTGCCTCAAGGTATTGAGCTGTGCACCTACTCCGTCGAACTGGCGGCGGAGGTGCATGACTTGATGCAACTCGGCTACCGCGAAGGTGGCGGCCGGGTGCCGGCGCTGGACGCTTGGCAGAAACAGTTCGAGAGCGATCCTGAGTACGATCCGACACTGTGCTTTATTGCCCGCGATGCCGAGGGTGTCGTCGGTGTGGCGCAATGCTGGACCAGTGCCTATATCAAAAATCTGGTGGTGCATCCACGGATGCAGGGGCGCGGGTTGGGCCGGGCGTTGTTGCTTAACGCATTCAACGCATTTCAGCAGCGGCGCGAAGGCTTTGTTGATTTGAAGGTGCTGGAAGACAACCTGCGGGCGCAGCGCTTGTATGAAAGTGCCGGCATGTACGTAGTCCGCCGCGAGCTGGTGCCGGACCTGTAAAGTCAAAAGATCGCAGCCTTCGGCAGCTCCTACAGGGAAACGCATATCCATGTAGGAGCTGCCGAAGGCTGCGATCTTTTAGCGCTGTCCGAGGCAACAAAACTCTTTAGGCACACTCCAACCTTGGCCACCCACGACCAAGGACGCCCACCATGAAAACCCTCACCGCCAGCCTGCTCTGCCTCACCGCCCTAGCCTCCCAGGCCCACGCCTCCAGCCCGGACGCCTGGGCCGCCTACGACAAAACCGTACTCGCCAGTTGCACCAAAGCCAGCGGTCTGAAAAATGCCAAACCCGTCGGCACACCCGCACAATTCGACGACCGCGTCGGCTACACCGCCGTGTTGCTGCAAGGCCAATACCCGCAAAAACACATGAAAGGCCAGCAAGGCAGCGAGCTGTGCCTGTACAACAAGCAAACGAAAACCGCCTTCGTCACCGAGTGGGACTCGATCCGCCCGACCGCCAAACCTCAGTGAATGGCGCATAACTTGCTTCGACCCGGACCTGTGCGGTGGTTTTCCGCCACCGTTTCACACCTTGGTTGAAGAAAGATCGCTCAATGAATACGACGTTTTCCTGCGTAGGCTGCGGCAAGTGCTGCACCGACCACCATGTGCCCCTGACCTTGGCCGAAGCCCGCATGTGGGCGGCGGATGGCGGCCAGGTGATCGTGTTAGTCGAAGCCTTTCTCGGCAATGGCCTGGGCCTGCCGGCGCACCAGCGTGAACACGCCGAACGTCGTTCAGCGGTGGTGCGCAGCGGCATGACGCAAGCGCATGTGGCAATCACTTTTGCCGCGTACAACGTCGGCCCCTGCCGGAATCTTGACGAAGACAAGCTCTGCCGGATTTACGAACGGCGGCCGCTGGTTTGCCGCATCTATCCGGCAGAAATCAATCCGCACATCCCGCTCAACCCTGCTGCCAAGGATTGCCCGCCGGAATCCTGGACCCAGGGACCGGCTTTGATTGCGGGGGGTGAGTTGGTTGATCAGGAATTGGTTGAATTGATTCAGCGCTCGCGTCAGGCCGATCGGGATGACATCGGCACCAAGGACGCAATCTGTGCGCTGCTGGGGATTCGTACTACGGCGTTGAAAGGTGATGGCTTCACCGCCTACCTGCCGAACATGGCGGCATTCGCCACGGTCATCGATCAGGTGAGTGCGCAGCCGCCAGGCGAGGCGCACAGCGAATGGCTGTTTCATGTGTCCGGAGATGACATTGCCGGGCAAGTGCTGGCGGCGGGGGCGCAAGTGGTGACCGAGCCGGCGCAGACGTATGCGTTTATCTCGTTGCGCGCGGCCTGATCAGAATTTTACGGCGAACGAACTGGCCTCATCGCTGGCAAGCCAGCTCCCACAGGGTTCTGTGGCGTACACAAATAGTGTGAACACCCGAGAATAATGTGGGAGCTGGCTTGCCAGCGATGGGGCCTTTGCAGGCGACCTCAATCGCGAACCTGCCGCCGCCCCCAGAATTCACGCGCCAACAAGCGCAAATCCCCCGCCAACCCTGCCACATCCTCGGAATTTTGCTGACTCTGCCGCCCCTCATCCACCGTCACCTCGCACGCCGTGCGGATGCTGACGATGTTGCGATTGATGTCCTCGCTCACCGCGCTCTGCTGCTCCACCGCCGCCGCTATCTGCAGGCTCATCTCGGTGATCTGCTCGACCCGCTCACTGATCCCGTCCAGCGCCCGCGCCGCGCGTTGCGCCTGTTCGACACTGTTATCGACATGCTCGCTGCTCTGCTGCATGACCATCACCGCATCGCGTGCGCCGTTTTGCAGGGTACTGATCATGCGCTGAATCTCGTTGGTCGATTGCTGGGTGCGTTGCGCCAAGCCGCGCACTTCATCGGCGACCACGGCAAAACCGCGCCCGGCATCACCGGCGCGCGCCGCTTCGATCGCCGCGTTGAGCGCCAGCAGATTGGTCTGCTCGGCGATGCTGCGGATCACCTCCAGCACCCCGGAGATCTCGCTGCTATGACCTTCGAGCTGATGAATCACCTCGGTGGCGCGCCCCAACTCTTCGGCCAGACGCAACACCGCACGGCGACTCTCACCCACCAGTAAATGCCCCTCGCGGGTTTCGGTTCCGGCCATGTCTGCCGCCACCGAAGCTTGCTGCGCATGGCTGGCCACCTGCGCGACACTGGCGGCCATTTGATGAATCGCTGCCGCCACCAGATCGGTTTCTGCTTGCTGCGCGAGTGAACTGCTATGACTGCTCTGCAGATGATCGACCAGTTGCGCGGCATGCCCGGCCAATTGCTGCGAGGCATCGCCAATGCGCCCGACCACCGCGCCGACCTGCGCCTCAAGCATCTGCAAGGCGAACTCGATCTGCCCGAATTCATCGCCCCGGCCGGTGTAGATGGTCTGGCTCAAGGGGTTGTCGGCAATCTGTTTCGCACGTTCGGTGAGACGCACCAGCGGACGCAAAATCCAGCGCACACCCAACGCACAGGCGCCACTGCCAGCCACAAACACAGCGGCTTCCATCCAGAACGACTCCGGTCGTAACCACGCCTCGATACTCAAGACCACGCCAAGCAACGCACTGCCCAGCGCAGTGATCTTCGCCTGCACGCTGATCTCAGGCAGTTGCCAGCGCGTCATCTGATCACCGCGCAATTGCGCATAAGCGCGCTCAGCCGCCGCGACCAGACGCGCGTCCGCCCGCGTGCGCACCGACTGATACTCCACCGCCACGCCGTTCTGTGTGACCGGTGTGACAAAGGCGCTGACCCAATAATGATCACCGTTCTTGCAACGATTCTTCACCAGCCCCATCCACGAACGCCCGCGTTTGAGCGTCTGCCACATGTGCGCAAACGCCTGCGCCGGCATGTCCGGATGACGCAGCAGGTGGTGCGGCGTCCCCAGCAGTTCGTCGCGGGTATAACCGCTGATCTGGATGAAATCGTCGTTGGCGTAGGTGATCGCGCTGGTCAGATCGGTGGTCGAAAGAATGTTCGCATCCAGCGCCACGTCGACGTTGCGGCCGGTCACCGGGAGATTGATCTTCATGGATAGCGCGCTCGTTTTATGGGAAGAGTCGGCAGGGCTGCTGACTCTAAGCGCACCAATTGGTCAAATATTGATCTGGCTCAGGAACTGAGCACTTAGCCATCACTGTGTTCGATAATCATCGCCATCGAAAATCACAGTGAGGGCCGCAGGCGGGAATAAAACTCAGCGCTTGCCCATCGAACGACGGGTGCCCGGCGGCGCCATGCCCGGGGTCTTGGTGTGGCCATTCTTGGCGCCGTTCTTGTACCAAGGCTGGTTAGAGCCTTTGGCAGAAGCCAGCTCGCCCGGTTTGAACGGGAACTTGAAGGCCGGAATTTCGGCTTTGGTGTCGCTGGTATCGGCCAGTTCAGCCGAGACATCGCTGACAGCGTCGTCAACCGGCGGCAGGGTCGGGGAAGTCATAAAAGCTCCGGAAAGCAAAAAGTCGGGCCCGAACAGTGAGCCGCGAAGGCGCGCAGTATACCTGCGCGCCATGGCTCGGCACCTGAAGATTTACAGCGCACGCCGAACGGCTCACAGGTAGGTGATGGTGACGATGCCTTTATCGGTCGAAGTCTTCAGCGCTTCGTAGCTCATGGAGATCGGCAGCGACTGATGGCCGCAAGCGTTGCGATCAGTGTCCACCTCGACTTTCAGACCAGGCTTGATTTCGACCTGACGGGACTGCGCGGCGGACAACGCGCCGACACGTGCGACCGCACAGCCGGAATTGACGATCTGCCCGGTAAAACGGATCTCGCCAGATTGACTGCCAGGTGCAGCGAAGGCTGCGAGTGGAAGCAAGAGAAGCAAATACGGCAGAGCGGTTTTCAGCTTCATGTCTAGACCCTCCCGGGGTGAGCGGCCCGGAAAACCCAGGCTACATAATGTTTATCCGCGAACAGGGGAGGATCTTGAGCAGGATAGTTGGCAAACAAGTCCCGAATTGGGACCGATCGGTCCCTTTTTGGGACCGTTATACCGTCATCGCGAGCAGGCTCACTCCTACATGTGAAATGCATTCTCTCTGTAGGAGTGAGCCTGCTCGCGATGAACGATAACGCGGTGTTCCTGCCTGATCAGGGCTGGGGATCAACCCGATCCAAAACACGGTTCACCGCCAGTTCGGCGAGCATGACGATCTGCTGGATGGCCAGTGCCGTACTGCGTTGCGGGCGGCTGAGCTGATCGGCGAAATCGCCGGCCATCACATTGGCCGAGGCCAGGGATTCGCAAGCGTGGGCGAGCAGGCTTTCGGTGTCGATGTTCGGGTGGATGAGGAACATCGTGCTGGGCAAGCGTGGTTTTATCGGGTCGGGGCTGAGGTAGAAATCGAGGGCGCGTTTTATCGCTTCGCGGTTTTTTAGCTGGTCGTCGGCGCGGATGGCGTCTTCGAGGGGGGTTGTTGTTTCGAAGGGGGGATCGGGTACGGGCTTAGTCATGGAAATGTTCCTTGTCAAAAGCCAACACGTGCCGTTTCTCACGCGGCGGAGTGGTGGCAGCTATGTGCGGAGTGAGAAACCGGTAGGAACAAGCCCGGCCGAACCGAAGTTCGCCCGCACACAGCCGCCATAAAAATTGCAGGGCAGCAAAAAGCCGGCGGCAATTATGGTGGTACTGGTGTTGGATTAACAGTTCCTAAGGGCTCTCACACCCGATCGCCGAGTTTTCGGCGACAACCCAAGCCTAGAGAGCGCACGTCCGACGGACAACCTGAAAACCTTGTGGGAAGGTTCACCCATTTCGAAACGCGTTTAAACACCCACTGCCGATGTAGGAGCTGCCGCAGGCTGCGATCTTTTGATGTTCGACGTCAGAGGCAAGATCACAAGATCGCAGCCTGCGGCAGCTCCTACATGAGATTGCCGCCAACTGGAGAAAATGGTCGGCTGGCGGGCCGCCATCGCTGGCAAGCCAGCTCCCACAGGGTTTTTGTGCAGTCTGTAATAAATAGGTTGGCCGCCATCGCGAGCAAGCTCTGCTCCTACGAAGAGCAAAAGCAGAACGCACACCGCTTCTGCTTCTCACCACTCAACACGATGAGCGCAAGCTCGGGTGCAGCTCTTGATCTTGATCCACGGGCGACGTCGGAAGGCTGAGTGGAGGGATTGATCCGGGGGTGGGAGCGCAGCGACCGTTTGGCGCAGCCAAACACAGCGAGAGGAGGTGCAGCGAAGCAAACCGTAGGCGCTGCGCCCGGATCGATCCCGTAGCGAAGGAACCCCGAGCCCCAGCGAGCGGGCCGCACGTAGGAGCAAGCGTTTTTTGCTTACTTTTTTAGGCGCTTGTAAAAAAGTGAGTCGCCGTCAGGGCGAAACCCTAAGTAGCCGTTACCGCAGCAACGGATATGTACACACGAAACTGACAGCGCTGACAGCCAGCCGTCACCCTCCTGACCCCCAAACAAGTTTATAACTACCCAACCTGCCCAAACTCCATACCCTTGGCGCCCACCCCGCATGCGAATCCAAAAGAACAAAGCCCTGCTCGCCACCCTATTGATCGTCCTCGCAGGCGCAGGTCTGTGGTACGCCCTGAAACCCGCCCCGACCAAACTCGCCACCCCCACCGCCATCCCGGTGCGAGTCATCGCGGTCAGCGAAAAAGACGTCCCCCGCTACACCAGCGGCATCGGCTCGGTACTCTCCCTGCACAGCGTGGTAGTGCGCCCACAAATAGACGGCATCCTCACCAAAATTCTCGTCAAAGAAGGCCAACTGGTCAAAACAGGCGACCTGCTGGCCACCATCGACGACCGCTCCATCCGCGCCAGCCTCGACCAGGCCCGCGCCCAACTGGGCGAAAGCCAGGCACAATTGCAAGTCGCCCTGGTCAACCTCAAACGCTACAAACTGCTCACCGTCGACGACGGCATCTCGAAACAGACCTACGACCAACAACAAGCTCTGGTCAACCAATTGAAGGCCACCGCCCAAGGCAACCAGGCCTCCATCGATTCCGCGCAGGTACAACTTTCCTACACGCAAATCCGCTCCCCGGTCACCGGCCGCGTCGGTATTCGCACAGTCGACGAAGGCAACTTCCTGCGCATGACCGACACCGCCGGCCTGTTCACCGTCACCCAGATCGACCCGATCGCCGTCGAGTTCTCCCTGCCCCAGCAAATGCTGCCGACCCTGCAAGGCCTGATCAACGATCCACAGCGCGCCCAGGTCAAGGCCTACATCGGCGCCGACACCGATGGCGAAACCGGCAACCTGCTCGGCGAAGGTCACCTGACCCTGATCGACAACCAGATCAACGCCAACACCGGCACCATTCGCGCCAAGGCCGAGTTCGACAACGCCAGCCAGAAGCTCTGGCCCGGTCTGCTGGTCACGGTAAAAATTCAGACAGCCCTCGACAAAGATGCGCTGGTCGTCCCACCCACTGTCGTACAACGTGGTCTCGACAAACACTTCGTTTACCGGGTGAATGGCGACAAGGTCGAAGCCGTACAAGTGCAGATGGTTTACCAAGGCAGCGGCCAGGACATCATCAAAGGCGTGAAGGCCGGTGACGTGCTGGTCACCGACGGCCAGTCGCGGCTCAAGCCCGGCTCGACCGTGCAAGTCATGACCGAACCGGCGCAGGTGGTGCAAACGGAGCCGAAACCATGAAGGCGCACAAAGGCGTCTCCACGTGGTGCATCGATCATCCGGTCGCCACAATCCTGCTGACCATCGCTCTGGTGCTGGTCGGTTTGATTGCCTTCCCGCGCTTGCCAATCGCCCCACTGCCGGAAGCGGAATTTCCTACGATTCAGGTTTCCGCGCAGTTGCCCGGCGCCAGCCCCGATACCATGGCTTCATCCGTGGCCACGCCGCTGGAGGTGCAATTCAGCGCCATCCCCGGCATGACCCAGATGACTTCTAGCAGTGCGCTGGGCTCAAGCCTGCTGACCCTGCAATTCACCCTCGATAAAAGCATCGACACCGCCGCGCAAGAAGTCCAGGCGGCAATCAACACCGCCGCCGGCAAACTGCCCAAGGACATGCCGACGCTGCCAACGTGGAAGAAGGTCAACCCGGCCGACAGCCCGGTGCTGATCCTCAGTGTCAGCTCGACGCAGATGCCCGGCACCGAACTCAGCGACCTGGTGGAAACCCTGCTCTCGCGTCAGATCAGTCAGATCGACGGCGTAGGCCAAATCAACATCACCGGTCAGCAACGTCCGGCGATTCGCGTACAAGCTTCGGCGGACAAACTCGCGGCGATCGGCCTGACCCTCGCCGACATTCGTCTGGCGATTCAACAGACCAGCCTCAACCTCGCCAAAGGTGCGCTGTACGGTGAATCGAGCATCTCGACGCTGTCGACCAACGACCAGTTGTTCCACCCTGAGGACTACAGCCAACTCATCGTTTCCTACAAGGATGGCGCCCCGGTTCACCTGCGCGATGTCGCCAAAGTCGTCAACGGTTCGGAAGATGCCTACGTGCAAGCCTGGGCCGGTGATCAACCCGGGGTGAACCTGGTGATCTCGCGCCAACCCGGCGCCAACATCGTAGAAACGGTCGACCGCATTCAAGCCGCCCTGCCCGGCCTCGAAGCGATGTTGCCGGCCTCGGTGCAAGTGAAAACCCTGATCGACCGCACCCAGACCATTCGCGCCTCGCTGCATGAGGTCGAAATCACCCTGTTGATCGCGATCATGCTGGTGGTCGCGGTGATGGCGCTGTTCCTGCGCCAGCTGTCGGCGACCCTGATCGTGTCGGCAGTGCTCGGCGTGTCGCTGATCGCCAGTTTCGCCTTGATGTACATCCTCGGTTTCAGCCTGAACAACCTGACGCTGGTGGCGATCGTGGTGGCCGTGGGGTTTGTGGTCGACGATGCGATCGTCGTGGTGGAAAACATCCACCGGCACCTTGAGGCCGGCGACGATATGCGCGAAGCGGCGATCAAGGGCGCTGGCGAGATTGGCTTCACCGTGGTCTCGATCAGTTTCTCACTGGTTGCAGCGTTCATTCCGCTGCTGTTCATGGGCGGTGTGGTCGGACGACTGTTCAAGGAATTCGCCCTGACCGCGACCTCGACCATCATGATTTCCGTGGTGGTGTCGCTGACCCTCGCGCCGACGCTGGCCGCGCTGTTCATGCGCAAACCGGTGCATCACGCCCACGATAAACCGGGCTTCAGCGAACGTTTGCTCAGTTGGTATGAGAAAGGCCTGCGCCGCGCCCTCGCTCATCAAAAATTGATGATTGGCGTGTTCGGTTTATCGCTGGCGCTGGCCATCGGCGGTTACATCTTTATCCCGAAAGGTTTCTTCCCGGTGCAGGACACCGGTTTCGTCCTCGGCACCACCGAAGCCGCTGCGGATATTTCCTACGGCGACATGGTGAAAAAACACTTGGCCATGGCCGAAATCGTCGCCGCCGATCCGGCAGTGCAGGCGTTTTCCCATTCGGTCGGTGTCTCCGGCAGCAACCAGACCATCGCCAACGGCCGCTTCTGGATCGCCCTGAAAAAACGCGGCGACCGTGATGTCAGCGCCAGCCAGTTCATCGACCGCATCCGCCCGCAACTGATGAAAGTCCCCGGCATCGTGCTGTACCTGCGCGCAGGCCAAGACATCAACCTCAGCTCCGGCCCGAGCCGCGCGCAGTACCAGTACGTGCTGAAGAGCAACGACGGCGCGACCCTCGCAACATGGACGCAACGCCTGACTGAAAAACTGCGCAGCAACCCGGCGTTCCGCGACATTTCCAACGATCTGCAACTGGGCGGCAGCATCACCCACATCAGCATCGACCGCAGCGCCGCCGCGCGTTTTGGCCTGACCGCCAGCGATGTCGACGAGGCGCTGTACGACGCGTTCGGTCAACGGCAGATCAATGAATTCCAGACCCAGGTCAACCAGTACAACGTGATTCTGGAGCTGGACACCAAGCAGCGCGGCAAGGCCGAAAGCCTCAACTATTTCTATCTGCGCTCACCGCTGAGTGGCGAGATGGTGCCGCTGTCGGCACTGGCCAAATTCGATGCGCCGACCATTGGCCCGTTGTCGATTGCCCACGACGGCATGTTCCCCGCCGCCAACCTGTCGTTCAACCTCGCGCCCGGTGTGGCGTTGGGTGATGCGGTGATTCTGCTCAATCAGGCCAAGGCCGAGATCGGCATGCCCACCGCGATCAGCGGCAATTTTCAGGGTGCGGCGCAGGCGTTCCAGAGTTCGCTGGCCAGTCAGCCATGGCTGATTCTCGCGGCGCTGGTGGCGGTGTACATCATTCTCGGCGTGCTTTATGAAAGCTTCGTACACCCGCTGACGATCATTTCGACGTTGCCGGCGGCAGGCTTGGGCGCGGTGATCATGCTGTGGATCTGCGGTCAGGACTTTTCGATCATGGCGTTGATCGGCCTGGTGTTGCTGATCGGTATCGTCAAGAAGAACGGCATCCTGATGATCGACTTCGCATTGGAAGCCCAGCGCCACCGAGGCTTATCACCTCAGGATGCGATTTTCGAAGCGTGCATCACGCGGTTTCGGCCGATCATCATGACCACCCTCGCCGCCCTGCTCGGCGCGCTGCCGCTGATGCTCGGTTATGGCACCGGCGCGGAACTGCGCCAACCGCTGGGCATCGCGGTGGTCGGCGGCTTGCTGGTCAGCCAAATGCTGACGCTGTTCACCACGCCGGTCATATACTTGTGGCTTGAGCGGCTGTTTCACCGGCACTCACACCCACCAGCCCCATCGCCCGCACCGGCACTGGCGACCACAGACTGAGGCAGGGTCATGCGCGTTCTGATTATCGAAGACGAGGAAAAAACCGCGGACTATCTGCACCGCGGTCTGACGGAACAGGGTTACACCGTGGATCTGGCCCGCGACGGCGTCGAGGGTCTGCATCTGGCGCTGGAAAGCGACTACGCGGTGATCGTCCTCGACGTCATGTTGCCGGGGCTCGATGGCTTCGGCGTGCTGCGCGCATTACGTGCGCGCAAGCAGACCCCGGTGATCATGCTCACCGCTCGCGAGCGCGTCGAAGATCGCATCCGAGGCCTGCGCGACGGTGCCGACGATTACCTCGGCAAACCGTTTTCCTTCCTTGAACTGGTCGCGCGCCTGCAAGCGCTGACCCGGCGCAGTGGCGGCCATGAACCGGTGCAGGTGAGCATCGCCGACCTGTGGATCGATTTGATCAGCCGCAAGGCCACCCGCGCCGGCACGCGCCTGGATCTGACCGCCAAGGAGTTTTCGCTGCTGAGCGTATTGGCTCGCCGCCAGGGTGAAATCCTCTCGAAAACCGCGATTGCCGAGATGGTCTGGGACATCAATTTCGACAGCGATGCGAACGTCGTCGAAGTTGCGATCAAACGCCTGCGCGCCAAGCTTGACGGGCCGTTCGACGAGAAGCTGCTGCACACCATTCGCGGCATGGGTTATGTGCTGGAGAGCCGTGGTGTCCAGTAATTCGATTGCCCTGCGCCTCAGTGGCATGTTCACGCTGGTGGCGTTGCTGGTGTTTCTGTTGATCGGCGGCGCGCTGTATCAGCAGGTCGATAAAGGCTTGGGATTGCTGCCGGAAGCCGAGCTGGATGCGCGTTACAGCGTGCTCGAATCGGCGCTCAATCGCTTCGGCACCCCGGAGCACTGGGCGAAGATCACCGCCAAGTTGAAGCTGCTCGGCGAAGAGGACAAACGCATTCGTTTCTGGGTGGTGAGCGGCGATCCGGGTTACCAATACGGTCAGCCGGATACGGCGATTCGCGCCTTCGCCCAAGGCCCGTTGGGCATGCGTGACCTGCAGTTGGCCGAGCATCCTTATCCGCTGAAAGTGCTGCTGACCGAGTTGCCGGCCAAGGACCAGCGCCCGCCGCTGCGCTTCATGATCGGCATTGATACCGAGACGTTTCACGAGACTCAGCACAACCTGCTGATCGCGCTGATCGGGCTGGCGATTGTCGGTGTGTTGATGGCGTCGGCACTGGGGTATTGGGTGGCGCGGATCGGCCTGAAACCGCTGATCAAACTCTCCCATGAAGCCCAACGTCTGGCGCCGCCGCTGCGGGCCGGGCGCTTGCGTTTGTCACCACTGCCGCCGGAACTGGAACAGTTTGTCGACTCGTTCAACTCGACGCTGGAACGGGTTGAAGTGGCCTATTCGCGGCTGGAATCGTTCAACGCCGACGTAGCCCATGAGTTGCGCTCGCCGCTGACCAATCTGATCGGCCAGACCCAAGTGGCGCTGACCCGTGGGCGCTCTGCCGAACACTACTTCGAAGTGCTGCAATCGAATCTGGAAGAGCTGGAACGGTTGCGTTCGATCATCAACGACATGCTGTTTCTGGCCAGTGCCGATCAGGGCATCAAGGCGACCAAACTCACCTCGACTTCGTTGGCCGATGAGGTGGCGACGACGCTGGAGTATCTGGATTTCATTCTTGAAGATGCGCAGGTTGAGGTACAGGTCAGTGGTGATGCGCTGGTGCAGATCGAGGTCGCGCATTTGCGGCGGGCGTTGATCAATTTGCTCAGTAATGCGGTGCAGCATACCGGGCCAGGGCAGGTGATCGAGGTGCGGATTGAGGTTGAGGAACATCAAGTCAGTATCGGCGTCGCCAACCCCGGCTCGCCGATTGCCAGTGAACATTTGCCACGCTTGTTCGAGCGGTTTTATCGGGTCGATGCGTCGCGCAGCAACAGCGGCAATAACCACGGATTGGGGCTGGCGATCGTCAAGGCGATTGCGCTGATGCATGGCGGGGATGTGTTTGTGCGCAGTGATCGGGGGATGAATACCTTTGGCATCCACCTTCCTGTCTAACCGCTTTTCCACGGCTGAACAGGATCAACTGTGGTGAGGGGATTTATCCCCGACCGGCTGCGCAGCAGTCGTAAATCCTGTGTGTAAGATCTACAGGGTTCTTTGAGGCTGGATTTTTGGGGCTGCTTCGCAGCCCATCGGGGATAAATCCCCTCGCCACAAGGATTTCTACCACGACTGGATGGGTGATCTTTGCTCTTGCTGTAACAGTCATTTATGAAAATCGCGCTGTTTCCCGTCGCCCGGCAACCTTATCTTTGCCCGCACCAAACAGCACACTCGCCAAGCGAGAAGGTTTTCAAGATGTCCAACAGTATGGGTATTGCCAGCGCTTTCGTTTTGTCCTCATTGATCCTGTCGCCGCTGGCGATGGCTGAAGAATCCCACGCGTTCGTGGCGCAGAATTCTGCCCGCGCTCAAGCGTATGACCAGCATCAGGCAGAAATGATGGCCAAGGCCAAAGACGCGACGCAGGCCCCTCAGGCTGCAACGTCCCAGGCTCAATCGCTGGAAAAAGACAGCTGAGTCGCGCACCGCACCGTTTCCCTCGACGCGGTTGTTTGGCTCTTCCCGTTCAACCGTCGTCATTCCAGGCCGCTGCCGTTCAGCGGCCTTTTTTCGTTGTGGTCTGAAAGCCGTTTGGTTCGTCTGTAACAACAAGAAACATCGAGCGCCTCAAAATATAGAGGCGCCAGTTGACCCAAGGAGCTCCATTGCACGTGCGTTACCCAGTCCGTTTCACCCCGTTGTTCATTGCAATTGCCGCAACGATTGCCCCCGCCGCCCATGCCGACGAGCCAGCCAAAGAAGGTTTCGTTGAAGGTTCGAGCCTCAACCTCAACGCCCGCAACTACTACATGAATCGCAACCGCTTGCAGCAGGCGGACGACAACATTGAGTGGGGCCAAGGGTTTCTCGGGATTTTCCAGTCGGGTTACACCGAAGGCACGGTCGGTTTCGGCATTGATGCCCACGCCATGCTCGGGCTGAAACTCGACGGCGGTGGCGGCACGGACGGTTCGAGCATCTTGCCGGTCCGAGAAAATGGCGGCAAAGCACCGGGAGCTTTCTCCACCGCCGGTGGCACGTTGAAAATGCGCGCGTTCGACACCGAGTTGAAGGCCGGTGACCTGTTCCTCACCAATCCGGTAATTGCCGGCGGTGACACGCGCATGCTGCCGCAGACGTTTCGTGGTGTGAGCCTGACCAACCACAGCTTCGATGGCTGGCTGATCGAAGGTGGCCAGGCGAGTTTCACCAAACCGTACAACCAGAGTGGCCATACGCGCATCGGCACCTCCTACGGCACCCTGGCCGATGGCGATGAGAGCCAGCACCTGAACTGGGCCGGCGTGGCGTGGAGCGGTGTCGAAGGCCTGACCAGCAGCCTTTACGCCTCTGAGCTGAAGGACATCTGGAACCAGTATTACTACGACCTGGATTACACCTGGCAGTTGAACGATCTGGTCAGCCTCAACCCGGGCCTGCACTTCTATCACACGCAAGACACCGGCGATGCGCTGCTCGGCAACATCGACAACAACACCTATAGCCTGCATTTCACCGTGGGCGTCGGCAGCCACAGCGTCACCGCCGCGTATCAGCGGGTTAACGGCAACACGCCGTTCGACTACATCAGTCAGGGCGACAGCGTTTACCTCGACAACTCGCAGCAGTACTCGGACTTCAACGGCCCGAATGAGCGCTCGTGGAAACTCAAGTACGCCTATGACTTCGCCGGTGTGGGTTATCCGGGGCTGACGTCGGCGGTGTCGTACTCGCGCGGGACGGTGGATCTGACCAAGGTCGATCCTGACGGCAAGGGCTATTCCAACTGGTACAGCGCTGAAGGGCGCAATGCCAAACATTGGGAGCGCGATATCGATCTCAAGTACGTGGTGCAAAGCGGCCAGGCGAAAGACCTGGCGGTACGCCTGCAATGGGCGACCAACCGTGGCGGCAACGGCTACGGCGCGATTGATTCGGACACAGATGAATACCGCGTGATCATCGACTACCCGATCAACGTCTTCTAAGATCAGCATCAAATCAATTGCGATCTGATACAAATTTTGATTGAAATGTTTTTTGTGGCGAGGGGATTTATTCCCGATGGGCTGCGCAGCAAACCCTTTTTTGGGGCCGCTTCGCAGCCCATCGGGGATAAATCCCCTCGCCACAGTAGATCTGTTTTAGTGTTATCCCCCGCAGTGTTTGTGCAACTACGCTTATAAGATCCCCTAATCGATAACCCCATCATGATCGCGAGCCGTACCCCTCCGGTTTCGGGCAAGACCGGACGCCCCGAACTGCTGCTGATTTGCGGCAGCTCGCTGACCGTGATCGCGATTTTATGCATCGTCACCTTTCTGCTGATCCGCGAGCACGCCAACGCTCAGGAATCGGCGACCCGCAGCGCCACCACCATCGCCCAGTTGATCGACGCCGATGTGTTGCGCACCGTCGAACTCTACGACCTGACCCTGCAAGGCCTGATCGCCGCCGCCCAGCGTGATGATTTGCGCGATGTCACTCCGCAGGTCCGCCACTTGGCGCTGTTCGACCGTTCCACCACCGCACGTTTCAAGGGCGACATCCTGCTCCTCGACAAGCATGGCGACGTGCTCGCCGACTCTTCGCGTGTCGAACCGAAACCGGGCAATTTCGCCGATCGCGACTACTTCCTCGCCCACGCCTTCAATCGCGATGTCGGCATGTTCATCAGCCGCCCGTTCAAGACCCGCTGCGACTGTGATGAAGCCAACCAGTGGCGAATCAGCTTCAGCCGGCGGATATCCTCGGACACCGGCGAATTTGTCGGCGTCGCCGTCGCTTCAATGAAGCTCGACTACTTCGACCAGTTGTTCAACAGCCTCGACATCGGCAAAGACAGCACGCTGAACATCATCGACAACGACGGCGTCCTGCTGGCGCAAAAGCCTTATCTGCAAAGCAATTCGATCGGCAAGAGCTTCGGCAATCGGCCCAATGTCATTCGCATACTGCGCGACAAGGATGGCAACGGCAGTTTCAGCAGCACCTCGAGCATGGATCATCAGCAGCGTCTCTATACCTATTCGCGCGTCGGCAACCTGCCGCTGACGGTGATGGTCGCGCTGTCCAGCGATGAAGTATTCGCCACCTGGCGCCGCACCGCGATCCTGATCAGCGGTGCTACCGGCGTGCTCTGCGTGGGTTTGCTGTGGCTGACCTGGCTGCTGGCCCGCGAACTGCGCCGACGCCAGCGCGCCGAGCACGAACTGGCGCAACTGGCAGCCACTGATGCGCTGACCGGTGTCGCCAACCGTCGAATGCTCGATCAGGCGCTGCGTCACGAATGGTTTCGGGCCCAGCGTTCGGGCAAGCCGATGTCGGTGATGATGATCGATGCCGACCACTTCAAGGCGTTCAATGATCGGCACGGACATCAGGCCGGGGATCAGGCGCTGCGTGAGCTGGCCAATCTGATCACGGCAAATGTGCGGCGGCCGGCGGATCTGGTGGCGCGGTATGGCGGCGAGGAGTTTTCGGTGATTCTGGCTGAGACCGACGGTCATGGGGCGCAGCAGATTGCCGAGCATATTCGACAGGCGGTGGAGCAATTGCCGTGGGTCGAAGGGGCTGAGCGGCCGATGACGGTAAGTATTGGCATCGCGACCTGGACATCGGCGAGTGAGTTGACGCTGGAGCAACTGTTGTTTGCGGCGGACAAGGCGTTGTATCAGGCCAAGGAAGGTGGGCGGAATCGGGTGGTGGTGGCTGCCTGAAGATCAAAAGATCGCAGCCTTCGGCAGCTCCTACATTGGAATGCGGTTCCTGTAGGAGCTGCCGAAGGCTGCGATCTTTTGCTTCTGAAAAAAGGGGCATAAAAAAAGGCCATCCGAGGATGGCCTTCAAAAAACTAGAGAGGTTTTTTACTTACACCGCCGCAACCGGGCGCATGTAAGAGATTGGTGCGGTGCTGGCGTCATCGAACGTCACCACTTCCCAAGCATCTGTTTGCTCAATCAACTTGCGCAACAGCTGGTTGTTCAGTGCATGACCGGACTTGAAGCCTTTGAACTCACCAATCAGGCTGTTACCCAAAAGGTACAGGTCGCCAATGGCATCGAGGATCTTGTGCTTCACGAATTCGTCTTCATAGCGAAGGCCGTCTTCGTTCAGTACGCCATCGGCATCGACCACGATTGCGTTTTCAACGCTGCCGCCGAGTGCGAGGTTGTGCTTGCGCAGGTACTCGATATCACTCATGAAACCAAAGGTACGGGCGCGGCTGACTTCTTTTACGAACGAAGTGCTGGAAAAATCCACGCTTGCACTTTGGGTGCGGTCCCGGAAAACCGGGTGATCGAAATCGATCTCGAAGCTCACCTTGAACCCTTCGAAAGGGACGAAAGTGGCGCGCTTGTCGCCATCTTCCACTGTCACTTCACGCAGGATGCGGATGAATTTCTTGGCGGCGTCCTGTTCTTCCAGGCCTGCCGATTGAATCAGGAATACGAAGGGTCCAGCGCTGCCATCCATGATCGGGACTTCGGACGCGGAGAGCTCGACGTAGGCGTTATCGATGCCCAGGCCAGCCATGGCCGAGAGCAAGTGCTCTACCGTGTCCACTTTCACGTCGCCGTTAATCAGCGTCGTCGACATAGTGGTTTCACCGACGTTTTCCGCGCGGGCAGGGATCTGCACCACAGGGTCGAGGTCAGCGCGACAAAACACAATGCCAGTGTCGACAGGCGCAGGCTTGAGGGTCAGATAGACCTTCTCACCGGAGTGCAGGCCTACACCTGTGGCACGGATAATATTTTTCAGTGTGCGTTGTTTAATCATGGCTTGGGCCGCTTCAGCGCAAATTGCGAACTGGTATCAACAAAGGCTGGCGATGATAGCAGACCATGCCTTTGCTGAACACCAATCACCTTCATAGCCCTGATACATTCCATCAATCGGCCTGACGACGCAGGAATGCCGGGATGTCCAGGTAGTCCAGATCATCTTGCGGATTCATCTTCGCGGCAGCCGCAGCACCGGCCTGAGCCTGGTTGCGCATGACGGTCGGACGATCCAGATCACGATAGTTGACCGCTGGCGCTTCCTGGCGGGCCGCAGCCGGTTGTTGCACCTGAGCGGAAGCCATGGAAGTGTGAACGGTGTTGTCGATGACCTTCACAGGCTTCTCGATTTTCGCGCCCAGACCGGTGGCAACCACAGTCACGTGCAGCTCGTCGCGCATGTCCGGATCGATAACGGTACCGACCTTGACCATGGCGTGCTCGGAAGCGAAGGCTTCGATGATGCTACCCACGTCGGAGTACTCACCCAGGGACAGGTCAGGGCCGGCGGTGATGTTCACCAGAATGCCGCGTGCGCCTTGCAGGTTCACGTCTTCCAGCAGCGGGTTGCGGATGGCCGCTTCGGTCGCTTCACGTGCACGGTTCGGACCGCTGGCGCAGCCAGTGCCCATCATCGCCATGCCCATTTCGCTCATCACGGTACGTACGTCGGCGAAGTCGACGTTGATCATGCCCGGACGCTTGATGATGTCGGAGATACCGCGAACGGCACCGGCCAGTACATCGTCGGCCTTGGCGAAAGCCGACAGCAGGCTTGCGTCTTTACCGAGGATGGTCAGCAGCTTCTCGTTAGGAATGGTGATCAACGAGTCGACGCTTTCCGAGAGCATGCGGATGCCTTCGTCGGCGATCTGCATACGCTTGCGGCCTTCGAACGGGAACGGACGCGTCACGACCGCAACGGTCAGAATGCCCATTTCCTTGGCCACTTCGGCGATGATCGGTGCAGCACCGGTACCGGTACCGCCGCCCATGCCAGTGGTGATGAACACCATGTTGGTGCCCTGCAGCACTTCGGCAATACGCTCGCGGTCTTCCAGAGCAGCCTGACGGCCGACTTCAGGGTTCGCGCCGGCGCCGAGGCCTTTGGTCACGCCGGTGCCCAGTTGCAGGATGGTACGCGCGCCGATGTTTTTCAGCGCTTGAGCATCGGTGTTGGCGCAGATGAATTCAACGCCTTCGATGTTGCTCTTGACCATGTGGTTGACAGCGTTGCCGCCGCCACCGCCGACACCGATAACTTTGATTACCGGGCTTGCGGGGATGTTGTCTACGAGTTCGAACATTTTCCCTCTCCTTACATTCTCTAGTTTTTTCGCCTACTGCATTTTTGTTGCGGTGTTGCGGTAAAGCTTTAGAAGTTGCCTTGAACCCACTTCTTCAATCGGTCCAGCAACGGCGCCTGTGGCTCTTCGTTGCTGTAGCTGTCGCGGCTGCCGATGCCCGAGAACGAGATCCCGTCGGACTGCTTTTGCAGGCCGTACATCAACAAGCCAACGCCAGTGGAATAAATCGGGTTGCGTACCACGTCATCCAGACCTTTGACGCCGTGCGGCACGCCCAGACGAACCGGCATGTGGAAGATTTCTTCGGCCAGTTCAGTGGCGCCTTCCATCTTCGAGGTACCGCCGGTGAGGACGATGCCGGCCGGGATCAGGTCTTCGTAGCCGCTGCGACGCAGCTCGGCCTGAATCAGCGTGAACAGTTCGTCGTAACGCGGCTCGACCACTTCGGCCAGGGCCTGACGCGACAGTTCGCGCGGTGGACGGTCGCCGACGCTTGGCACCTTGATGGTTTCACCGGCACCGGCCAGTTTCGCCAGGGCGCAGGCGTAGCGGATTTTGATTTCTTCGGCGTACTGAGTCGGGGTACGCAACGCCATGGCGATGTCGTTGGTCACTTGATCACCGGCAATCGGGATCACCGCGGTGTGACGGATCGCACCTTCGGTGAAGATTGCGATGTCGGTGGTGCCGCCGCCGATATCGACCAGGCACACGCCCAGCTCTTTTTCGTCGTCGGTCAGTACCGAGTAGGCCGAGGCCAGTTGCTCGAGAATGATGTCGTCGATTTCCAGACCGCAGCGACGCACGCATTTTTCAATGTTCTGTGCAGCGTTGACGGCGCAGGTGACCACGTGAACCTTGGCTTCCAGACGCACGCCGGACATGCCCAGTGGCTCACGAACGCCTTCCTGGTTATCGATCACGTAATCCTGCGGCAGGGTGTGCAGCACGCGCTGGTCAGCCGGGATCGCTACAGCCTGGGCAGCGTCGAGCACGCGCTCAAGGTCAGCCGAGCTGACTTCGCGATCACGGATCGCGACGATGCCGTGGGAGTTCAGGCTGCGGATGTGATTACCCGCCACGCCAACGAACGCCGAGTGAATGCGGCAGCCCGCCATCAGTTGGGCTTCTTCGATCGCGCGCTGGATCGATTGCACGGTGGACTCGATGTTGACCACCACGCCCTTCTTCAGGCCACGGGACGGATGGGTACCGATCCCGACGATTTCCAGCGAGCCGTCGTCGGAGACCTCGCCGACCAGCGCCACCACCTTGGAGGTGCCGATATCGAGACCGACGATCATTTTGCCGCTTTGCACGTTTGCCATGGGTCCTGCCTCTTCTTAATTCTTTGCGACAGCGGGTTTGTCTGTCGTCGGCGCTACAGGTTCCCGCCAGCCAACAGCGAGGCCGTTGGCGTAGCGCAGATCGATGCGCGCAATGTTCGTAATCTGGTCTTTAAGCGTCTTGTCATAGATGGCGATAAAGCGGCGCATCTTTTCCACCAGGTTGCCGCGTCCCAGCAGCAACTCGATGCCGGGGCCGGAACTGCCGGCACCGGTGGTCAGGAACCAGCTGCCGCGTTCACGCAATTCCAGGCGCGCAATCGAGAAGCCCAACGGCCGCAGCATCTGGCTCAGCACCTGATACTGCTGCATCACTTGCTGCTGGGCCCGTTGTGGGCCGAACAGCTGTGGCAGGTGTTCGTAGTTCGCCAGCTCCTTGGGCGTAAACGCCTGGCCCTGGTTGTTCAGCAACGACTCGTCGCCCCATCGCGCCACCGGCAGTTGCTCTTCGAGGCGGATCACCACTTGATCCGGCCACACCCGACGCACTTCGGCGTGGGCGATCCAGGGCATCTGCTCAAGCTCGGTGCGCATCCCGGCCAGGTCGATGGTGAAGAAGCTCGACGCCACAAACGGGGCGATCCGCTGCTGCACCGCTTGCTGACTGATGTAGCTCAGGTCGCCCTGCACGGCGATCTTGGTGATCGGCCGGTCGGCGTACGGCAGCAGACGCGTTGCGCCTTCGTACGTCCCAAAACCCAGCACAACCAACAGCACCGGCCAGAACAGGCTTTTCAGAAAACCAAAATTGGCTTTCGGCAGGCGCGCGGACATCGGCTCTTTCGCCACCATACGGCTGGCGCCCCGTGGCACCGGCTTGCGGCCGGGTGCGGGAGGCTGATGTCGGAGCTGAGCGCCTTGCATCGTCTTAACCTCTAGCGTCTTCAACACTGGCGGCCAGAATGGCCAGTACCAGTTGCTGGAAATCCAGACCGGCCGCACGGGCCGCCATCGGCACCAGACTGTGATCGGTCATGCCCGGAGCGGTGTTCACTTCGAGGAACCAGAACTGCCCTTCGGCGTCCTGCATCACGTCCGCCCTGCCCCAACCGGCAATACCCAGCGCCTCACTGGCCTTGGCCGTGAGCTCCATGAGTTCCTGTTCCTTGGCGGCATCCAGCCCGCAGGGAATGCGGTACTGGGTATCGTTGGCGATGTACTTGGCGTCGTAGTCGTAGAACGTGTGCGGTGTACCCAGGGCGATTGGAGGCAACACCTGGTCACGCAGGGTGGCGATGGTGAACTCCGGACCTTGAATCCATTGCTCAACCAAAACTTGCGAATCGTAGGTACTGGCCGCTTTCCATGCGTCGATCAACTCGGACGCAGAACTCACTTTGGCCATCCCGATACTTGAACCTTCATGCGCCGGTTTGACGATCAAAGGGAAGCCCAGTTCCGTCGCCGCCGAAATACAATCGGCTTCGCTGCACAGCACGGCGTGACGCGGCGTCGGAATCCCGAGGCTGTGCCAGACCTGCTTGGTGCGCAGTTTGTCCATCGCCAGTGCCGAAGCCAGAATGCCGCTGCCGGTGTACGGAATGCCCGCCACTTCGAGCAGGCCCTGCATGCTGCCGTCTTCACCGCCACGGCCGTGAAGAATGATGAAGGCACGGTCGATTTTTTCGCTGAGCAGACGTTGCAGAATGTCGTCGCCAACGTCGATGCCGAACGCGTCCACGCCAGCGCTTTGCAGGGCATCGAGTACGGCGTTACCGGATTTCAGCGACACCTCACGCTCGGCACTCAAGCCGCCAAAGAGCACGGCGACGCGGCCGAAGTCTTTCGGCGCGATGGTGGAAAACAGCTTGGCGTAGGCAGCAGTCATTTCAACTTCCCCTCGACCGACGCCGCCACGGCGCCAGCGAACAATTCACTTTTCAACAGCTTCGGCGCGAGACCGCCGATATCACCGGCGCCCTGGCACAGCAGGATGTCGCCGGCACGCAGCAGCGGCTTGACCAGCGGCGCCAGATCAACGCCACGCTCGATGTAGATCGGGTCGAGCTGACCGCGCTGGCGGATGCTGTTGCACAGCTTGCGGCTGTCGGCGCCCGGAATCGGCTCTTCGCCGGCCGGATAGACTTCCATCAACAGCAGCACGTTGGCGTCGGCCAATACATTGACGAAGTCGTCGTACAGATCGCGGGTGCGGCTGTAACGGTGCGGTTGATACACCATCACCAGACGGCGCTCCGGCCAGCCACCGCGTACGGCTTTGATCACCGCGGCGACTTCGGTCGGGTGGTGACCGTAGTCGTCGACCAGCATCACGTGGCCGCCGTCCACCGGCAGTTCGCCGTAGACCTGGAAGCGTCGACCGACACCCTGGAAACCCGACAGGCCCTGCACGATGGCTTCATCGCTGACGCCCTCATCGGACGCGATGCAGATGGTCGCCAGCGAGTTGAGCACGTTGTGGTTGCCCGGCATGTTCACGGAAACGTCCAGCGGCTCGCGGTCAGGGCGCAGCACGGTGAAGAAGGTCTGCATGCCTTGCTGGCGCACATTGATCGCGCGGATGTCAGCGTCTTCGCTGAAGCCGTAGGTCACGGTCGGACGTTTCACCAGCGGCAGGATTTCGCGCACCACCGGGTCGTCCAAGCACATCACCGCCAAACCGTAGAACGGCAGGTTGTGCAGGAACTCGACGAAGGTTTTCTTCAGTTTGTTGAAGTCGCCGTCGTAGGTCGCCATGTGGTCGGCGTCGATGTTGGTAACCACGGCCACCAGCGGTTGCAGATGCAGGAAGCTCGCATCGCTTTCATCGGCTTCGGCGATCAGGTAGCGGCTGGTGCCGAGCTGGGCATTGGTGCCCGCGGCATTCAGACGGCCACCGATAACGAAGGTCGGATCCAGACCACCGGCGGCGAACACCGAAGCGATCAGGCTGGTGGTGGTGGTTTTGCCGTGGGTACCGGCGACGGCGATGCCGTGGCGATAGCGCATCAGTTCGGCGAGCATTTCAGCACGCGGCACCACTGGAATGCGGCGCTCAAGCGCAGTCGCCACTTCCGGGTTGGAGGTGTTCACAGCGCTCGACACCACCAGTACATCGGCGGTCGCGGCGTTCTCGGCGCGGTGGCCGATGTAGATGTGTGCGCCGAACGATTCGAGACGCTCGGTGACCGGCGAAGCTTTCAGGTCGGAACCGGACACTTCATAGCCCAGGTTCAACAACACTTCGGCGATACCGCACATGCCCACGCCGCCGATGCCGACGAAGTGGATGCGACGGATGCGGCGCATTTCCGGTTGCGGCATGGCTTTCTGATTCTCAACCATGGGCCACCTCCAGACAGGTATCGACCACGCTACGGGTGGCATCGGGTTTCGCCAGACGGCGGGCCGCTTGGGCCATATCTTCGAGTCGTTGCGGTTGCATCAAGACCTCTGTCAGGCGCGCGGCAAGGTCCGCGGCACCAGTCGTTCTTTGCGGCATCAGGAAGGCAGCGCCTTCACGGGCCAAATAATCGGCGTTGCGAGTCTGGTGATCGTCGATCGCGTGGGGCAAAGGCACCAGCATCGAGGGCAGACCGGCGGCAGCCAGCTCACTGATGGTCAACGCGCCTGCACGGCACACCACCAGGTCAGCCCAGCCATAGGCTTGGGCCATGTCTTTGATGAACGGCTGCACCTGCGCATCGACGCCGGCGGCGCGGTAGCGCTCTGCAGTCACTTCATCGTGGTTTTTGCCGGCCTGATGAAACACTTCCGGGCGCAAATCGGCAGCGACTTGGGCCAGAGCTTCAGGCAGCAATTTGTTCAACGGTTCTGCGCCCAGGCTTCCGCCGAGGATCAGCAAACGCGCTTTGCGACCGGCCAGGGCTGGTCGCGATGTGTCGAGGAACAGCTCGCTGCGCACCGGATTTCCGGTGGTACGGCGGGTGTCCGACAGAGTAAAGGTGTCGGGGAACGCTTCACACACTCGGGCGGCGAACGGCACCAGCAACCGATTGGCGGTGCCGGCCACCGCGTTCTGCTCGTGAACGATCACCGGCACGCCGGCCAGTTTCGCGGCGAGGCCACCAGGGCCAGTCACATAACCACCGAAACCGACCACACACACTGGCTTCAAGCGACGAATGATCGCCCGCGCCTGCCACACCGACTTGAGCAGCATGAACGGCGCCTTGAGCAGCGACAGCTTGCCCTTGCCACGCAGGCCGGTAGCGTTGATGCGGTGCAGTTCAAGACCTGCCGCCGGCACCAGTTCGTTCTCGATCCCGCGTGGCGTGCCGAGCCAGTGCACGGTGTAGCCGCGCGCCTGAAACTCGCGGGCACAGGCCAGCGCCGGGAACACGTGGCCGCCGGTTCCGCCGGCCATGATCAATACGTTAGCGCCCATGATTCGGCTCCTCGGCGAAGTCGCTCTCATGGAATTCCATCTCTTCACTGCCCAGGTGGGTTCGACTCTCCCACTCGATCCTCAGCAACAAGCCGAGACAGGCACAGCAAATCACCAACGAGCTACCGCCGTAACTGAGGAACGGCAAGGTCAGACCCTTGGTTGGCAACAGACCGACGTTCACACCGATGTTGATCAGGAACTGACCAATCCACAGGAACGACAAGCCGTAAGCCACATAAGCGGCAAAGAACTGTTTGGCCTTCTCGGCCCACAAGCCGATGTACATGCCGCGAATACACACGAACACGAACAGCGCGACGGTGCACAACGAACCGACCGCACCGAGTTCTTCAGCCAGTACCGAGAACACGAAGTCGGTGTGCGCTTCCGGCAGGTAGAACTGCTTCTGCACGCTGTTGCCCAGGCCGACGCCGAGCCATTCACCGCGACCGAAGGCGATCAGGGCTTGCGACAGCTGATAGCCAGCGCCGAACTGGTCGGCCCACGGGTCAGCGAAGTTAGTCAGACGCGCCATTCGGTACGGCTGCATCTGAATCAGCAAAACCACGGCCCCGACCGCCAACACCACCATCAGCGAGAAGCGGAACAACCCGACCCCGCCAAGGAACAGCATCGCCGCCGCAGCCCCCATCATTACGACGGTGGCGCCGAAGTCCGGCTCCATCAGCAACAGGCCGGCCATCGGCAGCAGCACGATGAACGGCTTGAAGAAGCCCATCCAGCTCTCGCGCACTTCCTTCTGACGCCGCACCAGATAACCGGCGAGGTAGATCACCACGAACACTTTGGCGATTTCAGACGGTTGCACGTTGAAGAAGCTGAAACCGATCCAGCGCATCGAACCGTTCACTTCTCGGCCGATGCCGGGAATGATCACCATCACCAGCAAGCCGAACGCACCGAGCAGCATCAGCCAGCCGAGACGTTGCCAGGTGGCGATCGGAATCATCATGGTGATGACACACGCGCCCAGGCCCAGCACCACATAAATAAGGTGGCGGATCATGTAATACAGCGGACTGCCCGACTGTGCGGCTGCCACTTCAGTGGACGCCGAGGCAATCATGATCAACCCGAGACCAAGCAGCGCCAGGCAACCGGCGAGCATCGGGAAATCGAGGTCGATGCCGCGCCCGGTGATGATCGGCGACGGATACGGCTTGATGATATTGAACAGGCTCATGCCAGATCCTCCACAGCGCGGACGAACTGGTGACCACGGTCTTCATAATTCTTGAACATGTCGAAACTGGCGCAGGCCGGCGACAGCAGCACCACGTCACCCGGTTGGGCGGCGGCGCGGCATTGCGCAACGGCGTCGACCAGCGAGGTCGCGCGAATCAATGGCACGGCATCACCGATGGCTGCGCCGATCTTGTCGGAGTCGCGACCCATGAGGATCACGGCGCGGCAGTTGGACGCCACCGGATCACGCAAATCGTTGAATTCGGCACCCTTGCCATCGCCACCGGCGATCAGGATGACCTTGCCGTCGATGTCCGCACCGAGGCCTTCGATGGCCGCCAGAGCGGCGCCAACGTTAGTGGCTTTGGAATCGTTGTAGTACGCCACGCCGTCGAGATCACGCACCCACTGGCAACGGTGTTCGAGACCGGCAAAGGTGCGCAAGGCCGAGAGCATGGCGTCGAACGGCAAGCCTACGGCATGCCCCAGCGCCAGCGCCGCAAGGGCATTGGACTGGTTATGCGCGCCGCGAATCTTCAGCTCACGCACCGGCATCAGGTTCTGGAATTCGAACGCGAGGTACTTCTCGCCATCTTCTTCGCGAATACCGAAGGCCTTGAAATCCGGTTTGCTCAGGCCGAAGGTCCAGCACGGCTGGCCCTCGCCCATCAACGGACGGGTCAGCGCATCCTGACGGTTGACCACAAACTGCCTGGCACCCCGGAAGATCCGGTGCTTGGCCAGGTGGTACGCCGGCAGACCACTGTAGCGATCCATGTGGTCTTCGCTGATGTTCAGCACGGTCGCCACTTCGGCGTTGAGCTGGTCGGTGGTTTCCAGCTGGAAACTCGACAGCTCCATCACGTACAACTCGACGTCGTCGCTGAGCAGATCCAGCGCCGGAGTGCCGAGGTTGCCGCCGACGGCGACGCGTTTGCCGGCCGCAGCCGCCATCTCGCCGACCAGGGTGGTGACGGTGCTTTTCGCGTTGGAACCGCTGATGGCCACGATCGGCGCCCGCGCGTTACGCGCGAACAGCTCGATGTCGCCGGACAGTTTCACGCCACGGGCCGCAGCGGCTTGCAGGGCCGGGGTCGCCAGCGCCAGGCCGGGGCTCACGTAGAGCTCGTCGGCACGGCAGAGGAATTCGACGTCCAGCTCGCCACAACGCACTTCCACGTGCGGATAGTCACGCTTGAGCGTGGCCAGTTCCGGTGGATTTTCCCGCGTGTCCGCCACGGCAAACGACGTGCCCCGGTTCGCCAGGAAGCGAACCAGGGACATGCCGCTCTTGCCGAGGCCGACAACGATGCGGAAGTGGTCAGAAGCGATCAGAGACACTCGTTCTACCTCAGCTTCAGGGTGGCAAGGCCGACCAATACGAGAATCACGGTGATGATCCAGAAACGGACGATCACGCGCGGCTCGGGCCAGCCCTTGAGTTCAAAATGGTGGTGGATCGGTGCCATGCGGAACACACGGCGACCGGTCAGCTTAAAGGACGCAACCTGAATGACGACTGACAGGGTTTCCATCACGAACACGCCGCCCATGATGAACAGGACGATTTCCTGACGGACGATCACCGCGATCGTGCCCAGTGCCGCGCCGAGTGCCAGGGCACCGACGTCGCCCATGAACACTTGCGCCGGGTAGGTGTTGAACCACAGGAAGCCGAGACCGGCGCCGATCAGCGCGCCGCAGAACACGATCAGCTCGCCCGCGCCCGGCACGTAAGGGATCAACAGGTATTCAGCGAATTTCACGTTACCCGACAGGTAGCAGAAGATGCCCAAGCCGCCGCCGACCATCACAGTTGGCATGATTGCCAGACCGTCGAGGCCGTCAGTCAGGTTGACCGCGTTGCTCGAACCGACGATCACGAAGTAGGTCAGCACGATGAAACCGAGGCCGAGCGGAATGCTGTAGTCCTTGAGCATCGGCAGGATCAGCGTGGTTTCCACCGGGGTGGATGCGGTCATATAAAGGAAGATCGCTGCGCCGAGGCCGAACACCGACTGCCAGAAATACTTCCAGCGGCTCGGCAGGCCACGTGAGTTCTTCTCGATGACTTTGCGGTAATCGTCGACCCAGCCGATGGCGCCGAACAGCAGGGTCACCAGCAACACAGTCCAGACGTAGCGGTTGCTCAGGTCAGCCCAGAGCAAGGTGCTGACGCCGATCGAAGACAGAATCAATGCGCCGCCCATGGTCGGTGTACCCGACTTGGACAGGTGCGATTGCGGGCCGTCGTTACGCACGGATTGACCGATCTGACGGTTCTGCAGGGTGCGGATCATCCACGGGCCATAGCACAGCGACAAAACCAGCGCGGTCAGCACACCGAGGATCCCGCGCAGGGTCAGGTACTGAAAGACCGCGAAGCCTTTGTAGAACTGTTGCAGATACTCCGCTAGCAGCAGCAGCATTAATGTTTCTCCAGACTGGACCCGCACAGAGCCGCGACGATGTTTTCCATCGCTGCACTGCGCGAACCCTTGATCAAAATGGTGGTATTTGTGTCCTGCTCGGCGTCGAGGGCCTGGATCAGCTCGGCTTGCGTGCCGAAGTGATGCGCCTGTTCACCGAATGCGTTCACGGCGTGAACCATGTTTGGCCCGACAGCGTAAAGCGCGGAAACCTTGCCCCGGGCGTACTCGCCCACGTCGCGGTGCCCCTGCTCCGCCCAATCGCCCAACTCGCCGATATCCCCGAGCACCAGGACGGTGCGGCCGGAAAAGCCGGCGAGTATATCAACGGCCGCGCACATTGAGGTGGGGTTTGCGTTGTAAGTGTCATCGATCACGCGCATACCGTTTTTCGCCAGTTGCGCGACGGTGCGTCCCTTGACCGGTTGCACGGCGCCAAGCCCGGTGGCGATGCCGAACAGCGACACGCCCAAGGCGTGAGCGGCAGCGGCGGCGGCCATGGAGTTGGCGACGTTGTGGGTGCCGAGCAGGTTCAACTGAACGCGCTCGACACCTTCAGGTGTGTGCAGATTGAAGGCCGGGCAACCACGGGCATCGGTGCTCAGGTCGCTGGCATAGAAATGCGCCTGAGTGTTGCTCAGGGCGAAGGTCAGCACTTTGCGCGCACCCGCACGGGTCTTCCAGATACCGAAGGCCTTGTCATCGAGGTTGAGCACGGCGATGCCATCAGCTGCCAGACCGTCGATGATTTCGCCTTTGGCTTCGACGATTTTTTCCGGCCCGCCAAACTCACCGACGTGAGCGGTGCCGGCATTGTTCAGGATCGCTACGTGCGGCTTGGTCAGGCCGACGGTGTAAGCGATTTCACCCAGACGCGAGGCGCCCAGTTCGATGACCGCCGAGGTATGTTCCGGGGCCAGTTCGAGCAGGGTCAGCGGTGCGCCGAGGTCATTGTTCAGATTGCCACGGGTCGCCAGCACCGGGCCGCGCGTGCGCAGGATGCTCGCGAGCATCTCCTTGACCGTGGTCTTGCCGCTGGAACCGGTGATCGCGGCGACTGGCTGAGTGAAAGCAGCGCGGTTCAGCGCGCCCAACTGGCCGAGGGCCTGACGGGTGTCTTTGACCAGCAGTTGCGGCAGCGTGCTGTCGGCGACTTCGCGCTCGACCAACGCAGCCACCGCGCCTTTGGCGGCGACGTCATTCAAATAGTCATGACCGTCGAAGCGCGGGCCGGTCAACGCAATGAACAGTTGGCCTGGCTGGATCGCACGGCTGTCGATGCTGACGCCGTCGAAACTGGCATCGGCAGAGATCAAACGCGCATCGAGCGCATTGGTTAGCTCGCTGAGTTTCAGGGCCTTAAGCATGGGCCACCTCCCAAGCGGTCAGGGCGTGATCGGCCTCGACCAGATCAGAGAAGGCATGGCGTTCGCCGTTGATTTCCTGATAGTCCTCGTGACCTTTACCGGCCAGGACAATCACGTCATCGGCGGACGCGCCGGCGATCAGTTGTGCAATCGCCTGACCACGGCCGGCGACGAAGGTGACTTTATCCACAGCCGTGAAACCGGCGCGGATGTCATCGAAAATCACCGCAGGATCTTCGGTGCGCGGGTTGTCGTCGGTGACCAGCACCTGATCGGCCAGACGTTCGACCACTTCGGCCATCAACGGACGTTTGCCGCGATCACGGTCGCCGCCGCAGCCGAACAAGCACAGCAGTTGGCCTTTGACGTGCGGGCGCAACGCGGTCAGGACTTTTTCCAGCGCATCCGGGGTGTGGGCGTAATCGACGACCACCAACGGCTGCGTGCCACCACCCAGACGCTGCATGCGTCCGGCCGGGCCTTCGAGTTTCGGCAGCACTTTGAGAATTTCGTCGAGCGCGTAATCCAGACCGAGCAAGGCGCCGACTGCCGCCAGGACGTTGCTCAGGTTGAAGCGACCGAGCAGCGTGCTGCGCAGATGATGTTCGCCCTGCGGCGTGACCAGCGTGGCGCGCACGCCGTGGTCGTCGAACTGTGCTTCGCGGCAATACAGATAGGCGCTGCTGTCGAGCAGGCTGTAGGTAATCAAGCGCGATTGACGTTTTTCAGCGGCCAGTTGCCGGCCAAAATCGTCGTCGAGGTTGACCACACGGCACTTCAGGTCATTCCAGGCGAACAGCTTGGCCTTGGCCTCGGCGTACGCCTCCATGGTGCCGTGATAATCCAGATGATCGCGGGACAGGTTGGTCATCACCGCCACGTCGAATGCCAAGGCAGTAACGCGGCCCTGATCCAGACCGTGGGACGACACTTCCATGGCCACGGCTTTGGCACCGGCCTTTTTCAGGTCGCCCAAGGTCGCTTGCACGGCAATCGGATTCGGCGTGGTGTGCAGACCGCTTTGCAGCGCGCCATAGAAGCCGGAACCGAGGGTGCCGACGATGCCGCAATGCTGGCCGAGCAGATCCAGCGCCTGCGCAACCAATTGGGTCACGCTGGTCTTGCCGTTGGTGCCGGTGACACCCACAAGATTCAGGTGATGACTTGGCTCGCCATAAAAACGCCCGGCGATGTCCGACAGCTGCGCAGCCAGGCCTTTGACCGGAATCAGCGGCACGTCGGTGATCGGCAGCACGGTGGCGCCTTCCACTTCATAAGCAACGGCTGCCGCACCACGTTGCAGTGCATCGGCGATGTGCGCCCGGCCATCGAATTTGCCGCCAGGCACGGCGAGGAACAGATCGCCCGCGCGTACGCTGCGGCTGTCCAGCGCCAATTCACGGATCAACAGATCGTGACCGGCGTGGGGGAATATCTTGTTCAGACTTAATGACATCAGCCGCGCCCTCCATTGGCTTTCAGCGGAATGACCGGGGTAGCGTTGGCTTGTTGCGTCGTCGGCAAGTTGTCCGGCGTTACGTTCATCAGGCGCAGGGTGCCGGACATCACACGGCTGAACACTGGCGCCGATACCAGACCACCGAAGTAGCCGGCCTTGGACGGTTCGTCGATCACTACAACAATGGCGTAACGCGGATCGCTCATCGGGCCGAAACCGGCGAACAGCGAGCGGTAGGAGTTCTCGGCGTAGCCCTTGGTGCCGACCGACGTTTTACGTGCAGTACCCGACTTGCCCGCCACGTGATACGCCGGCACCTGCGCACGGAATACACCGCGCGGCGCCTCGATCACTTGGGTGAGCATGCCTTGCATGGTTTTGGCGACGGCTTCCGGCAGCACCTGGGTGGTCTGCGGTGGCTTGTCAGTTTTGATCAGGGTCAGCGGCGCGAGACGACCGTTGTTAGCCAGCGCCGAGAACGCGTGAACGAGCTGAATCGCGGTCACCGAAATACCGTAACCGTACGACAGCGTTGCAGTTTCAGCCTTGCGCCAATCGCGGTAGTTCGGCAGGTTGCCGACACGTTCGCCCGGGAATCCAAGGCCGGTGTCCTGGCCGAGGCCGACTTTTTGCGCGAGGCGGAAAATCGTTTCGCCGCCGATATCGAACGCGACCTTACTCATGCCGACGTTACTGGAATTGATCAGAATGCCGGTCAGATCGAGTACCGGACCTTCGCTTTTGGAAACGTCCTTGATCGTGTATTTGCCGATCTGCAGGGAGCCCGGATACACCTCGACGGTGTCGCTCGGTTTCCAGCGGCCGGTTTCGATTGCGGCAGCCATCGAGATGGCTTTCATGGTCGAACCCGGTTCGAACACGTCGATCATCGCGCGGTTACGCATCATCGCCGGTTGCAGGTTGCGACGGTTGTTCGGGTTGTAGGTCGGCTGGTTGACCATGGCCAGAATCTCACCGGTCTTGACGTCCATGATCACCAGGCTGCCGGCCTTGGCGCCGTTCTCGATGATCGCGTTACGCAGTTCGCGGTTGGCCAGATATTGCAGACGCAGGTCAATGGACAACGCCAAGGGCTTGCCGGCCTTGGCGTTTTTGGTGACCTGGACATCCTTGATCAGCCGTCCGCGCCGATCCTTGATGACCTGTCGTTTGCCCGGCACCCCGGCGAGCCATTCGTCATAAGCCAGTTCGACACCTTCGCGACCGTGGTCATCGATGTCGGTAAACCCGACCATGTGCGCGGTGACTTCACCGGCCGGATAGAACCGACGGAATTCTTCGATGCCGTAGACGCCCGGTACTTTCAGATCGAGCACAGACTGGCCCTGCTCGGGGGTCAGCCCGCGCACCAGATAAATGAATTCTTTGTTGGCCTGGGCTTCTAGGCGTTCGGTCAGGGCTTTCGGGTCCTGGCCCAGCGCGGCGGCGAGTGCCGGCCACTTCTCTTTGGCCGTCTGCATTTCCTTGGCGTTGGCCCACAGCGTGGTCACCGGAGTACTCACGGCCAAAGGCTCGCCGTTACGGTCGGTGATCAGACCCCGGTGAGCCGGAATCGGAATGTGTCGCAGACTGCGCGCGTCGCCCTGACCTTTGAGGAAGTCACGGTCAACCACTTGCAGGTCGATAATGCGCCAACAGATCGCCGCGACCATCACACCGAGCAGCGCGACCATCAGGCGGAAACGCCATGGGAACAGAGCGCCTTCGAGTTTCATCATGGCGCCACCATCTTCACGTCAGCCGCGCCAGGAATGTGCATTTTCAGTTGTTCGGTGGCCAGCACTTCGATGCGGCTGTGCGCGGTCCAGGTGCTCTGCTCAAGAATCAGACGGCCCCACTCGGCCTGCGCCTTGTCGCGCACGCTGAGTTCGTTGTAAAGGGTGTTGAGCAACTGCCGGTTCCAGTGCGCGCTGTACGACACGGCGATGGCCGACACGAGCACGCCGATAAACAGCAACAGCATCAGAAAGCTGCCGCCGGGCAGTGGCTTGGCGAAAAGCTTGCTCACCGCAGCTTCTCCGCGACGCGCATGACAGCGCTACGGGAACGTGGGTTGGCTTTGAGTTCGGCGTCGGAGGCCGTCTGCGCTTTGCCATGGACTTTGATTTTCGGTTCGAACGCCACATGGCGAACCGGCAGGTTGCGCGGCAGGTTGTCGGCTTCGCCTTTTACCAGCTTGCGCATGAACAGTTTGACGATGCGGTCTTCCAGCGAGTGGAAGCTGATCACCACCAGGCGGCCGCCAATTTCCAAGGCGTCCAGCGCCGCTTCGAGGCCGGCTTCCAGATCACCCAGTTCGTTGTTGACGTGAATACGCAAACCCTGGAATGCACGGGTGGCCGGGTTCTTGCCCTTTTCCCACGCCGGGTTGGCGACTTTCAACACTTCAGCCAGGTCGGCAGTGCGCTCGAACGGCTTGATGTCGCGACGCTCGGCGACGGCGCGAGCCATACGACCGGAGAAACGTTCTTCGCCGTATTCCTTGAACACCCGGGCGATTTCCTCAGCCGGCGCGGTGTTGACGAATTCGGCAGCGCTGATACCCCGGGACGGGTCCATGCGCATGTCCAGCGGGCCGTCGTTGAGAAAACTGAAACCGCGCTCGGCGTCGTCGAGCTGCGGCGAGGACACGCCGAGGTCGAGCAAAATACCGCTGACCTTGCCGCTCAGACCTTGCTCGGCAACCACCGAACCGAGTTCGGCAAAGCTGCGCTGCACAACGACAAAGCGGCCGTCTTCGGCCGCTAGCGTTTGCCCGGTGGCAATCGCTTGTGGATCTTTGTCGAACCCGATGAGCCGACCGTCCGTCCCGAGTTGGCTGAGGATCAACCGGCTGTGGCCGCCGCGTCCGAACGTGCCGTCCAGATAGCAGCCATCAGGACGTACGGCGAGAGCCTCGACGGCTTCGTCAAGCAGTACGGTGATGTGGTTAAAGCCGCTATCAATAGTCACAGGATCAAATCACGCAGTTCATCAGGCATCGCGCCCGGTTGTTGAATGGCAGCAAGGTCAGCGGCAGATACCGCGTTCCATGCATCCTCGTCCCACAATTGGAACTTGTTCAGTTGGCCCACCAGCATCGCGCGCTTATCCAGCTTGGCGTACTCGCGCAAACGCGGTGGAACCAGAAAACGGCCACTGCCATCGAGCTCGAGGTCGACGGCGTTGCCGATCAATAAACGCTGCAAGCGACGGTTCTCTTCGCGAAGCGAAGGGAGTGCGCGCAACTTGGTTTCAATAATTTCCCACTCGTCGAGCGGATAGACACACAGACACGGATCAACGGCATCAATGGTGACGATCAACTGGCCAGAACTACGCGAATCGAGCTCGTCACGGTACCTGCTCGGCATGGCGAGACGGCCCTTTGCATCGAGACTGATAGCGTTAGCTCCGCGAAACACGTCTGCGTTTCTCCAATTTTTATCGTTTTGAGCTCAAAAAACCCACTTCATGCCACTTTCCGCCACTTGCGCACACTATAGGAATGCGCCCACCACACCGTCAAGGCGCGGATTAAAGGAAAACCCTTACAGAACGGAGATTTAGGAGCATAAAAGAAGGAGTAACGACAATCTGGCGCTGACTTTTGACCTATAACTTGATGCAGCACTGATAGCTGCGCTCGAAAGTTAAAGTAATTTGTTAAGAGTAAGATTTTTTCGGTATTACAAAAGCGCTTCTGCTGTTGATTGAAGCGAGGTGGGAAATGGCTATTACTGCGCGTGCCGCTGCCGAACTTTCAGAACAGGCGTGCTGATATTACACAGCCCTGTTGCCAATGATTCAAGCAGGGAAAGAAAAAGGTGGAGAGTCGATCTGTAAGCCGGGTTCTGTCTTGAACAGTCATTCGTCTACGATGGCCATCACTGGACATCTTTAGCAACCTACCCGGTCCCAGCGCGGGCCACGCCTTGGGACCCTATTTGGTCTTGCTCCAAGTGGGGTTTACCTAGCCACGAACTGTTGCCAGACGTGCGGTGCGCTCTTACCGCACCTTTTCACCCTTACCGGCGCCGAAGCGCTTAGGCGGTTATTTTCTGTGGCACTTTCCGTAGGCTCACGCCTCCCAGGCATTACCTGGCACTTCGCCCTATGGAGCCCGGACTTTCCTCCCCCCCCTAATTTTCATAGAGGGCAGCGACTGTCCGATCGACTCTCCGCCGCGAAGGTTAACGGCAGAGCGCCCGAAGAACAAGCGCTAATAGCCGCAAAACCTGTCCGATCGACGGGTTACTCGCCCTTCTGTTTATCCAGCGCGACCTGATACAGCACGTTTTTGCGCTCGCCAGTGATCTGCGCAGCCAAGGCCGCGGCACGCTTGAGCGGCATCTCTTCGAGCAACAGATTGAGGACGCGCATCGCCTCGCTGCTGACGGCGTCTTCAGACTCCGGCGCGGTCCAGCCCGCGACCAGCACGACGCACTCGCCGCGCTGCTGATTACTGTCGGATTCAACAAATGCGCGCAGCTCGGCCAGCGGCAAGCCTTTCAACGTCTCGAAGGTCTTGGTGATTTCACGGGCGAGCAAGGCCTGACGCTCACCCCCAAACACCGCTTCCATATCCTGCAGACACTCAAGAATGCGGTGCGGCGCCTCGTAAAAAATCAGCGTGCGCGGCTCTTCTTTAACTGCTTCGAGGCGCGCCTTGCGCCCCACCGATTTGGCCGGCAGGAAACCTTCAAAGATAAAACGGTCGGACGGCAGCCCCGCCGCCGACAGCGCTGCAATCAGCGCACAGGCACCCGGCACCGGCACCACATTGATCCCGGCAGCACGCGCCTGTCGGACCAGGTGATAACCCGGATCGGAAATCAGCGGCGTGCCGGCATCGGAAATCAGCGCGACGTTATCGCCCGCGAGCAGACGGGTAATAAAGCGGCTACCTTCATCTCGTTCATTGTGTTCGTGACAAGCGGCCAGCGGCGTGGAAATACCGAAGTGCTGCATCAGGCGCGCCGAGTGACGGGTATCTTCGGCAGCGATCAGCGCCACTTCGCGAAGGATTTTCAGTGCCCGGGCGCTGATGTCGTCCAGGTTGCCGATGGGCGTCGCCACCACATAAAGCGAGCCAGCAGCGGAATTCAAAGGACCTGGAGCAGTCAAAGCACACACCTCGTGTTCGGTAAAAGCGGGCATTGTAGCGCGTCGCGCGACCGGCGATACGCCTGAGCCAAACCCGGTTTTGCCCGCAGTTGTGTGCTGTCGCAACATTTACTCCAGCTAAATTGCCCGTTTCACACCACTAACATCGCGCCCCGGCCAGTGCTTGGGTACAATTCGACGCTAATTTGATCGAGTATCAGGAACACTTACATGATCGCTTGCCTGCGGCTGTTCACTGCCCTCTGCCTCGCTGCCTTGTTGGCGGCTTGTGCCAGCTCCCCTTCCTCCAGCCTTGGCGAACTTCCACGGACTCCGGATGCCAGCATCGAGCAACTGCTCGAACAGGCTACCCAGGCGAAAACCCCGGAAAAAGCTGCCCTGCTGCGCCTGAGCGCGGCGGACCTGGCTTATCGCCAAGGCAATGCCGGACAGTCCGCGCAAATCCTGCAACAAGTGCCGATGGAGCAACTCAAGCCCGGCCAGCAGATTTTTGCCAGCACCTTGAATGCTGAACTGGCGATGACGCGCAATCAGCCGAAAGCTGCGCTGACTGCCCTGAGCCATCCAAGCCTGCAGCACTTGGGCGAAATGCCTGAAGAGCAACAAGTGCGCACCGGCACCGTTCACGCCCGCGCCCTTGAAGCCGACGGTCAGACACTCGCCGCCGCGCGCGAACGCGTGTTCATCGCACCGATGCTGCAAGGCGAAGCCGCGAGCAAGAACCACGAAGCCATCTGGACACTGATTGGCTCGCTGCCGACCGACCAGTTGCAACCTAACACCACCGACGATCTCGGCGGCTGGATGGGTCTGGCACTGGCCGTGAAATCCGCCGGCACGCTGGAACAGCAGCAAGCCGCGATCGACACCTGGCGCGCACAGAATCCAAAACACCCGGCCGCGATCAACCTGCCGCTGCCACTGACCAAACTCAAGGAACTGGCCAGCCAGCCACTGAGCAAAATCGCCCTGCTGCTGCCGCAAGACGGCCAGTTGGCAGCGGTCGGCAAAGCACTGCGCGAAGGTTTCATGGCGGCGCACTACCAGGCGCAACAGGCCGGGCAGAAGCCACCCGCCATCGTCTTCTACGACAGCTCCAAGCTGACCTCGATAGATGAGTTCTACCGCAAGGCTCAGGCTGACGGCGTGCAACTGGTCGTCGGCCCGCTGGAAAAACCACTGGTCAAACAATTGAGCACTCGCCCACAACTGCCGATCACCACCCTCGCGCTGAACTACAGCGAAGGTGATCAAGGCCCGGCGCAACTGTTCCAGTTTGGCCTGGCCGCTGAAGACGAAGCTCGCGAAGTCTCGCGCCGCGCCCGTGCCGACGGTCTGCATCGCGCCGCCATCATGGTGCCGAAAGGCGAATGGGGCGACCGTGTACTGCGTGCTTTCAGCCAGGACTGGCAGGCCAACGGCGGCAGCATCATTGCCATTGAGCGCGTTGATCAGCCGGTGCAACTGGCTCAGCAAATCGCCGAGATGTTCCAGTTGCGTCAGAGCGAAGCCCGCGCCAAGAGCCTGCAAAATGCTGCCGGTACCAACGTAGCAGCACAGCCTTCGCGTCGTCAGGACATCGAATTCATCTTCCTTGCCGCAACGCCGCAACAAGCACAGCAGATCAAGCCGACCCTGAACTTCCAGTACGCCGGTGATGTTCCGGTTTACGCGACCTCGCACGTTTACAGCGCCAGCGGCGATGTGAATCAGTACAACGACATGAACGGCATTCGCTTCTGCGAAACCCCATGGTTGCTGGACAACAGCGATCCACTGCGCCAGCAAGTGGTTGCACAGTGGCCGCAAGCCGCGGGCAGCCTCGGCCGCTTGTACGCGATGGGCGTTGATGCCTATCGTCTGGCGCCACGCCTGGGCCAGCTCAAGGCCCTGCCGGACAGCCGCATCGACGGTGAGTCGGGCAGCCTCGGCATGACCCCGACCCAGCGTGTTGTGCGGCAGTTGCCTTGGGCGCAGTTCGTCAGCGGCCAGGTTCAACGCCTGCCGGACACCCAGCGCTGATGCCTGACAGGTCACGCTCGCAAAGCGGTAAAGATGCCGAGCGCCGGGCGCTCGAGCATCTGCAACAACAAGGTCTGCGCCTGCTGGCGCAGAACTGGTTTTGCAAACGTGGCGAGCTTGATCTGGTCATGCTTGATGGCGATACAGTAGTATTCGTTGAAGTTCGTTACAGAAAAAACACCCAATGGGGTGGCGCGCTCGCTAGCATCGATGAGCGCAAGCAGCAGAAACTGATTTTCGCCGCACAGTATTTTCTTCAGCGCGAGTCGCGTTGGGCCAATTCCCCCTGCCGCTTCGACGTGGTGGCCATCGACAGCCATCCGGATCAGCTGAACTGGTTGCAGAATGCTTTCGACAGTTGATCGTCGGCGTTGCGACCCGGACAATCCCACCGACAAATTTTGCTCTTTGCTTTGCGGGCTGCACATTCATGTGCCGAACAGCCGCGCTACTTAAGGTCACACAGATGGACATGCAATCCCGAATTCGCCAGCTTTTCCAGGCCAGTATCGACACCAAGCAACAGGCGATGGACGTACTTGCACCGCACATCGAGCAAGCCAGCCAGATCATGGTCAACGCCCTGCTCAACGAAGGCAAAATGCTTTCGTGCGGCAACGGTGGCTCGGCCGGTGACGCCCAGCACTTCTCTTCGGAGCTGCTCAACCGCTTCGAGCGCGAGCGCCCGAGCCTGCCGGCCATCGCCCTGACCACCGACACGTCGACGATCACCTCGATCGCCAACGACTACAGCTACAACGAAGTGTTCTCCAAACAGATCCGCGCACTCGGTCAGCCAGGCGATGTCCTGCTGGCGATTTCGACCAGCGGCAACTCGGCGAACATTATTCAAGCGATCCAGGCCGCACATGATCGCGAAATGATTGTCGTAGCTATGACCGGACGCGATGGCGGCGGCATGGCGTCGCTGCTGTTGCCCGAGGACGTCGAGATTCGCGTACCGGCCAATGTCACTGCACGTATTCAAGAAGTCCACTTGCTGGCGATCCATTGCCTCTGCGATCTGATCGACAGCCAACTGTTCGGGAGTGAAGAATGACCCCTAATCGCCTTGGCCTTCTGGCCTTGACCCTGTGCCTCGGCATCAGCGGCTGCACCTCGGTGGTGAACGCCAGCCGTGAAGCACCGATCGACGACGACCGTGGCACGCGCACCTTCGGCAGCAAGATCGACGACTCGCTGATCGAAACCAAAGTGGGTGTGAACGTGGCGAAGGCCGACCCGGCTCTGGACAACGACTCGCACATCGTCGTCACCAGCTTCAACGGCGTCGTGCTACTGGCCGGTCAAACGCCGCGCGCAGACCTGAAAGCCAAGGCTGAGCAGGCGGCAGCCGCCGTTCAACGGGTAAAAACCGTGCACAACGAACTGCAGGTCATCCCGCCCTCCGGTTTTCTGGCGCGCCAGAATGACACTTGGCTGACCTCCAAGATCAAGACGCAGATGCTCACTGACGCCAGCATTCCCGGCTCGCGCATCAAGGTGGTGACCGAGAACGGTATCGTTTATCTGCTGGGCCTGCTGACCAAACAGGAAGCCACCCAGGCGACCAACCTGGTGCAGGGCGTTTCCGGCGTACAGAAGATTGTGAAGCTGTTCGAATACATCGATTAATACACATCTCTGTGTAGGAGCTGCCGAAGGCTGCGATCCTTTGATCTTGCTTTTAAAAGACCAGGATCAAAAGATCGCAGCCTTCGGCAGCTCCTACAGTTTTGAGACGCGCATGAAAAAGGCGATCCTTCCGGATCGCCTTTTTTTTATTTCACCACTTTCAAGCTTGGCCGGCCGCTAGGGCGCGGTGGCTCGCTGTCCGGTGGCGGCAAGTCGTCATCCGACTCGATCTCTTCCTCGTCATCCATCGGCGACTCGAGATCAAACACCATGCCCTGACCGTTCTCCCGGGCGTAGATACCCAGAATCGCACTGATCGGCACGTACAAGCTGTGCGGAACACCACCGAAGCGACCTTCAAAGGTCACCACGTCGTTGTCCATGTGCAAGTGCCGTACTGCACTTGGCGAGATGTTCAGGACAATCTGCCCGTCACTGGCAAAACCCTGTGGCACCTGCACCGCCGGGTACTCAGAATTGACCAGCATGTGCGGGGTGCAATCGTTATCAACAATCCACTCGTAGAGCGCGCGGACCAGATAAGGTCGACTGGAGTTCATAGCGGCTCCTTAAGCCTTAGCGCATATCGCGTTCGACACCAGACAGACTCGCCTGGAAAGCCTCACGCGCAAACGAGCGCTCCATATAATCAAGCAGCGGCTTGGCTGGCCGCGGCAGTTCAATACCCAGAATCGGCAAACGCCAGAGTATTGGCAATAGGCAGCAATCCACCAGACTTTGTTCCTCACTGAGGAAAAACGGCTTGTCGGCAAACAGCGGCGACACGCCAGTCAGGCTCTCGCGCAATTCCTTACGCGCCACGACCCGCGCGGCCTCCTTGCTTTTCGGATCCAGAATCAGATCCACCAGCCCACACCAGTCGCGCTGAATACGGTGAATCAGCAAACGGCTGTTGGCACGCGCCACCGGATAAACCGGCATCAACGGCGGGTGCGGGTAACGCTCATCCAGATATTCCATCACCACGGTCGACTCCCACAACGCCAGGTCACGATCGACCAGCGTGGGCAGACTTCCGTAAGGGTTCACCTCAATCAGTTTAGGCGGCTGACGACCAGCCTCCACATAAATGATTTCGGCGCTGACACCCTTCTCTGCAAGCACGATGCGCACTCGGTGGGAATAGTGGTCGGCGGGGTCGGAGTAACAGGCCAACCGATTGGTCACGCCCATGGCGATCCTCCTCGCTTGTTGAATTTGTCGGAACCGGAAAAACGCGCGCGCCCAGAGGGCGCCTCCCGCAATGCCTGGCTAGCCAGACGTTACGTTATCGGAGGGGCCCTTGGGCGCGCGCGATTAACAGCAATGCTTGAAGCGTATCAGTGCACGTCTTTCCAGTATTCACGCTTGAGCAGGTAGGCGAACACAAAGAAGAACGCCAGGTACAGCAAGACGTAAGTACCGATGCGCTGATGTTGCAGCTTAACCGGGTTAGCCGAGTAAGCCAGGAAGGTTACCAGATTCTTGACCTTCTCATCGAACTGCTCTTCGTTCAGAGCACCGGACTTCGGCACGATGGTCAACTGATCGCACGCTTCATGGGTCAGCGGCGTGCCGGTCAGCGGGTCATATTGCTTCTTGCCGTCTTCAACGATCTGCACCTGCTTGCAGCCCACCACCTGACGACCTTGCAGGCCGACCAGCACGTTAGGCATGCCGACGTTCGGGAAGACCTTGTTGTTCACGCCCCAAGGGCGTGCAGGATCTTCGTAGAACGACTTCAGGTAACCGTAGAGCCAGTCAGTGCCACGCACGCGAGCCACCAGAGTCAGATCCGGTGGTGCTGCGCCGAACCAGGTCTTGGCGTCGGTCGGCTGCATGCCGATGGTCATGTGATCGCCGATCTTCGCACCGGTGAACACCAGCTTCTCCAGCATCAATTCGTGCGGCACACCGAGGTCATCGGCAACGCGCTCGTAACGCTGGAACTTGGCACTGTGGCAACCCATGCAATAGTTGGCGAAAGTACGCGCACCGTCCTGCAGGGCCGCTTTATCGGAGACGTCAATGTCGACTTTTTCCAGCTCCGGACCACCGTGTTCAGCAGCGAACGACAAGACAGGCAACGCAGCAAAAATCAGAGCAAAAAATAACTTTTTCATCAGCCAGTCACCCTTTCCGGAACCTTTTTGGTCTTCTCGAGCCTGGTGTAGAACGGCATCAGAATGAAGTAAGCGAAGTACAGGAAGGTGCACACCTGCGACAGCAAGGTTCGCTCCGGCGTCGGCGCAAGCACACCGAGAATGCCGAGGATGACGAACGAAATGCAGAACACCACCAGCCAGATTTTGCTCATCCAGCCTTTGTAGCGCATCGATTTAACTGGGCTGCGATCCAGCCACGGCAACACAAACAACACCGCAATCGCCGCGCCCATGGCGATAACGCCCATGAGTTTGTCCGGGATCGCGCGCAAGATTGCGTAGAACGGAGTGAAGTACCAGACCGGGGCAATATGCTCTGGTGTCTTGAACGGGTTGGCTTGCTCGAAGTTTGGTTTTTCGAGGAAGTAGCCGCCCATTTCCGGGAAGAAGAACACAATAAAGCAGAAGATAAACAGGAACACCACGACACCGACAATGTCTTTCACGGTGTAGTACGGGTGGAAGGCAATGCCGTCCAGCGGGATGCCGTTTTCGTCTTTGTGCTTCTTGATGTCGACGCCATCAGGGTTGTTCGAGCCGACTTCGTGCAGCGCCAGAATGTGCAGTACCACCAGACCGAGAATCACGATCGGCAGCGCCACAACGTGCAAGGCGAAGAAGCGGTTCAGGGTGATCCCCGAGATCAGGTAGTCACCACGAATCCACTGAGTCAGATCGTTACCGATGACCGGAATCGCACCAAACAGCGAGATGATCACTTGGGCACCCCAGTAGGACATCTGGCCCCATGGCAGCAGGTAACCCATGAACGCTTCAGCCATCAGCGCCAGGTAGATCAGCATGCCGAAGACCCAGACCAGCTCACGCGGTTTCTGGTACGAACCGTAGAGCAGACCACGGAACATGTGCAGATAAACCACGATAAAAAATGCCGAAGCACCGGTCGAGTGCAGCAGACGCAGGATCGAGCCGTACTCGACGTCACGCATGATGTATTCAACGGAGGCGAAGGCTTCTTCCGCCGACGGCGTGTAGCTCATTGTCAGCCAGACGCCGGTGACGATCTGGTTGACCAACACCAGCAACGCCAGCGAGCCGAAGAAATAGAAGAAGTTGAAGTTTTTTGGCGCGTAATACTTGCTGAGATGGTCTTCCCACATTTTGGTCGCGGGGAAGCGCGCATCAACCCAATCCATGAACTTGCTCATCACGCTTTCTCCGTATCGACGCCAATGACAATCAGGTCATCGGTCTCATAGGAATGCGGGGGAACTGGCAGGTTCAAAGGCGCAGGTTGCGACTTGTAGACGCGGCCAGCCAGATCGTAGTGGGAACCATGGCAAGGGCAGAAATAACCGCCTACCCAGTCTTTGCCCAGATCCGCAGGTGCCACTTCGGGACGGAAGGTCGGTGAGCAACCCAGGTGTGTGCAGATCCCGATCAGCAGCAGAATTTCTGGCTTGATCGATCGCACTTCAGGGTCGACATAGGTGGGTTGCGTGGAGTTTTTGGAGGTTGGATCGGAGAGTTGGCCCTCGATCTTCTTGAGATTCCCCAGGATTTCCGCAGTACGGCGGACAATGAACACCGGCTGGCCGCGCCACTCAGCAATCATCTGCTGTCCTGGCTCGATCTTGCTGACATTCACTTTCACCGGTGCACCGGCGGCTTTCGCCTTGGCACTGGGAAACCATGACCCCACGAACGGGACCGCAGCCCCCACCGCTCCTGCAGCACCCACCACGGATGTGGCTGCTACCAAGAAGCGACGCCGGCCTGCATTCACGCCGTCATTGCTCATTCAGTCCTCTCCCATCAGCTTTTGTGGCCTGTTAAATCAGGCATCTACTAAATAAATCAATGTTACTTATAAAAATTTTGCCGAATGGTAATGAAAAGCCCCAATTCTGACAAGGGAATTACCCGGAGCTCTTACCCTCAAGCCTTGCAGTATAGGGGGTCTACGGAAGTGGCAAGTTGTCGCAGCGCAATTCTTTGATAAATCACAGGCATAAAAAAACGCCCGCTTCCGTGAGGAGGCGGGCGTTCTTTTTGAACGTGGAAGCGGAATTAACGCTTCGAGTACTGCGGACGCTTACGCGCTTTACGCAGACCAACTTTCTTACGTTCAACTTCACGAGCGTCGCGAGTAACGAAGCCAGCTTTGCGCAGAGCGCCACGCAGGGTTTCGTCGTAGTCCATCAGAGCGCGAGTGATGCCGTGGCGGATTGCGCCAGCTTGACCACTTACACCACCGCCGATCACGGTGACGTAGATGTCGAACTTCTCAACAGTCTCAGTCAGCTCCAGCGGCTGGCGAACTACCATGCGGGCAGTTTCGCGGCCGAAGAAGTTTTCCAGCGAACGGTTGTTGATGGAGATGTTACCAGTACCCGGACGCAGGAAAACGCGTGCGGTTGCGGTCTTGCGACGGCCAGTGCCGTAATTTTGAGTCGCCGACATAATGTACTATTCCGTTAAAACTTCAGTTCTTGGGGCTGCTGAGCAGTATGTGGGTGTGCAGCGCCCGCATAGACTTTCAGCTTACGGTACATGTCGCGACCCAGTGGGTTTTTAGGCAGCATGCCTTTAACCGCGGTCTCGATCACGCGCTCAGGGGCTTTAGCGATCAGCTTTTCAAAGTTGATCGACTTGATGCCGCCCGGGAAACCGGAGTGGGAGTAGTACATTTTGTCAGTGGTTTTAGCACCGGTAACACGAATCTGCTCAGCGTTGATTACGACGATGTAGTCGCCGGTGTCAACGTGAGGAGTGTACTCAGGCTTGTGCTTGCCACGCAGACGGCTCGCGATTTCGGTGGCCAGACGACCCAGGGTCTGACCAGCAGCGTCGACGACAAACCAGTCGCGCTTTACTGTTTCTGGTTTAGCAGTAAAAGTTTTCATTCTTTATAGCCTCAGGGGCCGCCCTGTAAATTAGACGGCGGATCTTACTGAATAGTGCGTACTTTGACAAGTCAAAGGCAGCCGGATACAGACGCTTTCGGGGGCTCGGGTCGGCGCGTCCGTTCAACGGCAAGATTCTTCGGCGGCGGCGCATCACTTCCACTGCAGAAAGAGGTCGGCAATTATGCAGATTGCGAAAAATATTTCAACCTGCTTTTATGATTGTTTTGCCCAAGGAGCACCCGATGGACTATCGCCAGCTAGGCCGTACCGACCTGAACGTGAGTGCAATCTGCCTCGGCACCATGACCTGGGGCGAGCAAAACACTGAAGCTGAAGCCTTCGCGCAGATCGAACGCGCCAAGGAAGCGGGGATCAATTTCATCGACACCGCCGAGATGTACCCGGTGCCACCGAAAGCCGAAACCTACGCCACCACCGAGCGCTACATCGGCAATTACTTCAAAAGTCGCGGCGATCGCGCCGACTGGATCCTCGCCAGCAAAATCGCCGGCCCGGGCAACACCATCGACTACATCCGCGACAAAAACCTGCGCCACAACCGCCAGCACATCACCGCCGCAGTGGATGCCAGCCTCGAGCGCCTGCAAACCGACTACATCGACCTGTATCAATTGCACTGGCCGGAACGCAGCACCAACTTTTTCGGACAACTGGGCTACAAGCACAAGATCGAAGCCAACCTCACCCCGCTGGAAGACACGCTCGAAGCACTCGACGAGCAAGTGAAGGCCGGCAAGATCCGCCACATCGGTCTGTCCAACGAAACGCCGTGGGGCACCATGCGTTTCCTGGCACTGGCCGAAGCCCGTGGCTGGCCGCGTGCAGTGTCGATCCAGAACCCGTACAACCTGCTCAACCGCAGTTTTGAAGTGGGCCTGGCGGAAATCGCCATCCGCGAACAGTGCGGCTTGCTCGCTTATTCGCCGCTGGCGTTCGGTTTCCTCTCAGGCAAGTACGAAGGTGGCGCACGTCCGCCGAAAGGCCGCCTGAGCCTCTATAGCCGCTTCAGCCGCTATTTCAACGCGCAATCGGAAGCAGCCTGCAGCCGTTACGTCGCACTGGCCCGTGAACACGGTCTGGACCCGGCGCAGATGGCCCTGGCGTTCGTGACCCAGCAACCGTTCGTCACCAGCAACATCATTGGCGCGACAACGCTTGAGCAACTGGACAGCAACATTGCCAGTTTCGATCTGAAGCTTTCCGATGAAGTGCTGGAAGGGATTGAGGCGATTCACAAGGATCATCCGAATCCGGCACCCTGATTGAGCATTAAAAGCTTCGCGAGCAGGCTCGCTCCCACAGGTACGGTGATCACCTGCTCGCGAAGAGGCCAGTCTGATCGTTCCCACGCTCCGCGTGGGAATGCATCCCGCGACGCTCCGCGTCGCATCCACAGCGGAACGCGGAGCGTCCCCGGCGGCATTCCCACGCAGAGCGTGGGAACGATCATCAGAGCGACCGCGCAATGATCTCTTTCATGATTTCATTGGTACCGGCATAAATCCGCTGTACGCGCGCATCCGCCCACGCCCGGGCCACCGGGTATTCCCACATGAAGCCGTAACCGCCATGCAACTGCACGCACTCGTCGAGCACCTTGCATTGCAGGTCGGTGCCCCAGTATTTAGCCATCGCGGCCGTCGGCACATCGAGCTTGCCTTGCAGGTGCAGTTCCAGACATTTGTCGACGAAGACTCGGCCGATCTGAATTTCAGTGGCCATTTCTGCCAGCTTGAAACGGGTGTTCTGGAAATCGGCAATTGCCTTGCCGAAGGCCTTGCGATCACGGGTGTAATCCAGTGTCCATTGCAACGCCGCTTCAGCTGAGGCCAGTCCGCCAATCGCCACCGTCAGGCGTTCCTGCGGCAGTTCCTGCATCAGATAGGCGAACCCTGCCCCGGCCTGACCCAAAAGGTTTTCTTTCGGCACACGTACGTCCTGGAAGAACAATTCCGAGGTGTCCTGCGCCTTCATACCGACCTTCTCCAGGCGTTTGCCCTTCTCGAAGCCCGGCGTATTGGCCTCGACCAGAAACAGACTGGTGCCCTTGGCGCCGGCCTTGGGATCGGTCTTGGCGACGACGATCACCAGGTCGGCGAGGAAGCCGTTGGTGATGAAAGTTTTCGAGCCATTGATCACGTAGTCGTCACCGTCGAGCACGGCAGTGGTTTTCACGCCCTGCAGGTCGGAACCGGCACCCGGCTCAGTCATAGCGATGGCCGTGACCATTTCGCCCGAGACCAGTTTCGGCAGGTACTTATGCTTCAGCGCCTCACTGCCGTAATGCAGGATGTAAGGAGCAACAATATCGGAATGCAGCGAGAAACCGATGCCGGTCAGACCGAGCCGGCCGACTTCCTCAATCACCACAGCGCTGTACAAAAAGTCCGCCCCCAACCCGCCGTATTCCTCCGGCAGATGCGAGCAAAGCATCCCCGCCTCCCCTGCCTTGTTCCACAGTTTACGGTCGATGTGGCCTTGTTTCTCCCACTGCGCATGGAACGGCACCGCCTCTTTTTCGAGGAAGGTTCGTACGCTGTCGCGAAATAATTCGTGCTCGGAGCTGAACAAGGTTCTGGGAATCATGCGGCACCTTTGTTTCTTGTTGGAGGGAGATGACCTTCAGAGACTATGCCTCCCCTCCGACACAGGACACTGGACACATCCGACAAAAAATAAGACGATCCAGCCGTCTGGTGACCACTTTCCCTTATAAAAACAAAACAAAAGTTGAATTATGTCCAAGCAAGTCTCCACGCCCTTGCGGCGCGTCAGCATCCTGGCGATCGACCAGGTTTTCGCCTTCACCCTCATGCAAGCCAAGGATTTTTTCCATGTGGCGAGCCTGCGTTACGGCAAGCAACTGGGCCACGGCCTGACTCCGGCGTTTGAAACGCGCCTCGTCAGCCCCGACGGCAAACCGGTGAAAAGCTTCAGTGACGTGGTCATCCCGGTGGACGGCGGTCTGGAAAACACCGATATCATCATCCTCCCGGCGTTCTGGGATGACTTCGATACGCTGTGCAGCCGTTACCCACAAATCCTGCCCTGGCTGCGCGAACAACACGCTCGCGGCGCGGTACTGTGCGGCGAAGCCACCGGCGTTTTCTGGCTGGCCGAAGCCGGGTTGCTCAATGGCAAGGAAGCGACCACCTACTGGCGTTTCTTCAATGCCTTCGCCGAGCGCTTCCCCAGGGTGCACCTCAATCAGGACAAGCACTTGACCGACGCTGACAATCTCTATTGCGCCGGCGGCACCACATCAGCCTGCGACCTTTACATTTATCTGATCGAGCGCTTCTGCGGGGCCAACGTCGCCCAGGCCGTGGCCCGCGACATCCTTTACGAAGTGCAGCGCAATTACTCCCCGGGGCGCATTGGTTTTGGCGGGCAGAAGCTGCATCAGGACGTGATCATCCTGCAGATTCAGCATTGGCTTGAAGAGCATTTTGCCGACAAGTTCCGCTTCGAAGATGTGGCGCGCGAGCATGGCATGAGCATTCGTAACTTCATGCGTCGCTTCCAGACTGCGACTGGCGACAAGCCCCTGCATTACCTGCAACGGCTGCGCATCGAAACGGCGAAGGGCTTGTTGTCGGGCAGCCGCAAAAGCATCAAGACCATCAGTTATGAGGTCGGTTACGACGACGCGAGCTTCTTTGCGCGGTTGTTCCGCCAGCACACCGAGCTGTCGCCGAACCAGTATCGGCAGCAGTTTCAGCAAGCTGCCTAACCCTCCCGATGATCGTTCCCACGCTCTGCGTGGGAATGCTGCCAATGGACGCTCTGCGTCCGCCCCGGAATGTGACGCAGAGCGTCACGGTATGCATTCCCACGCGGAGCGTGGGAGCGATCAAGATCGCAGCCTGCGGCAGCTCCTACAGAATGGCGTACACCTGTAGGAGCTGGCGAAGCCTGCGATCTTTTGATCTTCAGCGCATAAAAAAGGGCCTGCAATTGCAGGCCCTTTTTATTTGCCGAAATCCGCTTAAGGCTTGTGCGCCCGCGACAGGAATTCGTGCGATTGCATCTCCAGCAGACGGCTCAGCGTGCGCTGGAATTCGAAATTCAAGCGGCCGCCGGTGTACAGATCCTTCAGCTCGACTTCAGCAGAAATGATCAGCTTGACGTTACGGTCGTAGAACTCGTCGACCATGTTGATGAAGCGGCGAGCGATGTCGTCAGTGGTGACGCTCATCTGCTCGACACCGCTGAGCAACACGGCGTGGAAGATCTTGCCGAGTTCGATGTAGTCGTTCTGGCTACGCGGGCCGTCGCACAGTTCGCGGAAGTCGAACCAGGCCACGTCGTCGCAAGTACGCAGGGCGCGAATCTCGCGGTTCTCGATCATCAGCACATCGTTTTCGACCGCTGCAGTGCATTCCGGTGTCAGCGCGCGGAAGCTTTTGCGCAGGCTTTCGTGGGACGCTTCGTCGAGCGGGAAGTGGAACAGCTCCGCTTGTTCGAGGTGACGCAGACGGTAGTCGACGCCGCTGTCGACGTTGACGATCTCGGTGTTCTGCTTGATCAGCGCGATGGCTGGCAAGAAGCGCGCGCGTTGCAGGCCGTCCTTGTACAGACCGTCCGGGACGATGTTCGAGGTCGCGACCAGGGTCACGCCATTTTTGAAGAGTTCTTCCATCAACGTGCCGAGAATCATCGCGTCGGTGATGTCGGAGACGAAGAACTCATCGAAGCAGATCACCCGCGACTCGTCGGAGAAACGCTTGGCAATGATGGTCAGCGGGTTTTTCTCGCCGCCGAGGGTCTTCATCTCTTCGTGCACGCGCTTCATGAAGCGGTGGAAGTGGGTGCGGGTCTTTTCCTTGAACGGCAGCGCTTCGAAGAAGGTGTCGACCAGGTAAGTTTTGCCGCGACCTACGCCGCCCCAGAAATACAGGCCCTTGACCGGCGTCTGATCCTTCTTGCCGAACAGCTTGCTCAGCAGTCCCGGCTTGTTTTGATCGGCGGCGATCAGATCGTCGTACAGACGCTGCAAATGACGCACAGCAGTTTCCTGCGCGGCGTCATGGAAGAAGTCCGGGCGTTTCAGATCAGCTTGGTATCGTTCTAGGGGCGTCATAATTCGTTAGCAAGGCAACAAAAACGGGCCGTCACTGTAGCGACGGCCCGTGGGAATGGCAATCGGCCCTTGGTCGGACCGTGCCGCCGATTAGTCCTGAACCGGGGTCAGCGCAATGCGCAACGCCTCGATGGCCGCGTCCCGCGCAGCACCGTCGGCGAACGCCGGGCTGTCGCCGACACACTCGCCTTCCAGCCAGACGCTGAAGCTCAGGTCTTCGCTGCGTAGGTCCAGCGCTTGACCCGATTGCAGTTGCTTGGTCACCTGACCAGCGGTTTTACCGTCAGCGAAGTTACGCGACAGCAGCAATTGCTCGCCATCGGCCGCCAGCAGACGGAAGCGGAAGCTACCGTCGTCTTCGCGGAAGCTGACGAAACGTGCGGCTTTCGCGGCTTTCTTCTTGGTGGTTGCGGCAACCTGAACTTGATTGACGAACGAACGCAGGCCAACCGCTTCGCGCAGTTCGTTGAGGAACGGCGTGGCCACAGCACGGGCCTTCTTGGCGCCGATTTGCAGAATGTCTTCCAGATCAGCCGGGCGCTCGATCAACTGGTGATACTTGTCGCGCGCTTCGCCGAGATCGTTGTCGAGCAACTGGAACAAACGGCTCTTCGCCTCGCCCCAACCCAGACCACCGAGCAGTTCGCTACGGAATTCGTCAGCCTGCGCTGGCGTGGCGAACGCCTGGAACAGGGTGAACAGGTGCGAGTTGTCCGGATCTTTCGCTTCGCCTGGCGCTTTCGAGTCAGTAACGATCCGCGAAATCGCGTCCTTCATTTCTTTGGCGCTGGAGAACAACGGGATGGTGTTGTCGTAGCTCTTCGACATCTTGCGACCGTCGAGGCCTGGCAATGTCGCCACGCTTTCTTCGATCAGCGCTTCGGGCATGGTGAAGAATTCTTTGCCCTGACCGAACAAGTGGTTGAAGCGCTGGCCGATATCGCGGGCCATTTCCACGTGCTGAATCTGGTCGCGACCGACCGGCACCTTGTGCGCGTTGAACATCAGGATGTCTGCGGCCATCAGCACCGGGTAGCTGTAGAGGCCCATGGTGATGCCGGCATCCGGGTCTTCACCGGTTTCGACGTTCTTGTCCACCGAGGCCTTGTAGGCGTGCGCACGGTTGAGCAAACCCTTGGCGGCGACGCAGGTCAGCAGCCAGGTCAGCTCAGGGATTTCCGGGATGTCGGACTGGCGATAGAACGTCACGCGGTCGACATCGAGACCACCGGCCAGCCAGGTCGCGGCGATTTCCAGACGCGAGCGCTGGATGCGCAGCGGGTCATCGCATTTGATCAGGGCGTGGTAGTCGGCCAGGAAGTAGAACGAATCGGCATTGCTGTCGCGGCTGGCAAGGATCGCCGGGCGGATGGCGCCGGCGTAGTTGCCCAGGTGCGGGGTGCCGGTGGTGGTGATGCCGGTGAGGATACGGGTACGGTTCGTCATGGGTAATCGCTTGTCAGACTGCAATCAATTCGAGAGACGCGGCAGGATCAGATCCTTGAGATCGGTCAGCTTGCCATGAAAAAAGTGTCCGCATTCTGCCACTTTCAACAGCTCATGGGGGCGCTGGAGTTTTTCCGACCAGTCGTAAACCAACTGCGGCTCGATGACTTCGTCGGTTTCCGGCTGGATCAAGGTGAGTTCGCCCTGCTGCGGCAGTTGATCCTGCTCGCCCAGACGCATGACCGCCGGCGCGACCATGAACAGATGTTTCAGCTGCACGTCCTGGGCTTCGAGACGACCGCCGAGACTTGCAGCAACAAATCCGCCGAAGGAAAAACCGAACAGGGTCAGCGGCAGATCCGGGTGTTTTTCCCGCAGCCATGCCGCAGCCGCCTGGGCATCGTCGACTTCACCGGTGCCCATGTCGTGCGAACCTTCGCTGGCGCCGACGCCGCGATAGTTGAAGCGCAAGGTAATCAGGCCGGCGTCGCGCGCGGTGCGCTGCAGGGTCGAGACGACCTTGTTGAGCATGGTGCCGCCCTGCACCGGGTTCGGATGGCAGATCAGCGCGATGCCGCGCGGCTGCTCATTGTCGAGGTACAAGGCTTCGATTTGGCCGACTGGGCCGGCAATCACTACAGGGGTTTCACGCATCAGCAAGGAAGGAACTCCGTGACCTCGAATCGGGTCGACTCGTCTAGCAAATTGTCTGTGCCAATCTATTGCGAGTGAATCGCGGTATACAGCGCAGGTTCGAGCCGTTAACGTAAAGCAAAGCCGTTTATAGAGGAAGGACTCGTGGAACACTCGCTCTTAGTTTGGTTGTTACCGACTCTTGCCCTGGTTGTGGGTGTCGCCATTGGATTCCTGATCGCGCGCGTTGTGCCAAGCGCCGCGCCGAGCCGCACGCAGCGTCAACTGGATGATATCCAGGAGCGTTTCGACAGTTATCAAAACGAAGTGGTCACCCACTTCAACAGCACCGCGACGCTGGTCAAGAAACTGACCCAGAGCTATCAGGAAGTGCAGGATCATCTCGCCGAGGGCGCCAACCGTCTGGCCCTGGACGAGCAGACCCGTCAACGCCTGATCGCCGCGCTGCACGCCGACGCGGTACAGACCCCGCGCGAACGCCTGACGCCACCGCGCGATCAAGAGCCGCCGCGCGACTACGCACCGAAAACCCCGAATGCACCGGGAATGCTCGATGAGCATTATGGTCTGAAGAAGTAATCAGCCTTCGCTGCAAACAAAAGCCCCCGGACAGTGAAGTGTCCGGGGGCTTTTTTGTATCTGATAGTTTTGTGGGGCCGATTTGATCGCCATCGCGAGCAGGCTCACTCCTACATTTTGAAATGCATTCCCCTGTAGGAGTGAGCCTGCTCGCGATGAGGCCATAACCGGCCACACAAAAAAATGCCCGATCACCGGATCGGGCATTTCTTCATACGGGCAATCGTTTACGGATACTGCTGAACCGTGCCCGGCTGCTGTTGCTGCTGACCACCATACTGCTGCCCCGGGATCGCCTTAAGGTTGACCTCGACCCGACGGTTCTGCGCCCGGCCATTGACGTCACCGTTGCTGGCAATCGGGTTATCTGGGCCGGCGCCACGGGCCGACAGGTTGGCACCGCTGACGCCTTGCGAGGTCAGGTAGGTCGCCACGCTCTGCGCACGACGCTGCGACAGGTCCATGTTGTGCTGGCGGCTGCCGGTGCTGTCGGTGTAGCCGACGATTTCAATCTGGTTCTGGCTGAATTCCTTCAGCGAGCCCGCGAGGTTGTTCAGCGGCTGGTAGAAGCTGGAAGCGATGTTCGCCGAGTCGGTGGCGAAGGTGATATTGCCCGGCATGATCAGCTTGATCTGATCGCCTTGGCGCTGCACTTCAACACCGGTGTTGGCCATGCTCGCGCGCAGTTTTTTCTCTTGCTGGTCGGCGTAGTAACCGTAGCCGGCTGCCGAGGCACCTACCACGGCAGCGCCGATCAACGCGCCCTTGCCACGATTGTCGTGACCGATGGCGGCACCGGCCAGTGCGCCGGCGAGTGCACCGAGGCCTCCGTACTTGGCGGTTTTGCTCATGCCTTGCGAGCCACCGTCGGCTTGGCCCTGATTGTCATACGGGTTGGGCGAGGCGCAGCCGGACAGCACGGCCACGGCAGTAGCGACAATAATCAAACGACGCGTGGTGAACATGGAAAGCTCCTACTTTTGCATTCTATGGCGGCCATTTGGCAATGGACCTGTGCGGGCGTTGGATCATGACAATGCCGAAAAATTCCGCCGACAACCCGTGACAAAATATTTAGGCACGCACAAACGGGTTCTCGCGCATTTCATCGCCCAGACGCGTATCCGGACCATGGCCGGTCACAACCGTGGCGTCTTCGTCCAGGGTGTACAGCCGTTGCTTGATCGAGCGCACGATGGTCGCCTGATCGCCGCCCCACAAATCCGTGCGCCCTACACCGCGACGAAACAGCGTGTCGCCGGCAATCAACAGCTTAGCCTCGGAAAACCAAAAGCTCATGGAACCTGGCGTATGCCCCGGCGTATGCAGCGCCACGCCGCAGCCACAGGCCAACTCCTCATCGTCGCTCAACCAGCGATCTGGCGATGGCACCGGCACGTAAGGCACGCCGAACATCTGGCACTGCATCTCCAGGTTGTCCCAGAGGAATTGATCTTCCTTGTGCAGATGCAGGGTCGCGCCGGTTTTTTCCTTCATCTGCCCGGAAGCGAGAAAGTGATCGAGGTGTGCGTGGGTGTGGATGATGCTCACCACTTTGAGGCCTAGCGCATCGAGACGCGCCATGATCAGGTCGGGGTTGCCGCCCGGGTCGACAACAATGGCTTTTTTTGTAATCGGGTCACCGATGATCGTGCAGTTGCACTGGAGCGGGCCGACGGGAAATGTTTCGCGGATGAGCTTAGTGGCCGGGACATTCATCGAGAGCTCCTGAATTTCGATTTCCGACAGGATACCAGCCTGCCGAACTTCAGTTTCATGCCGGCGCACCGATACAGGGCTGAGTCATTTTTCTGGCGCCACTGACAAAAAAATAGTGGCGTACTGATATCAATTGACGCTGCTCTTGGTACAAAATTGTTTATTGAAGTGGCCATATTCAGGAAGGCCGCCCCCACTCAGGATCTCGCAATGTCGTCACCAACAGGTTATGTGCTCACCAGGCCTTCGTTTCTTACCGGCAATGCCCAGGCAGACAGCCTGATCTTTGGCACACAGTGGCTGAGCCCGGACTTTGGTGGCAGCGATTTCTTCTCGACCCGACTGACCTACAGCTTTGTCACCCCCGGCCAGTCGTACTTCGCCAAGGGCTACAGTCCGGACAACGAATTTCTCAACAGCTATGCCCTGACCAGTGCACAACAAACCGCCGTGACCAGTGCACTCAATGCCTGGAGCGCAGTAGCGAACATCAAATTCACGCTGATCAGCGACATTAACGGCAGCGCTGGCGACCTGCGTTTTGGCGGCTACGCCGGCATGGACCCAAAAACGGCCGCGTGGGCCTACTTTCCTGATGAAAAACCTCTGGCCGGCGACGTCTGGATCGGACCGGTGACGGATAACCCGAACCCTGTCCGAGGCACATATGACTACATGACATTTGTCCATGAAATCGGCCATGCGCTGGGCCTGAAGCACCCGTTCGAAGCGAGCCCGACCAACAGCACCCTTATTTCGCCGTTGATCGACGATTCGCATTTCACCCTGATGAGCTACAACAACACGTACTCCTATCAGCCAACGACGCCGATGGTTCTGGACATCCTTGTGATCCAGCAGCTCTACGGTGCCAACATGCTTTGGCAAACCGGCGACAACGTCTACAAATGGGCATCGGATCAATCGGTTTTCGAGACCATCTGGGACGCTGGCGGCAACGACACCATCGACGCAAGCAATCAACTGTCGGCCGTCACACTGAACCTCAATGAGGGGCAGTACAGCCAGATCGGCAAGGCCTTCGTCAATACAGCGACTCAGATCTCGGTCAATGATGGTCTTGCCATCGCCTTCGGCGCGAAGATTGAAAATGCCATCGGCTCGGCCTTCAATGACATTCTGGTCGGCAACAGTCTGGACAACGTGCTGGATGGCCGGGCGGGCGCCGATACAATGTCCGGCGGCGCCGGCAACGACACTTACATCGTCGATAACGTCGGCGATACCATCGTTGAAACCGGTAGCTCACTGACCGAAATTGATACGGTCATTTCGGCCATCGACTACACATTGGGCACCAATCTCGAGAATTTGACGCTGTGGGGGAGCAACAACCTCAACGGCACCGGCAACGCGCTCAACAACATCATCACCGGTAACGCCGGCAACAACACCCTGGACGGTGGC
>NZ_JBODOE010000003.1:0-98690 GCF_051913165.1 Pseudomonas sp. SM4 | reverse complement strand
GTCGGCGAAGGTCACGACGTGGTGCGTTCTTCCGTCAGCTACACCCTCTCGGCCAACGTCGAAGACGGTGTGCTGCTGGGTAGCAACAACCTCAACTTCGCCGGTAACGCCAGCGATAACGCCCTGACCGGTAACGCCGGCAACAACATCCTTGCGGGTTACGCCGGCAACGACATTATCGACGGCGGTGCCGGTATCGATACCATGATGGGGGGGACGGGTGACGACATCTACTACGTTGACAGCCAGAGTGACGTCGTCACCGAACTGGTCGGCGAAGGTCACGACATGGTACGCACCACCGTCAGCTACACCCTCTCGGCCAACGTCGAAGACGGCGTGCTGCTGGGCAGCAACAACCTCAACTTCGCCGGCAACGCCCTCGACAATACCCTGACCGGTAACGCCGGCAACAACATCCTCGCGGGTTACGCCGGCAACGACATTATCGACGGCGGTGCCGGTATCGACACTATGATGGGTGGGACGGGTGACGACATCTACTACGTTGACAACCAGCTCGACACGGTTAACGAATTGGCCGCAGAGGGCCACGACCTGATTCGCACCTCCGTCAGTTACACCCTCTCGGCCAATGTCGAAGATGGTGTACTGCTAGGCAGCAGCAACCTCAACCTTGCCGGCAACGCCCTCGACAATGTACTGACTGGTAACGCCGGCAACAACATCCTCGACGGCTACGCGGGCGCCGATACCATGATCGGCGGAGCGGGTGCGGACACCTTCAGGTTCAGTGCCGTGAGCGATATGGGTCTTGGCACTAATCGTGATGTCATTAACGACTTCAATAGCCTGGAAGGGGACAAAATCGATTTCAGGTCATTCGACGCTAACCTGATGAGCGCGGGAGTCAATGGTTTCACCTTCATAGGTGCAGGCGACTTCACCGGCGCAGGTCAACTGCGCTTCGTCGATCACATTTTGTCGGGGAATGTCAGTGGCAATGTCGGGGCGGACTTCGAGATCCAATTGGTTGGTGTGAACAGCTTCGGAGCCAACGATCTGGTGGCCTGACGCTGGTCGAGCAGGAATAGTCCGGCCGGGAAACTGGCCGGGAATACAAAATGCCCCGACTGTTCGGGGCTTTTTTATTGGCTTTGTCCCGTCCTGAATAAGGTTTACACCTTCTGACTTATCTTCAGGAGGAATCAATGGATACGGGAAAAAGGCGCAGCCAGCGTGATTACACGTTGGGCTTTAAATTGGCAGTCGTTGATCAGGTTGAAAAAGGCAAGTTGAGTTATAAAGAGGCTCAACGGCGCTATGGAACTCAGGGTCGGTCGACTGTGTTGGTGTGGCTACGCAAGCATGGGCGGCAGGACTGGAGCCAGGGCGCCTCTATTCGCGCCCAGAGGAGCCGACCGATGGACGAGCAAAGTTTGCCGCTGACGCCTGAACAGCGAATCAAGGAGCTTGAAGAAAAGCTCGCCCTTGCCAATCAGAAGGCCCAGTTCTTCGAGGCGGTCGTTGACGTGTTGAAGAATGATTACGGTGTTTCTATCGTAAAAAAGCGATCCGGCAAGTCCTCACCCAAGGGCAAATCCAAGGCCTGAGTATTCGCAGGGCTTGCCAGTTTCTGGGTATTTCACCGCAGGCGTACTACAAGCGAAACCGGGCTTATGACGCGCAAGTCAGCCATGCCCGAAAAGTGCTGGGGTTTGTCTTGGAAACACGCCGTCAGATGCCTCGACTGGGCACTCGCAAGTTGCATGGCCTTATGCAGTCCGAGCCGGAGCTATCGCGCACAGTCGGTCGCGACCGGTTGTTCGATATCCTGCGAGATAGTCGCCAATTGGTGCCACGCAAGCGCGCCTATCACAAGACCACTGACAGTCATCATCGCTTCCGCCGACATCCCAACCGGTTGAAACCTGGCCCCGATCAAGTGACCGCCACTGGTCCCGAACAGGTCTGGGTCGCGGACATAACGTATTTACCCACCGAGCAAAGCGTTGCGTACGTGAGCTTGGTTACAGATGCCTACTCTCGCAAGATCGTTGGTCATCACGTCCACGAAACCTTGCACGCCGAGTCAGTCATTCAAGCGATGAGCAAAGCTTTACGGGGCAGAAGAACCGATCAGGCGCTTGTCCATCACTCGGATCGCGGCTCGCAATATTGCTCTGACCTCTACCAGAAGCTGCATGCCAAGCATGGGATCCTGTGCTCGATGACCGATGGGTATGACTGTTATCAGAACGCCTTGGCAGAGCGGGTTAACGGAATCTTGAAGACAGAGTTTCTGCTTCACCGACCCAAGGATCTGGCTGAGGCGGTTCAAATGGTCGACGAGTCAGTAAGCATCTACAACAGCAAGCGACCGCATCTATCGTTGAAATGAAACATGCCCGATGCGGTGCATCGGGCGTTTTGAGAACGAAACAGGTGTAAACCTATTTCAGGACTGGACACTTTGTCGCGCTACAGGGCTCGCTAGCTCAAGACACCCAATTCCTTGGCCCGCGCCACTGCCTGCGTACGCCGCTCGACACCCAACTTGCTGTTGATATGGCTGGCGTGAGTTTTCACGGTGTGCAACGAGATGAACAACTGCTCACTGATCTGCTGGTTCGAGCAGCCTTGCGCGATCAGTTGCAGCACCGCCAGCTCGCGGCTGCTGAGTTGTTCGGCGGCGGCGGTTTCCATCGGGCGGCTGGCAGCAAGCGGAAAATGCGCCAGCAGTTGCTGGCTGACCGCTGTCGCAGAGGTCAGCGCCAGCTGCCCGCGCAACCAGTCCGGGGATTGTTGCATCAACGCATCGAACGGCTGCAAGACGCCCCCGGCGGCCGCTTCCAGTGCCTGGCCGAGGACTTTGCGCGCTTGCGGCTCCCGCCCACTGTCGAGCAGCAACGCGACTTTTTGTGTCAGCGCCATCACGCTGAGCAATTGCCGTCCGGTTTGCCGGCCGTTCTCATGCAACACGTTCAGCCGCCCCTCGGCGAGCATCGGCTGGCCCTGAATCCTGTCGAGCAACGCTTGTTGCAGCTCGACGTGCAGGGGCAACTGTGGATGGAACTCCGGTGGCGCGGCGGCGCGCTCGCCAGTGTAGGTCTGGCCCAGCCGCGCCAACCAGGCTTCGGCCAGATCGGTGCGCCCCTGCGCCAGCCACAGCTCGCATTTGACCAGGGTGATCATCGCCAGATAATAGATGGGGGGCACGTCCCAGATGTGCATCAGCCGTTCAGCTTCGGACAATTCGGCGAAGGCCTTGGCGAACTCGCCGGCGCCGCCGTCCAGGCGGGCGATCACGCAGTGACCGATCAACACGCTGATATCACGACAGGCGCGCGCCTCGCCGATCCCGGCCAGTAACCGTGCGCGTGCGGCTTGCGGCTGCAAGCGCATCGCCAACAAAAAACCTTCGTACAGCGTCAGCCGTGCACGCACCGCATACAAGCGTTGCGGCGACAGCCCGCGCAGGCGTTCCAGGCCCTGATGCACTTCATCCAGCGCGCGCAGAATTTCACCGCGCGACTGCAATACGCGCGCGCGGTCGTAATGGGCCAGCGCTTCAAACAGCGGATTGCCGACCCGTTGCGCCAGTTCAAGGGATTCGCGGTTAAGACCACGGGCGCGCCATAGATCACCATCGGCAATCGCCAGATTGGACAGGGTCGACAGGCACATCAGCCGCTGGCCGTAGCGTTTGGCGGGCAGGCTCTCCAATGCTTCGCTGCAATACCTGAGCGTCAGTTCACGATGGCCGCGACCACGGGCAATGATCCCGCTCAACGCCAGCCATTGCGCCAGCATCGACTTTTGCGCGGTGGCCGAAGGCGCTGGCAGAAAACGGCTCAAATGGCTGGACAGCTCTTCGGCAGCATCGAGCTGGCAAGCCAGCCCCAGCGCCCAACTGTAGAGGACGATCAGCCGTGGCGTGCTGATCAGCAGGCTGTCGGGCAGGTCCATTTTCCAGCGCAGCAGCATGCCGACGTTTTGCTCGGCGAGCAGTTGTTCCTCGGAAAGGTTCTGCACCAGATTGGCGGCCACATCGAGGTGCCCGGCGCGCAAGGCCTGCTCCACCGCTTCGTCGAGCAGCCCCTGCGCGTTAAACCAGCGACAGGCCCGCAGGTGCAGGGTCGCGGTCGGCACCATCGGCTGGGCAATGGGCCGGCTGCGCAGCAGATCAGAAAACAGGTGGTGATAACGATACCAGTGCCCGTGCTCATCCAGCGGCACCAGAAACACCTGATGCGCGAGCAGAAAACGCAGGATTTCGGCGCTGTCATGGGCTTCGCGCACCGCATCACACAGTTCACTGCAAAAGCGCTCTTGCGGTGCGGTGTCGTAGAGAAAGGCTTGTACTTCGGGTGGCAGGCAATCGATGACTTCTTCGAGCAGATAGTCGCGGATCAGCCCTTCCCCGCCATTCAGCGCTTGCGGTAACGCGGCATCGTTGCCGGCTTCGGCGACCGCGAGCAGCCAGAAACGCAGCCCGGCAACCCAGCCTTCGCTGCGTTGAATCAGACTCTCCAGTGCCTCGCCGCGCAGTGAACTGCTGTGGCGATCGAGCAATGTCAGGGCTTCGTCGTGGGTCAGGCGCAGGTCCTGTTCGTGCAGTTCAAGCAGCTGGCGGGACAGCCGCAACCGCGCCAGGTGCCAGTCCGGGCGTTGCCGACTGGTGACCATCACAAGCATGCCGTCGGGCAAATGATTGAGGAAAAATTGCAGGCAGCGATCGAGTACCGGGCCCTGGGCCAGATGGTAATCGTCGAGCACCAGCAGCAAGGGTGCCGCCGGATCAAGGTGCAGGGCCAGTTCATCGAGCAGGCCGTCGAGCCATTCTTCAAACGCAAACGGCTGATGGCGCTGACGCATCTTCAGCAGGCCCAGTGCGCGGCTGCCCAGTTGCGGAAAATAATCCTGCAAGCCTTCGAGCAAGCGCTCCAGAAACCGCCCCGGATCGCTGTCACGCGGGCTCAGGCCCAACCACAGACTTTGCCACTGCGCCGGCAGGCTCTGACAGAACTCCACCGCCAGCGAACTCTTGCCGAAGCCCGCCGGAGCGCTCACCAGCAATAGCCGACCACCGAGCCCGGCTGCCAGGCGCTGGCAAAGGCGCGGCCGCAGCACGTAACCCTCGGGCAACGGCGGGCGAAAAAAACGCCCGTCCAATGCCGCGACGGCAACACTTGCGGGACCCGGAAGTGGAGACAGATCAGTCATGGCCGGCTCTTGTTCGAATGGCTGTTGGCGGCATTGCAGATGTCCGCAGACTAGCCTTAAACGTAGCGGTAATGAAGGTCGCTGCTACAAATGGCTACAAAAAAGCTACACAGCGCCGACAAAATCCGCCATCACCGATCAATCGCGCCCGGTGACGAATCCCTGTAGGAGCTGCCGCAGGCTGCGATCTTTTGACTTTGTTTTGCCCCCCAAAAAAGCAGGATCAAAAGATCGCAGCCTGCGGCAGCTCCTACATAAGCAGGGAAATCTGATCAAAAAAAACGCCCCGAACCAGTCGGGGCGTTTTCACGAGGATGCGGCCTCGGGGTTACAGCGGTTTAGCGAACACCATCCTGACGCAGCGCGGCCGGGGTGAAGTCGCTGGTGGTGGCGGTGAAGCCGAAGTCATACGCCTGCTTCTCTTCGTTCTTCATGCCCAGCGCCAGATAACGGCCGGACTGCAGGTCGTAGAGGGTTTCCAGGGCATACCACGGCACTTGCTTGTCGTAGTAGTTCTCGGCATGCGCCTCGGCCACACGCCACAGTTGGCCACGACCGTCGTAATGGTCGATAACGGCTGCCTGCCAGGTGTCTTCGTCGATATAGAAGTCACGCTTGGCGTAGATGTGGCGCTGACCTTCCTTCAGGGTGGCAACCACATGCCAGACGCGGCGCAGCTCGTAACGCGCCAGATCCTGGTTGATGTGACCGGCCTTGATGATGTCAGCGTACTTCAGTTTCGGATCATCGAGCTTGTAGCTGTCGGAGGCGATGTACATCTCTTTCTTGCCTTCGAGCTTCCAGTCGTAGCGATCCGGCGCACCGTTGAACATGTCGAGGTTGTCGGAAGTCCGCAGGCCATCCGCCGCAGTACCCGGGCCGTCATAGGACACTTGTGGCGCACGACGCACACGACGCTGACCGGCGTTGTAGACCCACGCCGAACGTGGCTCTTTCACCTGGTCGAGGGTTTCGTGCACCAGCAACACACCACCGGCCAGACGCGCCGGCGCAGTCACTTTCTGCTTGAAGTAGAACAGGATGTTGCCCGGGTTTTTCGGGTCATAGTCCTTCATCTTGTCGCGGAACACGAACTGATCCTGGAAGTACACCAGGCTGTACGAGCCGTTCGGTTGCGGCGTGGCCTGGGTCACCAGACGGGTCACGCTGCCGCCGCGATAGCGGGTGATGTGGTTCCAGATCACTTCCACACCGGTTTTCGGAATCGGGAACGGCACTGCCGTGTCGAAGTTCTCCAGACCGTTGCCGCCGGACACCAGGTTGGTGGTGGTAGCGTTCTTCTTGATGGCGGCGAATACGTCATCCGGCACAGTGGCACCACGATGGGACGGGTACACCGGCATTTTGAACGTTTCCGGGTAACGCTTGAACATCGCGTACTGCCCCGGCGCCAGTTTGTCCTTGTACTTGTCGACGTCCTTGGCGGTGATGGTGAACAGCGGCTGTTCACTGGCGTAAGGGTTGGACAGGAAACCGCGCGCATCGACGCTGCCGGCATTCTTCGGCAGCGGCTTCCAGGCTGGAATCGAACCGTCGGCATTACCGGCCATTTCGGCGCCCATCGGGGTCAGGCTCTTGCCCAGCTTGTCCGCTTCGGCAGCGGGGACCGCCGCCATGACGCCGGTCGCCAGCAGCGACAGGCCCAGAACACCGGCGTGGAACAGACTCTTTGTTATTTTCATATGTGTGTTCGTCCTGAAATGCAGTGCTTAGAAGTTCACGCCGAAGCTGAGCGCAACGAAGTCGCGGTCATCCACAGTGGTGTACTTGCCGTCGAAGAAGTTGGTGTAAGCCAGGCTCGCGGTGTAGGTGTTCTGGTATTCGGCGTCGACACCCAGGCTGACCGCCTTGCGGCCTTCCTCGAAGTTGCCGCCAGGGCCTGGCGAGTAACCGCTGACGTCGTGCTGCCAGGCTACGTTAGGCTTGAGGTTCACACCGGCAAACACATCGTTGTATTCCCAGATGGCACGGCCGCGGTAGCCCCACGACATCGATGTGGTAAAGCCGTCGTTGTTGCAATTGCGGCTGCGGTTGTTCTGCGGCGAACCCGGCCCTGCACCATTGATAGTGCTGGCATTGAGAATGTTGGCGCAGGTATTGATACCACCAGTGGCCGGCAGCTCACCCGGGCCATACACCGGATCGCGGCCATAACGCATGTCGGAACGGCTTTCCAGCCCGCCAACGTAGGTCGCGCCAACTTCACCGACGAGGGTCAGACGGCTGGCGCCCATGACCTGATCGAAGAAGTGCGTGAACGTTGTCTGGATCTGGGTGATTTCCTTGCGCTCATAACCATGCAGATCCTGACCCGGCACGCCATTGAGTATCGAAGCATTGGTCAGTGCGCCGCCGATCGGACGCACACCGGCGAACAGGATATCGGTCGAGTTCAGTTGTACCGGTGCGTTCGGACGGTAGCTGATCTCACCGCTCCACGCCGTGCCGGTAGGCAGGGTGGTGGAGAAGCTCAGACCGTAGAGGCGAATGTCTTCAGGGTATTCAATGAAGTAGTTCGAGTTGCCCGCGACCAGCAGGGGAGCGAGTGCCGCAAAAGGCCCCGGCAGCGCGCGCGCCGTGTTGTAGACCGATTGCGGAGCACCGGTGGCGCTGAAGATCGGCGCACGGCTGTGATAGTTCATGAAGTAGGCGCCGAACTCGGTATCGAGTGGCTCGTACATGTACTTGAAGGACGCGCCCCACTGGCCGCTGTCGCGCGCATCGCGATCCGGGCCACGGCGCACCAGAACCCCTTCTTCGTTGACGTTGACACCGTTGGCAGCCAATGGCCCCAGGGCGATGGCCGGGATTTGCGAGCGCTTGTTCAAGACGCGCAAGTTGTCGTTGCAACCGTCGGCAACGATGTCCGGCTGCGAGAAGAACGTGCCGCAGTTATCGACGACCGTCTGGTCCCATTCCAGTTGATAGAACGCCTCGGCCGAGAGGTTCTCGGTCAGGCTCTGGGACACGTAGAACATGTTGACCGGGATCAGGCCTTCCTTGATCTCGGCACCGGGACGACGGAACGCCGACACATCGATCGGGTTGATCGAGTTGATGCCGCCGCCGATGAAAGTACTTTCACCCCAGCTCACCACCTGTTTGCCCAGACGCACGGAGCCCGGCTGATCGGCAATCGAGTAGTTGTGGTAGACGAAGGCATCGAGGATCTGGCCGCCGGACGACTTGGCGCCTTCTTTGCGGCCCGTATCGCTGATGTCCTTGAATTGGCGGCTTTCATCCTTGAGTTCGAAGTCGTACCAGTATTTGCCACGGACAAACACGCCGGTGTCGCCGTATTTCAATTCAAGGTCATGAATGCCCTTGAAGATTTTCGAGAAGGTTTCGCCGCTCTTGAAGTTGGCGTGACCGTCATCGGAAGTCTGCGACAGGCCATGGCCGCCGTTGTTGACGCCGATGAGGTTCTTGTTCGGGCTCTGAGTAGACCAACTGGCACCGATCGACAGGGACGAGTCGAACTGGCCTTCGATTTCACCGACGTTGAAACTGACGCCGAATGCGGGCCCGGCGAGCGAAGAGGCAAGACTGACCGCCAGAGGCAGTTTCGCCCGGCGCCAGAACTGGTTTACTGAGGTCATCGACGCTACTCCATGTGCATTATTGTTATGGCAGTGAGTACTTTTAAAAACGCTGTGGAGGAGCGGACGCCAGGGCTGCCCGAAATCACTCCAGAGTTACTCGCCCCAATCAGTGCGTGTGCTCCGTTCTTAAAAATCCTTGAACGGACTATATCCAGCAGGGGGTACTGCTTGATCCCTCTAAAGTGTGATTTGCAGTCGCCAACCACTCTGGAACAGTCCTTTCGCCAGTCCGACACTCGTCGGCACGGCAAGGATGGCTGAATTTTTCGATTTCACAAGCCAAGCGCTTGCTTGGTGGGTCTGGCGCGCCGTTTTCGGCGCGCCAGCAGACACTAAAGTGTCGAGAGGAAGGTGCTGTTGTTGGCCTGCCATTCAGTGATGTCGAGGCGGATGCGCTTCTTGTCGAGCTTGCCGACACTGGTCTTGGGAATTTCAGTAACAAGGGCAATCTGACTCGGGATCGCCCACTTGCTCAGGTGCCCCAATTCCACGAACGGCTTGAGGTGTTCCTTGAGCTCTCGCGCCCCGATCACGTGCCCTTCGCGGATTACCAGCAGCGCAAACGGGCGCTCGCCCCACTGTGGATCGGCGATGCCCACCACTGCTACTTCGCGTACCGCGACATGCCGGCTGATCAAGTCTTCGAGGTCCAGCGAGGAGATCCATTCGCCGCCGGTCTTGATCACGTCCTTGATGCGGTCGCGGATGTCGATCACGCCCATGCTGTCGAGTGTGGCGACGTCGCCGGTGTGCAGCCAGCCACCGGCCCACAGCTCGGCGCCCTTCTGCGGTTCATTGAAATAGCCTTCGGTGAGCCACGGTGCGCGCAGCACCAGTTCGCCCTGGGTTTCGCCGTCGGCCGGAAGGAAGTTGCCGTCGCCGTCGACAATCGCCGCTTCGACCAATGGCCCCGGCACGCCAGCCTTGATCCGGTAAGTAGTGCGTTCGTCTTCGCTGCCGGCCATCAGCTCGTCATTGAGGTGCGCGCAGGACACCAGCGGCCCGGTCTCGGACATGCCGTACGCCGCCGTCAGCTGAATACCGCGAGCCTTGGCGGTTTCGTACAGCGTGCGATTGAGCGCGCTGCCACCGATGACAATTTTCCAGCCAGCAAAATCGGTGTCTTGCGCACCTTTGGCGTTGAGCAACATCTGCAGGATGGTCGGCACGCAATGGGAGAACGTGACCTTCTCCTTGCGCCACAACTCGACGAGAAATTCCGGGTCGTAGCGCCCCGGATAAACCTGTTTGAGCCCGAGCATGGTCGCCACATAAGGCAGGCCCCAGGCATGCACGTGAAACATCGGCGTGATCGGCATGTACACATCGTTGGTGCCCAGCAGGCGCACGCTGTCGATGGAGCCCATGATCGTCGCCACGCCCATGGTGTGCAGCACCAGTTGCCGATGGGTGAAGTACACGCCTTTCGGGTTGCCGGTGGTGCCGGTGGTGTAGAACGTGGTGGCGACCGAGTTTTCGTCGAAATCCTCGAAGTCGTACTGCGGACTCGCGGCGGCCAGCAGTTGCTCGTACTCACCGACCAGGTTCGGCAAGTCGGCAGTCTTCTCCGGCAGATCGGTCAGCAGCAGGGTTTTCTCGACCGTGGTCAGGTGCGGCGCAATCGCCTGATACAGCCCGACGAACTCGCTGTTGACCAGTACAAAGCGGTCTTCGGCGTGGTTCATGGTGTAGAGAATCTGTTCTGGCGACAGGCGCACGTTGATGGTGTGAATCACCGCGCCGATCATGGGAATGGCAAACATGCATTCCAGGTAACGATGGCTGTCCCAATCCATCACCGCCACAGTGTCACCGGCTTTTACACCGGCAGCCGTCAGCACATTGGCCAGCCGCGCCACGCGCTCGATCAGCGTCGGATAGCTGTAGCGCAACTGGTCACGGTAAATGATCTCGCGGGTTTTCTCGTAACGGGCGCCGGACATCAGCAGCCGTTTGATCAGCAATGGATACTGGTAGGCCCCATCGGCCGGGGGAATGACGCGAGTCTGCAACATATGAATCCCTTTTCTGGCTGCACGGTGTTGGCGTAGAGATTTGTACTCTAGAACCCTTATACGCCAGCCAAATCAGCCAAAGGAATGATTTGCAGAGCCGTACAAATGCTAGCTTTGCGCCAGCATTTGCCGGTTTTCTTCACCGATCAGGCCGTTTGCCCTACAGCTGCCTCAGAAGGTGTCCGTGGGAAAACCACTGCTGCGAGGAAGGTCAGCGCGCCGAATCCCGCGAGAATCAAGTAAAGGCCTACAAAACCATGGCGCGGTTCGACGTAGGAAATCAGCGGAATCGCTGTCGCACTGGCACCGAACGACAAACAGTAACGCAAGGCGAACACCCGCGATTGCCACTGTGGCGCAACGAAGTTGGCGACCATTGCATCGTTGACCGTGACCTGACCGAACACCACGAACATGAACGCCGCACCGAGGGCAATCACCGCCCAGCCATCGGCGTAAGCCAGCGCAAACAGCAACGGCGCCTGGCACAGCGTCAACACAATGAACGGCCATTTCAGGCTGAGCCGGTGCAAAACCCGGCCGATGCTCAACTGCGCGACCGCCCCGAAGGCATACGCCAGGCTGACCACCACACCGAGGGTTTGCGGGGAGGCGAACAGCTCATGCAAACGCTCCTGAAACAGTTTCGGATAGGTCATGGTGGTGGCGTTGAACACCACGCCGCCGGTAGCTGTGGCCAGCGCCAGCACGGCGAAGACCATGACCATCGAAATGCGCTGCCCTGCGGCGCCCTTCAATGGCGTGTGCGCACGCTTGGGGATCGGTTCCTCACGCACCTGCAAGGCGAAGCCGACACCCAGAACAATCGCCACCGCACCGGGTATGAGGAACGCCGAGCGCCAGCCGAACTGCGCCACCAGCAACCCGGTGATCAGCGCCGAAAACGCTACGCCGAGGTTGCCCCACATGCCATTGATGCCGATTTCGCGGCCACGGTTTTGTGCGTAGGCGACCAGCATTGCGGTGCCTACCGGGTGATAGATCGCGGCAAAAATGCCGATCAGGGTCAGGCCGATTACCAGCATCGTCGGGCTGCTGCTCAGGCCGGTGACAATCGCCGAGGCGCCGATGCCGAAGAAAAACACCAGCATCATTTGCCGCCGGCTCCATTGATCGCCCAGCCAACCGGCCGGTAGCGAGCAAGCACCGAAAGCGATGAAGCCGCCCAGCGACAGGCCGATCAGCGCGGCATAGTCGAGGCCAAAGGCCTGGGTCATGCCGAGTACGGCGGCGGGAAAAATCAGCATGAACATGTGATCGATCACATGGGCGGCGTTGATGTAGCGAATAACGTTTCTCGATTGATTCATGGCGGCACGCTTTACGTTGTTGTGTGCCGCTTATGCTAAGTTGGCCGGAAAGCGCATTCCTGCCAAGCAAGTCATTGAATCAGACATGTTGATCAGCCACTTTGAACACGGCCCGGTGAGCGCCTACCCCCGGGATTATCTCGACGGCGCGCACCAGCCGCTGCATCTGCATCGCGAGGCGCAGTTGCTGTACGCGGCCAGCGGCATCATGCGGGTGGTCACGGCGTCGGGCGCATGGGTGATTCCGCCGAGCCGCGCGGTGTGGATACCGCCGCAAGTGGCGCATGAGATTTTCATGAGTGGCGACGTGCGGATGCGCTCGCTGTTCATCGCTCCCGAGCGGTCGCCGGCCAGCCTGAAGCAGTGTTGTGTGCTGGCAGTGACGCCGCTGCTGCGCGAGCTGATTCTGCGCGCCGTGCAAGGCCCGCCGCATGCCGACAATCCGCTGATTCAGCAATTGATGCTGGAAGAACTGGCCAGCCTGGAAAACCTGCCGCTGCACATTCCGATGCCGACTGATCGACGCCTGCAGAATATTTGCCTGGCGCTGCTGCACACCCCCGATCATCCCAACACGCTGGAAGACTGGGCGCAGCAGGTCGGCGCCAGCTCTCGCACGTTGGCGCGGCTGTTCCAGCAACAGTTAACGATGAGTTTCAATGCCTGGCGCCAGCAATTGCGCCTGATGGAAGCCCTGCCCCGCCTGCTCGCCGGCGACAGTGTGCAGCGCGTGGCGCAGGATTTGGGCTACGCCAGCGCGCGGGCGTTCAGCGCGATGTTTCGCCGTTTGCTGGGCGAGAATCCCCGCGACTACCTCAACACCCTGAGCAAGCTCAGCCAACTCGTGTAGGAGCCATGTAGGAGCTGCCGAAGGCTGCGATCTTTTGATCTTTTTTTTGAGGACCAAGATCAAAAGATCGCAGCCTTCGGCAGCTCCTACAAAGCAGGATCAATGCATTTCGGTGAAGGCGATTTTCACGCCGAGAGCGATCAACACCGCGCCCATGGTGCGGTCGAACCAGTGACCCATGCGAGCAAAACCGGCGCGTACGCGCTGCTGGCTGAACAGCATCGCCACCAGGCAGAACCAGATCGCGGTCGCCACGGCGAGATAAACGCCATAACCGGCCTGCACCGACAGCGGCGTGTGCGGGTTGATCACCACGGTGAACAGCGACAGGAAGAACAACGTCGCTTTCGGGTTCAGGCCATTGGTGACGAAGCCCGAAGTGAAGGCGCCGCGAGCTGTGCGCACGCCGGCCTCTTTGTGCAGATCATCAGTAACGGTTTTCGCCGGTTGCGCACGCAAGGCCTTGAAGCCGATGTACAGCAAATATGCGGCGGCCGCCCATTTCAAGGCGTTGAACAGAACGATCGACTGCGACACGATCAGACCGATACCCAGCAGCGAATAACCAACGTGGAGGAAAATCGCCGTACCGACACCCAAGGCAGTCCAGGTACCGGCGCGACGTCCGTGGGTCACGCTTTCGCGCACCACCACGGCAAAGTCCGGGCCGGGGCTGGCGACGGCCAGCAGGTGGATCAGTGCAACGGTCAAGAACTCGGTCCAGTACATGGGGGCTCCTCTGGGGCAGCTTGGTCAATAAAAAATCTGTAGGAAACGCAGCACTTGTGGTGAGGGGATTTATCCCCGTTCGGCTGCGCAGCAGTCGTAAACCCGGCGAACGCGATTGAGCAGATACACCGAGGTGAATGGTTTTAGGGCTGCTTCGCAACCCAACGGGGATAAATCCCCTCGCCACAGGGACATATATCCGCGGCGGGCTCTGCGTAACGATTTGTTTCATCTGGTAGGCTCGGCAGATTACGCCCAACGCTCAAAGCCTAAAAGGTACAGTTGATGACGAACACGCGCCGCGCGGTTTTCCTTGATCACCCTTCGCTCGACCTCGGCGACCTCGACCTCAGCCCGTTGCGCGAGTGTTTCAGCGATCTGCAACTGTTCACCCAGACCTTGCCCGAGCAAGTCAGCGAACGTCTGCAAGGCGCTACCGTCGCCATCTCCAACAAGGTTCTGATCGACGCCGCCGCCATGGCCGCCAACCCCGATCTGAAGCTGATTCTGATTGCCGCCACCGGCACCAACAACGTCGATCTCGCCGCCGCACGCGCCCACGGCGTCACCGTATGCAACTGCCAGGGTTACGGCACGCCATCGGTAGCGCAACACACGATCATGCTGCTGCTCAATCTCGCCACGCGCCTGGCCGATTACCAGAAAGCCGTCGGCGAAGGGCGCTGGCAGCAAGCCAAACAGTTCTGCCTGCTCGACTATCCCATCGTTGAACTGCAAGGCAAAACCCTCGGTTTGCTCGGCCACGGTGAACTCGGCGGCGCTGTAGCGCGTTTGGCCGAAGCGTTCGGCATGCGCGTGTTGCTCGGGCAGATTCCGGGCCGCCCTGCTCGCCCGGATCGCCTGCCGCTTGAGCAACTGCTGCCACAAATCGACGCCCTTACCCTGCACTGCCCGCTGAATGAACACACCCGCCACTTCATCGGTGCGCGCGAGCTGGCGTCGATGAAACCCGGCGCGTTCGTGGTCAACACCGCGCGTGGCGGCCTGATCGATGAGCAGGCGCTGGCCGATGCCCTGCGCAACGGTCACCTCGGCGGCGCGGCCACCGATGTGCTGAGTGTCGAGCCACCGACTCAAGGCAATCCGCTGCTGGCCGCCGACATTCCGCGCCTGATCGTCACGCCGCACAACGCTTGGGGCAGCGTCGAAGCGCGGCAGCGCATCGTCGGCCAATTGACCGAAAACGCTCAGGCGTTCTTCAGCGCTAAGGCGCTGCGGGTCGTCAGTTGATAAACTGCGGCACTTTTTTTTGAGGAGCAGTTATGGATCCGCGCAGTGAAGTACTGCTTCGTCAGCCCGAGTTGTTTCAAGGATCGTTGTTGCTCGCCGGTTTGCCCGCCGATGATTTGCTCGGGCGCTTGCCCAATGCGTTCGGCTGGTGCTGGCATGCCGGCGATCAAGCGGCGCTGGACGCTCGCTTCGACGGTCGCAGCCATTTCGGTGTGAATGTTCCGGAGCGTGAGTTTGACAGCGCTGTGGTGTTCTTGCCCAAGTCCAAGGACCTGACCGATTACATCCTCAATGCCGTGGCTTCGCGTCTGGCTGGGCGCGAAGTGTTTCTGGTCGGGGAAAAGCGCAGCGGCATCGAAGGCGCCTCCAAACAGCTCAACCCGTTCGGCAAGCCACGCAAGCTCGACAGCGCGCGGCACTGCCAACTCTGGCAAGTGACCGTGGCCAATGCCCCTGAAGCGAAATCCCTGGAAAGCCTGGCGCAGACTTATGAATTGCCACTGGCTGAAGGCCCGCTGAAAGTCATCAGCCTGCCGGGCGTGTTCAGCCACGGTCGACTGGATCGCGGCAGCGCTTTGTTGCTGGAGCATCTGGACAAGTTGCCCAGCGGCCATCTGCTCGACTTCGGTTGTGGCGCCGGTGTGTTGGGCGCTGCGGTCAAACGTCGCTATCCGCACAATCAGGTGACGTTGCTCGACGTCGATGCGTTTGCTGCTGCCAGCAGTCGCTTGACCTTGGCCGCCAACGGTCTGGAAGCCGAGGTGCTGACCGGTGACGGTATCGATGCGGCGCCGATGGGGTTGAACGCGATTCTGAGCAACCCGCCGTTCCATGTCGGCGTGCACACCGATTATTTCGCTACCGAGAACTTGCTGCGAAAAGCGGCCAAACATCTGAAAAACGGCGGCGAACTGCGCTTGGTCGCCAACAGCTTCCTGAAGTATCAACCACTGATCGAGGAGCATCTGGGCGTGTGTGCGATCAAGGCCGAAGGCAATGGTTTCCGCATCTACCGGGCCAAGCGCGGCTAGAACTTCTTTCAAAAAAGAGGCTTGCTCAATCGGATTTGCCTAGGCAGAATCCGCTCCGTCCTAGGGGAGTAGTCTCCCACGAGCGCCAAGCTCGTCCGGCATACGTCAACATACTTGATCCTCAGATCATGGCGTATGCGACCCAAGCGTCCGCAGCAGACGGATCGCAGGGTTTGACAAGACCTATGACACGCACACCTTACCCGGGGCGGGAAGGCTGTACGTGTCATAGCCGTGTCGACCCGCCCCTTAGGAAAATCCTGATGCTGGACTCGTTACTCGTTCCCACCGCAATCGTTGCCTTGGCCGAAATCGGCGACAAGACGCAACTGCTCGCGCTGATTCTCGCCGCTCGCTTCCGCAAACCCTGGCCGATCATTGCCGGTATTGTCGCCGCGACCCTGGCCAACCACGCAGCAGCCGGTGCGGTCGGCGCCTGGTTCGGCAGTTTCTTCTCGGACTCGGTCCTGCACTGGATTCTCGCCGCAAGCTTCACGGCCACCGCGCTGTGGACACTGGTCCCGGACAAAATGGACGACGATGAAACCAGCACCGCACGCAAGTTCGGGCCGTTCCTGACCACGCTGATCGCGTTTTTCCTGGCTGAAATGGGTGACAAGACTCAGGTCGCGACGGTGATGCTCGCCGCGCAATACCCGGAGCTGTGGCTGGTAATTATCGGGACGACGGCGGGCATGTTGATTGCCAACGTGCCGGTGGTGTTGGCGGGTAATTTTGCTGCCGACAAATTGCCGCTGACCTTGATCCGTCGCCTGGCGGCTTCGGCGTTCATGATTCTGGCAATCGTGGCGGTGTACAAGGCGATGCAGAGCAGCGGCTGGGTTTAACCCCGTTTGCTGAACTGCTCAAAACCTGTGGTGAGGGGATTTATCCCCGATGGGGCGCGAAGCGCCCCCAAACCTGCTGCCTCAGAGTGTCAGACATAACGCATTTGCAGGTTTTGGGGCTGCTTCGCAGCCCATCGGGGATAAATCCCCTCGCCACAACAGCCCTCCCAACCTGAAGAATCGTTGTGTCCTTCGACTCTTAGGACTTCGGGGCTTGTTCGTACAGCGGCATGACTTTTGGAATCGCGGCCTGCAACGAAGCGATCCGGCTGGCCGACGCCGGGTGAGTGCTCATGAACTCCGGCGGCGAACCTTCCGAGGCCTTGCTCATCTTGTTCCACAAGGTGATCGCGGCGTTCGGGTTGTAGCCGGCACGAGCAGCCAGTTCCAGACCAATCAGGTCGGCTTCGTTCTCGTTGGCGCGGCTGTTCGGCAGGGTCATGCCGTAGTTGGCCACGGTGTCGGCCAGCGCCAGACTGTCCTGACCCAGACCAAGCAATGCGCCTGCGCCCTGCTTGGCCATTTCAATCCCGTACGCCTTGGACATCGCTTCACGACCGTGCTCGCGCAGGGCGTGGGCGATTTCGTGGCCCATGACCGCGGCGATTTCATCGTCGGTGAGTTTCAGGCTGTCGATCAGCCCGGTGTAGAAAATGATCTTGCCGCCAGGCCCGCAGTTGGCGTTGAGTTCGTCGCTCTTGATCAGATTGACTTCCCACTGCCATTGCGCCGCATCCGGGCGGAAGTTCGGCGCCTGGGCGATCAAACGGTTGGCAATCGCCTGCACCCGCTTGGCCTCAGGGCTGGTCTTGTCCAGCACACCTTTGCTGGACGCCTCGCCGACGGTCTTCTGATACGACTGGGCATACATCTGGTCGACCTCTTGCGAGGACAGCATGCTGAACATGTACTGCTTGCGCTCCACCCCCACGGCGCCGCCGCTGGTGGTGTTGACCGACTGACAACCGGCCAGCAACAGCGCTGCGCTCAGTGCACTTACAACCAATGTCTTGTTCATTCAAAAGCTCCCTGAAAACCTGTCGCGTATCCTAGGCGGGTAATTGTATCGGCGCCAGATACAACGGACGTGTTGTAGCGACTTTCAGACATTTCACACCGCGGCTGTCGTAAAAAATTCACACCACCGACCAGCCCACAACAACTGCGGCACGCAGTGATCCATTTGCGACATGCCCTGCCAATTCCACCCTGCCACGCTCATGGCGCCCTGCCCGCTGCCGATACATCACCGCAGACGTCCTCTTGCGTGCGGAGCTCCCATGAAGTTCAAGTCGATCCAGTTTTCCGTCGCCGCCCTGGCCGGCGCCATTGTGCTCAGCGTGGTGGCGGCGCTGGTGCTGTATGCGCTGTTTGCCGGCGCCCGCACCCAGGAGATGGTGCAGCAGCGCACCCAGGCGCAATTCGAGCAAGTCATCGAACAACGCCTGAGCGCACTGGCGCAAACCCAGGTCAGCCAGATCCAGCGCGAGCTCGAAGCACCGCTGCTGATTGCCGGCGGCCTGGTACGGGTCAACGCCCTGCTCGGCACGCCGGGCGCCGATGGTCAGCCGCGCGTGAATGTCAGCCGCGAACAACTGATCAGCCTGATCAAAGAGAACGTAGAAAAAAACCCGAAGATCCTCGGCACCTACATCGGCTGGGAGAAAAACGCCCTCGATCACAATGACGCGGCTTACGTCGGCACCGGCGTGGTCGGCATCGATGCGGCCAACGGGCGCTTTCTGCCATGGTGGTTCCGCAATGACGACGGCACGCTGGGCCTGGACAAACTGGCCGACGTCGATGACCAGAAAGTCCTCTCCACCGGCGTGCGCGCCAGCGAGTACTACCTGTGCTCGAAAGAGAGCAAAAAATCCTGCGTGATCGATCCGGCACCGTACAAGGTCGGCGACAAGATCGTCATGCTCGCCTCCTTCATTGAACCGATCATGCTCAACGGCACCTTCCAGGGCATCGTCGGCGCCGACCTGTCGGTGAACTTCATTCAGGAAATGCTCCTCGGCGCGAACCAGAAGCTCTACAGCGGCGCCGGTGAAATGGCCTTGGTCGGCGGCAATGGCCGGATCGTTGCCTACACCAAGGACCCGAGCAAATTCGGCGAGAAAATCAGCGACATCCTCGACGCCGAGCAAACGGCCAACATGGCCAATCTCAAGAGCGGCGAAGTGACTTACTCGGTCAACAAGGACAAGGGCCGCATTGAGCTTTACCTGCCGTTCGGCATCGGCCAGACCAACGCGCGCTGGACACTGATGCTGCAATTGCCGCTTAACGCGGTGATGGCCGATCTGCAGAAACTGCAGGGCGACCTCGATGCGCAACGCAAGTCCGACACCTTCGGCATGGCCATGGTCGGTCTGCTGATCGCCGGCCTTGGCCTGCTGGTGATCTGGCTGGTCGGCCACGGCATTGCCCGGCCGTTGAAGCAGATGGTCGCGATGCTCAACGACATCGCTCAGGGTGAAGGTGACCTGACCCGCCGCTTGAGCAGTGATCGCAGCGATGAACTCGGTTCGATCGCCAAGGGCTTCAACACCTTCCTGGCCAAATTGCAGGCGATGATCACGCAGGTGGTGACGTCGGTGCAAAGCGTCAGCGATTCCTCGGAGCACACCGCCGACATCGCGATTCGCACCAACATCGGCATCCAGAAACAAATGGCCGAGATCGATCAGGTCGCCACCGCCGTGCAGGAAATGACCGCCACCGCGCAGGACGTTGCGCGCAATGCGACGCAGGCTGCACAAGCCGCCAGCCATGCCGATCAAGCGGCCAGTCAGGGCATGCAGATCGTCCGCGACACGTCCAATTCGATCGGCGTGCTGGCGCTGGAAATCGGCAAAGCCGTGGGCGTGGTACAGACGCTGGCGAAGGACAGCGAGAACATCAACGCGATCCTCACAGCGATTCGCGGGATCGCCGAGCAGACCAATTTGCTCGCGCTGAACGCGGCGATTGAAGCGGCGCGTGCCGGCGAGCAAGGTCGCGGTTTCGCGGTGGTGGCGGATGAGGTGCGCAATCTGGCGCAGAAAACGCAGAAGGCCACCGAAGAAATCCAGAGCATGATCCAGCAACTGCAACAGGGCACCCGCGACGTGGTACGGGTCATGGAAGACAGTCAGAACCGCACCGACGAAAGCGTGCAGCACGCGGCGAAAGCGGCTGAGGCGCTGGAGACGATTACCCAGGCGGTGTCGGTGATCAACGACATGAACACGCAGATTGCCAGTGCGGCGGAAGAGCAGAGCGCGGTGGCGGATGACATCAATCGCAACGTGATCAACATTGGACAGGTGGCCAATGAGGTCGCGGGCGGTGCGGACGAGTCGAGTTCGGCAAGTGCCGATCTGACCAAGTTGGCGGAACAGCAGCGGCGGTTGATCAATCAGTTCAAGGTTTAAGGGCAAGATCAAAAGATCGCAGCCTTCGGCAGCTCCTACATGGATATGTGCGTTTCCCTGTAGGAGCTGCCGAAGGCTGCGATCTTTTCGCTTTTCAAATTAACCCGGGGTCAGGCACTCCGGCCCATTGAGTTTGGGATCATTGATCAGGTTCGCCAACACCCGCTCACGCAATGCGACCGGTTCACTGGCGAGCAAGCCTTGCAGCACATGCAACGGTGTCTCCGGATCAAGCCATGCCGCCTGCCCTGCCTCATCAAGAATCAACGGCCGGCGTTGACTCGACGCCGGCTGAGTAATCACCGCCGTACTCAACCAGACCTGTTCCTGCACCGGATAAGCCTCCCAGATCGCCGCAAAAAACAGTGACGAACCCTCGCCCGGCGTCAGCCAGAACGGCCGCTTGCGCTGGGTCCCGCGCCATTCGTAAAACCCGTTCGCCGGCAGCAGGCAGCGACGCTGGCGCAGCGCCTCACGAAACATCGGTTGTTCGGCCACGGTTTCCGCGCGGGCATGCGCCGGGGTTTTCGACATATCGGTCAGCCACGGCGGCGTCAGCCCCCAACGCGCGCGGGCCAACGTACGCTCGCCGTCTTCACCGGCACGCAGCATCAACACCGAATCATTGGGGGAAATGTTCCACTGCGCCTGCTGATCGGCGGGAAAACCTGGCAGGGCCGCGAAATCGCGGTTCCAGCGAAACAGGGCATAACGTCCACACATGGGGCAGCACGACTCTGAAGTAAAACGAAGCTCAGCCTAACAGACCAGCGTCCCGGGGAAGCTCTCCGGTTCATCGCCGGGCAGCGGCAGCGCGGCATTGTACGCGGTGATCAACTCGCGGGCGTATTCGGCCTGGTCGTTATCGACGGACAGTGCCAACAACCCGAAGATCGGCAATTCGCCCGTACCACCGAGCAAATCGCGGCCAACCAGATGCGCCTCGATGCCTTCGCTGGCAAGCATGCCCTTGAGCATTTCGCCTTCCATCAGGTTTTCCGGCTCGTAGATTCGCTGCATGGGCGCGCCTCACTCGTTTTCGCTGAAGACTTCCAGAAACCAGTCCTCTTCGTGTACCTGCAAGACAAACGTGATTGGCCGGCAACACACCTGACAATCTTCGATATAGGTCTGATCGCCACCGGACAGGTCCACTGACGTCTCGACCGTTTCCCCACAATAAGGACATTCGTATTCAGCAGGTTCCAGCATCGCGGTCTCCCAAGTGACTTGTGCGTATAATCGCCGGTCTATTTGCAGGGCTATTTTTGTCTGGCTACCTTTTCAGACCGTGCCCCGTTGGTTTTCGATCAAAACCTTTACTTACCCTAGCCGTTTCCAACAAGAGAGCATGATGGGCGAATTCGATGCCATCCGACCTTACGACGACAGCGAAGTACCTGTGGTACTGGCAAGACTGCTCGGCGACAAGGCGTTTCTAGATATCCTCACCCACTTCCGCTTCCCGCGTTTTGCCGGTGCCTTCGGCTGGATGCTCAAACCACTTATAGCCCATCGGCTGCGTCGTGAGTTCGCCGACGTGACCTCGGTGGCGACGTTGCAGGACAAGGTCGAGTCCTACGTCGACCACACCATCGAGCGCGCCACCGACGGCGTGACCTACACCGGTGTCGAGCAATTCAAGTCGGGCAGCGCCTATCTGTTCATCGCCAACCACCGCGATATCGTGATGGACCCGGCCTTCGTCAACTACGCCGTGTACCACGCCGGCCTGCCGACGCCGCGCATTGCGATTGGCGACAACCTGCTGCAGAAGCCGTTTGTCAGCGACCTGATGCGCTTGAACAAGAGTTTTATCGTCCACCGTTCGATCACCGGCCGTCGCGAGAAAATGGCCGCGTATCAGCTGTTGTCGGCGTACATCAACCACTCGATCCGCAACGATTGCGCGTCGATCTGGATCGCGCAGGCTGAAGGTCGGGCGAAGGATGGCGATGATCGCACCGAGTCGGCGATCCTCAAGATGTTCCACATGAGCCGCAAGGACGAGCCGTTCGGCGAAGTCATTCGCTCGCTGAACGTCACCCCGGTGTCGATCAGCTACGAGTACGACCCGTGCGACCAGGCCAAGGCTCGAGAGCTGTATATCCGCGCCACCACCGGCACCTACGCAAAAGCGCCGGGCGAAGATGACGTGAGCATCGCCAAGGGCATCACCGGCTACAAGGGCCGCGTGCACGTGAACTTCGCACCGCCAATCACCGAGCTGTTCGAAGACACCAAGCAATTGGCAGTCGAGATGGACAAGCAGATTCTTGGCGGCTACCGGTTATTCCCGGTGCATTACCTGGCGTATGCGCAGTGGGCTGATGCTGATGCGCAATTGAATGTGCCGAAGGCTGCCGAGGTGTTTGCGGCGGATGAACTGGCCAAGGCCCAGGAAGAATGGCAAGAACGCCTGGACGCTTGCCCTGCAGAGCACCGTCCGTATCTGGTGCTGCAATATGCGACGCCGGTGCGTAATCAATACCGGGTGAAGGCTGGGTTGCCGCTTTAATCAACAGCGCTGAGCAATTGTGGCGAGGGGATTTATCCCCGCTGGACTGCGCAGCAGGCCCTGTTTTTCTCAGGTAAAAACTGGGGGCGCTGCGCACCCCAACGGGGATAAATCCCCTCGCCACAGGTTTTGCATCAGATTCAGTAACGCGTGCTGATCCACGAGACGATCAGTGCCAGCCCCAGGCAAGCAAAACCAAATCGATAGAAAAACCGGTTCATGCGCAAGGTCGCCCAATCAAGAATGGGCTCGGCGTTCGGCTGCGCGTTGCGCTGAGCGGCAATACTGGCCATCGCGCGCTGTTCACGGCGACGGGTGGCGTGCAACAGCCAACTGCCGGGAAACGCCAACAGCAGCGCCAGCAGGTTGATCAATTTGGCGGGATGGGCGGTAAACAGCGTCATCAAGTGCAGCGACATCACAGACCTCTATCTAAACCGGTATGACAGGCGCCAGATCGACGACCGCGGCGCGGATTCTACCGAAACCGTCCTCCTCTGCCCCAGCCTTTGCGACAAATTACATGACAATCGACCGATGGCTGTCCTGTGTCACGGCATCGTCATGTGGATGTAGCACCCTGCGCGCCTCGAAACGCACATGGAACGCGACATGCTTCACGCTGAAAACCAGGACCGTCTCTACCTCATCACCCCTTACGACGAACAACAAAGCCTCGTTGGCAGCCTTGCCTTCAATGTTCAGGATCGCCATTGGCTGGTGTATTGCGCCCTGGGCGGGCATCAACATGCCGATTTACCCGAGACCGACCTGCTGACCGGCGTCAGCGTCCTCGACTTCTACTCCCAGGCCGCCTGAATGAAATCCCCCATGTAGGAGCTGCCGAAGGCTGCGATCTTTTGATGTTGGTTTTAAGATCAAAAGATCGCAGCCTTCGGCAGCTCCTACAGGGAATCGATCTGCATGAAAAAGCCCGGGGCCATCACTGGCACCGGGCTTTTTTGCATCTGCCGACAGCTTACTCAGCGAGCACCTGACCTACGGTCGGGTCCTTGAACAGACGCGTCAGCGCATCACTCAACACATCGCTCACCAGCTTGGTGTTGGTTTCCTGGTTCGGCGCCATGCCGAAACGCTGGTCCAGCGACGCACCGTAACGACCGCTGTAACGGCGGTTGGCGTTCTGCACGTCGGAGCGGAAGGTCGCGCCGATGGTCGCCTCGGTCACGTACATGCCTTCTTTCGGCGACTGATATTTCAGCTCGGCCAGGGTCACGGTCAGCTGCGGCGCATTCGGCGCGTTGTTGGTCGGGGTGAAGCCCAACAGACGCACGGCGGCTTCAGCCTGAGCCTGCAACTTCGGCAGGATCTGCTCGCGCTGCACGGTGATGGCGCTGGTTTCCGGGTACAGGCCGCCACGGGTGCCGAGGGTTGGCGACGGACGACCGTCAACCACACGCACGACAACGGGCTGGCCACGGCCGACCGCAGGCAACTGCGTGGTCAGCTTCGGCTCCGGATTCAGTTGTTGCGGGCTGTGGGCGCAGCCGGCCAGGGTCAAACCGGCCACAGTGATCAAACCGAACAACAGGCGTTGCAACATGCTCTTCTCTCCAGAATCAGGCACAAACAGGCCGGCAGTATAGCGGTGGGCCACTGCGGGTCACCAGCACCCGACAGCGAATACTGCAATGTCTGACAAACCCTGCCGAACGCGGTTCCTGTCACAGATTGTTCACCTGTCATACACGTTGACGTCACGGCCCTTTGCCAACCTCCAAACCAGTCCTCCAACAAGGTACTCGACCATGCGTTATCTGATCTCGTTGTTCGCCCCTCGTCCGCTGCACCGCAGCTTCGCGCTGCTCGACCGCAACGGCCATTGCCAGGCATTCAAGCAGTGCAGCCTGCAACCGATGGGCGACGGTTGGGTGGAAATCGAGGAAATTCGCCTCAACTGGTTGCACCAGCCACTGCCCGCCAGCGCCCGCGTCATGGTGTCGCAGCCCCGCGCACGGGTGCAGGCGATGTTGAGCATCTGACCGGATGCCTAATAAAAGTCATTAAACACGAGCAACTGCCCGCATTTCTTCGATACAATCTCCCCCCGATTATAAGGACGTCTCCTGATCGGGCCCCGCAACAGCGTCAATGCGCATGCATCGACATCAAAAATCGCCCACAGAGAGCCGCCCACACAGATCGAGTGAAGTTGGCGCGCTTGCCTGTTCTTCCGGCAAAAACCCCGCTTTTCGCGAATCTGCAGAGCTGTCATGACGCTCGGCCGCCGCGTTGTTTTTGCCCTCGGGCACGGTGCCAAGCCCGGACAGCCCTTTTTTGAGGTTCACGTCTTCAAAAGAGCGTGAAAAAAACGGGTTTTCACAACTTCACAAGAGTGTGGCGAGCAAATGAAAAGTTTTGCGTCTGAACATGCACCATTAGCGTCTGAAACAGCCCAACGACACAGGACCGGGTATACCTCGAATATCGGAGCCTGAAGCCTGTCCGCTACGGATTTGGTTGCACAAAAACGGATGTCTCGACCATAAGTCGAATTGCCAGCCACGTGCTGAAATGAGTTCATGGAGCTCTTGAAGCCTGGCCGCACGCATCCGTCGAAGTTGCGAAAAATTGCGAAGATTCGGACATGGCGACCTGACCACGGATAGCTGGGGCACAACTGATCTGTCCCGGAACGCCTGGCAGCCATGCCGACAATTTGGTGCTGCAGATTTTGGAGACGCGTTAAATGGCGCATAACGAAGCAGTCGACGTAGTACTGGTTGGGGCCGGCATCATGAGTGCCACCCTTGCCGTACTGCTCAAAGAGCTCGACCCCGCGATCAAGCTGGAAGTCGTCGAGCTGATGGATTCCGGTGCTGCGGAGAGTTCCAACCCGTGGAACAACGCCGGTACCGGTCACGCCGGCCTGTGCGAGCTGAACTACACGCCGCAAGCCGCTGATGGCACCGTCGACATCAAGAAAGCCGTGCACATCAACACCCAGTTCGAGGTGTCGAAGCAGTTCTGGTCGTACCTGACCAAGCAAGGCACCTTCGGCTCGTGCAAATCCTTCATCAGCCCGGTACCGCACCTGAGTTTCGTCCAGGGCGATAAAGGTGTGTCGTTCCTCAAGGAACGCTTTGACGTGTTGAGCAAGCACCACGCTTTCTCCGACATGGAATACACCGAAGACAAGGCCAAAATGGCCGAGTGGATGCCGCTGATGATGCCGGGCCGCTCGCCGGACGAAGTCCTCGCTGCGACCCGCGTGATGAACGGCACCGACGTCAACTTCGGCGCGCTGACCAATCAGTTGCTCAAGCACCTGACCAGCGCCCCGGACACGCAAGTCAAATACTGCAAGCGCGTGACCGGCCTCAAGCGTAACGGCGCTGGCTGGACCGTCAGCATCAAGGATGTCAACAGCGGCAGTACCCGCGAAGTCGACGCCAAATTCGTCTTCCTCGGCGCGGGTGGCGCGGCGCTGCCGTTGCTGCAGGCGTCGGGCATCGAAGAAAGCAAAGGCTTCGGCGGCTTCCCGATCAGCGGCCAGTGGCTGCGTTGCGACAACCCGGAAGTGGTCAAACACCACCAGGCCAAGGTTTACAGCCAGGCCGCCGTGGGTTCGCCACCGATGTCGGTGCCGCATCTGGACACCCGCGTGGTCGACGGCAAGAAATCCCTGCTGTTCGGGCCATACGCCGGTTTCACCACCAAGTTCCTCAAGCACGGTTCCTTCATGGACCTGCCGCTGTCGGTTCGCGCCGGCAACATCGGGCCGATGCTGGCCGTGGCGAAAAACAACATGGACCTGACCAAGTACCTGGTCAGCGAAGTGATGCAGTCGATGGAGCAGCGTCTGGATTCCCTGCGTCGTTTCTACCCTGAAGCGAAAGCCGAAGACTGGCGCCTGGAAGTGGCCGGCCAACGGGTGCAGATCATCAAGAAAGACCCGAAAAAGGGCGGCATCCTGCAGTTCGGCACCGAACTGGTGTCGGCCAAGGACGGCTCCCTCGCCGCCCTGCTCGGTGCTTCGCCGGGTGCCTCGGTGACCGTTTCGATCATGCTGGAACTGATCGAGAAGTGCTTCCCGGCCAAGGCCAAGGGTGAGTGGGCTGGCAAACTGGCCGAGATCTTCCCGGCCCGTGAAAAGGTGCTGGAGACCGATGCTGCGCTGTATCGCAAGATCAACACGCAGAACAACATCGCGCTGGAACTGGTTGAAGAAAGCAGCGAGACACCAAGCTACGCTTGATCACGCCGCATAGAAAACGCCCCGGACTCAGAGAGTGCGGGGCGTTTTTTTACGCGTGAACATTGGCAAGACTTCTGTGGCGAGGGGATTTATCCCCGCTGGGCTGCGAAGCGGCCCCAAACCCTGCTGATAAGGTATGTCAGGCAAACCGCACTCACTGATTTTGCGACTGCTGCGCAGCCGAACGGGGATAAATCCCCTCGCCACAGTTATTGGGGACACCTCACGTGCGGGACTTTTCGATCAGTTCGATGTATTCCGGCGCGTTGCGCTGATCGGCGATCAGGTCAACAAAGGTCTTGCCCTGCTCGTCCTTGCCATCGATGTCGTAGCCAGCTGCAACGAAGAAGCCCAGGAAGCGCTCGAAGTCATCGATGCGCAAGCCACGGTAAGCCTTGATCAGTTTGTGCAGCGACGGCGAAGTGGCGTCGACCGGCTCAAAATCGAGGAACAGCTTGATCTGCTCATCGCCGATCTCGTCACCAATCACTTGTTTCTTATCTTTACGCATTGCCGACTCCAGCTCGCAGACATTACACGGGGCGGGCAGTTTACCCCTGCCCTGCCGCCGGGCTCAACGCGAACGCGTGCTGCCGGTGTGCAAATCGGCCCAGATATGGCCATTGGCGTAACTGAGGAACTGCACATACACGGTGTCATTGCGCAGCAAATCGATGATCACCCGGTATTGGGCCTGTGGATAAAACAACGTCAGGGTTTTGCTCTTGTCGTCGTAGATCGGCTTTTTCAGGCTTTTGCTTTCGCCATCGAAATTGACCAATACCTGGGTGATGGTCGCGCCCTTGTTCAGAGACTTGCCCTTGAGGCGGATCAGCAGCGGCGAGGTGACCGGGATCGGTTGTTGATTGGACTGGCGTTGCGCGCCCACCACAACGGAATAGTCGGTGACCTGCATGAGTTGCTGCTGCTCGGGCTCGGCATCGCGTACGGTCAGATCGTCCGGCGGCAGGAATTGGCTGTGCATCGGCGCGGCGGACAGCGGCAGGCTGAGGGCCAGCAACAGGGCGGCGAGGCTGCGGATCAAGAGGCGCATGACAGGCTCCGGGGGGCGGGGCCGAGCACTCTAGCATGGGATTAAAAGCAAAAGATCGCAGCGTTCCGCAGCTCCTACATTGAACCTGTAGGAGCTGCCGAAGGCTGCGATCTTTTGATCTTGCTTACATGCCTTTAACGGCAAAGATCCCGTTGGCGTTGCGCCAGTAGCCTTTGTAGTCCATGCCGTAACCGAAGATGTAGCGGTCGATGCACGGCAGGCCGACGAAATCGGCTTTCAGGTCAGGACGCGCCTTGCGGTCGTGATCCTTGTCGATCAGCACGGCGGTGTGCACTTTGCGCGCACCGGCGTGTTTGCAGAAGTCGATGATCGCGCCCAGGGTGTGACCTTCGTCGAGGATGTCGTCGATGATCAGCACGTCGCGGTCGATGAACGAGACTTCCGGCTTGGCTTTCCAGAACAGGTCGCCGCCGCTGGTTTCGTTGCGATAACGGGTCGCGTGCAGGTAGGACGCTTCCAGCGGGAATTGCAGATGCGTCAGCAGTTTGCCGGAGAAGATCAGGCCGCCGTTCATCACGCAGAACACCACAGGGTTGCTGTCAGCCAGTTGTTCGTTGATTTGTGCACCGACACGGGCGATGGCCGCCTCGACTTCAGCTTCGGTGTACAGGCAGTCAGCCTCTCGCATGATTTGACGGATATGCTCGAGATCAGCGGACATGGCGCTCTCCAGGGGGGAATGTGGGGGGGTATGGCTGCGAAAAGCGGGCAAAGGTACGCATCTCGGGGGGCCGAATCAAGCCTTTATGGACTAACGTACAGAATGTCCTATAGGACATCACCCTCGGATAGATTAATCTAGGCCGGTTTTTTTGCCCGCCGCCGGAGTTTTTCCATGCCCATCCTCGAGATCCGCCATCCGCTGATCCGTCATAAACTCGGCCTGATGCGCCGCGCCGATATCAGCACCAAGAACTTCCGTGAGCTCGCTCAGGAAGTCGGCGCCCTGTTGACCTATGAAGCTACAAAAGATTTGCCGCTGGAGTCCTACGATATTGCAGGCTGGTGCGGCACCGTGTCGGTCGAGAAGATCGCCGGCAAGAAGATCACCGTCGTGCCGATCCTGCGTGCCGGCATCGGCATGCTTGAAGGCGTGCTGAGCCTGATCCCGGGTGCCAAGGTTTCCGCTGTGGGCGTCGCCCGTAACGAAGAAACCCTGCAAGCGCACACCTATCTGGAAAAACTGGTTCCGGAAATCGACGAACGGTTGGCGATGATCATCGACCCGATGCTCGCCACCGGCAGCTCGATGGTTGCGACCATCGACCTGTTGAAAAAGGCTGGCTGCAAAGACATCCGCGCGATGGTGCTGGTTGCCGCGCCGGAAGGCATTGCCGCAGTAGAAAAAGCTCACCCGGACGTGACCATCTACACCGCGTCCATCGATGAGCGCTTGAACGAGCACGGTTACATCATCCCTGGACTTGGCGACGCCGGTGACAAGATCTTCGGCACCAAGCAGAAGGACGCGTAACCATGCAGCAAGAGTTCAACGATCCGCTCTGGCGCACGGTGCTGTCCGGCGCCCAGATGCTGTTCGTGGCTTTCGGCGCCCTGGTGCTGATGCCGCTGATCACGGGCCTGGACCCGAACGTGGCACTGTTTACCGCAGGTCTTGGGACGATTCTGTTCCAGATCGTCACCGGGCGTCAGGTGCCGGTGTTTCTGGCGTCGAGCTTCGCTTTCATCACTCCGATCATTCTCGCCAAGGGCCAGTTCGGCCTCGCCGCGACCATGGGCGGCGTGATGGCGGCCGGTTTCGTCTACACCTTCCTGGGCCTGGCCGTGAAGATCAAAGGCACGGGCTTCATTGACCGTTTGCTGCCGCCGGTAGTGATTGGCCCGGTGATCATCTCCATCGGCCTGGCCATGGCGCCGATTGCCGCGAACATGGCGATGGGCAAGGCTGGCGACGGTTCGGAACTGATCCACTACCAGACCGCAATGCTGATCTCGATGCCGGCGCTGCTGACCACGTTGATCGTGGCGGTATTCGGTAAAGGCATCTTTCGTCTGGTGCCGATCATCTCCGGTGTGCTGGTCGGTTTTGCCATGTCGTTCTATTTCGGCGTGGTCGACACCGCGAAGATTGCCGCTGCGCCCTGGTTTGCGATTCCGCACTTCACCGCGCCGGAGTTTAACTGGCAGGCGATCCTGTTCATCGTTCCGGTGGCACTGGCTCCGGCCATCGAGCACATCGGCGGCGTGATTGCCGTGGGTAGCGTGACCGGTCGTGATTACCTGAAGAAGCCGGGCCTGCACCGCACCCTGCTCGGTGACGGTATTGCCACGACCGCAGCTGGCCTGTTCGGCGGCCCGCCAAACACCACCTACGCCGAAGTGACTGGCGCGGTGATGCTGACCAAAAACTACAATCCGAAAATCATGACCTGGGCGGCGGTTTTCGCCATCACCCTGGCGTTCATCGGCAAGTTTGGCGCGCTGCTGCAAAGCATTCCGGTGCCGGTGATGGGCGGGATTCTGTGCCTGCTGTTCGGTTCGATCGCGGCGGTGGGGATGAACACCCTGATCCGTCACAAGATCGATTTGGGTGAAGCGCGCAATCTGGTGATCGTCTCGGTGACGTTGGTGTTCGGGATTGGCGGTGTGCTGGTCGGCACCGGCACCGGTCCAGACGACTTCGGCCTCAAAGGCATCGCGCTGTGCGCGGTGGTGGCGATTGCGCTGAACCTGATTCTGCCGGGCAATGACGGCTGGAAGAACAAGAAGGCGGATGAGCCGCTGATCTAAAACTTTAGATCTGATCGTTCCCACGCTCTGCGTGGGAATGCAGCCCGTGACGCTCCGCGTCACTGGACGCAGAGCGTCCCTAGAGGCATTCCCACGCGGAGCGTGGGAACGATCATCACAACGCCAGCGGCGCTCGTTCGCAGAGAGTCGCCAAAGCTTTCGCCCAATGCGTGTCATCATTCAGGCACGGCACCAAAACCAACTCCTCGCCCCCCGCTTCGCGGAACTGTTCCTTGCCGCGATCACCAATTTCTTCCAGCGTTTCGATGCAGTCGGCAACAAACGCCGGGCACATCACCAGCAACTTCTTCACACCGCTTTTACCCAGTTCATCCAGCCGCGCTTCGGTGTACGGTTCGATCCACTTCGCCCGCCCCAGACGCGACTGAAACGACACCGACCATTTGCCATCCGGCAGGCCCATGCGCTCGGCAAACAATGCCGCCGTGCGCAGGCATTGCGCGCGATAACAGGTCGCCATGACCGCCGGCGAGGCGTTCTTGCAGCAGTCGTCATTCTTGAAGCAATGATTGCCGGTCGGATCAAGCTTGGTCAGATGCCGCTCAGGCAAACCGTGAAAACTCAGCAACAGGTGATCGTAATCCTGCTGCAAATGCGGCTTGGCGCTTTCCACCAGCGCATCCAGATATTCCGGCTGATCGTAGAACGGCTGCAGCACCGACAATTTCACCTCGAGCTTCTTCTCGCGGATCACTCGCTTGGCTTCTTCGATCACCGTGGTCGTGGTGCTGTCGGCGAACTGTGGATAAAGCGGCGCCAGCGTGATGCGCTTGTGCCCCGCCGCGACCAGTTTCAGCAGGCAGGTTTCAATCGACGGTTCGCCGTAACGCATCGCCAGTTCTACCGGGCCTTGAGTCCACTGCGCCTTCATCTGCTGTTGCAGACGACGGCTGAGCACCACCAGCGGCGAGCCCTCCTCCCACCAGATCGACTCATAGGCGTGGGCCGACTGCTCCGGGCGTTTGATCAGGATCAGCGACACCAGCAGACGCCGCACCGGCCAGGGCAGGTCGATCACGTACGGGTCCATCAGGAACTGGTTGAGGTAGCTGCGCACATCGGCCACAGAAGTTGAGGCCGGGGAACCTAGGTTGACCAGAAGCAAAGCGTGATCGGTCATGCAACGTCCTATTTCAGAGGCGGCTGGAGAGATCATCCAGGGCCGCGCGTAAATCCGTGAACTGGAAAGTGAAACCCGCTTCCAGCAAGCGTGCCGGCGTAGCCTTCTGGCCGCCGAGCAACAACAAAGACATCTCGCCGAGGCCGACTTTCAGTGCCAGCGTCGGCATCGGCATGAACGCCGGGCGGTGTAAAACGCTGCCCAGCGTCTTGGCAAATTCGCGATTGCGCACAGGTTTTGGCGCGCACGCATTATAAGGACCACTGGCCTCATCGCGGTGCAGAAGAAAATCAATCAGGGCGATTTGGTCGTTGATATGAATCCACGGCATCCATTGCCGGCCATTGCCCAAAGGCCCACCCAGACCCAGCTTGAACGGCAGCAATAACCGCGACAAAAAGCCGCCCTCGGCCGACAACACCAAGCCGGTTCGCACCAGCACCACACGGATGCCCTGCGCTTCGGCACGTTGCGCGGTTTCTTCCCAGGCGATGCACAACTGACTGGCGAAATCGTCGATCACCGGCGGCGATTCTTCCGTCAGTTCGCGTTCACCGCCATCGCCGTACCAGCCGATCGCCGAACCGGAAATCAGCAACGCCGGTTTCTGTGATCGGGTTTCCAGCCATGCCAGCAAGGACTCCGTCAGGGTGATGCGGCTGCTCCACAGCAACGCCTTGCGGCGATGGGTCCACGGCCGATCGGCAATCGGCGCGCCAGCAAGGTTGATGATCGCGTCCAGCGGTTCTTCGCCAATGTCTTGGAGACGCGCAATGCCACGCACCTGCGCACCGCAGATCTTCGCAACCTTCTCCGGTTTGCGACTCCACACCGTCAAGCGATGGCCCTGCCCCAACCAGTGCCGGCAGAGCTGACGTCCGATCAAACCAGTACCGCCGGTCAGCAATATGTGCATGACATCTTCCTCGCGTGGCGTTTAACCCGGATCACTAGTCTATTTTTAAAAGCAGGGATCTTTTCTATCGGGCAGGCTCTATTGTTTAACCATAGGCCAAGCTGTCAGAACGAGAACGCTAGAAGTTATACCAGAAAACAAAATTGTACAGGTTTCAATCACGGCGTAGTCTGTACAGAAAGGTAAACGAGGCCCCTATGACTGTACCTATCGCAATCATCGGCACCGGCATCGCCGGACTCTCCGCCGCCCAGGCTCTGACAGAGGCCGGGCATACCGTGCAACTGTTCGATAAAAGCCGTGGCAGCGGCGGGCGCATGTCGAGCAAACGCAGCGACGCCGGCTCGCTGGACCTGGGCGCGCAATACTTCACCGCCCGCGACCGCCGCTTCGTCACCGAGGTACAGCGTTGGCAAAGCCAGGGCTGGGTCGCCGAGTGGACGCCGCAGCTCTATACCTATCAGGGCGGGCAACTGAACCTGTCGCCGGACGAGCAGACCCGTTGGGTCGGCGCGCCGCGTATGAGCGCCATCACCCGTGGCTTGCTTGACGGTCTGGAAGTGCATTTCGCCTGCCGCATCACCGAGGTTTTCCGGGGTGAACAGCACTGGCATTTGCAAGATGCCGAGGGCTTCACGCACGGCCCTTTCAGCCATGTGGTGATCGCCACGCCAGCGCCACAGGCCACTGCTTTGTTGGCCGCTGCGCCGAAACTCGCCGGCGCCGCTGCCGGAGTAAAAATGGACCCGACCTGGGCCGTCGCCCTCGCCTTCGATACGCCACTGGATACACCGATTGAGGGCTGCTTTGTACAGGACAGCCCACTGGACTGGCTGGCGCGCAACCGCAGCAAACCGGGGCGCGACAACACCCTCGACACTTGGGTACTGCATGCGACCAGCGCGTGGAGCCGGCAACACATTGACCTGTCCAAGGAAGCGGTGATCGAGCAACTGCACGGCGCGTTCGCTGAACTGCTGCACAGCGCGATGCCGGCACCGAGCTTCAGCCTCGCCCATCGCTGGCTCTATGCCCGCCCGGCGACGGGTCATGAATGGGGCACGCTGGCCGATGCCGATCTGGGCTTGTACGCCTGCGGCGACTGGTGCCTGTCGGGGCGTGTGGAGGGTGCATGGCTAAGTGGTCAGGAGGCTGCGCGTCGCCTGCACGAACACCTGCAATGAACCGCATCAACCCGCGCAAATTGCTGCTGTCGAAATGGACAGCAGCCCACCCGCAGAACCGTGAAAAACACTTTCTGGTGACCGAGCTGTTCCGCGATGAGGAAGGCACGGTGCTGGAAATCGAGTTGCAGGCGGTGCTGACCAAACGCATTGAACGCCTCGATTGGCAAGCGCTACAAAACAGCACTCACTGGAAAATCGGTTGGCTCATGTAGGAGCTGCCGAAGGCTGCGATCTTTTGATCTTGTGGTTGTAAAAGCAAAATCAAAAGATCGCAGCCTTCGGCAGCTCTTACAGAAAGTTGTACAAACAATTTGACTTGTACACCTTTGAATCTATGCTAAGCCAATGTTGTACAGAGATTGATCTCTGTACAGGTTTAGATTCGAGGTGCCTATGCTCGCCCTTCCCGCCGCCAAACCGAAAATCGCCATCAGCGCCTGCCTGATGGGAGCCGAGGTGCGCTTCAACGGCGGCCACAAGGAATCACGCCTGTGCAGCCGCACCCTCACTGAATATTTCGATTTCACCCCGGTCTGCCCGGAAGTCGCCATCGGCCTCGGCATTCCGCGCGAGCCGATCCGCCTCGTCGGTGATCCCGACAATCCTGAAGCCATCGGCACAGTGAATCCGGCGATCAACGTCACCCAGCCACTGGCGGCGTACGGCGAGGAAATGGCCGCCGAACTCGAGGGCATCTGCGGTTACATCTTCATGCAGCAATCGCCGTCCTGCGGGCTGGAACGGGTCAAGGTCTACCACGCCAACGGCGCGCCGGTTAATGGCGGCGGACGTGGCATCTACGCCCAGGCCTTCTGCGCACAACACCCGGATTTGCCGGTGGAAGAAGCCGGACGCCTCAACGATCCGGTGCTGCGGGAAAACTTCATCACCCGCGTCTTCGCCTACAGTGCCTGGCAGCAAGTTCTCGCCAACGGCCTCAGCCGTCGCGCCCTCACTGAATTCCACTCGCGCTACAAATACCAGCTGATGGCGCACAACCCGCTGCAATACAAAGCACTGGGCAAACTGCTGGGCAACATGGCGCACAGCGATCCGGCCGAACTCGGCCCGCGTTATTTCAGCGAGTTGATGGCGGCGTTGAAAAAATGCGCCACGCGCGGCACTCATTGCAACGTGCTGCTGCACATCAGCGGTTACCTGAAACAGGTGATCAGCGCCGAAGACAAACAGGAAATGGTCCACGTCATCGGCCAGTACCGCCTCGGCATCGTGCCGCTGGTGGTGCCGTTGACGCTGCTCAAGCATCACTTTCGCCAACACCCCGATCCGTACATCGCGCAACAGGTTTACCTGCAGCCGCACCCGGAAAACCTCAGCCTGCGAAATGCCATCTGATGAACGACAAACCCGATTCCAGCGCCCAGGAAGACCTCGGCGCCGACTTCAAGAAAGCCCTCGACGAAGGCTGGCTGCCGATCCGCGAAGTCGCGCGGCAGACCGGCGTCAACGCGATCACCCTGCGCGCGTGGGAGCGACGTTATGGACTGGTCATCCCGCAACGCACACCCAAGGGACACCGGCTGTATTCGGCCGAACATGTGCAACGGATTCTGACCATCCTGACCTGGCTCAACCGTGGCGTCGCGGTCAGTCAGGTCAAGCCGCTGCTCGACACCCCGCAAGCCTTCACGCCCACCGAGGAGAACGATTGGCACCCGCTGCGCCAGACGTTGCTGGCGGCGGTCATCCAGCTCAACGAACGCAACCTCGACGACAGCGTCAATCAAGCGATGGCGCTCTACCCGCCGCGCACCTTGTGTGAGCAGTTGCTGCTGCCGCTGCTGGCCGACCTCGAACAGCGTTGGCAGGGCCAATTTGGTGCACAGATGGAGCGCGTGTTCTTTTTTTCCTGGTTACGCAGCAAATTCGGCGCGCGCATCTACCATAACAATCGTCAGTTGCACGCCGCGCCCTTGCTGTTGATCAACCATTCCGACCTGTCACTGGAACCTCACCTGTGGCTATGCGCGTGGCTGATCAGCAGCGCCGATTGCCCGGTGCAAGTCTTCGACTGGCCGTTACCGGCCGGCGAATTGGCGCTGGCGGTCGAACACCTGCAGGCTCGTGGCGTACTGCTGTATTCCAGCAAAGCCATGAACCTGTCGCAGCTCCCCAAGCTACTGAACGGAGTCAGTTGTCCAAAAATGATTGTCGGACCAACGGTATGCATCCACCACGCCGAGTTGTCCGTAAAAACTTCCGAGATCACTGATGTGTACCTGGCTGAAGATCCGCTCTCGGCGCACCAGGCACTCGTTCAGTGTGGGCTGATTTAATGATGGATTTAATCTCATGCAATTGATCTGGCTGCGCAGCGACTTGCGCCAACATGACAACACCGCCCTCGCGGCCGCCGCAGCGCGCGGCCCGACCGTGGCCGTGTACCTGTTGAGCCCGCAGCAATGGCTGGATCACGACGATGCCGCATGCAAGGTCGACTTCTGGCTGCGCAATCTCAAAGAACTGAGCCAAAGCCTCGACGCGCTGAACATTCCCTTGTTGATTCGCACCGCCACTCATTGGGATCACGCCCCGGCGGAACTGCTCAAACTGTGCCGCGAACTGCAGGTCGAAGCGGTTCACGTCAACGAAGAATACGGCGTGCACGAAAGCCGTCGCGATGCCGCAGTGGCTGAAACCCTGCGGGCCGAGGGCATCGAATTTCACAGTTACCTCGATCAGTTGCTGTTCAAACCTGGCACCGTGCTGACCAAGACCGACACTTACTTCAAGGTCTTCAGCCAGTTCAGAAAGGTCTGTTACGAACGCCTGCACCGCTCGATGCCGGCGCCGGTCAAGGCGCCGGGCAAGCAGGCGAAACTCAAGATCGACAGCGACCCGATACCTGATTCGGTCAAAGGCTTCGCCACCCCGAGCGAATCCCTCCAAGCGCTTTGGCCGGCGGGTGAAAAAGAAGCGCGGCGCCGCCTCGACACCTTCGCTGACGCGCAAATCGATTACTACAAAAGCGAACGCGACTTCCCGGCCAAACCCGGCACCAGTCAACTCTCGGCCTATCTGGCGGCGGGCGTGATCTCGCCACGCCAATGCCTGCACGCCGCGCTGCAAAGCAATCAGGGCGAGTTCGAAAGCGGCAAGGTCGGCGCCGTCACCTGGATCAACGAGCTGCTGTGGCGCGAGTTCTACAAACACATTCTGGTTGGTTATCCACGAGTCTCGCGCCACCGCGCCTTCCGCCCGGAAACCGAGGCGCTGGCCTGGCGTGATGCGCCAGAGGAGCTTGCCGCCTGGCAAGAAGCGCGTACCGGCCTGCCGATCATCGACGCGGCGATGCGCCAATTGCTCGAAACCGGCTGGATGCACAACCGTCTGCGCATGGTCGTGGCAATGTTCCTGACCAAAAACCTGTTGATCGACTGGCGCGAAGGCGAACGCTTTTTCATGCGTCATCTGATCGACGGCGACCTGGCGGCGAACAACGGTGGCTGGCAATGGAGTTCATCGACCGGCACCGACTCCGCGCCGTACTTCCGGATTTTCAACCCGCTGAGCCAGTCGGAGAAATTCGACAGCGAAGGCCTGTTCATCAAGCACTGGTTACCGGAACTGGCCGGGCTGAACAAAAAGCAAATCCACAACCCGGCGAGCCTCGGCGGGCTGTTTGGCGTCGCCGATTATCCGTCGCCCATCGTCAACCTCAGCGCCTCACGCGAGCGCGCACTGGCCGCCTTCAAGAGCCTGCCATCGCGCACGGTAATGGAGGGCGATGATGAGTGAGTTCCTGCGCCGCTTCGCCCAACAATTCTGCGAGTTGAACAAAGACAACCTGCACCGCCTGGGCGAGCTGTACAGCGATGACATTCATTTCACCGACCCATTGCACGAAGTGCAGGGACTGAAGCAACTGCACAATTATTTCAGCGAGCTGTACGCCAATGTCAGCGAGTTGCGTTTTGATTTTCATGGCTTCGATCAGATCGGCGACGGCGAAGGTTATCTGCGCTGGGTCATGAGTTATCGCCACCCGCGTCTGGCGGGTGGCCAGGTGATTCGCGTCAGCGGCTGCTCGCACCTGCTCTGGCGCGACAAGGTTTATCGCCACCGGGATTACTTCGATGCCGGGGCGCTGTTGTATGAGCATTTACCCGTATTGGGCCGGGTGATCACCTGGCTAAAAAGGAGAATGGGATGAGTCGTACACCTCCACGGCGTTATTGGTTGACCGGGGCCAGCAGTGGCATCGGCGCGGCGCTGGCTGAAGAAATTCTGAAAACCGGGGCGCACCTGGCGGTCAGTTCCCGTCAGACCGCCCCGCTCAAGGTCTTGTCACAGCGCTATCCGGGCCAGGTATTGGTGGTACCGGGGGATTTGACCAACAGCCAGACCGTGCGCGAAATCGGTGAACAGATCGCCGAGATCTGGGGCTCGCTGGACTCAGTGATTCTCAACGCCGGCACCTGTGAATATGTCGATGCCAAGCAATTCGATGCCTCGATCATCGAGCACGTGGTGCGCACCAATTTGCTCGCCAGCAGCTACTGTATCGAAGCAGCCCTGCCCTTGTTGCGCAAAGGCACCGCGCCGCACCTGATCGGCGTCGCCAGTTCGGTGACCTACCTGCCGCTGCCGCGAGCCGAAGCCTATGGCGCATCGAAAGCCGGGCTGCGTTACCTGTTCGAATCGCTGCGCATCGATCTGGCGGACGAAGGCATTGAAGTCACCGTGGTCAGCCCCGGTTTCGTCGAAACGCCGCTGACCGCCAAGAACGATTTTCCGATGCCGCTCAGTTGGCCTGTGGATAAAGCCGCGCGGCATATCTTCACCAAACTCAAGGACCGTCCGCTGGAAATCGCCTTTCCGGCCTTGTTCATGGCCGCGCTGTGGCCGTTGTCGAAACTCCCCGCCAGGCTGCAACTGGCGATCGGCAAGCGCATGGTGCGCAAGTCGCCGCCGCTGCGGGATCCAGCATGAAAATCGCCATCGTCGGCAGCGGGATCGCCGGGCTCACCTGCGCCTACCTGCTCAATCGTCGACATGACGTGCACGTGTTCGAGGCCAGCGACTGGGTCGGTGGCCACACGCACACGGTCGAGGTGACGGTCGACGCCCAGCAGTACGCGGTGGACACCGGGTTCATCGTGTTCAACGACTGGACCTACCCGAATTTCATCCGTTTGCTCGGCCAGCTCGGCGTGGCGTTCAAACCGACTGAAATGAGTTTCTCGGTGAGCGATCCGGACACCGGCCTGGAATACAACGGCAACAACCTCAACAGCCTGTTCGCCCAGCGCAGCAATCTGTTGTCGCCGGGGTTCTGGGGCATGTTGCGCGACATTCTGCGCTTCAATAAAGAAGCCCAGCGCGACCTCGCCGAATTGCGCATCGCCAGCGACATGACCCTCGACGACTACCTGAAAGCAGGCAACTACGGCGAGCGTTTTATCCTGCATTACATCGTGCCGATGGGCGCGGCGATCTGGTCGATGCCGATGGCCGAGATGCTCAAATTCCCACTGCAGTTTTTCGTGCGCTTCTTCAAGAATCACGGACTGTTGTCGGTCAGTGATCGTCCACAATGGCAGGTCATCGAAGGCGGTTCCAGCGCCTACGTGGCGCCGCTGAGCGCTTCGTTCAAAGACAAGATCCGCCTCAGTTGCCCGGTGACGCGCGTCGATCGCGATGAACACGGCGTGGTTATCCACAGCTCGGCCGGGATCGAGCATTTCGACAAAGTGGTGTTCGCCTGCCACAGCGATCAGGCGCTGCAATTGCTCGCCAGTCCCAGCGATGCCGAACGCAAAATCCTCGGCGCCCTGCCCTACGCCGATAATGAGGTGGTGCTGCACACCGACACACGCCTGCTGCCGACATGCAAACTGGCGTGGGCCAGCTGGAATTATCGCCTCGGTGGCCCCGGCCATACTCACGCCGCAGTCACTTACGACATGAACATTCTGCAAGGCATTCAGAGCGATACCACGTTCTGCGTCAGCCTCAATCAGAGTGCCGGCATCAGCCCGTTCAAAGTGCTCGCCAAATACACCTACGCCCATCCGCAATACAGCCTCGCGGCGGTGGCGGCACAGCATCGCTGGGCGGAACTGGACGGTGCGCAACACACGCATTATTGCGGCGCCTATTGGGCCAGCGGTTTCCATGAAGACGGCGTGGTCAGCGCCTTGCGCGTGGCGTCGGCGTTCGGGGAAACCCTATGAACAGCGCCCTGTACAGCGGCTGGATCGGCCATCGGCGCTTTTCGCCGCGCGTGCATGCATTCCGCTACCAGATCGGCTTGCTCTATCTCGACCTGAGCGAGCAGGACGCGGTGCTGGCGTTATCGCCGCTGGCGGGGCGCAGCCGCTTTGCGCCATTTTCTTTTCGCGAGACCGATTACCTGAAGACCTTTACCAGTCGCGGCGTAAGCCTGATCGATGCCGTGCGCCAGTTGGTCGGCGCGGCCATCGGCCACGAACCACAAGGCTCAGTCTGCCTGCTGACCCAGGCGCGCAGTTGGGGCTTGTCGTTCAATCCGGTGAGTTTTTTCTATTGCCACGAAGCCGACGGGCAACTGGCGGCGATTGTCTGTGAAGTCACCAACACGCCATGGCGCGAGCGCTATCACTACGTGTTGCCGGCGCGCGCACCGGTCAGCCGGCAGGATCTGCATCAGCATTTTGCGGTGGCCAAGGCCTTTCACGTGTCACCGTTTTTGCCGCGTGATCTCGAATACCGCATGAGTTTCAGCCCCGCCGCACAAACCCTCGGCGTGCACATGGCCGACTGGCAGGGCGAGGACAAACTGTTCGACGCGACGCTCAATCTGCAACGCGAAAGCCTCGACCGTCACAGCTTGCATCGTTACTTGCGGCGCTTCCCGTGGATGACCGCGAAAACCGCTCTAGCGATTTACTGGCAAGCGCTACGGCTGCTGCTCAAACGCGTACCGATCTTTGCTCATCAGGCTGCCGACGGCAGCTTTCAAACCGCCACTGTGCCTCCCAAGGAGCACCGCCATGAAATCCTCTAGCCTGTCGGTCAGTCGGCTCAGCACCAACGGTTTGACCGGTTCGCTGCTGCGCCGCGGTGTATTACGCCAATTGGGTCAGCTCAAACACGGGCAACTGCTGGTGGTCGAGGATGGCGAACGCTTGATGTTCGGCACGCCGGGCAGTGCGTTGCTCGGGGAGATCCATGTCCTGGATTCGGCCGTCTGGGGCATGGTCGCCAGCAATGGCTCGATCGGCGCGGGCGAGGCGTTTATTCACGGTTACTGGAGTTCGCCGGACCTGACGGCGGTGGTGCGCGTGTTCGTCAGCAACCTCGACGTGCTCGATGCAATGGAGGGTGGCCTGGCCCGTCTCAGCCGGCCGTTGGTGCAAGGCCTGCACTGGCTCAACCGCAACACGCGCAAGGGTTCGCAGAAGAACATCGCCGCGCACTACGACCTTGGCAACGATCTGTTCGAGCAGTTTCTCGACCCGACCATGATGTATTCGGCGGCGCAGTTCCTCTCCCCCGAAGACACCCTGGAACAGGCGCAGTTGAACAAGCTGGAGCGCATCTGCCAGAAGCTCGCGCTCAAGCCCAGCGACCATTTGCTGGAGATCGGCACGGGCTGGGGCAGCATGGCGCTTTACGCCGCGCAGAATTACGGTTGCCGCGTGACCACCACGACACTGTCGAAAGAGCAATACGCCTTCACCGCCCAGCGCATCGAACAACTGGGTTTGCAGGATCAAGTGACGCTGCTGCTGGAGGACTACCGCGACCTCACCGGCGAGTACGACAAACTGGTGTCGATCGAAATGATCGAAGCGGTCGGCCATCGCTTCCTGCCGACCTACTTCAAACAGTGCGCGCACCTGCTCAAGAGCAACGGTTTGATGCTGATCCAGGCGATCACCATCCGCGAGCAGCGCTACGAACAGGCCAAACGCGGCGTCGATTTCATTCAACGCTACATCTTCCCCGGCGGCGCCCTGCCCTGTGTGCAGAAGATGCTCGAAGTGGTCAGCCGCGACACCGACATGAACCTGCTGCACATGGAAGATTTCGGCCTGCATTACGCCAAGACCCTGCGCCTGTGGCACGAGAACTTTCGCCGTGCCCATGGTCGTTTGACCGAGTTGGGTTACGACGATTATTTCCTGCGGTTATGGGAGTTTTACCTGTGCTACTGCGAAGGTGGATTTCTCGAACGCACCATCGGCACCGCGCAATTGCTGCTGGCCAAACCTGCCGCGATGACTGCGCCACTGCTTGGCCGCTTCGATGCTTGAGCGTGTTGCCAATGCCGTGTTGTTCCAGATCGGTTGGCTGACCTGCGTGGTCGGCGGCAACAGTCTGTGGTTGTTGCTGGCGCTGGCGGTGCTGGTGGTGCATTTGAGCTGGATTAGCAGTTGGGCGGCTGAAGGGCGTTTGATTCTTTGCGTAGTGATTGTCGGCACGGCGGTGGATAGCGTTTTGCGTGCGGTGGGGGTGTTTGAGTTTCAGGATCAATCGCCACTGATTCCGTTGTGGTTGATGCTGTTGTGGGCGTTGCTCGCAACCACGTTGCGTCATTGTCTGCAATGGAGTGGCCGGCCCTGGTGGCTGGCAAGTGGGTTGGGCGCGGTCGGTGGCGCGTTGTCGTATTACGGCGGAGGACGACTGGCCGGGGTGCAATTCCCCTACGGCGAATTACCGACACTGATTGGCATCGGCCTGCTCTGGGCGCTGCTGTTTCCGCTTTTGCACGCGATGGCTCGGCGGCTGGCGAGCTGAGCGTCTGTCAGACCTTTCACACGCACCTCGGCGACTGCCTTACACTGGCGCCATGAAAACCATTCCCCACCAGCAAATCACCGAGCCTGCCGTCACCTGCTCAACCTGCGCGGCGTGCTGCTGCCAGCTCGAAGTGATGCTGATCACCGACACCGGCGTGCCTGATCGCTTTATCGATACCGATGAGTGGGGCGGCGAAGTGATGTTGCGTCTGGACGACGGCTGGTGCGCGGCGCTGGATCGCGACACGATGATGTGCACGATCTACGAAAAACGCCCACTGATCTGCCGCGAATTCGAAATGGGTGCGCCCGAGTGCATCGAAGAACGCCAAGGGATTACCACGGCTTACCGCTGATCCCAAAAACAAAAGATCGCAGCCTTCGGCAGCTCCTACATGAGATTGAGTTTCACCTGTAGGAGCTGCCGAAGGCTGCGATCTTTTGATCGTGCTTACAACGGCATGGTGTAGTGCAGCGCGTAGCTTTCTACGCCGTCGTTACTGCTGGCCAGGCCGGCGTTGGAATAGTGCGTCGCACGGATCCCGACTTCATGCCCGCCGTTGAAACGCAGACCAAAACCAAGACGGTCTTCGAACTGGAAAGAGCCGCCAATGTTGTTGGATTCGTACTTGGTGTTGGAGAACGCGGCAACGCCGATTCCCGCTTCGATATACGGTTTGACCGACTGGCCGGCAAACTCGTAAACAAACACTGGCGAGAACGACAGGCTGTTGTTGCTGGAGGTCTTGTCACCTTCCCAATAGGTATAGGCGCCGCTCCAGTAACCGGTCAGGCGACCGACGTCACTCTGTAGCCAGCTCTTGTCCCAATCGAAATTCATCCCCAGGCGGTAGGTCATGGTTGAGTCGCTGGTGGCCCCAACGGCGAATTCAACGCCTGCAGCTTGTGCGGTAATGCTTTGCCCCATCAGTGCGGCCGCAATCGCGGCCAAGCAGAATAGTCGCTTCACTTTGAAACTTCCTTTTCCGGAACGATCGTTTGGTTTTTAAGGTAATTCAACGCTATAGAAATCTGCGCTTCAACAGAAGTTCAGCCTATTTCCATGTTTGTTTCACATTATTTTTACAAATCGAACGGTTGCACGCTGCCAGACGAATGCCACAGCACATGCAGGACTTTTCTGAAATGACCCGGATCGGCGCTGGTCCAGAACTTCGCTGCTTGACTTGGCCCCTCAGCGAGTAGCTCGCGTTCAGCCAGCAAGCGCTGCAGTTGCCGCGCCACGGCGGCGCCGGTGTCGATCAAACTGATGTCCGCAGGGATCATCGACTTGAGCATCGGCTTGAGAAAGGGATAGTGGGTGCAGCCGAGAATGATCGTGTCGCAACCGCTGGCCAACAGCGGATCGACATAACGTTGCAGCAGCGTGCGCAACGCAGCGCTGTGCAGATCACCGCTTTCAATCAGCTCGACCAGCCCGGGGCAAGGTTGGGTGATCACGCGCACATCGGTGGCGAAGCGATCGAGCAACGCGGCAAACTTGGCGCTCTGTAACGTGCCAGTGGTGGCGAGTACCCCGACCACACCGCTGCGGGTCGCGGCAGCCGCCGGTTTGACCGCAGGCTCCATGCCGACCAGCGGCCAATCGGGAAAATCACGCCGCAGATCGGCGACACCGGCAACGGTCGCGGTATTGCAGGCCAACACCAACGCCTTGGCGCCCTGCTCGCGGAAAAACCCGGCCATCACGCTGCAGCGCTGGCGAATGAATTCCGGGGTTTTCTCACCGTAGGGAATGTGCCCGCAATCGGCGACATAGAGCAGCGACTCATTGGGCAGCAAGCGCTGGATTTCTGCCAGTACCGACAAGCCGCCGACCCCGGAATCGAACACGCCGATCGGCGCTTCACGCATGGCGCGAGCCACAGACGCTGCAACCCGGATCACGCTTGACGCGCAGCTCACGGAAACGCGAGCCCAGTGCATCGATCAGCAACAGACGGCCTACCAGCGGTTCGCCGAAACCGACCAGCACCTTCAACGCTTCCAACGCCTGAAGGCTGCCGACCAGACCCACCAGAGGCCCGACCACACCTGCTTCGCTGCAGGTCAATTCGGCTTCGCTGCCGTGGCCGTACAAGCAGTGATAACACGGGCTTTCATCGCGACGCGGGTCGAACACCGACAGTTGCCCTTCCAGGCGAATCGCCGCACCGCTAACCAGCGGTTTGCGCGCAGCTACACACGCAGCGTTGACGGCCTCACGGGTGGAAAAATTATCCGAGCAGTCGAGCACCAGATCCACCGCTGCCACGGCGGCGGCGAGGGAATCCTCGTCCAGTGCCTGACGATGGGCGATCAGTTGAATCTCGGGATTGATCGCGCCCAGACGCTTGAGCGCCGAGTCGACCTTGCTCATGCCGACGCTGTCGGTGTCGTGAATGATCTGCCGTTGCAGGTTGGTCAGATCGACCGTGTCGAAATCCGCCAGATGCAATTCACCGACACCGGCCGCCGCCAGGTACAAGGCTACCGGCGCGCCGAGACCACCGAGGCCGACGATCAGCACGCGACTGTCCTTGAGCTTCAACTGGCCATCGATGTCGATGTGTTGCAGCAGAATCTGCCGGCTGTAGCGCAGCAATTCCTGATCATTCAGCACGGCAGGCGTCCCAGACTGATGCGTTGATGGCCGCCCAGATCGGTGCGGCTGTGGACTTCTTCAAAGCCGCGCGTCAGCAACAGATCACGCACGGCTTCGGCTTGATCATAGCCATGTTCGAGCATCAGCCAGCCATCGGCCTGCAGATACTCCGGGGCCTGAGCGACGATCAAGCGCAGATCATCGAGGCCGTCTTCACCGGCGACCAAGGCGCTGGCCGGTTCGAAGCGCACATCGCCTTCGACCAGATGCGGATCGGCGGCGGCAATGTACGGCGGGTTGCTGATGATCAACTGAAACCGCTGACCTTCCAACGCGCTGAACCAATGGCTGCTGAGTACCGTGGCGTTGTTCAAATGCAGGCGCTGGCGATTGCGTTCGGCGAGGGCCACGGCTTCGAGTACGCGATCCACCGCCGTGACTTTCCACGCCGGACGCTCGCTGGCCAAGGCCAAGGCGATTGCGCCACTGCCGGTACCGAGATCGAGCACTGTGGCCGGGGTCGCGGGGAGCAATTCCAGCGCCGCTTCCACCAGCAATTCAGTGTCCGGGCGCGGGATCAGCGTGTGCGGCGCGACTTCCAGATCGAGTTTCCAGAAACCCTGCTGACCGAGAATGTAGGCCACCGGCTCACCGCCACGGCGACGTTGCAGGTATTCGGCAAAGGTCAGCGCCGCGTCACTCGGCACGATGCGCTCGGGCCAGGTGTGCAGAAAGCTGCGCGACTTGCCCAGTGCGGCGGCCAGGAGCAATTCGGCGTCCAGACGCGCAGTGGGCGAGTCCGGCAGTTCGGCGGCGCGCAACAGGCTGGCAATGATGGTCATTTATTCACCTATCGCGGCGAGTTGGTCAGCCTGGTATTCGGCCAGTAACGGCTCGATCACCGCTTCAACGCCACCGGCGAGAATTTCATCGAGGGAATACAGGGTCAGGTTGACGCGATGATCGGTGACCCGGCCCTGAGCAAAGTTGTAGGTGCGGATGCGCTCGGAACGGTCGCCGGAACCGACCAGCAACTTACGCTCGCTGGCGATGGCATTCGCCGCCGCTGCGGTTTGCTGATCATTGAGTTTCGCCGACAGCCAGGCCATCGCCCGGGCGCGGTTCTTGTGCTGGGAACGCTCTTCCTGACACTCGACAACGGTGCCGGTCGGGATGTGCGTGATGCGGATCGCCGAGTCGGTGGTGTTGACGTGCTGACCACCGGCACCGGAGGAACGGAACGTGTCGACGCGCAAATCCGCCGGGTTGATCTCGATGGCCTCGCGCTCGTCGGGCTCGGGCAATACCGCTACGGTGCAGGCCGAGGTGTGGATACGGCCCTGGGATTCGGTGGCGGGGACACGCTGTACGCGGTGCGCGCCGGATTCGAATTTCAGCTTGCCGTAAACGTTGTCGCCTTCGATGCGCGCGATGACTTCTTTATAGCCACCGTGTTCGCCTTCGTTTTCCGAGAGGATCTCCACGCGCCAGCCGCGACGCTCGGCGTAACGCGAGTACATGCGGAACAGGTCGCCGGAGAAGATCGCCGCCTCGTCGCCACCGGTGCCGGCGCGAATTTCGAGGAAGACGTTGCGGCCATCGTTGGGATCCTTCGGCAGCAACATACGCTGCAGGTCGGCTTCCAGGGTGATCAGCGATTCTTTGGCTTCGCGGACTTCTTCCACGGCCATTTCACGCATGTCCGGGTCATTGTCCTTGAGCAGCGCCTGCGCGCTTTCCAGATCGCTTTGTACGCTGAGTAGCTTTTTATAGCCTTGTACGACCGGCTCGATTTCGGCGTATTCCTTGGAATAGGCGCGGAATTTGCTCTGATCGGCAATGACTTCACCGTCGCCGAGCAGCGCGGTCAGTTCCTCGAAACGGTCCTGGAGGATGTCCAGCTTATTGTGCAGTGACGCTTTCATTGCGGTTTTTTATCCGAAAAGCTATCCGGTGAGCCCTCAAGGGCAAAGAGTTCCTGGGCCATGGCCAGCGCATCGAGGCGGCCTTCGGCAGAAAGCTTTTTCAGTTGCACGCTGGGCGCATGCAACAGTTTATTGGTCAGGCCACGGGCCAGTTGCCCGAGCACGTCTTCGGCGTTGCCGCCGTTGGCCAGCAGGCGCAGGGCTTTTTGCAGCTCTTCGTCGCGCAGGCGTTCGCTCTGTTGACGATAGGCCTTGAGCACGTCGACCGCCGCCAGCTCGCGCAGGCGCACCATGAAATCATCGGCACCGACCGAAACCATCTCTTCAGCGGCTTGCGCTGCGCCCTGACGGCTCTTGAGATTTTCGGCGACCACTTCGTGCAGATCGTCGACGCTGTAGAGGTAAACGTCGTCCAACTCGCCGACTTCTGGCTCGATATCACGGGGAACGGCGATGTCGACCATGAAGATCGGCTTGTGCTTGCGCAGCTTCAGTGCACTTTCTACCGCGCCCTTACCGAGAATCGGCAACTGACTGGCAGTCGAACTGATCACGATATCGCTGCGCACCAGTTCTGCCGGGATGTCCGACAGCAACACCGCGTGAGCGCCGAATTGTTCGGCGAGCAAACTGGCACGTTCGAGCGTGCGGTTGGCGACGACGATGCGCTTCACACCCAGCTCATGCAAATGGCGGGCGACCAGCGTGATGGTCTCGCCAGCGCCGATCAGCAGGGCCTGGCTGCGTTGCAAATCACTGAAAATCTGTTTGGCCAGGCTGACCGCCGCAAATGCCACGGACACCGGGTTTTCACCGATCGCCGTGTCGGTGCGCACTTGTTTGGCGGCATTGAACGTCGCCTGAAACAGTCGCCCCAGCAGCGGACCGATGGTGCCGGCCTCGCGGGCCACGGCGTAGGCCGACTTCATCTGGCCGAGAATCTGCGGCTCGCCCAACACCAGCGAGTCGAGCCCGGAGGCGACGCGCATCATGTGACGAACTGCCGCATCATCTTCATGCACATAAGCACTCGCGCGCAGCTCATCGAGGCTTAAATGGTGGTAATCGGCCAGCCAGCGCAGCACGATATCCGCCGACGGCTGATCCTGTTCTATATAAAGCTCACTGCGATTGCAGGTCGAAAGGATCGCAGCTTCGCGGCTGTCGGTCAGTCGGCAGAGCTGCTGCAAGGCTTCCACCAGCTGCTCAGGCGTAAAGGCCACGCGCTCGCGGACGTCTACTGAAGCAGTCTTGTGGTTGATACCGAGTGCAAGGAAGGCCATTCAAAGTCGCTGGTGGTGACGTGAAGCCGGCAATTGTCCTACTTCGCCAGATTCAGAACAACTATTGGATATCTATCGCCCTTATTGTATCCACCTTATGCTGCGATCCATTCTCGTTCATGTACACACCACCGTGTAGGAGCTGCCGCAGGCTGCGATCTTTTGATTGATCGTTCCCCCGCTCGGCGTGGGAATGCAGCCCGGGACGCTCCGCGTCTCAATCAACGTCAAAAGATCGCAGCCTGCGGCAGCTCCTACATGGGATCAGCGTAAATTGCCTGAGCGGTTATGTTTGGCCGAAGGCTTGTGTCATGATGATCCGACCGCAGGTTAGTCGTCCTCTTCCTATATGAATAGATCTTCCGCGTTGCTCCTTGCTTTTGTCTTCCTCAGCGGCTGCCAGGCCTTGGCACCCGTGTCGCCGGACGGTACACCGCCGGTCGAAGACACCACGCCCGTGCCTGAAAAGCCCAAGGTTTACAGCTCGTTCAGCGAGGAAACCGTTTTCAGCCTGTTGAGTGCCGAACTCGCCGGCCAGCGCAATCGTTTCGACATTGCCCTGGACAACTACGTGACTCAGGCGATCAATACGCAGGATCCGGGCGTCTCCGAGCGTGCATTCCGTATCGCCGAATATCTGGGCGCCGATCAACCGGCCCTCGATACCGCACTGATCTGGGCGAAAAACGCGCCGGACGACCTCGAAGCGCAACGCGCTGCTGCCGTGCAACTGGCGCGCGCCGGGCGTTACGACGACTCGATGGTCTATATGGAGAAAGTCCTGCAGGGCAAGGGCGATACCCACTTCGACTTCCTCGCCCTGTCAGCGGCCGACACCGACCAGGAAACCCGCAACGGTCTGATGAAAAGTTTCGACCGTCTGCTGCAGCGTCACCCGAACAACAGCCAACTGATTTTCGGTAAGGCGCTGCTCCTGCAGCAGGACGGCGACAATAAAGCGGCCCTGACCCTGCTCGAAGACCATCCGCCGGAAGAAGGCGAAATCGCCCCGATTCTGCTGCGCGCCCGTCTTCTGCAGATCATGAACCGCGGCGACGAAGCCCTGCCACTTCTGCAAAAAAGCATCAAGAAATACCCGGACGACAAGCGCCTGCGCCTGACTTACGCGCGCATGCTGGTTGAGCAAGACCGGATGGACGATGCCAAGGCAGAGTTTTCCAGCCTCGTTCAGCAATACCCGGAAGACGACGAACTGCGCTATTCGCTGGCATTGGTGTGTCTGGAAGCCAAAGCCTGGGACGAGGCCAAGGGTTATCTGGAAGACCTGATCGCCCGTGAAAGCCACGTCGATTCGGCGCACCTGAACCTTGGTCGCATCGCCGAAGAGCGTAACGATCCGCAAGGCGCACTCATCGAGTACGCCCAGGTCGGCCCCGGCAACGACTATCTGCCGGCGCAATTGCGTCAGGCCGATATCCTGATGAACAACGGCAAGACCGCTGAAGCACAAAGCAAACTCGCCGCCGAGCGTGACGAGCAACCGGACTACGCGATTCAGCTGTACCTGATCGAATCGGAAACCCTGTCGGCCAACAAACAGGACGACAAGGCCTGGAAAGTCTTGCAGCAAGCCTTGCTGCAATACCCGGACGATCTGAATCTGCTGTACACCCGGGCGATGCTCGCGGAAAAACGCAACGACTTGGCGCAGATGGAAAAAGACCTGCGCCTGATCATCAAGCGTGATCCGGACAACGCCATGGCGCTGAACGCTTTGGGTTACACCTTGTCCGACCGCACCACCCGCTACGCTGAAGCCAAGGCGCTGATCGAGCAGGCGCACCAGATCAATCCGGAAGACCCGGCCGTACTCGACAGCCTCGGCTGGGTGAATTACCGCATGGGCAATCTGGATGACGCCGAGAAATACCTGCGTCAGGCGCTGGAGCGTTTCCCTGACCACGAAGTCGCCGCTCACCTGGGCGAAGTGCTGTGGACCAAGGGCAATCAGCGTGAAGCCAAACAAATCTGGGGCAAATTCCTCAAGGATCAGCCCGACAGCACCATTCTGCGCAGCACCATCAAGCGCCTGACCGGATCCGAGACTCTTTAACTCATGTTTTTGCGCCACGTTATTGTTTTCAGCTTCATCGCCCTGCTCGCCGGCTGCTCGGGTTTCGGCACCCGTGAATCGGTCGAGGGCCACGGCAGTCCGGCTCAATGGGCCGCGAACAAACAGCAACTGACCGGCCTCGACGGCTGGCAGATCGACGGCAAGATCGGCATCCGCGCAACGAAAGATTCCGGTAGCGGCACGCTGTTCTGGCTGCAACGTCAGGATTACTACGATATTCGTCTGTCCGGCCCGCTGGGTCGTGGCGCTGCACGCCTGACCGGGCGTCCGGGCAAGGTGTCGCTGGAAGTCGCCAATCAGGGCCGCTACGAATCGCAATCCCCGGAAGCCCTGCTGGAAGAGCAGTTGGGCTGGAAACTGCCGGTGTCGAATCTGGCCTGGTGGGTCCGTGGCCTGCCGGCTCCGGACAGCAAAAGTCGCCTGAACCTGGACGCAGACAGCCGTCTGGCCAACCTGGAACAGGATGGTTGGAAAGTCGAATACACCGCGTACACCGAACAAAACGGTTACTGGTTGCCCGAGCGCATCAAGCTGCACGGCACCGACCTCGACGTCACGCTGGTGATCAAGACCTGGCAACCGCGCAAGTTGGGGCAATAACGCATGACCGCTGCACGCCTGACCCTGCCCTCGCCGGCCAAACTCAATCTGATGCTGCACATTCTCGGTCGCCGTGAAGACGGTTATCACGAGTTGCAGACGCTGTTTCAGTTTGTCGACTACGGCGACGAAATCACTTTTGCCGTGCGCGATGACGGCGTGATTCAGCTGCACACCGAGTTTGCCGGCGTGCCGCATGACAGTAACCTGATCGTGCGCGCGGCGAAAATGCTTCAGCAACAGTCTGGCTCTACGCTCGGTATCGACATCTGGATCGACAAAGTGCTGCCCATGGGCGGTGGCATTGGTGGCGGCAGTTCAAATGCGGCGACCACTTTGCTCGGTCTCAATCATTTGTGGCAGTTGGGTTGGGATGAAGATCGCCTGGCTACTCTGGGCCTGACGCTGGGTGCCGACGTCCCGGTTTTCGTCCGTGGTCACGCAGCTTTCGCCGAGGGCGTGGGCGAGAAACTGACCCCGGTCGATCCCGAAGAACCGTGGTATCTGGTGCTCGTACCGCAAGTCTCTGTAAGTACGGCAGAAATTTTTTCCGATCCTTTGTTGACACGTAACACGCCGCCCATTAAAGTGCGCCCCGTTCCCGAGGGAAACAGTCGAAATGACTGCTTGCCGGTGGTTGCAAGGCGTTATCCAGAAGTACGTAACGCATTGGATTTGCTAGGTAAATTTACCGAAGCAAAACTCACCGGAACTGGAAGTTGTGTGTTTGGGGGCTTCCCAAGCAAAGCTGAAGCTGATAAAGTCTCGGCCCTTCTGACAGAGACCCTTACAGGGTTTGTAGCGAAAGGCAGCAACGTTTCGATGTTGCACCGCAAGCTGCAAAATCTGCTCTAAAGGAACCAAGTGCACGGCACTTGATGCAACAGATACAGGGGCGTCGCCAAGCGGTAAGGCAGCAGGTTTTGATCCTGCCATGCGTTGGTTCGAATCCAGCCGCCCCTGCCATTTTCTATACTCATCCAGGTTACCCTCAGCCTCTAGGTACTGCGCGTGTCCAAGATGATGGTCTTTACGGGGAACGCTAACCCCGATCTGGCTCGGCGTGTTGTACGTCAGCTGCATATCCCTCTCGGTGACATCTCTGTCGGTAAGTTCTCCGACGGCGAAATTACTGCCGAGATCAATGAAAACGTTCGCGGTAAAGACGTTTTCATTATTCAGCCGACTTGCGCTCCGACCAACGATAACCTGATGGAACTGGTAGTGATGGCTGATGCCTTCCGCCGCTCCTCGGCTACTCGTATCACTGCTGTTATTCCTTATTTTGGTTATGCCCGTCAGGATCGCCGTCCGCGTTCCGCACGTGTGGCTATCAGCGCGAAAGTCGTCGCTGACATGCTTACCGTAGTCGGCATCGACCGTGTTCTCACGGTTGATCTGCATGCTGACCAGATTCAGGGTTTCTTCGATATTCCGGTAGATAACATCTACGGCTCCCCAGTATTGGTGGATGACATTGAAGATCAGCGCTTCGAAAACCTGATGATTGTGTCCCCGGACATTGGTGGCGTCGTGCGTGCACGGGCTGTTGCCAAATCCCTGGGCGTGGATCTCGGGATCATCGACAAACGCCGTGAGAAAGCCAATCACTCTGAAGTGATGCATATCATCGGTGATGTCGAAGGGCGTACCTGTATTCTGGTCGATGACATGGTCGATACCGCCGGCACTCTGTGCCACGCGGCCAAGGCCCTGAAAGAGCATGGCGCAGCCAAGGTCTTTGCCTACTGCACACACCCTGTGCTGTCGGGTCGGGCCATCGAGAATATCGAAAATTCCGTGCTGGACGAGCTGGTGGTGACTAACACCATCCCGCTGTCCGCTGCAGCACAAGCCTGTGCACGTATCCGTCAACTGGATATCGCACCGGTTGTTGCCGAAGCGGTTCGCCGCATCAGCAATGAAGAATCGATCAGCGCGATGTTCCGTTAAGGGCCCTGCCCTTCTCGAAATGTCTCGTTGACGAAAAGCGCCCCGCCCCGGCATTCCTGTCGGGGCGGGGCTTTTTTGCCCATACCGTGTTTGGCGCTGGTCGCAAACGTCAACCCGGTCATGGCTATTTTGGAGATACACAATGAACGATTTTACTCTGAATGCTGAACTGCGTTCCGACCTGGGGAAAGGTGCGAGCCGCCGCCTGCGTCGTCTCGCCGCTCTGGTTCCAGCTGTTGTTTACGGTGGCGAAAAAGCCCCTGAATCCATCAGCATGCTGGCCAAAGAAGTTGCCAAACTGCTCGAAAACGACGCTGCCTACAGCCACGTTATCGAACTGAACGTTGGCGGCAAAAAGCAGAACGTCATCATCAAAGCTCTGCAACGTCACCCGTCCAAGGGTCACGTTCTGCACGCTGACTTCGTACGTGTCGTAGCCGGCCAGAAACTGACCGCTATCGTGCCTGTGCACTTTGTTGGTGAAGAAGCTCCGACCAAGAAAGGCGGCGAGATCTCGCACGTCCTGAACGAAATCGAAGTAACTTGCCTGCCGAAAGATCTGCCTGAGTTCATCGAAGTCGACCTGTCGGCTCTGGAAATCGGCGCAATCGTTCACCTGTCCGACCTCAAAGCCCCTAAAGGCGTTGAGTTCGTTGCACTGGCTCACGGTGACGACAAAGCTGTTGCAAACGTACACGCTCCACGCGTTGCTCCAGAAGCTGAAGAAGGCGCAGCAGAGTAATTCACTCTGTTCAGCCTGAGTGAGCAAGTAACATCGCGGACTGGAACGTAGCGAGAAAGCGGGCGAGATCGCGGAGTTTACATTCATGGTAAATGAGCATTTTTCGTCCACTTTCGCCGCTATCCCTGATCGCGGCGATGTTATCCACCACTCAAAGGAAGGGCCCCTATCGTGACTGCCATCAAACTGATCGTTGGCCTGGGAAATCCAGGCGCCGAATACGACCAGACCCGGCATAACGCAGGGGCCCTTTTTGTTGAGCGCATCGCCCACGCACAGAATGTGAATCTTGTGGCCGATCGCAAATATTTCGGCCTGACCGGGCGCTATTCGCACCAGGGTCAGGATGTTCGTCTGCTGATTCCCACCACCTACATGAACCGCAGCGGCCAGGCCGTGGCGGCACTCGCCGGTTTCTTCCGCATCAAGCCTGAAGAAATCCTCGTGGCGCACGACGAACTCGACTTGCCTCCGGGCGTTGCCAAGCTCAAGCAGGGCGGCGGCCATGGCGGTCACAACGGGTTGCGCGACATCATTGCGCAACTGGGCAATCAGAATACGTTCTACCGCCTGCGGCTTGGCATTGGCCACCCGGGCGTCGCCAGTATGGTTTCAAATTTCGTCCTGGGTCGTGCGCCACGCGCCGAACAGGAAAAACTCGATGCCAGCATCGACTTTGCCCTCGGCGTGCTGCCGGATATCCTCGCCGGTGAATGGAACCGCGCGATGAAAAACCTGCACAGCCAGAAGGCCTGACTCTACTCCGAGGGGAAACACCATGGGATTCAATTGCGGCATCGTCGGCCTGCCTAACGTCGGCAAGTCCACCCTGTTCAACGCCCTGACCAAATCCGGTATTGCGGCCGAGAACTTCCCCTTCTGCACCATCGAGCCGAACAGCGGCATCGTGCCGATGCCGGATCCGCGTCTGGAAGCACTGGCGGCCATCGTCAATCCGAAGCGCATCCTGCCGACCACCATGGAATTCGTCGACATCGCGGGTCTCGTTGCCGGCGCCTCGAAAGGTGAAGGCCTGGGCAACAAGTTCCTCGCCAACATCCGTGAAACCGACGCGATCGCTCACGTCGTGCGCTGCTTCGAAGACGAGAACGTGATCCACGTTTCCAACAGCGTCGACCCGAAGCGCGACATCGAAATCATCGACCTGGAACTGATCTTCGCCGACCTCGACAGCTGCGAGAAGCAACTGCAGAAAGTCGCGCGTAACGCCAAGGGCGGTGACAAGGACGCCGTGGTTCAGAAGGCTCTGCTTGAGCAACTGATCGCGCACTTCACCGAAGCCAAGCCGGCACGCAGCCTGATGAAGAACATGAGCGCGGACGAAAAAGCCGTGATCAAGGGCTTCCACCTGCTGACCACCAAACCGGTCATGTACATCGCCAACGTCGCTGAAGACGGTTTCGAGAACAACCCGCACCTGGACGTGGTTCGCGCCATTGCCGAAGAAGAAGGCGCAATGGTTGTTCCGGTCTGCAACAAGATCGAAGCGGAAATCGCCGAGCTCGATGACGGCGAAGAGAAGGACATGTTCCTTGAGGCCCTGGGCCTGGAAGAGCCTGGCCTGAACCGCGTGATCCGCGCCGGCTACGAAATGCTGCACCTGCAGACCTACTTCACCGCCGGTGTCGAAGAAGTCCGCGCCTGGACCGTCAAAGTCGGCGCCACCGCACCTCAGGCTGCCGGCGTGATCCACACCGACTTCGAGAAAGGCTTCATCCGCGCCGAAGTCATCGCCTACAACGACTTCATCCAGTACAAGGGCGAAGCCGGTACCAAAGAAGCCGGTAAATGGCGTCTGGAAGGCAAGGATTACATCGTCAAGGACGGCGACGTGATGCACTTCCGATTCAACGTGTAAGCATTACGCCCAAGAAAAAGCCGCGTTTGATACGCGGCTTTTTTGTGCCTGACATTTATGCCTCAACACATTCCCCTGTAGGAGCGAGCCTGCTCGCGATAGCGGTATGTCTGTCGAATCAACTGTAACAGACACTCCGCTATCGCGAGCAGGCTCACTCCTACAATGGTCATGTGTGAATCAGGCCCTTTTGGTACGCGGCAAGAAGATCGCCAACACGCCAAACAACGGCAGGAACGAACACAGGAAATACACGTACTCAATCCCGTGCACATCCGCCAGATGCCCCAGCAACGCCGCGCCAATCCCGCCAAAACCAAACATTAGACCGAAGAAGATTCCGGCAATCATCCCGACATTCCCCGGCACCAGTTCCTGCGCATACACCACAATCGCCGAGAACGCCGACGCCAGAATGAAGCCGATCACCACGCTGAGGACAGTCGTCCAGAACAGATCAACGTGAGGCATCAGCAGCGTGAACGGCGCCACGCCGAGGATCGAGAACCAGATCACCGCCTTACGCCCGATCTTGTCGCCAATCGGCCCGCCGAAGAAGGTCCCCGCCGCTACCGCACCGAGGAACAGGAACAGGTGCAGTTGCGAACTCGCCACCGACAGGTCGAACTTCTCGATCAGGTAGAACGTGAAGTAACTGGTCAGGCTGGCCATGTAGAAATACTTCGAAAACACCAATAGCCCCAGCACCACCAACGCACTGGTCACCCTGCCCTTCGACAGCCCGTGAGTTGCCGCCTGGCCGGCCTTGAGTTTGAACAGGTTCAGGTGATGGGCGTACCAGCGACTGATGCGGTACATCACGAACAGCGCAAATACCGCGAACAAGCCGAACCACGCCACGTTGCCCTGACCGAACGGAATGATGATCGCCGCCGCCAGCAGCGGACCGAACGCGGAACCGGCATTCCCGCCGACCTGGAAGGTCGATTGCGCCAGACCAAAACGTCCACCGGAAGCCAGCCGCGCAATCCGCGAGGCCTCGGGGTGGAACGTCGAGGAGCCGATGCCGATCAGCGCCGCCGCCAGCAGAATCAACGGAAAACTGCCGACCATCGACATCATCACGATGCCGATCAACGTGCAGATAGAACCGGCCGGCAGTAGCCATGGTTTCGGATGCCGATCAGTGTGATAGCCAACCCACGGCTGCAACAGCGAGGCCGTCAACTGGAAGGTCAAGGTGATCAGGCCGACCTGAGTAAAACTCAGATCGTATTTGGCCTTGAGCATCGGGTAGATCGACGGCAGTACCGACTGGATCAAGTCGTTGATCAAATGCGCCAGCGCCACCGCGCCGATGATGCGCATCACCAATGGACTGCTTTGCGGAGCAGCGGGCGCCGAGGCAGCGGCGGTCTGAGCGTTGCTGATAGCCATGAGAATTTCCGGACAACAGATGGGTGCGCACAGGCAGGTGCGTCAATGTGCCATTTTTCAGTGCGCGAGCGCCATCCCCTTAGCCAGCTAACTAACCAACTAAACCTGACCAACTGACCAACTGACTGACCAACTGACTGACCAACTGACCAACTGACTGACTGACTGACTGACTGACTGACTGACATGAATTATGTAGGAGCTGCCGAAGGCTGCGATCTTTTGATCTTGATCTTGAAAACAAAGATCAACAGATCGCAGCCTTCGGCAGCTCCTACATGGGATGAGTGATAGCGCAACGCCATGGTCTGAATCTTGCCTTGTTTCATCTCTTGAACGCGGCGCCCTTACAAAGGGCACCGACAATGGGAAGTTTCGCTACAGAGCCGGCCTACAGAGCGGGCGAGAGTGAACTTTCGAGGCCTTTTAGCAGGGCACAACATCCAGGTCGCACGACCGCGATGCACGCCATTGGTGCGTGGTGTCCAGAGGAGTCATGGGGCATGCAGGCTTTCCTTTCACCGGGGATCAAATTGCTGGGGCGGTTTGGCTTCGCAGGTAAATTCCAGTTGTTGTTTCTGCTGTTCATTCTGCCGTTGGCCGGCAGTCTGCTGATGATCGGCCAGGACTATCGCGACAAGCTCAATCTGATTTCCGGCGAACGTGCCGGCGTGCGCCAGTTGCTGGCGCTGGATGCGCTGGACAACCTGCTCGCCGCCCAACGTGATCGCGCCGCCCGTTGGCGCGCCACGGAAACCAATCGCCAGCCGACGCCCGCTACCCTCGCCGCCATGGGCGCATTCGACACGGTGCAACCGGCAGTTGTGCAAGCCACCACGGACTTGGGTAACGCCCTGAAAAACGAAGGTGCCGAAGACGAAACCCTCAGCCGCTATCAGGCGCTGCAAACCGCTCTGAATGGTCTGGATTCGAAAAGCCTCAGCAGCGTCGGCTGGTGGCCAGACGGTTACGACCGTTTCACCAACGCCCTCAGCGCTCTGCAGGCGTTGCGCGAACAGATCGTCATGGACAATCGCCTGACCCTCGCACCCTGGCTGGAAACCTATCTGCTCACGCAGATTTCCACGCAACACGCGCCGGACCTGATCGAACGGGTCGGCCGCCTCGCCGCCGTCGGTCAAGCCTCGGTCGTCTCCGGCCAATTCACCCTGCAAAGCCGTCTGCAATTACGCGACTTGCGCAGCCGCATCGGCGATGCCCGCGAACAACTGGTGAAAACCGCCACGCTGCTCGAAGCACGCTTGCCGAAAGATCAACAGAGCTGGGCCAGCCAATACCACGACAGCCTGAAACGTCTCGACAGCGGCCTGAAGGTGCTCGACGACGGCGTGTTCGGCGGCAGCATCACGCTCAAACCGGACGACTTCGAGCGCAACCTCGATGCCCTGCTGACCGATCTCGCCGCCCTGCGCCAGCAATCACTGGTGTCGCTGGATCAACGACTCGACGCCTATCACGGCTCGGCGATCCGTCAGTTCATCATCGTCGCGGCGATCTTCGGCTGCCTGCTGCTCGCGGCGCTGTATCTGTTCATCTGCCTGCAAGCTTCGATTCGCCGCAGCGCCAGCGGCATCACCCTGCTCGCCGAAGCTCTGCGCGACGGCAACCTGAGCCTGCAAGTGCCGGTGGTGGGCCGCGATGAGTTGGCGGCGATCAGCACTGCGCTCAACGTTGCCGTGGTGCAACTGCGCACGAGCATGCTCGGCGTCGATCACGAGACCTCGCAGTTAAGCCATGCCGTGCGCAGCCTCAACGAGCACTCCAGCGGCGCCCTCGGCGAAGTCGAAGCGCAACAGTTGCAGATCAGCCAGATCGCCGCAGCCGCCACGCAATTGGCCGCCACCTCGCAAGGCGTGGCGCAAAGCTGTGAGCAGGCCTCAGGCAGCGCTCAGCACACCCAGCGCATCGCTGCTGACAGCAGCCGCGACAGCCAACGCACCACGGCGAGTATTCAGCAGCTCAATCAACGCTTGAACGACACCGCAGCGGCACTCGGTCGAGTCAGCGAGCAAGGCCAGCAGATTCAATTGGTGGTCGACACTATTCGCGGCGTTGCCGAGCAAACCAATCTACTCGCGCTCAACGCGGCCATTGAAGCTGCGCGTGCCGGTGAGCAGGGTCGCGGTTTCGCCGTGGTCGCCGACGAAGTGCGCAGCCTGTCGCAACGCACGCAATCATCCACCGCGCAGATCGCCGGCACGGTCGACAGCTTGCGCGCCACGGTCAACGAAGCGGTGAGCTTGATGGAAGCGGCGTGCGGCCAGGCGCAAACCGATGCCGAGTCGGTCACCGGTCTCGGTGAACGCCTGGGCGAAATCGCCAGCGCCGTGCAGAGCGTCACCGATACCCTGGCGCAGATCGCCACAGCCGTTGAAGAACAAGCGAGTACCGCCGATGAGGTCAGCGGCAATATCCAGCAGGTCGATCAGGCCGCCGTACGTTTGCTGGAAGGCGCACGCGCAGTGAATCTTGCCGCAGACACCCTCAGCCAAGGCAGCAAGGCGCTAAGCGACAACACCGCACGCTTCCGCCTCAGTTGATCACAGCCTCGGGGAAGTCCGTTTCCAGTTCAGCCTTGAGCCATTGAATAAACCACGCCACATCCGCCGAGAGTTCGGCGGACGGCGTCAGCACTCGATAGCTCTCAAGCTTCACCTCAGCATCGACCGCACGCACCAGTTTGCCGCTGGCCAGTTCATGACGCACCAGCACCTCGTTGGCCAGCGCGATCCCCTGCCCGCTCTCGGCCACGGACAGCGCGTGATCGTTGTTGACGTAGAGCATGTCAGAATTGAGATGGATATCGAGGTCGTGCGCGGCGAACCACAGGTTCCACCACTCGCCGTCATCGACGTGGATCAGATCGTTTCTGACCAGGTCAGCGGGACTGCTGATCGGGGCGATGCTGGCCAGATACGCCGGTGTGCAGATCGGGAATACCCGTGGGCAAATCAGCGCTTCCCGTGAGTCCGCGTATTGCCCATCGAGGCCGTAAACGATGCCCAGATCGGCGCTCTTGCCGTCCACTTCGGTGAAGGTCGAATTGGGCTCGATCGCCAGTTTCAATCCCGGGCGCAAATGCCGCAGCGCTTCGATCCGAGGCATCAACCAGCGCTTGGCGAAACCCGGCACCACCATGATCCGCAGCCAGCGCTCAGCATCTTTCGGCCGGGCTTCCTTGCCCGCTTCAATGATCAACTGCAAAGCGGCGCTGATCTTGCGGTGGTACTTGTCCCCCGCCGGGGTTAGGTTGACCCCGCGCGAAGTGCGCTCGAACAATTGAATGCCCAACCAGTCCTCGAGCAATTTCACGTGGCGGCCAATCGCAGGCTGGGTCACGTGCAGGGCTTTCGAGGCTTCGACGTAGCTGCCCAAACGCGCAGCGGCATCAAAGGCACGCACCGCGTTGAGCGGTGGCAAACGGTGGTCGGGCATGATTCCTGGCACCTTCGACTGTTAAATTAACTAACACCTGCCATGTTTAAATTGAAGTGTCGCGCCGCGCAACCCCTGGCTGATAATCGAGCCACAGCAAAACAAAAAAACAGCTGGTTTCACACCCGAACGCAATCTCGATCCTGCCCAAAAAAATAATATCCATGGCCCGACGGCAACGCTTTGCAAAGCGAGTCGCAGGCGATGGGGGAATCGGAGGTAACGCATGAATGCCCTGCATTCGCTGCAAACGCTGGCGGTCTCGATCCGCTCAGTGCGCAAGGTTTACGGTGATCCGCAGACCGGTCCGGTGGCGCTGAAAAGCATCGACCTGGACATCCGCGACAACGAATTCTTCACCCTTCTCGGCCCTTCCGGCTGCGGCAAGACCACGCTGCTGCGGATGATCGCCGGTTTCGAATTTCCCACCGAAGGCGAGATTCTTCTCTACGGCGAAAACATCGCTGATCGCCCGCCGTTCCAACGTCCGGTCAACACGGTGTTCCAGCATTACGCGCTGTTCCCGCACATGACCATCGCCGAGAACCTGGCATTCGGCCTCGAATCACAGCCGATGGGCAAAGTCCTCACCAAGGCGCAAATCGCCGAGCGTGTGCGCGAGATGCTGGCGCTGGTGCAGATGGAGCGCTTCGCCAATCGCAAACCGGCGCAGCTGTCGGGCGGTCAGCAACAACGTGTCGCCCTCGCCCGCGCTTTGGCACCGCATCCGAAAGTGCTGTTGCTCGATGAGCCGCTGTCGGCACTCGATCTCAAGCTGCGTCAGGCGATGCGCGAAGAGTTGAAAACCATCCAGGCCAAGACCGGCATCACCTTCATCTTCGTCACCCACGACCAGGAAGAAGCGCTGACCATGTCCGACCGCATCGCCGTATTGTCCGAAGGCGAAGTGCAGCAGGTCGGTCGGCCTGAAGATATCTACGAACGCCCGCGTAATCGCTTCGTCGCCGACTTCATCGGCGAAACCAATTTCATCGAAGGCACCGTCACTCGCGTTGAGGACGGGAAGGCGTGGTTCGCCGGGCCTGCCGGGCATCCGCTGCCCGCGCAACCGTGCAGCGATGTGCAGGTCGGCGCCAACGTCAGCCTGTCGGTACGACCTGAGCGTCTGCATCTGGTGCCAGCGGCTACCGAAACCGCGCTGCCGTGCCGGATCGAAGCGCAGATCTATCTCGGCACTGATCTGCAATATCAGGTCAGCCTCAGCGACGGTTCGCGCCTCACCGTGCGTACGCCCAATTGCGTCGACCAAAGCCTGCGCTTTGCGGTCGGCTCCCAGGCCGGTTTGCTGTTCGACCAGGGCAGCGCCAGCGTCCTGCACGATTGAGCCGGAGGAATTGCCATGCACGCCTTACCGATTGCCAACACGCTGGAGCGGCGCAAAGCCTTCCAGAGTTTCCTCGGGGTCAGCCCGGCGCTGATCGCTATCTGTTTGTTTCTGGTGGTGCCGATTCTCATCGTCATCGGCTATTCGCTGATGGAGGCCAACCCCTACGGCGGGGTCAATAAAGTCTTCAGCAGTGACGCCTACACCTCGCTGCTGTTCGAGCGCCAACTGGACGACAGCCTCGCCTTTGCCGACTCGTATTTGCTCATCGCCCTGCGCTCGATCGGCATTGCCGGGCTGACCACGATCATCACATTGCTGATCGGTTTTCCGGTCGCCGTGTGGCTGGCGATGCAGCCGGCGCATCGTCGCGGCTTGCTGATCTTTCTGATCACCGTGCCGTTCTGGGCCAACCTGCTGATCCGCACTTACGCGTGGATTCTGCTGCTGCGTAACACCGGAGTGATCAACAACAGCCTGATGGGCATGGGCGTTATCCACGAACCATTGCAGTTGTTGTACACCGACGGCGCGGTGCTGCTGGGGCTGGTTTACACCTATGCGCCGTTCGTGGTGTTGCCGATTTACGCGACGCTGGAAAAGATGGATATCCGCCTGCTCGAAGCCGCGCAGGATCTCTATGCCGGGCGCATCCGCACCTTGCGCAAAGTCGTCTTGCCGATCGCCAAACCGGGAATTCTCGCCGGCGCCATCCTCACCTTCGTGCCGTGTCTGGGCGCGATGATCGCCCCGGAACTGCTCGGTGGCGGCACGCGGATGATGCTCGGCAACCTGATTTTCCGGCAGTTCAGCGATGCGCGTAACTGGCCGTTTGGCGCGGCGTTGTCGCTGGTGCTGATGGCCGCAGTGATGCTGGTGCTGACCGTTTATGCCTTGCGCGCTGAGCGCCAGCGCATCGCCAAAGGAGGTGCGTAATGATCGGCCTATTCAAACGCAAAGGGCTGGGTGTGCAGGACTTCCCCGGCTTCGGCGGCTTCAGTTTTCTGTTCTATCTGTACCTCTACGCGCCGATCGTGGTGTTGGTGGTGTTCTCCTTCAATGCCAACCAATCGGCGACGGTGTGGACCGGTTTCAGCCTCGATTGGTATCGCGCCGCGTTCGCCAATCAGGCCTTGCGCCAGGCCGCCGGCAACAGCCTGTTGATCGCCGTCTGCGCAAGCATGATCGCCACGGCGATTGCCACCCTCGCTGCCCTCGGCACCTCGCGCGGCGCCAAGTTCAAGGGTCTGCAATTGTCGATGGGCGCGATCATGTTGCCGCTGGTGTTGCCGGAAATTGTCGTTGGTGTAGCGACGCTGGCGCTGTTCTCCACCATCGGTCTGTCGCTGGGTTACGGCAACCTGATCATCGCGCACACGGTGTTCTGCATTCCCTTCGCCTACCTGCCGATTCGCGCAAGATTGAACGACATGGACCTGTCGCTGGAACAAGCCTCGGCCGATCTCTATGCCGGCCCGTGGCGCACCTTTCGCAAGGTCACTCTGCCGCTGCTGATGCCGGGGATTTTCTCCGGGCTGATGCTGGCCTTCATCGTCTCGCTGGATAACTTCGTCATCTCGATGATGGTCTCGCAGGCCGGCACGACAACCCTGCCGATCTTCATTTTCGGCCTGCTGCGCATGGGCGTGACACCCGACGTCAACGCCGTGTCGACGCTGATCCTCGGCGTCTCGGTGCTGTTCGTCAGCCTCTCTTACCTGTTGGGCAAAAAGAACGCCTGAACCTTCTACGACCTGTGGGGAAATATCATGAGCAAGTGGATAAAAAGCGTTGGCACTTCGTTGTTCCTGACTGTGCCGCTGGCGATGACGGGCAGCGTTCAGGCCGCCGAGAAACTCAACGTGGTGAGCTGGAGCGGCTACTTTTCGCCGGAGATTCTCGCCAAGTTCCAGAAGCAGACCGGTATCGAAGTCACCGTCGATTCCTACGATTCCAACGAGACGCTGCTGGCGAAATTGAAACAGGGTGGCGCCGGTTATGACGTGGCGATTCCGTCGCACCAGTTCGTGCCGATTCTGATCAAGGAAAACCTGCTGGAACGCTTCGACCCGGTCAAAGAGCCCTACTACGCCAGCGTTGTGGATAACTTGAAAAAACCGAGTTGGGACCCGGAGGGCGCGTATTCGGTGCCGTTCATTTGGGGCACCACCAGCGTCGTCCTCGACAGCGCGCGCTACAAAGGCGCGGCCGACAGCTACAAGGTTTTGTATGAGCCGCCAGCCGAGCTGCAGGGGCGCATCAACATGTTCGACTCGGTCAGCGACATGGTCGACATGGCTAGCCTGTACCTGAACATTCCGCTGTGCAGCGAAGACCCGAAACAGATGCAGCAGGTGCTGACGCTGCTCAAGGCGCAGAAGCCATTCGTGAAAACCTACAGCTCCAAGGCCGGCTCGATTCGCGAGAATCTCGCCTCGGGTGAAATCGATATGTCGATGTTCTGGGGTGGTTCATCGATGCGTGCTCGCGAGATGAAACCGACACTGAAATACCTCTACCCGAAAGAAGGCGTGCTGGCCTGGGTCGACAACATGGTCATCCCTGCCGGCAGCAAAAATCCGGCGAATGCCAAGGCGTTTATCGCCTTCCTCAGTCAGCCGGAAAACTCGGCGATGACGCAGAACTTCCTCAAGCACCAGAGCCCGATCAAAGGCGTCGAACCGTTCCTCGACGCAGCGCTCAAGGACGCGCCGGAATTGCACATTCCCGAGGGCACCAACGTGGTGTTCAGCAAGACCTGCGGTGAAGGCGCGATCCGCCTCGCTGACCGTCTCTGGACCAACCTGATGCGTTGATCGCTACCGCCCCGTCGCACTGGCGGGGCGTTTTTCCAGCCGTCTGAAAGGCCGCTTGCAATGAACTCTAATAACATCAGCGAACTGGTCCTGTTGCAGGCTCACGAGCTCGCCGACCGCATTCGCCTGCGCCAGGTTTCCTGCCGGGAAGTGATGCAGACTTACCTTGCCCATATCGAACGTTTCAACCCGCTGGTCAATGCGTTGATCAGCCTGCAATCACCGGAACATCTGCTGGCTCAGGCCGACGAACGCGATGCCGAACTGGCGCGTGGCGAATACCGGGGCTGGATGCATGGCCTGCCCCATGCGATCAAGGATCTGTCGCTGACCCAGGGCATCCGCACCACGCTGGGTTCGCCGTTGTACAAAAACTTTGTGCCTGAGCGCGACGGCATCATGGTCGAGCGGATCAAGGCTGCTGGGGCGATCATTATCGGCAAGACCAACACCCCAGAATTCGGCCTCGGTTCGCAGAGTTACAACCCGTTGTTTGGCGCCACCGCGTGCGCGTACGACCCGAGCAAGACGGCGGGCGGCAGTAGCGGTGGCGCGGCGGCCGCGCTGGCGATGCATCTGGTGCCCGTCGCGGATGGCAGCGACATGATGGGTTCGCTGCGTAATCCGGCGGCGTTCAACAACATTTTTGGTTTTCGCCCGTCGCAGGGACGTGTGCCGTTCGATGACAGTGCCGATCTGTTTTTTGATCAGCTCGGTTACGAAGGGCCGATGGCGCGCAGTGTGAAAGATGCGGCGTTGCTGTTGTCGGTGCAGGCTGGCGGTGATGCGCGGGCGCCGCTGTCCATCGCTGAATCCGGTGAGGCGTTTGCCGCTCCGCTGGGGCGTGACTTCAAAAGCACGCGGTTGGGTTGGCTGGGCGATTTCGGTGGGTATCTGCCGATGGAGCAAGGCGTGCTCTCGCTGTGTGAGAAGACCTTTGCCGACTTTGAGAGCCTCGGCTGCCACGTTGAGTCCGTTCTGCCGGATTTCGCGCCTGAGCGGCTGTGGAGCAGTTGGCGGACGTTGCGGCACTGGATGGTCGCGGGGTCTTTGGGCGCGACGTATGCCGATCCACAGAAGCGTACATTGTTGAAGCCGGAAGCGATTTGGGAAGTGGAAAACGGCCTGAAGCTGTCGGCCAGCGAAGTGTTCGCCGCCTCAGTGGTTCGCAGCGATTGGTATCGGGCGATTTCTCGGCTGTTCGAAAAGTACGATTACCTGCTATTGCCCAGCGCCCAAGTGTTCCCGTTCGATAAAACCCAGCCTTGGCCGACGTCGATTGAGGGCGTGGCGATGGACACGTATCACCGCTGGATGGAAGTCGTGATTCCCGGCACTTTGTCGGGTTGCCCGGTTGCGAACGTCCAGGCGGGGTTCAATGCGGACGGTTTGCCGATGGGGTTGCAGATCATCGGCAAGCACCAGGCCGACTTCGCTGTCCTGCAATTGGCGCACGCTTATGAACAGGCCAGCCGCTGGTTCCAACGCTGCCCTTCGCCGCTGCTCAGCCGGTGATTTTGATAAACGGTTGAAAGCGTAGAAAAAATTTTTAAATTTACGCTTGACGCTTTTCCATTTCAGGGGAATAATGCGCGCCACTTGGCTACATAGCTCAGTTGGTTAGAGCATAGCATTCATAATGCTGGGGTCCGGGGTTCAAGTCCCTGTGTAGCCACCAAGTACTAAAAACGGCTTACCGAAAGGTAGGCCGTTTTTTTATGTCTCGAGAAAAGTCGAAGTGATCTGTCACTTCAAACATCCTTCTCTTCGCTCGCTTTGGTCGCTGCCTGTGCGATCAGGGCGTCGAGCATCTGCGCAATGACCTTCTGTTGAACCTTCGAAAGCTCATTGATGGACTGCAGGCGTCGATACCATGTCGAGGTCAAGCTGCGTCTGGGCGTCTCCGTGTACGAAGGCACCCCAAGCAGGTCCTCAACAGGCACGCGAAGCGCAAATGCCATCTTCACCAGTGTCGTGACCGGCATGCTGCGCGTGCCCTCCTCGTAGCCCTGAAAGGTTTGCCGGGAAAGACCTAAGGCCCGTGCAAACCGCGTCTGTGTGATCTCGTGCACTGTGCGTAAGTGAGCAATGCGACTGCCCAGCGCCACCAGAAAATCGCGATCCTCATTGGAAATACTCATGACAATGGCCGACTGAAAATAGAGTTGATTGGCAACGGACTCATCCTTTTCATCTGAAATCCATCCTGGAAAAACAACAGAAAACATCCTCAGGTAAAGGCGCGTAAGTTGTCGACCTGAAAGGTTTGTAGGAGAAATGCAGAACAACCGCTAGGTCGGGGGCGAGGTACTACAGGCGCGAAATGCCTTTTCAGCAAGCCGCCGCCGACAACCCTTTCGCCCAGATTTGTCGAGTGCGCAAACCGACCATCTCGCACCACTCCGGATCAGCCGGATAGAACTGCTCCAGCAGATTCAACTTGATCGCCCTCCCCGTCGCATCCGGCGGATTGCCATGCAGATGCAGCCACTGGTCATCGCGCAAATAACGATGCACATCCGGCCCAGGATACGTCCCGCACTCGATCACCAACGGCATTAACTGCACGTCCGGTAAAGCATTGAGCAACGCCTGTGAGGTGTACCCGGTAGCCGTCGCTGCCACTCCGGTTTCGCGTCAGGCAATCGGACGCACTCTCCAGAGCAGAATGAACCCTTGTGGTTTTGTCTGGTGGGGTTAATGTCCGGGGGATTGATTTCTGATGAGCCGCTGACGTAGGCTGTTTCCGTTGATCGTGTCAGTCATTTCTCAAGGTTGAGTCGGATGACGGCACACATCAGTACCAGATCAGGAGCTTCATTTTTACAAGGGTTGGTAGGCGTTTTGTTGCCTGCCTGTAATCGAACACGGCGAACGCGTAGGTAGAAGCGTTTGCGAATATCTGGTTATTGATACTCTCATGTTCCCTTCCTTATTGAGCCCACATCGACTCATCGCGCATGTCCGCCCGGATATCGCCCTTTTCGATAGCCATGTTGCGAACAGTCGTCGTCGCAGCATTTTGTTTGCCTTTACTTTCTCTCCTCCCCCCCAAAAACGCTAAGTCGTTATTGAACCTATTGCCTTCCTGATAACTGGCCGGGTGCCTTGGCCTGCCTGTCAGCGATTGCCTGAGCCTTTTTAACGGGACGTCCACTTGGGTGGGGCGGGTCTTTTGATGCATCTAACAGGGAGTTCACTGCATGTGGTGGAAGAGTCTTGCTCGGCAAATTCAGGAAAGAACTGCCGATAACAATGGGGTCGTCGCGTTCGGCGCAGGTTTCGGACCCTCCGGGCTTCCCCATATCGGAACGTTGTGTGAGGTGTTGCGCGTCAGCATCGTAAAAACCGCCTTCGAGAAAATATCCAGCAAGGAAACCCGGCTGTTTATTGTTTCCGACGATCTGGACGCGCTGCGAAAAGTACCCGGAACATTCCCTCAGCCGCAGCTCCTGCAAAGTAGTCTGGGGCTACCGTTGTGCGATATTCCCGACCCATTTGAACAGGCGGGCAGTCTGTCGGCAGGCATTAACGCTCGACTTGATCAGGCACTGATGCCCTATGCGCTCGACTATCAGTTGATTGAAAACAGTGCGCTCTATCGATCCGGTTACTACAACTCGACCATCAAGCAGTTTCTCTCTCGAATGGAGGCGATCAATCAGGTCGTGGCCTCACGTCTGGGAATTACCCGTAGAAAGAGCTACAGCATGTTCATGCCCGTTTCGCGCTTTTCAGGGCGGATCATCGAGCATCTGGTGGTTCGGCATGTGGATGTGCAGCACGGGGAAATTGTCTATCAGATCCCGCCAGACCTGCTGATCAACCGGCCAGGCGAGGAATACAGCATTACGTCACAGGAGTACTACGCCGACGAGCCGATTGGCGAAGACATCACCACCTCAGTGTTGGATGGTCACTGCAAGTTGCAATGGAAGGCCGATTGGGCAATGCGCCTGATTCACCGCAATATTGCTTTTGAAATGCATGGCGAAGACCTGACCGACTCGGCGAATACGGTGCGCGATATCTGCCAGGTATTGGATGTGCGAGCTCCGATCCTGATGAAGTACGGGCTGTTTACCGACATCGCCGGCAAAAAAATATCCAAAAGCAAAGGCAATGGCTTTTCTCTGGAGCAAGTGAGCAAATACATGCCCGAGGGGGCGTTGCAGCATTTCATGTTCAACAACCCTTATCGCACCACGCGCTTCCACCCTCAGGTGTCGATCAAGGCCTATGACCATTACCGGGCTGACCATGCGCGCATGGTCGAGGGCGACGATGACAATCCCGTCGGTTATTTCCATCGCCCACCGCGCCATGGCAAGCGTCGCACCACCTATCAGCGGATGCTGAACATCTTTACTGCCTGCCATCCAGAAAACATTGATGCGGCTTACCACTACCTGCTCCAGCACGACAAAACCCGACAGGACATCGTGGCGGATGACGGCTTCACCGATGTGGTCCAGAAAGCATTTACCTATTACCAGGAACGAGTTGCCCACTTTTCCTGCCACGGATGCTCAACAAGAACGGGGAGTCGGTGCTCTATCGGATGTCGGAGCAGTTCAAACAACTGGCGGTCCACCCAGGACCGGTTACTCGCGAACAGATAACGCAAATCTTCGATCAGGTTGGCGTCGCCAGTCACGGCGATGCTTACCGGATGCTTTACGCCTGTCTGTTCGGCGAGGAAAGCGGGCCGCGACTCCACGGGTACGTCAATCGTCTGGGTGTTCAGGCTTTTAGTGCGCAACTCGAATCACGGATCAAACAGGCAACTCAATACAGGGAAAGTGAAACCATGAGCGAAGTGCAGTTCAATCAAGCCACCACCGAGTTGTCCGAAGTTCCGCGCCCGATGGCCACGATTGAAAGGCCACCAGAGGCCCGGCAAGTGCTGGAAGCCATCGATTTCGAAGAGGTCAAAGCCCGTGCCGCAGCGTTTGCACAGCATCTTCGAAGCAACAGTGAGGCAATTGCCGAGAGCCTTTCGGGGTTCGAATGCTACAACGTGGCGGTGGATGAGATTGAGCGGTGTGTCGAATTTCTTGAGTGCCTGGCGCTTAACAGCCCTTTCTTTGAACGCCGGGTGCGTTGCGTGACCAGTTACTTGCCGCTCAACCAGCCGATCTATGCCACGACGTGTTTTGGCATTATTCCTTCATTGCTGGCCGATTCAGCCTGGCTTCGACCACCGACGGCGATGCACTCGCACTACAGGAAGTTGCTGGAGTCGTTGCAGCTGGAGCGCTTCTTTCCGAACCTGAATGTCTCTTTTGCCGACAAAGAAACGTTCGTCAGCCAGACCGCTGCGATGTCCGATGTGGTTATTTTTACCGGCACGCCGGAAAACGCGACCAAAGTCAGAAAGTCCTACCTCAAGCGCACCTTGTTCATCCTCAACGGGGCGGGCCATAACCCACTGGTGGTGTCGGCAGATGCATCAATCGACACCGCGATCGAAAGTGCGCTGCGGGTGGTGTTGTACAACCAGGGACAGGATTGCGCCGGTCCCAACAGCATCCTGGTGCATCGCCAGGTCTACGGTGAGTTCATCCGTCGGCTGCGCGAAGAGCTGGTCAAGTGCGAGGACTATGTGGGCGATTACGCACGCAAAGAGAACATCGTCGGCCCCAATAGCGACCCTGACCATACGTTGAAAGTGGTGAAGATGTTCAAGGAGTATCGCGAACACTGTACGTATGGCGGCGAGATCAATCCGATCAGCGGGTTGATACGTCCAACCGTGTTCGAGCGGCCATTGTCGCTGGGCGGCAACTACAAAGAGTTTTTTGCCCCCGTGTTCTTCGTTCAACCTTATGCAGATGACAGCGAGCTGGCGGGCTACTTCGAACATCCGCTCTATGCCCCCAATTCCATGTACGTATCGTTGTTTGGCAGCAGTGGCTACATCGACGAGCTGGTAGCGTCAGGCAAACATGCCGCGGAGACTGTGCTGAACAACACCGACCTGCATGTCGTGGAGAAGGGCTACAACCCTTACGGCGGGTATGGGGTCGCGGCGTCCTGCCTGTATGTGAACGGCGTGCGAATTGCCAAACCGACGTTGCCTCAACGGGATATCCACGAGCATCTCGTGGCGGTTTGAGCGTGCGCGGGCCAGCTATCGATGGGCAGTGAGCCTGAGGTGTGATGAATGAATAGATTATTGTTGGCGGCGCTGGTACTCGGCGTTTCCATTGTCGGGTTATGTATCGGTTCGACCGTGCCAGTGGTTGCGTTGCGCCTGTACCAGGCGGGAGCGTCGGCTGTGCATATCGGCGTGATGTCGGCACTGCCCGCAGCCGGAATGATGCTGTCGGCCTTTCTGGTGGACTGGATCTGCCAGCGGCTGAGCCGTCGACATATTTATTTGGGATGTTTCGCCCTGTCGACCCTGAGCGTGGCCGCCGTCGAGTTCTTCGCCTCGACGGTGTACGCCCTGGCACTGGCCAGGTTTGCGATGGGGCTCGCGGCGGGGGTGATCATTATTCTGGGGGAGTCCTGGGTGAATGAAATCGCCGAGGACCATTACAGAGGCCGGGTTGTCGCGATCTACACCACCTGCTTTACGGTGTTCCAGCTACTGGGGCCCGGGATGGTGGCCCTCTTCGGCACTGCTGGCCCCCAGGTGATCAGTGTGGTGATTGGCGGACATCTATTGGCGCTAGGGATGATCTGGTTCACCTTGCCCAGGCAAAAGGAGCATCACGGGCATTCGGAAAGCAAGACGTTCTCGGTGCTGGGCTTCATTCAAGTGGCGCCGGCGCTGTGTATGGGCATCATTTTCTTCTCGTTTTTCGATAGCGTGATCCTCTCGATGTTTCCGGTTTACGCTGCCGATCACGGCTATGCGATCAAATTCGCTGCGCTCATGGTGACGGTGATTCTGCTCGGTGACGCGGCCTTCCAGTTCCCACTGGGCTGGCTCTCGGACAACGTTGCCAGGCCGATTGTCTATTTGGGGTGCGGTGTGCTTTCTCTGGCCATCGGTGTCTGCTTGCCGTGGTTGATGAACTATCCCCTCTTGCTCTGGCCAAGCCTTGTGGTACTCGGCGCCGTTGCTGGCGGCGTTTATACCCTGGCGATCATTCTGATCGGCGAAGGGTTCAAGGGCCCCGACCTGGTCACCGCGAATGCCAGCGCCGGTTTTTTATGGGGGGTCGGCAGTTTGCTCGGGCCCTTGGTCAGCAGCGCAGCGATGACAACCAGCGCCCACGGCCTGCCGTTAGCGCTGTCTGCTGCGGCGGCGCTGTTTGTGTTGTTCGCGTTGCCGCTGTTCAGAAGGACGGTCAGGGTGAAAGCGTTGCGATAAAAAACGCTGAGGCCGGGGAGTTTTTCTTCGGCGCCGTCGGTTTTTTCGACGTTTTACACGTACTGAAAACGGCTTACCGCAAGGCAGGCCGTTTTTTTATGCCCGTTGTGGCGAGGGCGATTTATCCTCGATGGGGCACGAGATGACCTTTTTACCGGATGAACATTGGGGCCGCTTCGCAGCCCATCGGGGATAAATCCCCTCGCCACTATTAGTCAGCCAGTGCCGCCAGACCTTTGGCCCAGATCTGCCGGGTGCGCAAACCGACCATCGCGCGCCAGTCAGGATCGGCTGGATAAAACTGTTCGAGCAGATTCAGCTTGATCGCCCTCCCCGTTGCATCCAGTGGATCGCCGTGCAGATGCAGCCAATGGTCATCACGCAAATGCCGGTGCACGTCCGCGCCCGGATAGGTCCCGCACTCGATCACGAACGGCATCAACTGCACATCCGGTAAAACATTGAGCAACGCTTGCGAGGTGTATCCGGTAGCCGTCGCTGCCACTCCGGTTTCGCTCAACGTGTCGGCGCCGGTGTGCAGGGTGTAGAGCCATGGGCCGTAAATTGCCTGAGCTTGCGCGAGTGCCGGGTAAGGTGCCTGCGTAATCGTCAGCAACATCGGATGACCGTATTCGCCGGCGCCGGTGTGCAGGTCGAAACACATCACGGTTTCAGCGCCAGCCAGGTGCGCCTCGATGATTTGATGCAAGGTGCGATTCGACCAGCTCGGCGCGCGGCCACCGTAAAACAGTCCGTCGGGATGACTGTGTTGACCGCCCTCGACAATCGACATTACCGCTGGCCAGCCGTGTTCGTTGATTTGCGCATCGAGCATGGCATCCGCGAGTTGACGCTCGGCGCCGTTCAGTTCGGTGCAGGCGTAGATTTCATGCAGTGCGGCGTACGCGCGGTTGTCCGGCAGCGGCACGGTGAAATCCAGGTGATTGCGGTTGAGGTCGATGTTGTCTTCGTTGACCCGGCGCAGCCATGCGGTGCCCCATGGATTGATCAGATGCACCATGACCACCGCGACATCCTTGGGCAGGGAGCCAGGGATGAAATCTTTCAGCCAATCGATTTGGCAGTCGGAACCGTAATACCCCTCCACGCCGTGAGTACCGCTGAGCGCTACCAATCGGCGTTTGGCCTGTGGATCACCGAGCACAGCGACGTCGGTGCTCAACGGTTCGCCAAATGGCCCACAGCGCGGATGTGCGTAGGAGGTGAGCGTGGCGCCGGCGGCGTTGGCGGCGGCCAGGAACTGTTCGCGTTGATTGCGGTAAGTGGAGTCGGTGGGGAACTCGCTGTGCATTCTTGGCCTCTTGTGATTTTTATGGTTTGACCTCTGTAGGCCTTCGCCTGCTCGCGATAGCGTCATCACATCCAACATCATTGCTGACTGACCCACCGCTATCGCGAGCAGGCGAAGGCCTACAGGGGGACGTGTGCGGTCAGTCAATTGACGCTGACCCTAGCGAACATCCGCCCCGAAAAGAAAGACAAAAATGCCCACCGGTTTGCGTCGCGACCGAGCGGTCGATAAAGTCCCTCAGACTTTTAATCCACGGACGGAGAGCCCGCGTGTTTTCAGCCTTGCCCTTGAAGCGCTTTCGCCTGCCTGCCCTGACACTGATCATCAGCGCCCTGACCCTCACCGCCTGCAACGCCCCGCCCTCCTCGACTTTGCCGCTGGCACCGGAAGCCGCGTCCGGTTTCCGTACCGATCTGCAAACCCGTCACGCCAGCAAACACATGGCAGCGGCTGCCAATCCATTGGCCGCTGAAGCAGGTCGCGAGATGCTGCGTCAGGGCGGTTCGGCGATTGATGCGGCGATTGCGATGCAAGCGGTGCTGACGCTGGTTGAGCCGCAATCCTCCGGCATCGGTGGCGGCGCGATGATCGTGTTGTGGGACGGTAAACAGGTGCGCACCTATGACGGCCGCGAAACCGCACCGGCCAGTGCTACCGAGAAACTCTTTCTGCGCCCTGACGGCAAACCGATGTCGTTCCCACAGGCACAGATCGGCGGTCGCTCAGTCGGTACGCCGGGTGTATTGCGTGCACTTGAGCTGGCGCACAAACAACACGGTCGCCTGCCTTGGGCGAAGCTGTTTGAACCGGCGATCAAACTGTCGGAGCAAGGCTTTGCGATTTCGCCGCGTTTGCACTCGCTGCTGGAATCAGACCCGGTGATCCGCCATTCGCCCGACATGGCCAAGTATTTCCTCAACGCTGATGGCAGCGTCAAAGCCGTCGGCTCGCGCTTGCAGAATCCACCGTTGGCCGCCGTGCTCAAACGCATCGCCAATGAAGGTGCCGATGCGTTGTACAAAGGCCCGATCGCTGAAGAAATCGTCGCCAAAGTGCAGGGCCATGCCAACCCCGGCAGCCTGTCGCTGAACGATCTTCAGCACTATCAAGCCAAAGAACGCGCGCCGCTGTGCACCGATTACAAACGCTGGCAGGTCTGCGGCATGCCGCCACCGTCGTCGGGCGGCATCGCGGTGGCGCAGATTCTCGGCACCTTGCAGGCGCTGGAAACCCGCGATCCGCGCTTGTCACTCACCCCACTGAAACCGGTGAAAACTGACAAACCCGCCGGCATCGAACCCGCGCCACAAGCGGTGCACCTGATCGCCGAAGCTGAACGTCAGGCCTACGCCGACCGTGCGCAATACGTGGCCGATACTGACTTCGTTCCTGTACCAGTGAAAGGCCTGGTCGACCCGGGTTATCTGGCCAGCCGCGCCAGCCTGATCGGCGAGCGCAGCATGGGCACCGCTAAACCTGGCACACCGCCGGGTGTGCAGGTGGCCTACGCGCCCGACCGTTCGCCACTGCGTATCTCGACGTCACAAGTGGTCGCGGTGGATGACCTCGGCGGTGCCGTGTCGATGACCACCACCATCGAAGCAGCGTTCGGTTCGCACCTGATGGTTCAGGGTTTTCTGCTCAACAACCAGATGACCGACTTCTCCTTTATCCCTGAAGAGAACGGCCAAAAAGTCGCCAACCGCGTCGAACCCGGCAAACGCCCACGCTCGTCGATGGCTCCCACGCTTATCTTCGATCGCAACAGCGGCGAATTCCTCGCCAGCGTCGGCTCACCGGGCGGCTCGCAGATCATCGAATACGTGGCAAAAACCACCATCGGCCTGCTCGACTGGAACCTCGACCCACAAAGCGCCATCAGCCTGCCCAACTTCGGCAGCCGCAATGGCCCGACCGAACTGGAGCAAGGCCAGTTCAGCCCGATGCTGATTCAAGCACTGAAAGACAAGGGACATGCCGTGAACGAAATCGACATGACCAGCGGCACTCAGGCCATCGTGCGGGTCAAGGATGCGCAGGGCAAAGCAACGCTCGAAGGTGGCGCGGATCCGCGGCGTGAAGGCGAAGCTTTGGGGGATTGAGGATTGTGGCGAGGGAGGTTGCTCCCGCTGGACTGCGCAGCAGGCCCTGCTCCTGGATTTAAGATTGGGGCCGCTTCGCGCCCCGGTGGGAGCAAGCTCCCTCGCCACAAGTTCTGTTCGTTCAGCCTGTTTTCGCTCAACGGCTCGCCACCAAGTGCGCGCCAAACAGCAAGTAGCAGCCACCCGCCAGTCGATCCAGCCACTTACGCGAGCGTTCGTAAATACTCGCCATCCGGCGGCTGGCGAAGAACAGTGCGACGCTGCAATACCAGCTGAATGACAGCGTGGCCATGGTCAGCACCGCCAGCGCCAGCAATAACGGCGGTATGTGTGCCGGCATTGCAGTAGCGAAGATGGTGGCGACAAACAGTGCCGATTTCGGGTTGGTCATGTTGCCGAGAAAGCCCCGGGCATAGGCGCCGCGCAGTGTTTGCTGCGACGCATCCAGCGTACCCGGCGCGGTAGCGGCTTTGCGCTTGAATTGCTTGAGGCCGAGGTAGATCAGGTAGCAGCCACCCGCGATCTTGAAACTGAGGTACAGCGTCGGTGCGGCGCTGAACAACGACTGGATGCCCAGCCCGCCAGCCAAGCCCCAGAGCACCGTGCCGCTGGCCACGCCAAGTGCGGCGACGACGCCATGGCGCCGCGAACGGCTGACGGCCAGTTGCGCGATATTGAAGAAGTTTGGCCCCGGCGTGATCACCGCGACTGTCCACAACAGCGCCAGCGACAGCAGTGGAGCAAAGTAGCTCACAGTTGAGAGATCCATGGGGCATGTGCCTGATTGATTCGACAATGCCCCATACCTTGCAGCATCCCACAGCGTTTTGCCATGGGTTGAACACTGCTTTTAAACAGCAGGTTCGCCATCCGGCACGCGTATCAAAAGGTCGCCGGGTTGGCAGTTCAGGTATTCACAGATGGCGTCCAGAGTTGCCAGACGCAGGCCCTTGACCTTGCCCTGCTTGAGCAACGACAGATTGGCCTCGGTGATGCCGATGGCTGCGGCCAAATCCTTCGATTTGACTTTTCGCAAGGCGAGCATCACATCCAGCTGAATCACGATAGACATGGCGATCTCAAATAAAAGTACGGTTTTCGGAGTCCACTTCGCTGGCTTGCGACAGGATGCGCGCAATGATCGAAATGCAGCCGGCCATGAACAGCGCGACGAAGGTGGAAGCCGTGACGCTCAGGGTCACCATTCGCTCGCCGACCGGTGCGTTTTGCGTAACCCACAGACTGAGCATTGGCTCGCAGAGAAAATCCAGCAGTACCCAAAGGGCCACGGCGCGCCCGACCTTGCCCAGATGACCGGCGGCTTCAGCGGAAAAATACTCACCCGTGGCGTAGCACTGGAAAAGACGGCGCAGCGCTTTCAAACCAAAGGCCAGTGCGATCAGGGGAATACTCGACAGCACGATGGCGCCCAGGGTTTGCCACCACGGAAACACCGCAGCAGCGCTGGTCATGTCCGAGAGCTGGCGTTCGCTCAACGCGAACCCCAGGCCCAGACCGTCCTTGCTGCCCAGCGTCGGGAATAACCAGACTGCGGCGTTGAGTACCAGCATGAGAATGATCAGCAGCAGCGTGATCGTGGCCATGCGACGGCTGAATTGCGCGAGAGAAACGGAAGTCATGGGATGCCTCACAGAATGAATGTGAGACAAACCATAGACGATAAAATTATCGTAAAACAATAATTAATTACTGCAAAACGTTAATTTATATTTCACACAGATGGTTTCGCCTCCAGCACTTTGCCATCCAGCGCATCACCGATGGTGAGGAAATGCCCGCCCGCCACATGGTGCAGCGTGCGCAGTGAATCGTGGCCGTCGAAATGCCAGCGCCCTTCGCTGAATACGCGCGCATCGGCGTGAGCGGCAATCACTTCGGCGAGGAACAGATCGTACTGCTGATGGTTGTGCGGCTCCGGCAGCAGCCGGCATTCAAGCCAGGCAACACAGCCGTCGAGCAGCGGCGCGTCTACGAGATCTCCGGCAAAAGTTTGCAGGCCATACGCTTCGAACTTGTCGTGGCCCTGATTGCCAACCAGATCCAGACCGGAAGTGGTGCCGACGGTTTGCACGATATCGGCCTGTTGTGCGCACGGTACGTTGAGGACGAACGTGCCCGATGCTTCGAGCAACTGCCGCGTCCAGGTCGCTTTATCGAGCACCACGGCAACTTTCGGCGGTTCGAAATCCAGCGGCATCGCCCAGGCGGCGGCCATGATATTGCGCTGGCCGTCATGAGCGGCACTGACCAATACGGTCGGCCCGTGGTTGAGCAACCGGTAGGCTTTGTTGAGGGGAACCGGGCGGCGGTGGGAATCGCTCATGGGGATCTGCTCCGGGGAGAAAAGGAGCCGATTGTAGCGCCAGCACCGAAATATCTGCTGGTGAAAAACCTGCAGGAGCGGCGGAACGCTGCGATCTTTTGATCTTGGACCTCAACATTAAGGTCAAAAGATCGCAGCCTCGTTTTACTCGACAGCTCCTACAGTGATTGGGTGGGGCTTCAGTGCGAGAGTTGGTTGGCGAACTGGCCGACGGCGTTGACGACTTTCTGCGCGCCGTCCTGAATCTCGACGATCACCGTGCCCGCCTCTGCCGCCAGCGCCAGGCCTTGTTCAGCCTGGAGCTTGCCGTCGGTCATCAGCGCCACGGCGTTGCGAGCCATTTCCTGATTCTGTCGCACCACACCAACGATCTCGTCGGTCGCCTGGCTGGTACGTGAGGCCAGTTGGCGTACTTCATCGGCCACTACCGCGAAGCCACGGCCCTGCTCACCGGCCCGCGCGGCTTCGATGGCCGCGTTGAGCGCCAGCAGGTTGGTCTGCTCGGCAATCCCGCTGATGGTTTTGACGATGGTGCCGATCACCAGCGACTGCTCGTTCAGCGCTTCGATGCCTTCCCCGGCGGTTTGCATGTGCCTGGACAAATCGCGCATCACGTTGACCGCTTCGGTCACCACCGTGGTGCCACGCTGGGCGGTGCTGTCGGTTTGCTGCGAGGTGCTGTAGGCAATGTTGGCGGCTTCGGCCACGGCTTGTTCGCGATTGACCTGATCGGTGATCACCGTGGCGAACTTCACCACTTTGTACAGTTTGTCGTTGGCATCGACCACTGGGTTGTAGGACGCTTCCAGCCAGACCGTACGACCATGACTGTCGACTCGCTTGAACCGTTCAGCCACGAATTCGCCATTGTTCAAACGTCGCCAGAAATTCTGGTAATCAACGCTGTTGTACTCCTCCGGCGTGCAAAACATGCGGTGATGTTTGCCCTTGATCTGCGCCAGGCTGTAGCCCATGCCGTTGAGAAAGCGGTCGTTGGCGTTCAGCACATTGCCATTGAGATCGAACTCGATCACTGCCGTGGAACGCACCAGCGCGCCGATCAGGTTTTCATGTTCGCGAGACGCTTCGATGGTGCGGGTCAGGTCACTGGCAAAGATCGAGATGTGCTTGATCCGCCCATCCGAAGAGCGCACCGGCTGCACAATCGAGCGCAGCCACGCCTCTTCACCATTGCCGCGCATCAGGCGGATGGCGCCGGCGAAATGCTCGCCGCGGGTCAGGGCGTTCTTGAAGCGATGATGGAAATCGTCGGACTTCACATGCACCGGTACGATGTCTTCAATCGCCCGACCAATGAGGTCGTGGCTCTTGTAGAGCATCTCGTTGAGGAAGTTCTGGTTGACTGACTGCACCCGGCCATCGGGCTCAAGGTTCAGCACCAGCATCTCGCTTTCCAGGCTTTCCTTCACTTGTACAAGGCTGGAGAGTTCTTCACGAAGAGCGGCCAGCTCTTGCTTCAGGCGTTTGTTGAACATGGCAAGGTACCGATGGGCAGGATAGAAAGCGGGATGCAGCCTAACCATCGGCCTTGGAAAGTTTTTCTGAAGCGCCCTTGCGACCCGTCAGTCAAAAATAATTCGACTGCGCACGATCAGGCCGGGCCCGCCACCTGACACTGTCCCGTACGCGGCATCCGCGCGCCGAAATACGCCGCAGCCAGAATGCCTACCACGCCCATCACCGCGCAGAAAATCACACAGATCCACGGGCTCCACGGCATCAGACCGATCAGCAACAGCGGTGTGAAACTGGCCCAGGCGGCGTAAGCAATGTTGTAGGTGAAGGAAATGCCCGACACACGAATGCGCGCCGGGAACAAACCGACCATCACCGAAGGCACCGCGCCGACAACGCCACAGGCGAGACCGGCAATGGCGTAGGCGATGCCAATCCAGTCGCCGCCGCTGATCAGGCAGCCGTAGAGCACGCCAATGCCCAGCGGCAGCAACAAGCTGTAGAGCATGACCGTACGCCAGGCGCCAATGCGGTCGACCAGCAGCCCGGCGAGCACGCAACCGATATTCAGAAAGACGATGCCCAAGGCGCTGAGGGCGAAGGTGTGGCTGGCGGACATGCCGAAGGTTTTCTGCATCATCGTCGGGGTGATGACCACAAACACCACCACCGCCGAGGTCAGCACGCAGGTCAGCAGCATGGCCGGCAACATCGCCAGCCGATGCTCACGCAGCACCGTGCGCAACGGCAGTTCGACGCGCGCGTCGCGTTGCGCTTCCATGGCCATGAACACCGGGGTTTCGCTCAGCCAGCGACGCAGGTAAACGCCAATCACGCCGAACACACCACCGAGCAGGAACGGATAACGCCAGGCGTAATCGAGGATTTCCGTCGGGGTGAAGACTTGTGCCAGGAACGTCGCGGTCAGCGCGCCGATCAGGTAACCGAAGGTCAGCCCGGCTTGCAGAAAGCCCAACGCATAACCGCGATGGCCGGTCGGCGCATGTTCGGCAACGAACACCCAAGCGCTCGGCACTTCACCGCCCACCGCCGCGCCTTGCAGGATGCGCAGCGCCAGCAACAGCAGCGGCGCGAAATAGCCGATCTGCGCATACGTCGGCATGATCCCGATCAGCAGGCATGGCAGCGCCATCATCAGGATGCTCAGGCTGAAAACTTTCTTGCGCCCGAGTTTATCGGCGAAATGCGCCATCAGAATCCCGCCCAGCGGCCGAGCCAGATAGCCGGTGACGAAGATGCCGAAGCTTTGCAGCAGACGCAGCCACTCGGGCATTTCTGGCGGGAAGAACAGTTGGCTGAGGGTCAGGGCGAAGAATACGAAAATGATGAAATCGTAGATCTCCAGCGCCCCGCCAAGGGCCGCAAGGCCGAGGGTCTTGTAGTCGGAGCGGCTGAACGGCGCGGGTTTGGCCGTGGATTGGGCAGTCATGGCAAAGAACTCTGGATCAGGCAAAAAACCAAGGCGCCCATGGTCTACGCAAACGGGCGGATGGACAACCCGTTAGACCATAGTCCCGGTTTTGCAAAACCTGCTCACAAAGCGTCGGCAGTTGAATTACTGTTGAGACATGGCGACTCCCACGGTCAAACCCCTGTAGGAGTGAGCCTGCTCGCGATGGCGCCAGATCAGTCAATTCACATGTTGAATGAACGGACGCTATCGCGAGCAGGCTCGCTCCTACACAGGTAATGGCTGTTTCATCCGCAACACCACAATAACCATAAAAATCCGAGGTATTCCTGTGGCCGTTGATATCGAAGATAGCCGCTCTGCGCGCTTTGCCCTGCGCTGTTCAAGTTTTGCCGAACGCTGGTTTCCCGATTCCTGGGTGTTCGCCGCGTTGGCCGTCATCATCGTTGCGCTGGCGACGCTGGCGATGGGCGCCAAGCCCACCGATGCCGCCATGGCCTTCGGTGATGGTTTCTGGAGCCTGATCCCGTTCACCATGCAGATGGCCTTTGTGGTGATTGGTGGCTACGTCGTCGCCAGTTCGCCGCCCGCTGTAAAACTGATCGACCGTCTGGCGCGAATCCCCAAGAACGGCCGCTCCGCCGTGGCCTGGGTCGCACTGATCTCGATGGTCGCCTCGTTGCTCAACTGGGGCCTGTCGCTGGTGTTCGGCGGTTTGCTGGTGCGCGCCCTCGCCCGCCGCAGCGATCTGAAAATGGATTACCGCGCCGCCGGTGCCGCAGCGTATCTGGGCCTCGGCGCGGTATGGGCGTTGGGCCTGTCCTCGTCGGCGGCACAGTTGCAGGCCAACCCCGGCAGCCTGCCGCCATCGATCCTGTCGATCACCGGGGTGATTCCGTTCACCGAAACCATTTTCCTCTGGCAGTCCGGGGTCATGCTGCTGGCGCTGATCGTGATCTCGATCATCATCGCCTACGCCACCGCGCCCGGCCCGAACTCTGCGCGGGACGCCAAGGCCTGCGGCATTGACCCGGCCTTCAATCTGCCGCCGCTGCAACCACGCACCCGCCCGGGTGAATGGCTGGAACACAGCCCGCTGCTGATCATCGTGCTGGTGCTGCTGGCGGCGGGATGGCTGTTCCACGAGTTTTCGACCAAACCGGCGATCACCGCGATCTCCGGGCTGAACACCTACAACTTTCTGTTCATCATGCTCGGCGCCCTGCTGCACTGGCGTCCGCGCAGCTTCCTCGATGCCGTGGCCCGTGCGGTGCCGACCACCACCGGCGTATTGATCCAGTTCCCGTTGTACGGCTCGATCGCCGCGCTGATGACCACGGTCAAAGGCACCGATGCGCAAACCCTGGCGCATCACATCTCGACGTTCTTCGTCAGCATCGCCTCGCACGACACCTATGCGCTGCTGATGGGCGTGTATTCGGCGATTCTCGGTTTCTTCATTCCGTCGGGCGGCGGCAAGTGGATCATCGAAGCGCCGTACGTGATGCAGGTCGCCAACGATCTGCAATACCACCTTGGCTGGGCGGTGCAGATCTACAACGCGGCGGAAGCCCTGCCGAACTTGATCAACCCGTTCTACATGCTGCCGTTGCTCGGGGTGCTTGGGTTGAAGGCGCGGGATCTGATCGGCTTCTCGTTCGTGCAGTTGCTGGTGCACACGCCACTGGTGCTGCTGTTGCTGTGGGCGCTGGGGACGACATTGGCGTATACGCCGCCGGTGATGCCGTAGTTTGAGTTGATTGCACCTGCTTCAGGGCGGGTGCAATCAATCTGACGCGGTGGGTAAGGAGGCTAGTAATTCAGGCAAAGCGCAATGAACCGTTTCCCACACTACAGCCAGGTTGATATCGAAGTAACCGTGAGCAATCCGGTTACGCATTCCGCGCATATTGCGCCAGGGAATCATTGGATGCTGCGCCACGAAATCCGGAAAGCGGTCCATTATTTTGGTCGCGGCCTCGCCAATGATGATCAGACTCATGATGACCGCTTGCTGAGTTCGCTTATCGTCAACGAACTCTTCCTTGCTCAGGCCTTACACAAAGATCAACGCATCGCTCGACGCCTGGCGCATGTGCTCAAGGTAATCGCTGAGGCGGTTTTCGGTCATACGGGACGGGCCTGATCAAGAACCTTCTGGCGAAATTTCAGCGGGAGGTCTCCTGGAGTCAGCAAATCAACAGTGACACCCAGCAGGTCCTCCAACTCAACTTGAAGCCCACCTAGATCGAACAGGGTAGTGCCGGGCAGGGGATCTACCCACAAATCAAGATCGCTTCCTTCCATGTCCGTACCTAACAACGCGGAACCAAACACCCGAGGATTGGCCACGCGAAAACGGCCTATAACCTCGCGAACGGCTGATCGCTGCAAATCAAGAGCAGTGGAAGGTTTCATGGTTCACCCATGCCAGATTCAATGTAGCGCCAGTCTAGCAGGGCTCGAGAGCTGCAAACACCGCGCCTTATGTAACCCAACCGTCACACACCCTTGCTAGCGTCCGCCCGAAACATACTGAAACATTTAAGCAAAGCGGGCTGAGACATGATCGACGAAACAGACGGCACCGACGCACCTTCCCCTGAATCCGACAATCCCACCGATACCAGTCGCCGCCGCTTCCTCGGGGGTGTCGCGGTGCTCGGTGTCGGCGCGACGCTGGCGGCCTGTGGCAACACCGGCGAACAGCCCGGCAAACCGGCCGAACATCCGTTAACCCCGACCGAACTGGACAAGGCCCTGCGCGAGCAGGTGAAAACCGTAGTTGTGATCTACGCCGAGAACCGCAGTTTCAATAACCTGTTCGGTGATTTCCCCGGTGTCGAAAAGCCGCTGGCGGCGCTCAATCCCGCCGACTATCAGCAACGTGATCGCGACGGCTCATTGCTGCAAACCTTGCCGCCCGTCTGGGGCGGCACCTTGCAGATCGGCCCGCAAACCCTCGATGGCGTGACCTACCCCAGCGCCACGCAGTTTCAGGAAAACCTGCCCAACGCGCCGTTCGCCCTTAAAGGCCCGAGCGGCGAGGATCTGCCGTTCGGCCTGGTGACGCGCGATCTGTGGCACGTGTTCTACCAGAACCAGATGCAGATCAATGGCGGCAAGAACGACAGCTTCGTCGCCTGGGCGGACTCCGGCGGTTTGACCATGGGCCATTACGCCCAGAGTCGCTATTCATTGCGCCTGTGGGATGTCGCCAGGGAATTCGTGCTGTGTGACAACTTCTTCCAGGGCGCTTTCGGCGGCTCGTTCCTCAACCACCAGTACTTGATCAGCGCCACCGCGCCGTTCTATCCGGACGCGGCCAATTCGGTGGCCAAGTCGCAGATCGCTGCCTTGCACAGCGACGATCCGAAAGATTCGCGCCTGAAACCGCTGGAACAGTCCCCAGCCAGCGCCATGACCGGCCCGCCGCAGTTCGGCCCGAGTGCATTGACCCCGGATGGTTTTGGCGTCAACACGCTCGCCCCGCCCTACTGGCCGACGTGGATTCGCGACCCGCAACGCCCGGCGTATGCCAAGCCCGATCTGCCCAATGTCATGGTGCCGCAGACTCACGAGCACATCGGCGACAAGCTGTCGAAGAAGAATGTCGATTGGGCGTGGTACGCCGGTGCGTGGCAAGCGACGCTGGAGCAGTTCAAGGATTCCGGCGGCATCCCGAAAATCCCCAACTTTCAGTATCACCATCAGCCATTCAACTACTTCAAACAGCAAGGCCCGGAAAACCCCGCCGAGCGTGACAAACGCCTGCGCGATGCCGGTCTGGGTGACGAGTCAACCAGCAACAAGTTCTTCGCCGATGCCGAGGCCGGCAAGCTGCCGGCGGTGAGTTTCTATAAGCCTCAGGGCAACCTGAACATGCACGCCGGTTACGCCGACGTTGCCTCAGGGGATCGCCATATCGTCCGCGCGTTGAAGGTTTTGCGTGAAAGCCCGCAGTGGAAAAACATGGTGGTGATCGTCACGGTCGATGAAAACGGCGGCTGGTGGGATCACGTCGCGCCGCCCATAGGCGATCGCTGGGGGCCGGGGTCACGGGTGCCGGCGTTGGTGGTGTCGCCGTTTGCCCGCAAGGGTACGGTGGATCACACGGTGTACGACACCGCATCGATCCTGCGTCTGATCACCCGGGTGTTCCAACTGGAAACGCTCGACGGCCTCAAGCAGCGCGATGACGCGATGATCGCCCGTGGCCAGAAACCCATGGGCGATCTGACCAACGCCCTGCAGTTCCGGGCCTGAGCAAAGGGCCCTGCGAGGTGGCGCAAAAAACTGCGCATGACCGCTTTTCTGCGCCACGCGGCTGATCCACTATGAGCCGCCCCCGACCGACGGGAACCACGCTGAAAAGGATCTGAGCATGTTCAAACTCGCAGGACTGACCCTCGCCGCGCTGACGTTGAGCGCGGCCGCCCACGCCGATGTCGACTTGAAGCTGGGCAGCACCGAGCGCGTCACGCGCCTCTTCGCCTATCCCAACAATTGCAACGTGATCTGCTTTCGCAACTGGTCGCTGGAGCAGACCGTCGCCCACTACCTGAGCCAAAGCGTGCAGCGCGACGGCTACACCGACGCCAGGGTTCTGGTGAAAAACGATAACGGCCAGCTCTACGCTGAAATCAGTGGCGTGCCGAAGGGCTATGACAAGCCGCTGTCCGCGCTGCTCGACGCTGGCGACCTGGCTTATACCGGCGCGAGCAAACTCAACGCCGACGGCAAGTGGGCGTACAGCTGGTACCTGTTCCTGCCGCTGGGCATGGCATTGGAAAATCGCAAAAGTATTGAGTTGCTGCACTTCCCGCCGGATTACTCACTGACTCAGGCGCAGGATTATTTACGTTCCAACACCACCGATCGCTGGGCAGCGTTGCTCACTTTCAACGGCATTCCCGCCGAGCAGACGCCCGCCTTCCAGACCATCATCGACATCGCGCCGATCGCGGCGCCGTCCAGTGCGGGCAAGGATCTCGAAGGTGTTTATGACTACTTCAAGGACTATCAGACCACGCTGGTCCAACAGTTCAGCCAGAACGCCGCCGGCACCACCCTGCCGATGGTCGCATTCGGTGCGCCGGTGCGTAACTGGATCAAGCAGCAATACGGGCCGACCGTGAATGTCCTGGGCCTGGCGAGCATCAGCCCGAGCGCAGGCGTGAAAGTGCCGGTATTGGGCTCCAACCATCCGAGCTACATCTGGTACGCCGCTGACCCGGCGAGCTACGACGGCGACGCGGCCAAGGCAGACGCGGCCGGCCTCAAGGTCATGGGTCAGGACTTGAGCGCCGCCTGTTGGCAGGCCGACATGGGCACCAGACCGGCAAGCAATGCGCAGACCACGCTCAACAATTGCACGCAGACCTGGCAAGTGACGCAGAAAGGCAAAACCTGCGAACTGTTCTACACCTCGATCCGTAATCTGAGCCAGGCAGAGGCCGCCGCCAAATGCGCCTCGACGCCAATCAAGGCGCAACTCAAGCAATTGCAGGCGCCACTGCCGCAAGCCGACGTTGCAGCACCGCATCTGTAATCGGTGAAGGGTATTCCTGTGTCAGCCAGAGCTGACGCGGGATGCGTCTATCGCGCCTGTCAGATCTGACAGTAGACCCGTCTCGGCACATACACGACGATTGGTTCCACAGAACGTGTTGCAGGACTGACAGGACGTCAGCCTTCGGGAGTCGCAACACCCGAACAACAAGGAACGTTATGAACAGTCATGCCTTTCAAGCCAGTCAGGCGAGGGATGCAAAAGGGATTTATCCGTTCGCCGGACTGCCTGTTCGCCTGGGTTTCCCCTCCTGCCTTGATTTCGAAATCGTTCACCCGGACGCGGGCAATGGCGCAGCAGTGGTGGCCCGGCGGGATTTTCTGCGTATCAGTCGGATGTGCCGGGTGTCCGGGCAATTGCTGCCCTATCGGTGTCGGCAAACCCGCCAGTTGCAGATCGGCATTCACATTTACGACCCGCGTTTTTGCGGCCTGCTGGAGCACTCCTGCGACCCCAACGTCTTTCTCGACATGAGCGAGTTATGGCTGTGGGCGCTGAAAGATATCCACAGTGGCGAGCGCCTGACCATGGATTACGCCGCCACCGAAGACAAACTCCTGCAGCAGTTCGCCTGCACGTGCGGAGCGTCGCTCTGTCGCGGGTGGATCACCGGCTACGACGATCCACCCAACCTTGAAGGTCAGCGTTTTCTCCAGCGCTGGCGACATTCGAGCGGGCGCTGACGCGTGTCTTACGGCGCGCCGACCGGACGCAAACGATATTGCGGCGGCAACTGCTCGAAACCACTGATGGTGGTGTTGAGACTTTTCCAGCGACCGTCCTTGATGCCATAGATGCATCCATGGATCGACAGGCTCTGCCCGCGATGCCAGGCGTTCTGGATAATGCTGGTGTGGGCGACGTTGGCCACTTGCTGGACCACGTTGAGTTCGCAGAGACGATCGACCTGCTCTTCTTCGGTCGGCAACTTGGCCAGTTCTTCGCGTTTTTCGTAGTACAGATCGCGGATCGACCGCAGCCAGCCGTCGATCAGGCCGAACTGACGGTCCTGCATCGAGGCGCGCACACCGCCGCAGCCGTAGTGGCCGGTGACAAGGATGTGTTTGACCTTGAGCACATCGACCGCGTACTGAATCACCGACAGGCAATTGAGGTCGGTGTGCAGCACCACGTTGGCAACGTTACGGTGAACGAACAGGTCGCCGGGCAACATGCCAACGATTTCGTTGGCCGGCACGCGGGCGTCGGAGCAGCCGATCCACAGGTATTCCGGCGTTTGCTGGCGCGCCAGCTTGGCGAAGAAATCCGGGTCTTCCTTGGTGATCGCGTCAGCCCAACGCTCGTTGTTATCAATCAGGTCTTGTAAGTCGTGCATGCTGTTAGGCCTCAAGAAAGATGCGCTGGTATGACAGTCGACCGCCCGTCGGGGTCACGCCGCCAACGCAAGTGATTTCATGGGAATTCTCGTGTGCCTGGTGAGTCCACCTTAGTAAGGCCCACAGTATGAGGATTTGCCATGACTGATTCACGACGCCCTTACGATGCGGTGCAACCGGAGCCCATCGATGATAACGAAGACCGCATGGGTTCGGTGCATGAGCTGGATTTCGATGAAGACGAGCCGAGCGCGAAGATTGGTGATGAGATTCCAGAACGTGAACGCGAGCAGTTGATGCCCAATGAGCGCGTGCGCGAGGCGGGGATGACCGGGGCTTCGGTCAGCGATCATGAGCCAACGGACGATGACATGAGCCCGGAAACCCTGATCCATGAGGATGGCGCGCGGGATGCCGAAGAGGCCGGTGAAGGTAATCCGGCAGATTGGGACTTGAGCCTGGTCGATGAAGATGATATCGGCGGTGGTAACGGGCTGGATGAAGCGGAGTTGGCGCGGCGCGACCCGCTGGACGGTAACCGCTAACAGACGCGCCTTCCTGTAGGAGCTGCCGAAGGCTGCGATCTTTTGATCTTTTTTTGCATGACCCGGAACAAGATCAAAAGATCGCAGCCTGCGGCAGCTCCTACAGGGGGATGTTGTATCCGCAGAATGAGTCAGGGGATCAGTCGACCAGGGTGCAGGCCATGACCACAGCGTCTTCGCGCCCGCCCACCGCCGGATAATAATCCCGGCGCCGGCCGATTTCGTTGAAACCATAGCGCTCGTACAAGCGGAACGCCGAGCGATTGCTGTCGCGCACTTCGAGAAAACATTCCCGCGCTTGCGCCGCATAGGCCCGCGACATCAAATGCTCGAGCAACGTCAGCCCCAAGCCTCGCCCCTGATTCTCCGGTTTAACCGTGATATTGAGCAGGTGCGCCTCATCCAGAATGATCTGCACCACGCCATGCCCGACCTGTTGCTGCCCTTCGAACATCAGCCAGATCTGGTATTTGCCCAAGCCGTCGAGAAAAATGCCCCGAGTCCATGGATGGCTGTACGCGGCGAATTCAATCTTCAGCACAGCGTCCAGATCCGCCTCGATCATCGGGCGGAAGGTTACAGCGTCACTCATTCGATTCTTTCCAGCGCGCCATCAGCCGACGCATGGCTTGCCACACGGCGGCCTTGCGCTGTGGCTCTTCCATTAACAACTCCAGACCGGGAATGGCCCAGGCCGAGCCCAGACCTTCGATCTGCAATTCACGATTGAATGCTTCAGCGTCCGCTTCACCGGCAAAACGCACTGCCGGCAGGCCGATCAGCCACAGGCAGGCGCACGGTGCGGCTTCCATTTGTACCGAAAGGAAACCCTGGACGAAGTCGCGCGCCGCCTCCGGGCCCTGATCCATGGTGCCGCGATTGAGCCACGGCCAACGCACTGGCTCGCCGACGATTTGCGGTGCATCCGGCAGACCGGCGGCGCGCAGCATGTCTTTGAGCAGCAGATAAGCCGGGTCGCGGCTCTGGAACGGTTCGCCTGTGGGTAACTCGACCAACAGCAGACAGCGCCCGGCACGGAGCAATTGCAGAGCGAAACGCGGTGGCGGCACCGGCGCGGGTTTGGCCACCACGGGGGTGTCGTCGGCCGCTTCCACCGGTTTGGCGTTGGTTCGGGTGCTGGCCAGCGAAGGGCGCGGCACTTCGATTTTCGGCCGTTCGCTCGGACGAGCGGTCGGTTGCACCGGCGCCTCGGCCTGCGGAGCAAGCACCATCGGCGCCTCTACCTCTGGCTCGGGCATGTCCAGCAGCTCGGGCCGCGACGGCGCGGCGAAAGGCAATTCGGTGCGCGGCAGCCAGTTGACCACCTGCATGGCGTTCAAATAGGCGCGGCGGCGGGACTCGATTAGCAAGGGTCGGCCACTTGTGGATAACTGAAGTGGGCTGATTCTACCGCCCTTCGCTCAAGATCGCCCGTTGTTGATCGATAGACTTGATCAACGTCTTCCACAGGGAGAAACGCGACAGTCCGTCCCGAGAGTGAATCGCCTCCTTCATGATGCAGTACAATCGCCGCTTTTCATTGCCAACCAGCCGGGCATTCCGATGATCGAACCCAAGCGCGTCTTGCGCGCCCTCGCTGAACACTGGGCGCTTCTGGAGCCTTTGTGCGAGCATTTCGACCAAGGCACATTGAGCCTCAACGAACTGCGCGCGCAACTGGCCGCCCAACAACTGGACAGCACGCCACAGGACATCACCAGCCTGCTCGACGTGTGGATTCGCCTCGATATTCTGATTCCGGTGGCGAAAAGCCCGAACCGTTTCGAGCTGAACGCGCAGATTCACGACTTCCTGGCGTACTTGCGCCGTGAACACCGCTTGGGCCTGTGCCTGGAAATTGAAGCGTATCTGCGCCACCTCGAACGTCTGGCTGGTTACATCCAGGACGCCTTCGACATCCGCGACGGCCACGACCTCGCGCGCCAATTGCGTTTGCTCGACATGCGCGTGCGTGACGTGCTGAAGAAACTCGACAACGACGAACAGGCGCTGGTGGCGGTGGCCGAACGCGCGAAGACCAGCGACCGGCAGATTCCGCTGCGTCAGCGGTACGCCGAAGTACTGGCGACCTGGGACGAATACGTCGAGCCGATGATCGATCTGGTGAACGCCGACGGTGCCTTCGAACAAGGCGTGCGCAAGGTCGAAACCGTGTTGCTGAAGATGCTCAGCGAGCAACAGCGCCTCGGTCACTTGGTTGATGACGACATGTTGTTGCGCACCCACGCGCGCATCCTCGAAATGCAGACCAGCGCTCAGTTGACGTTGCGTCACGCCCGCGAACTGCTACTGCCGCTGCGTGAAGAAGCACGCCGGCACAACGCCGTGACCCGTGGTGCTGCGCTCGCATTGGCGGCGATTCGCCGCAAAGGCATCGACGCCGTGCCGCAAGCGGCGATGCCGCTGTTCACCCGTCCGCAAAGTACCTTTCTCGGCAGCGCCAGTCAGGTCGAAGCCTACGTGTATGCGTTGGCGCGTTTCGAGCCGAAACCGGCGCGTTTCCCGAAAGCGCACAAAACCCAGAAAGGCGAAGCCCCCCGCGCGCCACGCACCGTGCGCGAGATGGTCGACCGTTGCGAAGAAGCCCTGCCGATGCCGGATCTGATGACCTGGCTGCTCGAGCAGGAACCGGACGGCGCCACCGACGAATTGCTCTACTGGTTCTCGCGCCTGTCGCGGGAAAAACGCTTCAAGCGCGAGCGTCTGGAACGCCGCGAATACCACACTCACGAGCACCAGGTCAGCCTGCGCTCCTTCGCCCTGCTCTCGGCCAGCGACAGCGCCGCCGAGGATTCTGCGAGCGCCCTCTCTGCAGGTACTTCAAATGCAACTTGATCTTTCCGAACTGTCGCAACTCGCGCCGATCTTCCGTGAGCTGTTCAAGGGTTACCACGTCAGTCGCCGTGATCCGGAGTTGTACGCGCAACTGTCGAACTTCCAGGATCAGTACCGCACGCTGTTCAAGGCGTTGGGTTTTGAACTGGTCTGCGACACCCGTGGTTTCTACTACTTCGTACCGGACATGGCCGCAGCGGCGGTGAACAAGACTGCCCAGCGTCTGGCGCTGTTCACCTTCATCCTCGTCGAGCACCTGGCCGATCAGGGCCGCGACCCGATCGCCGTGCTCGATGGCGGCAGCCTCGGCCGTGAAGAACTGCCATCGTTGCTGGAGAAGTACCGCGACCTGTTCATTCAGGCCGAAGTGCAGACCGTTGAAGAACTCGAAGAAAAGATCATGCGCCGCATGACTCAACTGGGTTTCGCCGGCGAAGAAAACGGTGTGTATCGCTTCCTGCCGCCGATGCACCGTTTCCTCGACGTGTGCCTGTCGGTGCAGCAAGACCGCGATCTCGCGGCCAGCGTGCACAGCGTTCTGCCGCTGCCAGCCCCGGTGCTGATCGACGAAGCGGCGGAAGCCAAATTCCTCGAAACCGACGACCCGCTCGATCTCACCGAATTCGATGAAGAGAGCGAAGAAGAAGCACTGGCTCGCGCCATTGCCGAAGAACAGGAGTCCGACGCATGAGCCAGGAACGCTACGGCATCCGCCGCTTTGCCCTTTTGAACACCGCCGGTTACAGCCTCGGCCTGTTTCCGCTGGAAGAACCGTTGTCGGTTTACGGCGCGAACAACCTCGGTAAATCGGCGTCGATCAACGCCTTGCAGTTCCCGATTCTGGCGCGCATGTCGGACATGAGTTTCGGCAAGTACAGCCTCGAACAATCGCGGCGCTTTTACTTCGCTTCCGACACCAGCTACATCCTCGTCGAAGTGAATCTGCCGCACGGCCCGCACGTGATCGGCGTGGTCGGGCGCGGCCCGGGCGGTGGTTTCGGTCACCAGTTCTTCGCCTACGCCGGCAAGCTCGATCTGGCGCATTACCAGAAGAACGACACCTGCCTGCGCCAGAAAGAGCTGTTCAGCAACCTTGAGAAAGAAGGCCTGAAAGCCTACGAACTCAAGCCGGATGAACTGCGTCGTTTGCTGGTGGGCGGTCACACGTCTATTCCTTTGGATCTGACCCTGATCCCGCTGCGCTCCACCAGCGAGCAGAGCCTGAAGACCTTCCGCGCACTGTTCATCAACCTGCTGCACATGCGCGAAATCACTGCGGCCAAGCTCAAGCAGTTGTTCCTTGATGCCTTCGAACACAGCCTGCGTTCGGGCAGCGTCGACTACATCGCCGCGTGCGAAGAAGCCTTCCGCGACGTGCGTCGTATGGAACAGGACTACAACTCGCTGGTCGCTGCCGGCCCGTTGGTTGAAGCCTTGGCCAACGGCGTGAAACAGCGCGACGTGCTGCGCGGCAAACTGCATCGGCTGTCGCCGCTGCTCGACTCGTTGCTCGGTACTTGGTCGGATTACGCCAGTGCGCGCAAGGAAGAATTGACGATTCAGGCCGACCATTACCGTGGTGAGCAGGACAGTCTGCAAAACGATCAGCGCGGTGGCACCCAGGAACTGATGCGTCTGGAGCGGGAAATTTCCGGCATCCAGCGTTGGCTCGGCGAATTGTCGGTGTTGAAGAATCGCTTCGCCTTGGTCGATGACGTCAAAGTGCTGGAGCAACAGTTGCTCGCGGCCAAAGACGCGCACGACGAACTGGCCGGTGCCTTGGCGCAATCGCGTCAGTTCAGTGCCGAAGATCTCGAAGAGCGTCTGCGCGATCTGGAAAAACGCCTGAAGTCGGTGAAGCTGCAACTCGATCACGCCGACAACAACAGCTATGCGCGTCTGCGCGAAGAGTTCTCGCAACAGGACGTCGAGCGCCTGATGCGCCTGTTCAACAGCGCACTGTTCAGCCTGCCGCTGGGCGAACACGGCATCACCCTCGACGACGATGGCGAGTGGGTCAAATCGGTCGAGCTGATCCTTGATGGCTTCAAGGGCGAGCGTTTCGAAGTGCCGGGCCTGTCCATCGACATCTCCAATATCGAACCGCCGGCCCTGCAAGCGCTGGCCGACCGTGCCGCGTTGCGCGATCAGAAAGAGCGTCTGGAAAAAGAACTCAAGCAACTGAAAACCCAACAGGCCGTTGCTGCCGACCGCGCCGCGAGCAAGACCCAGACCGAAGCGCTGTACCAGCAAGTGCTGGACGCGCAGAAAGCCTTGGAAGATTTCCGCCGTACGCAGACTTTGAGCGCTGAAGAAAGCGACAAGCTCGAGCAACTGGCGCAGATGGAAGGCGCACAGGACGAACTCAAGCGTTCCAGCGATGCCTTCACCGAACGCGTCCAGCAACTGTCGGCCAAGCTGCAACTGGTCGGCCGGCAGATCGCCGACATGGAAGCCAAGCAACGCACGCTCGACGATGCGCTGCGCCGTCGTCAGCTGTTGCCGGCGGATCTGCCGTTCGGTACGCCGTTCATGGATCCGGTCGACGATTCGATGGACAACCTGCTGCCGCTGCTCAACGACTATCAGGACAGTTGGCAAGGCCTGCTGCGCGCTGACGGTCAAATCGAAGCGCTGTACGCGCAAGTGCGCCTCAAGGGCGTGGCCAAGTTCGACAGCGAAGACGACATGGAGCGCCGTCTGTCGCTGCTGATCAACGCTTACGCGCACCGCACCGATGAAGCGTTGACGCTGGGCAAGGCCCGTCGTGCGGCGGTCACCGATATCGCCCGCACCTTGCGCAACATTCGCAGCGACTACGACAGCCTTGAGCACCAGTTGGCGCTGTTCAACCGCGAGATCAACAAGCGTCAGGTCTCCAACCTGCAGAGCTTCCGCATCGTTCTCGCGCCGAACAAGGAAGCGCTCAAGCACATCGATCAGATCATCCACAGCGCCGGTCAGTACGAAGAAGGCGAAACCCTGTCGGTGTTCGACCTCAGCCAGAGCGCCGAGCAGGACAACAAGAACGAAGAGGCCAAGGAATATCTGGCGCGGTTGGTGGCGGCAAACCACAACCAGCTCGGTCTCAAGGATCTGTTTGAGCTGGCGTTTGAGATCACCAAGGTCAACGGCCAGCCGGTGATTCACACCGACATCGACGGCGCGGCGTCCAACGGTACGACCATGACCATCAAGGCGCTGACCAACATGTACTTGTTGCTGCACTTGATGGATCGCGATCTGGCCGGCCGCGTGCGACTGCCGTATTACCTCGACGAGGCGGCGGACATCGACGAGAAGAACCAGGCCGCACTGCTGGAAACCAGCCTGCAACTGGGCTTCGTGCCGATTCTGGCGAGCGTGAAGCCGCAGGTCTGCGCCAGTGTCGCGATCGACCTCGAAGGCGGCAGCGGCCCGGCGGGTATCTACATTGATGAGGCGGACTGGAAGTACATCCGTCGCCATGATGTGGTGAAGGCGACGGTGAATGTTGAGGCAGATGAACCGGAGCTGGATGCGGTTTGATCGGCGTTAACTGAAAGGCAAAAAAAGGGCCGCGATCTGATGGGATCGCGGCCTTTTTTTATGCTTGGGATTTGTGTTGATTTTGCGGGCGTAATCGTGAGCAGGCTCACTCCTACAGTTGGAATGCGTTCCCCTGTAGGAGTGAGCCTGCTCGCGATGGCGCCACTTCAAACACCGCAGGATTTACTTACCGAGTGAAATCTTCGGCGCCCACGTCAGCCACTCATCCTCAAACTTGTCGAACAACGGGAAAGTCTGTTCAGCCCGCGCCGGGTTGCCCATACGTTCACCCTCCGGCGTAGCAAAAGCAATCCCGCCCTGAATCGCCGTCTCCAGCGATTCGGTTCGCACTGTCAGCCCGTTGAACAACCCGATATCAAACCCAACACCGCTGGTGTTCCAGAACCGGCTGCCACTGCGCACCAGTGGCGCGTATTTCGGCTCGATCAGAATGTGCACCAACACCCGATCTGCGGTCTGTCCCAGTTCATACCCCGTCACTTTACCCACAGTGATTTCACGGTAAGTCACTGGCACACCCGGTTTCAGCGAACCACGACGGGCAGCGCTCAGTACCAGACTCAACCCTGCTTCCTGCTTGGTCACTTCCGGCGCATTGGCCAGCGCGACAAAGTTCTTCTGTGGGCCAAGATTCTTCGCCGCCGGTTGCACTTCGATGTACTTGCCGGTCACCAGGGTTTCCAGATTCTCGGTCTTGATCAGGCCGAGCTCAGGCTTGACCACCCAGAACTGACTACCAACTCGCGCGATCTTTTCTGGCACTTCAGTGATGCGCGCCGTGAGGATGACCGACTGCAGGTCATCAGTCAGATCGACGCTTTCAATCTTGCCGACGTCCAGTCCTTTGAAGCGAACCGGCGTGCCACTGCTGAGACCGTCGGCGCGATCGACTTTGATCGTCACTACGCTGCCTTTTTTGCTGGCATCGTCATGATTGGCGAACAGACGGAAACGCGGGATGCGCTTCTGCAGCGGCGCCTTGGCTTGCGGCGTTTCGAAGGCGATACCGCCGGCCATCAGGGTTTGCAGCGACTCACTTTTTACTTGAATACCGCCAGTCAGACCACCAGTGAGGGTGACACCGCTGACGTTCCAGAAACGCGTCGAGGCGTTGACCAGGTTTTCGTATTCCTTCTCGATGTGCACGCCGACGATGATCTGCTTGCGCGTCTTGGAGAACTGATAACTCTGAACCGAACCGACCTTGACCTGCTTGTACAGGATCGGGCTGCCGACATCGATCGAGCCAAGGGTATCGGTGAACAACACCAAGTGCAGGCCCGGCGAGCGCAGATCCAGTGGCGGCGCTTTCGGCCGTGCTTCAAACTCGCGTTTCGGTGCAGCGCCTTTGTCACCCGGGCGTACGGCGATGTAGTTACCCTTCACCAGAGCTTCCAGCCCAGTGATACCCGCCAGGGAAATCGACGGTTTGACCACCCAGAACTGCGTGCCGTCGACCAGATAATCTTCGGCCAAAGGATCAAGCGTCAGTTCGGCGGTGGCGCTGTTCAGATCCGGATCGACCTTCAAGGCTTTCAGGTTGCCGACCTGAATGCCTTTGTACATCACCGGCGTGCGGCCAGCCTGCAGGCCTTCGAAGTCGCTGAGTTTGACCTTCACGCGAATCCCGGCAGCAGCGGCGTCGAAATCCTCGTAGAGACGGAACGGCAGGCTTGGATCGGTCGGCGGACTGTCCTTGCGGTTTTCCGGCGTGGCGAAGGCGATACCACCGGCGACGATGCTGGCGAGCGACTCGCTGCGCACTTTTACCCCGGACAGGTTGGCGTCGATGCTGATGCCGCTGGCGTTCCAGAAACGCGTGTGTTTGCGCACCAGTTTGGCGTAGGTCGGTTCGATGAAGACTTTCAGTTCAACGGTGCTTTGGTCTTCCGAGAGCAGGTAACTTTTGACCTGGCCGACCTTGATCTGTTTGTAGAACACCGGGCTGCCGCGGCTCAGTGAACCGAGTCGATCAGCCTTGATGGTCAGGTGCAGGCCAGGCTTGGCGTCGGACAGCGGCGGCTCTTCGGAAAGCGCCTTGAACTTGCGAGTCGGCTCGCCTTCACCAGGACTGATGGCGACGTAGTTACCCGAAACCAGGGTTTCCAGTCCGGTGATACCGGCCAGAGTCACGCTCGGTTTGACCAGCCAGAAGCGCGTGCTGGTCTTGAGGTATTGCTCGACGTCCTTGTTCATCTCCACGGTGGCGATCACGCCTTTGGAGTTGCCCTCGTCATCGAGCTTGAGCGTCTTGACCTTGCCGACCGACATGCCTTTGTACATGACTTCGGTCTTGTTGGCCTGGATGCCTTCGCCACTCTCGAAGCGGACCTGGATCTCGATACCGGTTTCGGAATAGGCACGCCAGCCGAGCCAGCCACCGATGATCAGCGCGATCAGAGGCAGTACCCAAATGGCAGACCAGTTCGAGGCCGGTCGGGTTTTCGCTACGGGCAAATCAGTCATGGTCGTCGTCCGACTCCGTGTTATCCCAAATCAGTCGGGGATCGAAAGTTACTGCGGCGAGCATCGTCAGAATCACCACACTGGCGAAGGCGATGGCGCCAAGATTGGCTTCGACACTGGCTAGCCGGCCGAAGTTGACGACCGCCACGAGAATGGCGATCACAAAAATATCGAGCATCGACCAGCGACCGATGAACTCGATGAAGCGGTACATCCAGATGCGCTGACGCGCCGACAACGGCTGGCGTCGTTGCACCGAAAACAGCAGCAGCGCGATGCCGACCAGTTTGAAGGTCGGCACCAGAATACTGGCGATAAAGACTACCGCGGCAATCGGAATCATGCCGTGCTGCACCAACTGGATCACCCCGGACATGATGGTGCTCGGATCACCCTGCCCCAAAGAACTGACAGTCATGATCGGCAGAACATTGGCCGGAATATAGATGATCGCGGCCGTGATCAGCAGCGCCCAGGTGCGGGTCAGGCTGTTCGGCCGGCGAGCGTGAACCAAGGCACCGCAGCGGGTACAGGTTTGCTCGTCGGTGTCCGCTTCCCGCCTGTTTAACTCATGACATTCGGTACAGACCAGAATGCCCGCATCAATCGCCCGCATGCGCGTCTTCTCCTGATAACGCCTGCCAGATCTGATGCGGTGACATCACCACTTCCAGCCAGACCTGTACCAACAACAGTCCGATAAAACACGCCAGCCCGAGGCCTACAGTAATCGCCGCCATGTCCGCCAGTTTGACGATCGCCACCAGTACGCCCATGAGGTAAACCTCGAGCATTCCCCAGTCTTTGAGGTGGTGGTAAATGCGATAGAGCAGCAGACCGTAGCTACGGCCGAAGTTGAAACGAATCGTCAGTAAAACGAACAGCTGACACAGCAACTTGAGCAGCGGTATGGCCATGCTGCACAGGAATACGACAATCGAAACGCCCTGCATGTCGGTGTTGAACAGGCCGAGAACGCCGCTCCAGACCGTATCCTGCGAAGACTGTCCGAGGATATTGAGCTGCATGATGGGCAAAAAGTTTGCCGGGATGTACAACAATAACGCTGCAATCACCAAGGCAAGGCTGCGCTGCACCACGTTATGACGGTGAGCGTACAGTTCGTAACCGCAGCGCGGGCAGAGGGCTTTCTCGCCGTGGGCAAGCGTTGGCTTGCGCATCAGCAGGTCGCACTCGTGACAGGCCACCAAGTCTTCCAGCGGTAAATCTGACAGCCCTGGGGCGTCAACCGACTCTGACATAAAGGCTCTGGCTCCGAATAAGGTGGGGCTATTCTAGTGTTCTGGTTTGAAAATAACTGTGCAAATTTGTTCGCTGATCGCAGTTGAAAAACTTTTCTTGCGGGCAAAACAAAACCCCAACTGCTTTCGCAATTGGGGTTTCGGAATTTAATCTTGACGATGACCTACTCTCACA